>NZ_JBHRZS010000006.1:0-1071616 GCF_042649705.1 Algoriphagus namhaensis
CTCCATTGTAAATTGTCTATTAACTTTTTTGTCTTTCTTTTCCTATTTCATGATCACACAAAGCCAGTCCGAAAACCAACCCCATATAACCACTCAGGTATTCGCCTTACATCATTTCAAAGAACTTTTTCCTTAGCTTTCTAAGGATGAGTGAGGTCGTTTTCCTCAAATGCGAGTGCAAATATCGGGATAATTATTTCATCTGCAAAAAGAAAAATCAAAAATAATTTAAATCTCTTTGTCCGAAAATTCGCGCTGTGAAATCAAAATTTGAGTCTGTTCTCAAATGGGAGTGCAAACATAGGGTAGAGTCTAGAATTAACCAAATGAATGTTTCAGAAAAACATTAAAAAATTATAAGACTCTTATCTTCAAGCAACTATTTTTTGGGCCGCTTATAAATAGGCACCGTGCTACATGGCTCACCGTACATAATTGATCTCACCAATGGCTGAATCCGCTTCACAAGCTGGCCATATGCATACAGTGGATTAGGCAAATCACTGCACCCTTTGATTACAACAGGGCGATCTTTTAACTCCTGATCATCGATATTTGTGATAACAGAATCGACGACCACCTTTTCTAAATCATCCATCGAACCCACCACATACCCAGCAGCCAACCCTTCAAGATGAGTTGCAACCAAAATAAAGGCCCAATTTGGAACGATAGCGTCAGCAGAACAAACAATAGACACCCACTTTGCTTCGTAAATCCCCCAATCTAATTCTTTCAACGCCAGACGAAATTCCTTTTCCCTGAGAATCAATTCCTGAAACAAAAATGGCTTAAGATCAAAAGTGACTCTTTCACCCTTTGGGTAAAGCTCCTCCAGATCAATTGTCAATAAAGGACTCGTAGCCACTCTGTTTACTATTTCGCTCATTTCAATAGTGGATTTTTTGTTGACTTTAACGCTTTAAATTCTTTCAAATAATCTGGTGCAAAATAGGCCAAATCTTCAAAGTCATGGATTAAGAACTTTTTCCAAGCCACCTCTCCCATAAAGCGCGCGGATATGCTGGCTTCTGAAAATTTAGCATTAGGATGGGAAATAATGTTCTTAGCTTTTGAAACCCCATCCCCAATAAAACAAACCACTGACTGAGACAAATAGTTCTCAAAGACGCCCTCTCCTAATATAACTGGGCGGACTCCTGAAACCGAGTCCAGCGTATCGTTGAATACCTCGGCATAGACCTCCATCCGACGAGCATCTAATAAAGGGATAATTAAACTTCTTTCATTCATCTCATGCCTAGCCGCATGTGCCAAAACTTCCATGGAGCTCACTCCAATGATTGGAACATTTCTAGCAAAGGCTAAACCCTTGGCCGCTGAGATCCCAATTCTCAAACCAGTATAGGAACCAGGTCCAGACGAAACAGCTATGGCGTCCAAATTTTCAATTTGAAGAACTGAATTTTCGAGACATGCAGTAATCAAATCCATCAATTTTCCTGCATGTGCACCAGGCTCATTCACTTCTTGCAATGCTCGCAGCTGGCCCTTTTCATGAATCGCAACCGAACAGACTGAAGTGGATGTCTCCAAAGACAATATAATTGCCATAGCCTAGCTTATTTTTTGGAAGCAGTTAGCACAGACTGTCTTAGATCCGCGTCATTCAAATACTTCAAAGCCTCTTCAATATCTTCGTCATAATCCAAGCCGGAGGCAATCATCCCCTCCTGAAAATAATATCTTGAAGCGATTTCACCTGAAAGGATTCGGCGAACCTCATTTTGATGGGTAATCAGATCCTGTTCTTTATTATGATTCACTCGAGCCTTGATGGCCTCTATTTGCTCTTCGATCTCAGAGTAGTACTCTTCTTTTTCAGCATACTTTTCCAAATCTTCCAAAGACTTCTCTACATAAGTAGTGTAGTCATACTCTTTACCTTCTAGAAAGGCTACAAACTCATTATAATCCTCATCAGTGATGGAGAAAGTTCTAGGATCCCCGATCTGTTCGTGCTTATAGTAATACTGCGTAGCAAAATCGAAAATATGATTCCCTGCGACCAAGGTGTAAGAAATAGGGGCGTATTGCCTTGGTTCTACCTTAGCATCTGGCTCAATTCCAGCTCCGTCTAAAACCACCCGGCCATTTGCCGTCAAAAATTCCTTACGAAGCGAATCAGGAACCACTGTAATTTCTCCATTTTCACGACTTTGGGCATAGTCAATAGCTTGGATACAGCGTCCACTTGGGATATAGTATTTTGCAGTAGTAACTTTAACTTGGGCGTTGTATGTCAATGGCAAAGTAGTTTGCACCAAACCTTTTCCAAATGACTTCCTTCCAATTAAAACCGCACGATCATAATCCTGCAAGGCTCCAGCCACGATCTCGGAGGCGGAAGCACTTCCTTCATTGATCAGAACCACGAGCGGAATATTTTTGTCGACAGGTGTTTTGGTCGTTTTGTAGGTGTAATTGACATTATCCAACTTTCCTAGCGTCTTCACCACCTCTTTGCCCTTGGGTACAAAGAGATTGACAATCTCCACTGCCTCGTTGAGCAATCCACCACCATTGTTTCGAAGATCTAGAACAAGCTTTTCAATCCCTTGTGATTTCAAATCCTCCAAAGCTCTACGTACCTCTAACGATGCGTTACTGGTAAACTCCGCTAGTTTAATATATCCAGTTGTCTCGTCAAGTTTTCCATAATATGGAACATTTGATATTACGATCTTCTTCCGCGTCAACTCAAAGCGAAGTGTATCCTTATCTCTTAATACACTCACATTTACATTGGTGTTTGCAGGCCCCTTCAATAGTTCAGAAACCTCAGCCGTTGATTTTTTAGCAACATTCACCGTATCCACAGTCAAAAGAAAATCGGCAATTCTCAATCCAGCCTCTTGAGCAGGAAACCCTGTGTAGGGCATAATAATCATATTGCCTTCTCCCCGGTTTCCAATCAAGGCCCCAACCCCGGCATATTCTCCAGTGGTTAAAGTTCTAAAACCTTCTGATTCTTCCTCTGGGATATACTCGGTATATGGGTCCAATTCTTCCAGCATGGCATTGATCCCAACAGTCACCAATTTATCTGCATCGATTTCCTCCACATAGTAAGAGTCTAACTCTCGAACTAGAGTAGCGAAAATGTCAATATTTTTGGCAAGGGTGAAAAGCCTATCATTCCTGAGGGTAAAAGCAAAGAGGCCGGAAAAAAGCACTAGGCTAATTCCTAAAAACAGCAAAGGCCCTTTTCTAAGGTTTTTTATCTTCATGGTTAGTGTGATATTCTAAATTTAAACGATCCAAAATCTTTACCATCTTGGATTGGATATCTGAAAACGACATAATTTCTTGAGAAACGTAAACAAACCCAAGAAGGATTGGTCGATCAAGCGTTAATTTATGTTTATTCAGTCGGTATGACTCCCTCATGCGGCGTTTGACAAGGTTTCTTTGGTGAGCTTTCCTCAGTTTCTTTTTCGGAACGGAAAACAGCACAGCCGTACCTTCTTCCTCAAGTGGTGCACGACCTTTGTAAACCACCTTGAAGGGGTATAAAAAGAAAGAGGAACCTTCGCTAAAAAGTTCCTCGATTAATTTTACGGAGTGAAGTCTCTCACTCTTTGGAAGTCGAAAATTCATCTGAAGGAGTCCTGCCGTATATGAACATACGAAAAGAAGTTCAAAGAATTACTTCTTCAATGTCTTTTCAGAAGAAACGGTAAGCTTCTTTCTACCTTTTGCTCTTCTGGATCTTAGCACCCTTCTTCCGTTGGCAGAAGACATTCTTTCTCTGAATCCGTGCTTATTTTTTCTTTTTCTGCGAGAAGGTTGGAATGTTCTTTTCATGATCGAATATCTTTAACTAATTGCGTTCTGTTTTTGACTTTCTGGTAAACCCTCCAAAAAGGACTGCAAAGATAAGTAGCATTTCATTAAATACAAATCCCCCTTTGAGATTTGTAATAAAACTTCTACAAAGGTATGATTAAGTATCAAATTTCATCAAAAAACCCGACTTCACAGTTCCTCAATATTCAAGTTTTGGTCCACTCGTACTTTGATACGACTATCAAAGTTCAACTTCCTGCCTGGCGTGCGGGACGCTATCAGCTGGCTGACTACGCTCAAAACTTGAGAAAATTCACTGTAGAGTCCAATGGCCATGCCGTTCCTTTTTCGAAAGAAAATAAAAACACTTGGACCATGTCGATCGAAGCCAACAAAGAATACACAATCAGCTATGAATACCATGCCGCCAAAATGGACGCTGGATCCTGCTGGGTAGATGAGCAGCAGATTTACATCAATTTTGTGAATTGCCTAGTCGAAATAAAAGGCTTGAAGCCTCAGGACCTGATTATAGAATTTCTCCAAAAAGGGTATTCCAAAAGGGTATGTACCCAGCCACTACTCAAAAACCAAAATTACACTGTTCCTAGTTTCGAGGAATTAGCCGATACTACCCTACTCGCAGCAGAAAATCTTACTCACTGGACATACAAAGTCGCTCATCAAGATTTTCAAATCTGGATTCATGGAGAAATTCACTTCAGTAAATCAGAATTTATCACAGCACATAAAAAATTTACTAAGCGATTGATTGAGGATTTTGGTGAATTCCCAGAGTCCGAATACCATTTCATCTACCAGATCCTCCCCTACAAACACTACCATGGAGTAGAACACAAGAGAGGCACTGTCATTACCTTTGGTCCTTGGGATATGCTTCAAGAAACTGAAGCCATGGAAGATTTGATTGGGGTGGCATGTCACGAGTTGTACCATGCTTGGAATGTCTGCCAGATTAGACCTAAAGAACTACTCCCATACAATTTTGGTACTGAAGTCTACACCGAAGCCGGATGGATGTTGGAGGGAATCACTACGTACATGGGCGATCTTTATTTGCTTAAATCTGGAGTTTATGGTTTTGAAACCTACCTCAAACATTTTAATAAAATATTAGATCGGGAATCAACTGTACAGGGCATGCAAACCAGTTCTATCCTTGAGTCAAGTTTTGACCTGTGGCTGGACGGATACCAAGCAGGCATCCCCGATAAGAAAACAAGCATTTATAGCCATGGGGCTTTGATCGCTTTTGCTTTGGATTTAATGCTTCTAGCCCAAGGGAGTAGCCTCCCAAAAGTGATGACAAGAGCTTGGCAGAAATTTGGTATGAAAAGGCAAGGCTATTCTCTGAATAGTTTTTGGCGATTGTTCAAGTCAAAAGGGATTGACGCTGAAAGATTAGATGAATTTTATCGTGAGTATATCCACGGTAAGGAGAATATTTTTGACTTTTTAGAAAATACAGTTGGACTCATCGGCATGGAATTGAATAAGATGGACAACCCTGACCTCTTGACCAAACAGCTGGGTATTCTTTCTAAGGACAATGTAATCCTAAAAATCCATCCTTGCTCCCCTGCTTACCAAGCACTAATGATTGGGGATGAACTGGATTGGGCTGAAACTCCAGAAAGCATAAAAATCAAGTCGAAGCGAAAAAATGGTCAAAACCATTCCTTTGATTTTCCTAAGGGGGAGCAATCCTATTACCCCAAAATTGTTCTCCACCCTCTAGAAAAGACTGCCGAATTTGATATTTGGACAAAATAAAAAAGGGAGCCAGATAGCTCCCTTAATCATTTGTTCAGTAATCATTACTTAAAATCTGCCTCCGTCAATGTCGGATTCAATTCGAGCGAAGTGATTTTCGCTGCAAGTGGAACTGGAATCGCTGGAGACTTAATAGTCCAAAGCATAGGAATCAATACTTCATTTTTCTCTGTATACTCCGAATAGAAAGTATCTCCTGAGGTCGGATTTTCATTTTTGATTTTTAACCCAGTTTCTACAGAGTAGTAATTACTCATGCTAGCACCGTTTGCATTTGCGATGATCACCTTGTAGGCATCTTCACCTTCCACGTCTTTTACACCATCAAGTGTAAGTGTATATCCGAGGTCCTCATAGTAAAGCTCAGCTATAAAGAATCCACTCATTTGCGCTTCTGCATACTGCTCGGCAGACATTTCGATGTTTTGACCCTGTGCAGAAATTGCTCCCTTGCCATCTACCATGCTCGTGCTTTGCATCACATTTCCACCAAGGGAAGTCTTCTGACCAAATCGCATGTTCTCGTCGTCAAAAACCATGTCGATAGTGATCATATTCCCCATAACATCAGCATCCATACTCACCTTAGCAGACTTCACAGCGTTTGCTGCAGATTCACCGCCGATGGCTTCGATATAGTTTGCAAGGACTTTAGATGCAGTCATATCCGCATCGACCATCTGCACCTCTCGTGCAGGATCTCCCATATTGTCATACATTTTCACCTCACCGAATTGAGCGAGTTTATCTTTAATCTCAGATCCATTACCCACCGCGGTGATGTATAATTTATTAGGATCGATCAATTCCTTTGCCGTTTGATTGATATCTTCTACAGTAAGCGCTTCAATCTTCTGGAGATAGGTTTTGTAATAATCTTTTGGCAAATCGTATCGCTCAGTATTGAGGGCAAAGTTTGCAATGGTTGATGGACTTTCTAAAGAACGACCGAATGAACCAGCAAGGTTGGCCTTAGCCATTTTCAATTCTTCCTCCGTCACGCCCTCTGCCAGCAAACGATCAATCTCGCTTACAAATTCATACACTGCAGAATCCGTTACTTCTGTTCTCACTGATGCACTTGCGGAAAACTGACCCACTAACTTATCCGCTGCCATAGAAGAATACGCACCATACGTAAATCCTTTGTCCTCTCTAAGGTTTTTGAATAGTCTACCGGAAGATCCACCACCAAAGATTTGATTTAGAACTCGGCTATTGATGTAATTATCATCTCCAAGCGTCAAATCAATTGGCTGTGCTATGTCAATCACCGTTTGAACTGAAGAGCTTCTATCTACAAGCCCAACTTCAGTCTTAGAGACAGGAGCAGGCTTTTCGTAGGTAAAAGAAGGAACTTCGCCTTGCTCCCAATTAGCAAAATATTTGGGAACAATTTCCTTCGCCTCTTCGATAGACATATCACCTACGATTGCCAAATAAGCAATATTTGGCTTGAAGAAAGTCTCATAATAAGACTTCACATCAGCTACTTCAATGTTATTGATTGTGGCTTCCGTCTGAACCTCCCCATAGGGATGATCTTTACCATAAACCAAAGCTGAAGAAAGTCGGCTAGAAATAGAATTTGGATCGTCTTTGGATGTGGCTAGTCCTGTTAAGGACTGCTTTTTCAATTTTTCCAATTCTTCTTGAGGAAAAATCGGGTTGTAAAGCACATCCGTCATTAGTTCCAATACTTTTTCTTGATGCTTTTTCAAAGAAGAAGCAAACATGGAAGATGAACCAGCGCTGACACTCGCTCCGATGAAATCAATCTCCTCGTCAAGTTCATCCTTGGATCTATTCTCTGTTCCAGCCATCATCATTTGACCTACAAAACCGAGGTATCCAGCCTTATCTCCCTCCAAAATAGGATCACGCTCTAAAACTAGAGTGAAAGATACGCGAGGTAATTTGTCATTTTCCACAACAAAAACCTTCAGCCCGTTTTCTAGAGTAAAGGTTTCAGCATCACCAATCTTGATTTCGGGAGCAGGACCAGAAGCAGGATAGCTGCTACGATCCACCTGAGCAAAGCTCATCACCGATACCAAAAGGGTTAATACAAAAGATATAGTTAATTTTTTCATGTCAATTGCTAATTTATTCACGGTGATTATTCAGTAGGTTGAGCTGACTTTGGTAAATAATAAAGAACCACTCGACCGTTCAAGTCTAGATACTCCTTAGCCACTCGCTGAAGGTCCTCTTTCTTGACCTTGCTGTAGTTATCCATTGTCTGATTGATATAATTCGTGTCTCCGAAAATCACATGAGCCTCAGCCAAATTTTGGGCAATACCTGCCATTGACGAGTTTCCACTGACGATATTATTTTCCATGATATTTTGAAGCTTTTCGAAATCTTCATCCGAAATTCCTTCATCCTGAACTTGCTTAATAAGCCTGTCGATTTCCGACTCCAAGTCCTGAGGCTCTACGCCCATATTGGTGATGCCATACATAATGAAGATCCCACCGTCCTCTAATTCCAAAGGAATCGCTGCCAAAGCCAAAGCCTTTTGCTGCTTATCCACAAGCTCCTTAGTCATCAAAGATGAATTTCCGCCAGTTAAGTAAGTAGAAAGCATTGACAGCGCATAAGAATCAGGATTGGTACGCTTTGGAAGATTGTAGGCCTGAATTACTGCTGGGATTTGAATGTTGTCGTAGACAATATCTCTGATCTCTTCTGTTTTCTTAGGCTCAGTGACATTAGGTCGATAAATTGCCTTCGTACTCATTGGAATTTCAGTAAAATATTCTCTTACCCATTTCTCCGCCTGTGCATAGTCAATATCTCCGGCAATGGTTAGTGTAGCATTATTTGGCACATAAAAATCATTGTAAAATTGTTGAAACTCTTCGATAGCCGCAGCATTCAAATGCTCAAGCGAACCAATTGGAGCCCATCTGTAGGGATGCTCACTATACGCTCTTCTTAGAGTTTCCAATAGAATGGTGCCATAAGGCTGGTTTTCATACCGCTGACGGTACTCCTCCTTCACCACCTCTCGCTGTGTCTCTACACCAATTTGATCCACTTTGGAATGCAGCATACGCTCGCTTTCCATATACAGGGCTAATTCCAACTCATTAGAAGGAAGCAACTCATAATAGTAGGTGATGTCATTTGAAGTGAAGGCATTCAAAGTACCTCCACGACTTTCAATCGTGCTCATGTACTCACCGCGTCCAATATTTTCAGACCCTTCAAACATCAAGTGCTCAAAGAAATGTGCAAACCCCGTTCTTTCTGGGTTTTCGTTCTTCGAACCAACATGATACAACACTGAAGTGATGACAATGGGTGTACTATTGTCCTGGTGCATGATCACATGCAGGCCGTTGTCCAAGGTGAATTCCTTGAACTCGATCTTTTTCTGGGCAAATGCCGGCATGCAGAGCAGGGCGGCAAGCAACCCAAATAGGGTAATTTTTTTCATTTTAAGTAAGAAGGTTAGAGTTTTCGATTTTACTAACTATAAACCGGGTTTACAGGGCAATTTGTTTTCAGAACTTATTTTTTCTGAGACCTGAAATTAATAATAGAATGGGATTTCAAGGTATCAACTAGACAATTTTTTCTGTAAATAATGCTAAATTCTTAAGAAGGAATCAGCTTCGCCAGAATATCCTTTGCCTCATGCCACTGTAATCGAGGTCCAAATTGGCTCACTATTTTAGAACTTGCCATAGAAGCCAGCTTTCCGCTGGAAGCATAGCTGTGTCCATTCGTGATCCCGAACATAAAGGCTCCGGCAAACATATCACCAGCCCCATTCGTGTCAATAGCCTCCGTAGCATAAGGCTCGATATCGATAAAGGTGTCCCCGTCAAAAATGATTGCACCGTTTTTCCCTTGGGTAATCACAAAATGCTTGGCATATTTCTTTAGCTCTTCCCGAGCTTCCGAAAGATTATCTTTTCCTGTGAATAGCATAGCTTCCTCCTCATTGGCAAACAGCATATCCACTCCCTCTCCCAAAACCTCAATAAAAGGATCTTTGAAGTACTTTACCATGGCAGGATCAGAAAAAGTAATCGCTACTTTAACTCCATTTTCCTCTGCCACTCGCTTAGCATGCCTCATGGCAGCCTTTCCATTTTCGGAAGTAATTAAATACCCTTCGATATACAAATACTGGGAATTCTTAATGGCCTCCTCATCTACATCCGCCAGAGAATAGTGCTGGGTAATACCCAAGTATGTATTCATGGTACGCTCAGCATCATCCGTTACCATTACTAGACACTTTCCAGTCACGCCATCCGCTAGGTTTTCTGGATCTAGATTATGGTCTACCCCACTCTCCTTCATGTCTTGCATATAAAAGTGCCCCAATTCATCATTGGCCACCTTACAGCAGTAAAAAGATTTTCCTCCAAATTGGCTGATGGCAATCACCGTATTCCCTGCTGAGCCACCACACTGCTTCTTTGCTTCAGCTGTATTGATTACTTGCATCAAGGCGTTTTGACGCTCTTCATCTACTAGAGTCATTAGACCTTTTTCTACCCCATTGTCGGTAAAAAACTGATCATTCGTTTTGAATTCAATATCTACTAGGGCATTTCCTATGCCGGTCACATCGTATTTTTTCATTTATATAATTGTAAAATTGAAAGATTGTAAAATTGAAAAATTCTGATCGAAGGTTGGCAAGACTTCATTCGGAATTAAACTTTCACCTGTAATGTCATTACTTATTGGATAGAAACATCGTGCATCGAGCATCCACCATAAACACCTCAATCAAATATCCGGTGTCTCTCGAAAGGTTTCTCTCGATCAAATAGGTATCTGTAAGTATGGTGGGTTTTATAGATCTCGGCGAGTAGCTGTTCGCAAACCCGCATCATTTTAGGGTTAAAATCTCCGATCCAGTTCATTTCTATTGTTTTGTATGGGAAAGAGGATTTGCCACTCATTTTATCATAGGTGATGATCATAGCGGACTCCACTCCTTTGCCTTGATGATCTGGAACCACACCGAAGACTAGACCAAGCATTTTATTCGGTGGTGAAAAGGTTTTGTACCAAAGAAATTTCAGCTTTCCAATGAGATCCATCTTTCCATTCACATGTTTGAAAATTTGGTTGATCTCCGGAATTTGGATGAAAAAACCGACGGGTTCGCCTTTGTAAAAAGCGAAGTAAATCAATCGCGGATCTATAATAGGTTTCATTTTACCAAACATCAGCTGCGCTTCCTTCAGCGCGATAGACTTGCCCATATGTCTAGCCCAAGCTTTATTGTACACCGTCATAAAATATTCCGGAGCTTTTTCTTGCAGCTCTTTTCCTTTGATATATCTAAAGGTGTAATCTGGATTGGCCATGATTTGATTGGCACGCTTGATCATCTTTTCATCAAAGCCCAAATTCTGAACTGGCCGCATGTAGGTGAATTGCTTGAAATAGAGCTTGAAGCCGTAGTCCTCAAAGAATTTTTGATAATACTTGAAGTTCCAAGGCATATTGTAATTCGGCTCTGAGAAACCATCTACCAAAAGTCCCCACCACTTGTCTCGCTCTCCGAAATTAATAGGACCATCCATGGCTTCCATTCCCTCGCTTTCCAACCAAGCTTTTGCCGTATCAAACAGAAGAAAAGCGGCCTCTTGACTATCGATACACTCAAAAAATCCTAAACCACCGGTTGGCTGTTTTTCCTTCATCTTGGGATTGATGAAAGCAGCTACCCGACCAATCGTTTCTCCTTTATCATTCTCCAAAAGCCAGCGCTTGCATTTCGCCCCGTTACGAAAAAGCTTATTAGTCTCAGGGTGAAAAAGCCCTTCTATATCTTTGTCCAAAGGACGAATCCAGTTCTTTTCGTTTTTGTATAGACGCACAGCCATCTCGATAAATTCTTTTTGATGCGCGGACGTGGTCACTTCGACTAGCTTCATTGGGGTGATTTTAGTCGGCTAAATTAGGCAAAGCGAGCCAAAGGGCAAAAACCGAATAATGAACCTCTCCTATTTCATTTTTTCCAAAACCGCTTCTCGGTACCTGAGACCAATAGGGATCATTTGGCTTCCTATTTTCACTTGATTCCCCTCGATGAATTCCACTTTGGAGGTGTTGATGATATAAGATTTATGAGTTCGGATAAAAAGCTCATTCGGTAGCTCAGCTTCCATCTTTTTCATCGTACTGGTGATGATCAAAACCTGATTTTCCAGATGTACTTTGGCATAATCCCCAAAAGCCTCCAAGTATAAAATATCTGAAAATGGAGTTCGATAGAGCTTTTTATCCACTTTTAGTAAAATATAGTCTTGAATTTCACGTGAGGTTTTGAGCCTGCCTTTCACCTTTTGGATAGCTTTCAAAAATCGGTCAAAAGCAATAGGTTTCATTAAGTAGTCCACCGCATTCAATTCAAAACCATCCAAGGCAAACTCGGGATATGCCGTGGTAAAAATTACCAGAGGTTTGCTGCTCAGGGATTTGTAGAAATTTATGCCAGAGAGTTTAGGCATATTGATATCCAACAACAGCAAATCCACCTCATTTTGCTCTATCCCAGCTAGAGCCTCCAAGGCATCCTTGTATTCGCCTTTCAAACTGAGATCGGGATGATCAGTTACAAATTGCCTCAAAACTTGTCTACTCAGAGGCTCGTCATCGATTATGGCACAGGTAATCATTCCAGAATAAGTTTTACGAGAAATTCACTTTCAGACCTTTCTATGGTCAATTCATACGCTTCCGGGTAGATCAGCTCCAATCGCCTTTTGACATTTTCTAGCCCTATTCCTCCATATTTCCCTTTCTCCATATCGTCAATTTGCCCCAGATTATTGCGAATCGCAAAAATAACGCGATCCTCCACCGAAAGCCGAATGCTCACATAGCCTGCCTCTGACACTCCTTTCAGACCATGTTTGAATGCATTTTCCACCAAAGGAAAAAGAAGCAATGGAGCAATTTTCACTTCGCTCAAATTCCCTGTGACCAAAAATTCTACACGGGAGTTTTCATCCAAGCGGAGCTTTTGTAACTCGATATAATTTTCGAGCATTTCTACTTCTTTGACCAAAGGCACCTTATCCTCACTCACTTCATAAAGCATATAGCGGAGCAAATTGGAAAGTTCCAAAACAGTTTCTGCCGTTTGCTCACTTTTGCCCAAGGCCTGAGAATAGATGCTATTCAAACTATTGAAGAGAAAATGGGGGTTGATCTGAGTTTTCAATGAATCGAGCTCGATGGAAAGCTTTTCCTTCTCCACCTCTTGGAGTTTGTACCAAGATTTAGAAAGCTTAATCAAAGTCGTCAAAACCAAGTAAATGCCGAAAATCGATACCAAAACCTGCCATTCGGTGAACGAAACCATGTAATAATCCGAATCCATTAAAGGGAAAAGTACCTCAAAGGTCAGCTCATGAATACAGTAAGTGGCTACAATCAAAGCCGGAATGCAGAGTATGTAATAAACATATTTTTCGTGCTCTAGCAATCGAGGGATCAAAAGTCGCAAATTCACATAGACCAAAAATACCAGCGAGACATGAAATAGGAGTGCGTAAAAGAAGTCTATGACTTTGAAAAGACTTGCAATGGAAAAATAGCTCCCGATGGTATAAATGGACAGTATCCAGAAAATTGAATGCTGAAACCAGGTCGAGGTAATGAGTTTTTTGAGAAATTTCATGTGTTCATAATTTGTTTTTTATGGCCACATGGAATCTCGCCAAATATAATCATTCCAGTGTGTGACTTTTTAGTCATGCTCGATTTCATCAGTCTATTTTTTGATAGGTATCCGTTTCCTCAAAGACCGACTCATCATCTGAATACCGATCCAAGAACTTCTGAATTTCTTCGGGCTGAGCCGTGATTAAAACGGTTCCATCCACATTTTCATGTCGCAAGCGAATGAGATTACTCTCAAAAAGTCTATTCAATTTATCCAGATCAAATTGAGTCATATCCAACTGGCCCCTTTTCAACTCTAGTTTCATAAAAGTATGCACAGGCATCATATTGGATCCAAAACCCGAATCCGAATATTCTGCCAGCGGATATATATCCAGAAAATGGTCCTTCCCGATTTTAGCCACGTGACCCATATACTCCGTTCTTTCCCCATCGTCCATAACAATGATTCGATAGCTCTCATCATTGGACTCATACATAGACCCTTCAAAAGAAGTAACCTTACCGCCTGCCTTGGTGACTGCATCCAAGGATTTCCCAATTGCATCAATGGATTTACCCAAAGCGTCCAAGGATTCTCCCACTGCCTCCATTGTGGATTTGGAATTTTCTGAATCATCACTAAAATCTACCCTCTGGGCAATTCTCTCATAAAACATGCGTATACTATCCCGGTCGTAGACCATTTTGCCCTCGACCATCATTCCGTCATCAGTATTAAAGCGTAAGGTCATCCCGTTCACAGTAATCGAGTCGGTATACACTTCATTACTGGATTCATTTACAGGGTCGGAAACCTGGATATTCTCTTCGGACTCACTATTGATCCGCTGAAATTCGATATAATCCTCCTGCTCTCCGGTTAATTGCCATCTTCCCAGAAGTTCGGGCAGGAAGACCAGCGTCTCCTCAGTATAGATGGGAAACAAAGAGTAAACGCAGGAATTGAGAAGCAACAGTAATGTGCCGAGTGCGAAATATGATTTTAATTTTTTCATGATTTGAGAATTTGAGTTGTTGATGGGCTCAAGATGTCTCTTGTCATGAATATGATAAAAAAAAGTCGATGAACGTGGGAGATTTCAGGTCAAACGTGGCCTTTCGGAAAAAAATCACTGCTTTGGAGCCAAATTTGGGTAATCAGTAATAATCCCATCCACACCCATATCCAAAAGCTTTTGCATTTGCTCCGCGGTATTCACGGTCCAAGGGATGACTTTCATGCCTTTTTTTTGAAGCTCGGCAACAATCTCTTTATTCAATCCCAAAAAATAACTGGAGTAAATTTCTGGCTGGAAACCAAGCTCTTCTAAATCTCGCTCATATTTACTAGCATTTTCCACAAGCATCGCGAGCGGAACCTCAGGATGATTTTCATGAATATACTTCAATACCCGAAAATCAAAAGATTGGATATTCACACGTTCCCAATCTAGATTTTTGTTCACAAAGTCTACCACCTTATCGGAAAACTCAGCAACGCCCGGATGATAAACCCCATCCCCTTCCGGAGAGCTTTTGATTTCGATATTATATCTCGGTGCTGGTAAATTCTGATCTCGAGCATACTTCTCTGTGACTGCCACAAGGTCTTCCAAAAGCGGTTTAGTAGCATAAAACTTCACCTGATCAGGAAATCCAGGGTGATACAAAGTCCCACAATCGTAAGCCCCGAGTTCACGATAGCTCATCTCGTAGATATTGTAGCTATGATCCCCAGTCACGATCTCAGAACCGTCAGGTTTCAAACAAATTCTGGGATTCATGTAAGGCTCGTGCGTAACCACCAAGACCCCATCCTTGGTAACTGCAAGGTCAAGTTCCAGCGTAGTCACTCCCAAATCCAGTGCTTTGATCATGGCAGGAATCGTATTCTCAGGCATCAGGCCTCGAGCCCCGCGGTGGCCTTGGAGGTCGTAAGAAAACTGTGCAAAAACAGACATAGGCAGTAGAGCGACTAGGAACAGGATTAGTTTTTTCATAGTCTAAAAATAGAAGATTTTTCGAGGATGAAAGAAAGAATCGGATTAGGGAATTTTTAATAAATCAGGAAATGCTGCTTCTGGTAAAGCAGCATAATTGTCGATTATTGTAGTCGTTGTCTTGCTTCTCCAGAAGCTGGACTAGTTCTAGTCTTCAATCACTTCCCCATAAAGATCAAACTCTGTCGCATCAGTAATTCGAGCATGTACAAAATCCCCAACTCGGCAGTAATGCTTCGACGCATCGATCAGCACTTCATTGTCCACTTCTACCGAATCAAATTCCGTTCGCCCTACAAAGTGACCGCCTTCTTTTTTGTCAATTAGTACTTTGAAAGTCTTTCCGATTTTCTCTTGGTTTAGGTCATAGGAGATTTGCTCTTGTACTTCCATGAGAAGGTTTGCCCGTGCCTGCTTTTCTTCTTGAGATAGGATATCCTCCATGGTGTGCGCATGGGTATTTTCTTCATGCGAATAAGTAAATACTCCCAGTCGCTCAAATTTCATTCGCTCCACAAAATCCACCATTTCCTGAAACTCCTTTTCTCCCTCACCCGGATGTCCGGCGATCAGGGTAGTTCGGATGGCTATCTCAGGGATCATTTCTCTGATATCGTGGATCAGTTTCTCCTGCTTTTCACGCGTGGTACCTCGACGCATCGCCTTCAACACATCCGTAGAACCATGCTGCAAGGGAATGTCCAGATAGTTACAAATATTTGAACGCTCCTTCATTACCTCAATCACGTCCATCGGGAAGCCTGTGGGATAGGCATAGTGCAATCGAATCCAGTCGATTCCCTCCACATCGGATAGCTGGCGTAGTAGTTCGGCAAGATTTCTCTTTTTATACAAATCCAAACCATAATACGTCGAATCCTGGGCGATCAAAAGTAGCTCTTTGGTGCCTTGAGCAGCTTTGTGTTGAGCTTCTTTGACCAATTCTTCAATCGGCCTAGAAACATGTCCTCCACGCATCAGCGGAATGGCGCAAAACGAACAAGGTCGATCGCAACCCTCGGAAATCTTCATATAGGCATAGTGCGCAGAATGAGTGAGCAGTCGCTCACCCACCAATTCGTGCTTATAGTCTGCTTTGAATTTTTTCAAAATTGCAGGCAAATCTCGCGTTCCGAAAAATGCATCCACCTGAGGAATTTCTTTTTCCAGATCAGCTTTATATCTCTGCGAAAGACATCCTGTCACATAGACTTTATCCACTAAGCCTTGCTCCTTGGCGTCCACATACTGCAAAATGGTATCGATAGACTCCTGCTTGGCATTATCGATAAAGCCACAGGTGTTGATGATCACAATATTATTGTCATCGGCATTGGACTCATGGTAGGCGTTGATGCCATTACCCTTGAGTTGAGTGAGTAGCACTTCCGAATCCACCAGATTCTTGGAGCAACCCATGGTGATGATATTGACCTTGTCTTTTTTGAGAGTTCTCGCTTTCACAGATTTCCTTCTTTTTGAGGGTGCAAAGGTAGGGAAATTTTCACGTCGACCGTCCACAGTCAACGGTCAACAGTTGCCCAAGATCTGTGGTCCACGGAGATCTTCTCCAATAATCTTCCACTTTCACAACATTCTTGGTACTGATCGGAATTTAGGCTTCAGCGCATTATATAAAGCAAAAGAATTTTTGGGAGATTGGCCACATTAATGTGGCCTTTGAGGTTAACTTAAAATTAAGCCAAAACCCCTCAAAATGATCAAAAATCAAGCTCACCAAGAATCAGAATAATATTACTCCGCTCGGTATTACCCTAAAATTAAATCCTGAATTGATTAATAAACTAAGCTTAACGAAAAGCTTACTCCGGCCTGAAACCGGCTGTGTACATTTGAACTGTACAGCAAAATTTTTTAACTCCTTGCATTTATTTTTAGCCTCGGCGGAAGTCGGGGCATTTGCATTTTCGGGGATTTTGAAAACTAAAGCCCGATCTAAAAGACTTTACACAATCCTTGTAAAGAATTGAGTTTTTTTGGCTTTGCAAAGCCTAATCCTTCGGTTAACTTAGTGTCCAAATCCTAGCCCAATGCCCAAACTTGCCGAAAAAACCGATTTAAATTTTGACCGAAAAAATTATTCAGATCAAAGGCTAATCGAACTGTACGAATCTCTCCTTCTTCCCAGAAGGATTGAAGAAAAAATGCTGATTTTGCTTCGACAGGGACGTATTTCTAAGTGGTTTAGCGGCTGGGGACAAGAAGCCATTTCGATTGGAGCAGTTAATGCGCTGGCTCAAGATGAGTTTATTCTGCCCATGCATAGAAATTTGGGCATTTTCACAGGACGGAATATTCCTCTTGAAAAGCTTTTCGCTCAGTTTCAGGGCAAGGCCTCAGGCTTTACAAAGGGTCGCGACCGTTCCTTCCACTTTGGGTCTAGAGAGCACCATATCGTGGGCATGATTTCTCACCTAGGCCCTCAAATGGCCATCGCAGATGGTATCGGCTTAGCACACAAACTTTCTCGGGAAAATAAAGTGACGGTGGTCTTCTCAGGAGATGGTGCAAGTTCGGAAGGAGACTTTCACGAGGGACTTAATGTCGCAGCGGTGTGGAAACTGCCAGTCATTTTTGTAGTGGAACACAATGGCTATGGTCTTTCTACTCCAAGTGAAGAGCAATTTGCCTTCAAAAATTTCACGGACAAAGGCCCAGGCTATGGGATGGAAACGATTCGGGTACAAGGAAATAATGTCTTAGAAGTCTATGATGCCATCAAGACCTTAGCTGAAGATATTCGCCAAAACCCACGTCCAGTACTCATAGAGGCAATCACTTTTAGAATGAGGGGGCACGAAGAAGCCTCGGGAACCAAATATGTTCCAAAACAAATCATGGAAGAGTGGGCTCGATTGGATCCAGTGGATAATTATGAAAACTATCTAGAAGAAATTGGTGTGCTGGAGACCAAAACCAAAGATCAAATCAACAAAAGGATCAAAAAAGCCATCAATGACGCATTAAATAAAGCCTTTTCAGAGCCAGCAATTTCACCGGATCTGCAGGTGGAATTGAATGATATTTATGCTCCTTTTTCACAAGAAGTAATTTCAGCCCCAGAAGATGGACCAAAATCAGAGAAACGTTTTGTAGACGCGATTTCTCAGGGACTGGAGCAATCCATGGAAAAGTACCCGAATTTGGTGCTGATGGGACAGGATATCGGGGATTATGGAGGAGTCTTCAAAATTACCGATGGCTTTAAGGCAAAATTTGGTGGAGATCGAGTTCGAAATACTCCACTTTGCGAAAGCGCCATCATCGGTGCCGGACTCGGACTTTCAATCAAGGGCTACAAAGCCATGGTGGAAATGCAATTTGCTGATTTTGTGTCTGTAGGATTCAACCAGATTGTAAATAATCTCGCCAAAATCCATTACCGTTGGGGACAAAATGCAGACGTGGTCGTGCGGATGCCAACAGGTGCAGGAATGGCAGCTGGTCCTTTCCATTCTCAGTCCAATGAGGCTTGGTTTTTCCATACGCCAGGCCTAAAAATCGTCTATCCTTCCAATCCTTACGATGCCAAAGGCCTCCTCAATGCCGCTATTGAGGACCCAAATCCTTATCTTTATTTTGAGCATAAAGGAATGTATCGCTCCATCACTGCAGAGATTCCTGACGGGCACTACACCACTGAAATTGGCAAAGCTGCTTTGGCAAGAGAAGGTGAAAACGTCTCCATCATCACGTACGGGATGGGAGTTCATTGGGCGATCCAGGCAGCGGAAGAAATGGGAATTTCGGCAGATATCTTGGACTTACGAACGCTATTGCCTTGGGACCAAGAAGCGGTTATGGCCACAGTCAAGAAAACAGGAAAAGTCATTTTCCTTCAAGAGGATTGCCTGACGGGCGGTATCGGGGCCGAGATTTGCGCTTGGATCTCAGAACATTGCTTTACTCATTTGGATGCGCCTGTGATGCGTGAAGGAAGCCTAGACACTCCAGTTCCATTTGCTCCAAGCTTGGAAAAGCAGTTTTTGCCAGTCGAGCGATTTAAAGCTAAATTGAAAGAGCTCATCGTCTTTTGAAATAACCAATTTAAACTCTTTACACTATGAAACTTTTTAAAAATTATCTATCCTTGATGATTACGATCACCCTATTTGGCTTGGCTCAAACATCTTCAGCCCAAACGTTGGTCGGGGCTCAAATAGATAATAGAGCGGGAATTCGGGGTCTTACCCTAAACCCAGCAAATGTGATCAATCCAAGACTCAAGTCAGAGATTAATTTATTCACCACCAGCGCGTATTTTGGGAATGATTATATCGGGGTCAACATCTCTGATATTTCCAAAATCACTACCCTTGACGAGCTTTCAGCTACCTCAGATATCAATGCAAAACCTGATAATAATTTCGTGGGCAACCTCGATATTCTCGGACCTTCATTCCAAATGAATTTAAGTCCCAAGCATAGCATTGCCATTAGCACTAGATTTCGAACTTTTTTCAATCTGAATAATATTGGCGGTGAATTTATTGAAGCTATAGTCGATGAAGAAGAGAATACTAGTCAATTTGAAGTACTCATGCAGGACTTAAATGGGATTACTCATCTCTGGGGTGAAATCGGCGGGACCTACGGTAGGGTTTTCTTGAACAATGAATCCATAGAGTTAAAAGGTGCTGCCACATTGAAGTATCTTTTCGGAGCGGGAGGCGTGACCACTTCAAGTGCAACACTCGGTGCGATTTATCGAGAAGCGTCTAATAACCTAACAACCTTAGGGCAATTGGATTATGGATACACTGATGGAGTAGATAATGGTGAGATTGATTTCGGTACATTCAATTCAGGTTTTGGAATGGATTTAGGAGTGATTCTAGAAATAAAAGATAAGCGAGAGCGCGCTTATGGAGACGGATATGTGTTCAGAGGTGGAGTCTCTGTATTGGATATTGGAGGAATTAGTTACAAGGGCTTCTCTGAGACTAGCTATGATATGAATGCGAGAATATCTCTTGACGAATTTGATGGCAGGAGCATTGAAGAAGTTCTAGAGGAAAATTACGATGGAGCCACAAACGTTCGTGATCAAAACCTTGCTATGCCGACTTCATTGCAGATTTTCGGTGATTTTGCCGTGACGAATAAATTTTATCTTTCTGCCCATGCGTCAATTAATTTAAGAGATCACCAGGAAATCCCCGTCAGCCAAATCACCAATAACATCAGTATCACACCAAGATTTGAATCTGGATGGTTGGCAGTTTATTCTCCACTGAGCTATCGGCAATATGAAGAGGGCCTTTCCTGGGGACTGGGAGTTCGACTCGGCCCTGTGATCATTGGATCAGGCTCGATCCTTACCAATATCCTTTCAAAAAACTCCCGAAGTACTGATGCTTATTTCGGACTACAAATCCCGATTTATAACAAAGGACAAAGAGTGAAAAATTAAGTTTTAGGCAACTTTCCAGCCTTAGAAATTCGTAAAAGAGTTATTCCCTATGATGAAAAAACTCTTTACCTTGATCTTAACATTCGGACTTCTCCAAACTTCCTCGGCTCAGTTCTTTATAGCAGGAGGCCATTTGAATGGAAGTACTAGCGTTGGCGATTTACGAGATCAAGCCGGAGGTCTATTTTTTCCAAGCATTTCTGGATTTATGCTCTATGAATTTCAGACTACTCCGATTCAAATTGGAGTTGATTTTGGCTATGGAGTTTACGGGAGCAAGCTGGAGAAACGTACCGATCTTTTCCCTGGGTTCACGGATGAACTTCGCCTACGCAGAAACAATAATATCGTGACCGGCATGCTCACGATGCGATATCTCCCCTTTGTCAATTCCAAATACACGCCATTTCTGGAAGCGCAGTTTGGCGGTAATTATCTCTACACCCGATATAAAATCCGGGCAAGTATTGATGAGGAAGCCTTTGAAGCAGGTACGGACCATTCAGAATGGACACTAGCCTATCGAATGGGGGCTGGAATTCAAATTCCCATGGCTTTTTGGGATGATCACATGAAGCTTGAAATCAAAACCACCTACCAGAGCAGCAATGATATTCGCTTTTTGACCCGGGGAGATGTCACCTATTTACCAGATGAGGGGATTTTCGAGTATAATTACCAACGAGGACCGTTACAGTTTTTGACTTTTTCGGTCGGTTTTGTGGTGTATGATATTTTTTATTAGAGGAAAATTCAGAATTAGTTTCAGTATGTAAATGTTTTATTTACGTTTCCAAAATGTGAATTTTTGCCTTTTTGGTTTTTCTAATTTGGTTACTGCCTCTGACTCATCCATATGCAGTAATTCCTTCCTCCACAGCAAAACCGGTAACACCCAAAACACTCCCACCATACTAAATACTAACCCACCTATGGTGCCTATTGCTAGCGAAAACCAGAATATCTCATTTTGGCCCTCGATCAAGAAAGGAATCAGACCAAAACAAGTTGATAGAATCGTAAGCAAGATTGGGATGGCCTTACCCGCCACGGACTTAAGCACATTACGATTGTAGACCCCACCAGATCGATTATTCAGATCATTGATGATGAAAATCCCAGCATTCACAGCCAGACCTCCGAGCATCACAAACGCCGCATATCCTCCCTGATCAAAGTAAAAATCGAAAAGAGAAAAGATCAAAAACAGTCCTATAAAACTGATGGGAACAATAGAGATGATGTAAAGTGGCTGTTTGAGGTTTTCAAATAATACAGAGCAAATCAAGAAAATTGCAACGATCAATAATCCGATCAATCCGTATTGCCTTTTGGCTTTTTCAAAATCCCAACTCCAAGTTTGCTTTTTGGCCTCGTAGCCGATCGGCATGGTGACCTTCATCTCGTCTAGGACCTCATCAAGATATTCATTTCCAAATTTAGCGGATCCCATGTACTCAAAACTTGCTACTCGGATGTATTGCCTGTTTTCTTTGTGAAGGGCATTGGTGGTAGTTTCTTTGGTCAAAGTGCCAAAGTCAGCCACTTTGTAAATCCTATTTTCACCTCCAATTAGGCCGGTTTTCTCCAAGTCAAACTTGCTAAAATCCTCCGAATCTGTTTCTCGGATAACCAATCCGTAGTTTTTATCATCCAATGCTACATATCCAGAAGCACCTTGTGGCTTCGACATGTCCAATAGCGCATTGATTACCTCATACTGATTGGTTTGGCCCAAGGCGATCTGATTTTGATCCAATCGAAGCACATATTCCTCGGTTTTCTGATCTTGATAGCTTAGCCGTTCATTGGTATTGACTTCTTGGATTCGCTTATGCTTTAGGAGCTTTTCTGCAAGGATATCCGTTTGCTTTTCTAGCTCGTCAAAATTGTAGCCACGCATCTCCACTCGAAATTGCGGGATTCCCTCTCCACCTGAACCCGTATAGAAGCCTTGACCCACTCCATAAATATTCCATTGAGCACCAGACCAGTCCGTAGATTTTACCGACAGTTTTCCTTTCAATTGGTACGGAAGTGGTCCCTTTTCGGCTGCTTCCGTAAAGGTGATGATGATCTGTGCAGATTGGCCGGACATCACATAGGTCACGAATTGATCAATGCCATCCACACCTTTGAGGTATTCCTCAAATTCCCGCATGATAAAATCCATTTGATCCAGCGTATTCCCAAATGGCAATCTGGCATAGACATAAAGACGAGTCTTCTCGGCCTCTCGATAGGAGCTTTTTTCAAATACCCCTCGTACAAACATCCGGAGAGATCCTCCTAGCGCCTTATCCACATAGGGTCTGACCTCCTCTTGATAAAAAGTGTTTCCAACGGTTTTGTTGTACCATTCGTGATCTTCCCAAGTTGCAGGCAACCAAAATATCGGTAGGCCAAAAAGAAGTACTAAGGATGCCAGAAAGGTTTTCCTATACTTTGCTGTCCATGCCACCGTTTTCTCATAGCGGTGCAAAGCGCGAACCCTTCTTCTCAATTTAGGCACAGTGAGCCTTCTGGCCTTTTTTACCGACTCTCCAAACAGCACCTGATAAAATGCCGGAGTGAAGAAAAGTGCAATCAATAGGCTAATCCCGAGCATCACCGAAACCACGATGGAGAATTCGGTAAGATTCTTTCGATCATCTTCAGGAAGGAAAAATACCACCATCAAAGCTGCAATTGTGGTCAATGAAGCAGCCAGCAAAGCCAAAAATACTCGTCTATTTTTATGCTTGTGCAGGTGATCAATCATGATGATAGCATTATCCACGATCAATCCAAAACTGATGGTCAAGCCCGCTAAGGAATAAAGATGAATATCCACTTTGAGGAAATAGAGCACGATCGCACATAAGCTCAGATTGGCGATGATTCCTAGAAAAAGGATAGCCAAGTACTTAATATTTCGGTTGATCAGAAAGATAAAAACGATCAGAATCAGGATAGAAAGCCCCGAACGTTTGTAGATTTTGTCCAGTTCTTTTTCTAGAAATTCGGTGTCATCATTTTCCAATCGTACTTCAAAGCCTGCCGGAAGTGATCCTTTTGCACTTTCTAGAGCTACTTTTAAATTTTGCGCAAGCAAAACCTTATTGACACCATCTCGATTGAAGATGGACAGGGTGACAGAGTTATTTCCATTAATTCGATAATAGCTAGATGGCTCCGCCTCCTCTAGGGTCAAAGTGGCCAGATCCCGTAATCGAACATCCATCCCATCGAGCTGTCTGATTCGGAGATTTTCGAGCTGGCTCATATCCTTGAGCGAGCGATCGACTTGGATGAATAGTGTCTCTCCCGCATTATTCAAAACCGCCCCAGGATAACTTCTCCCAAAGGCCTCATTGATCGCATTGTTTAGCGTGCCACGATCCACACCGAAGGCCTGCATTTTTTGAATATCATAAGTGATATACAGCTGCAAGTCATTTGCTCCTCTCACATTGACCTCCTCCACTTCTTCAAATCGAGTGATGGCTGGCTTAAGGACATCTTCCGTTATTTTTTTGATCTCAAAAGAAGCGAATGGCCCATTTACCGAATAGGTCAAAATCGGGCTTTTGGCTTCTCTATTACGCTGAGACCCAGTCTGACTGATTTGCGGATAACTCACTCGCTGATCCAGCTGGGGATAGACCTGACGCACCATGGAGGCCACTTCAAACTTTTTCAGCTCCATGTCCGCTTCTTTATCGAAATGAAGCGTAATACTCCCTCGATCATAATTGGAAACCGACTCGATTTTATTGAGCTCCGATAGTCTGCTGAAAGTCCCCTCTAGTGGAGAGGTGGCTAATTTCTCGACGATCTCAGGCGAGGATCTGGGAATACCAAAAGTTACATTCAAGATCGGCTCGCGTTCACGAGGATTTAGATCCACCGACAGCAAAGGAATCACCGCAAATCCACAAATGGACAAAAGCACAAAAACGATCAATATCCTGAATGGCGTCATCTTAGGCTTGGTTTAATTTCTTCTTTGGGGTAAAAAACCAATAGGCCAAAGGGACAAAATACAAGGCAGTCAGCGTACCGATGGTCAAGCCACCAATCACTGCCTCCACCAAGGGTCGCTGCAAATCCGCGCCCAAACCAGAACTGAAAATAATGGGAATCAATGCCAAAATAGTCGTGATGGAAGTCATTAAAATCGGCTTCAATCGGATCTGTCCAGCTCGATGCAAGGCGTCCTCTAGTGCCTGCTGCGGACTTACATCATCCTCCTGCACATACTCCTTTCTCAATCTATTGATGGTATCGATTTTCAAAATCGCATCATTCACCATAATCCCTAGCATCACCACGAGTCCTATAGCAGACATCACATTCAGCGAGGATCCAGCGAGCCAAAGCACCAAGAATGCTCCACCAATACCCAAAGGCAAGGTGAACACAACGATCAAAGGCTGAATAAAGCTCTCAAATTGAGCGGCTAGAATAAAATACAGGAGCAACACAGAGATCAATAGGATACCAATCAGCTGACGAATATTCTCCTGATCTTTAAAATACTGGCCAACGATATCGATTCCTAGGTTTTTGTCTTGGCCCCAGCGAACAAAGTCGCTTTCCATTTCCTGAGGATTTTCTTCAGTCACAAGAATGGACTGATAAATTCCTCCCTTGTCCGCAGTCACGAACTTGAAGTGATCCTCATATTCGTAGTCCACAAACTCTCCCAAAATATAGCTGCTCGAATCCGAGGCATATACTCGAGTATTACGAAGCAAATCCTCAAATCGAGCCTGAGACTCCTTCATCCGGATAGGCGTGATTTCCCCAAATCGACGAATATCGGTAATCGTAAAGGTTCCGAAAAGCCTCGAAATCATATCCTGAATCGTCTGAACAGGGATTTGATAGGTGGCGAGTCGATCGGCACGAAGGGTGAAAATGACTGAAGCTTCCTTTTGCAAGCCCGGTCCTCCCTCCCAATTGTTTGTGGGAAGCTGACTGAGCCACGGCCCCATTCGATCTTCTGATACGGGTTCTTTGGATTCGAGATCCTTCCAGCGTACCTCGTAATAAGGAAACGAGGAATTGAAAAGTTGGTCAAAGGCATTTGGGGCGTCGCCCAAAGCAAAGACAGCAGCAGGATAGTTTTCCTTCAAAAAGGAATTCAACTGAGTCAAGGCCGCTTCTTTTTCTTCGGTCGTCGGAAAAAGGAAATAGAGCAAGGATTGCTGAATGGAATTTTCCCCTCCAAAAAGCAAAAACTGCCGTACCCCGACATCTGCTTCTGCCTGAGTGTACGCTCCCTCCAAGCTTTCCATCAATCGCAAGACCCGGGTACGGTTTTCTTCTGCAGAGATTGGTTCGCTCCAGTCTATCTCCAGTGTGGCATCCAGCTTTTCGATCTCGGGAAGCCCTTCAGTTTTGAGGACTTGACTGATCAGGAGTCCCAATGGAATCAAAAGCACAAAAACGAAAAAACTCACCTTTCTATATCCCATAATTCGAGCATAGATGGCATCATACAGGCGCAAAACCCCAGAGAAAAAGCGGCTTTCTCCTTGATCCTCCTTCTTTTTACTTCGGGAGAAAAAGAGAAAGTATAACATAGGCAAAAGAATAAATGCCACAGCAAGAGACACTGACAGAATCGCTGCCACGGCAACTGCCTGATCAAAAAACAAGGCTCCGGAAATTCCACTCAGGAAGACCAGTGGCACAAAAACAGCCAAGGTGGTAAGTACAGAACTGATCAAGGCTCCCATCACCTCATTGACTCCAGCTACGCAGGCCTCAAAGAGCGAAAGTCCATTCTCACGCTTTCGAGTGATATTGTCCAAAACGATAATGGCATTATCAATCAGCATCCCTATACCTAGGGCCAATCCCGAGAGTGAAATAATATTGATCGAGAGATCAAAAAAGTAGAAAATCAAAAAGCTGATCAATAAAGAAGAAGGTAAACTCACTCCAATAATAATTGGAATGCGAAAGTCCTTCATAAAGACGAAAAGCACTGCAAATGCGAAAATTCCTCCAAAAAGAAGAGAAGTGCTCAGATTGGAAATGGCCGCATTCAGCAGATTCGACTGATCTTGTGTCAGCTCAAACTCCACCTGCGGATAGTCATCCTTAAAGAGCTCTAGTGCCTCCTTCAGCGCAGGAATCAACTCGTTCATTTTGGCGCTCGCCTGCTTGTGTACCGTGATCACCAGAGCCTCTTCTGTCCCAAAAAGGTGATAACCCAGCATTTCCTCTGCTTCATAGCTCACATTGGCTAGACGTCCCAATGGAATAATGGCTCCAGAAGGTGATGCCACTGGGAGGGTTTCAATATCTCTAGGCGAATTCACCCGTGTAGCTAGACGCAGATAGTATCTGAATTGACCGTCTTTCACTGAGATGCCTGGGAGTTCAGAATTGCCGGACTGTATGGCTGAGACTACTTGCTGCTGAGTCATACCGAGTGCGGCCAAAGCCTCCTCATTCGGCTCCACAGTGATAATACGCTCCTTTTTCCCATTGATATCTACTAGTGATACTCCGGGAAGCTGCTCGATACGTTTTTTGAGAACATTTTCGGCAAGCAAACTTACCTCCACCCCATCCACATTTTCTTTAGGTACAACTTGGACCCGAGCCACGGGGATATCGGATGTATTGATTCGGATGACCTCTGGTCTTGGGAGCTCCTCCGGAAGTGAATTGCTGAGTCGATCGATTTTTTCGTTCACATCGATGTAAGCTAACTCCATCTGGGTGGAATAATCGAAAGTCAGCCTAATGGTTCCCACTTCAGAGCCTGCTTTTGAGTCCATTTCCTCCAAACCATTCAGGGTGATCAGCCCTTCCCGGATGGGACTGAGCACATTTTGCTCGATAGCCTCAGGAGATGCATTGGCATAATTCACCTTCACCACAATCTGTGGCACATCGATCGGCGGCAGCAAAGAAATGGGCAGCGTACGAAGAACGATGAAAGCAAAGACCAACAAGGCCAAAAAACTCATGAAGACCGCAATGGGTCGGGCCAGTAAAAATCTTACCATGGCTTAGTCTTCTACGATTTGTACAGGTGCCTGATGTGCGAGCTGAAGATTATTCGTGGTGATGACGGTACTTCCTGCTTCTATTCCTTCAAGGATTTCAACTTCCTCGCCATTATCCTTACCTACCTCCACGTAGTTCCATTTAGACTCCTTGTTTTCTATGGTAAATACCACAGCCCTTCCTGATCTATAGACCACGGCATCTTTGGGTACCACTAGGCTGTTGGACTGAGGCGCTCGGATGATCGCTCTGGCATTCATGCCAGGTAGTAGGGTATTGGCTGAGGCCAAAGCAATAGAAACCTGAACCAAGCCATTCTCATCGACTCTAGGATTAATACCGATGACTCTTCCTTTCATGGCATTTTGTGTATTGGTCACTGGATAGATATCTGCCTGTTGGTTTTCGCTGATCAGTGCAATGTCAGACTCCAGCACTTTCACTCGCAGCACCAATCCATTATTTCCCAAAATTTCACACAGCTCCGAACTGGCACTTACCAAACTGCCTTCTCTAAATTTCAAATCGGCAATTTTCCCAGAAATGGGTGCTTTGACCTCACATCGTGTCAGGGCGAGCTCCGCTTCACGAACTTCCAATTCGGATAAAAACACGCCGCTTTTGGCTTTTAGCTGTTCGTCGATAATGGCTTTGCGCTCCTCATCATTGGAGTCGAAAACAGACCCAAAACCTAGCTTCATGGATTCATATTCTGCCAGTGCGTTGCGCAGGGCAATATTTGCCTTTTCTAATCGTAGTTTGGCTTCCGTATCGTCAAGCTTTGCAATCACCTGACCTTTGGTCACTGTCTGTCCTTCTCGGATAGGCAAATCAAGTAAATAGCCAGCCTGCTCTATCACTGCCATGACTTCGGAGGCTGCCTCAAGTTTACCGGTGGCATTGATTAGATAGTCAAAGCTTTTTCGCTCAGCAGAGGCGACTCTTACTTCTGTGGCAGCGACTTCATTTCGGAAGGATTCAGTGGGTGCTTCTTCGACTTTTTCGGCTTTTTCTTCGCAGGATTGGAAAAGGCCAAAAAGCAGGATGGAGGTGATCCAGATGCTTTTTTTCATGTTGGCGTAGTTTAGATAGGGAATAAACTAACAAAACCTTTGAAAACAAAATCGAAGTCCCAAAATGATGTTAAAAGCTGAAGGATAGGTCGTGAATGCTTTATTGAATTGGTTTATGAAAAAAACCAGAGAGCTATTCCCAATCGAATACCATAGGAGTCTTTTCAAACCGAATCCCCTCTTCAAAATACCGCACCCGGATCGTACCAGGAGCCTCGCCTTCAAAAAATTCGTATAGTTCATTCATCTCCATAGTACTCCGTAGCTCTAAATTCACCCGAGCCAAACCCTTATCAATCATTTTCAATTGGCGCGCAGCTGCTCTAGAGAGATCAATGATGCGTCTGGAGGTGCGAGGAAGCCGGTCATTGATCCGCACCCAGACCGTATCCCGAGTGTCCACTCGGGTCACCTTCACCCATGTATCAAAAGGCAAATACTTATGTGCTGCAGTCAGCGAATCCATAGAAAATATCTCACCATTGGCAGTCATCTTTCCGTCAAATCGTCGCCCATAAAAACTAGCCGTTCCAGTTTGTACCAAAACCGAATCAGCCTGCTGAGCCAGCCCCTCAAAGACTAATAGAACCCAAAAAATAAAAAGAAAAGCTACTCTCATGGCGAAATATACTGACGGATTCCGCTTTTCTACAAAAGTGCCAATTCCTGACGGAAGTCTTTTTTCTGTTGCAGGATGCTTCGCTAGCCGGTATCTTAGTTGAAATTCTTTTTTAGACTTATGCTTAAAATCCTTCATACCGCTGATTGGCACCTCGGCAAAAAGCTTCAGGAATATTCTCGCGTCGAGGAGCAAAAGCTCGTACTTGAGGAAATTTCTTCCATCGCTGATCAGCAGGAAGTGGATCTAGTACTACTCGCAGGAGATATATTTGACACCTTCAATCCCAGCCATGAGGCTGTGGAGTTGCTTTACAAAACCCTTCGAAAGCTTTCTAAAAATGGGGCTCGACCGATTATTGCCATTTCTGGCAATCATGATAGCACCCAATTCGTAGAAGCTCCAGACCCACTTGCACGAGAGATGGGGATCTTTTTTTATGGAAAATACGACACCCTCATTCCTCTCAAAAAACTAGACTCAGGTGTAGAAATAAGTGCTTCAGACTCTGGATTTATGGAGCTCAGAATACCAAAGTTTGATTTTCCCATCCGCATCATTTTGGCACCCTATGCCAATGAAGTTTCCTTGCGGACCCATCTGGGGGAGGGAGATCGAGAATATGAATTCCGTAAATTGATGGAGGCTAAATGGCAGCAGACCGCGGACCAATACTGCGACGATCACGGAGTGAATTTGTTTGTGGGTCACTTTTTCTTTACCAAAAAAGGCTCAAAACCAGAGAGTGAACCCGAGTCAGAACGTCCCATTCTTCATGTGGGCGGGACTCAGGCCCTGTACACAGAAAATATTCCGAGTCAGATTCAGTATGCTGCCTTAGGTCATCTGCATCGCTTTCATGCTGTGGATCAAGAAATGGCTCCGGTGGTTTATTCCAGCTCTCCGCTGGCCTATTCATTTTCGGAAGCAGATCAAGAGAAAAAGGTTGTCCTTATAAACGCAACTCCCGGCCAGTCCGTGGACTATAAAGATATCACACTAAAAGCCGGGCGCCCACTCTTCCGCAAGCGTTTTGAGACGCTTTCCGAAACTTTGGATTGGCTCAACGAAAACCCTTACTGCTTTGTGGAGCTCACCTTTGTGGTGGACAAATCCATAGAGGCTTCTACCCGCAAAGCCATCATGTCGGCCCATGATGGGATCGTCAGTTTGATCCCTGAATTGAAAAGCAATCGCAAAACGAATACGGAAGCAATGCGTGTGGAAGATCTGTCCCAAGATATCAATGCGCTATTTGGGAAATATTACGAAAGCCAAAAAGGCACTCCCCCAAATGAGGAATTGATGGGTATTTTTCAAGAAGTAATCGCAAGCCAACACCACTCATGATCCCAAAAAAACTAGAAATACAGGGTCTTTATTCCTATCAGGAAAAGCAAGTCGTAGATTTTGAGCAACTCACTGCGGCTGGGCTCTTTGGGATATTTGGTGCGGTGGGCAGTGGAAAGTCCTCCATACTCGAAGCGATTCTGCTCGCACTCTATGGGAGTACCGAGCGGCTCAGCGTGAGCGGAGAGCGAAGTAGCATGATGAACTTACAGAGCAATCTGCTTTTGGTGAATTTTGAGTTCAAAGCTGGGAAAAGTAATAATCAGACTTTTTTAGCTAGATATTCTGCTAAACGAAATAAGAAAAACTGGGAGAAAATCGAAACTGGGGAGCATACCTTGTACGAAAAGGTAGATGGAGAATGGCAGGCGCTTGAACGAAATGCGGAGCAGATCATTGGAATGAAAAAAGAGCACTTCAAGCAGACCGTCATCATTCCGCAAGGGAAATTTCGTGAATTCATCGACCTCAAGCCACGAGACCAAGCCGATATGATGAAAGAGCTTTTTGGTCTGCAGCGCTTTGATCTTTCCCAGCAGACGGGTACGCTGATTGGCGCGGTTAAAGAGGAAGTCATCCGGCTAAGCACCAAATTAGAAACTTTAGAATCGGTGAGCAAGTCCGCTTTGGGTGAAAAAAGAGAAAGAAAATCTCAGGCACAACAAACTCTTAAACAACAAAACGAAGCATTTGAAGCAAAACAGGAGAGGTTGCGCACTCAGGAAAAAATACGGGAGAAAAGACTGGAGTGGGATCGAGTAAAGGAGGAGCTAAACAATTTGATGCTTCGGCAAGCTGAAATGGATGCGAAAAAATCCCACCATTCTCGATACCTAACGGCAAAAAACAAATTAAAACCCACTTGGGATCGGCTTAAGGCTCTTGCCATTGAAATAGAAAAAAATCAAGTGTCCGTAAAAAAATGCAAAGACTGGGTTGAAGACTATAAAAGCGAAATAGAAATTCTAGAAAAGGAGGTAGATCAGCTCAAAAAGCGAAACCTAGAGCGGCCTATTCGTGAATCTAAAATTAGAGATCTGAAGCAAGTACTAGATATCAAAAGTCTAGAGCAAAAACTGACGCAGTCCCGACTAAAAGTAGACGAAATTGCCCCTAGCATTGAGCAGCAAAAGAAGAGTCAAAAGAAGCTTCAATCGAAAATCAAAGAACTCGAGCAAACCCAAACTGCAAGCAATCTTCCTAATGCCTCCACGCTAGCAAATTGGAAATCGTGGATCCGAGAGGCCTCTCAAAATCAAGATCAACTGGAAAAGCTAAGCCAGGAAAACCAATCACTCGAGGCAACCCGAAAGCAACTGGCGGATGAGATAACAGAATTGAGCAACTGTCTTCCAGATGGGATTCAAAACCTGACGGCTTGGGAAAAGCAAGAGCAGAATCTGCTCGAAAGTCGCGAAAAGCAATATCAAGTACTCAAGGATCAGCTGGGGATTGCCGCCTATGTGCAGCACCTGCATGATGGGAGTCCCTGCCCGCTTTGTGGATCTGAAGAGCATCCACATCCTGCTTCAGAAAAGGATGGCTTCGCTGCACTCAGCGAGATCGAGAATCAAATCCAGGAAAGCAAAAATTTAATCGCCCAGATTAGGGCAGATCAGAAGACCAACGATCAAGTCAACTTTCAACTCGAGCAAATCACTAAGGAAAAGCAGAACAAAACCAACAGCCTTCAGGAGACAAAAAAGGAGCAGGTACGAATTAGTAATGAAATTACAAGGGCTGGGTTTGAGAATCTGGAGCAGCTGAAACATGAGATTGAAATCAAGGAAAATGAAGTTAATACGCAAGAGAAAAGAGCCCAAGCAATTCTTGAACTTCGAAGTCAACTAGAAGATTCTCAGGCCTCCGTCGAAAAACTTGAGATCGCCTTTCAATCTACCAGAAAGGAATTTGACCAGATCCAATCCGCCATAGAGACTAAGCGCAATGAGATCTGGGACATTGAATTCACCAAGGATTTCTTCAGTCAGGAATTGAGCTCTATCCATGAAACCATTGAGGCGGTACAAAAAAGCATTCTCAGCACTGAACAAAAGCTAGATGGCGCGGTAAAGCATCTCCATGACCGGAAATTGATGCAATCCCAAAACGCCACCAGCCTCAAAATGTATGAGGAAGCTTTGCAAAGGGATCAAGAAGAAAGAAATAACTTATTGGTGAAATTTGAATCGGAAAAAGCCAGCCATGGATTTACCGATGATGGAGAATTGAAAGTGCTCTTTGAAGAATCTCTGGACGAGGAAAAAGTAGCTCAAGAGATTCGACGGTACGAGGATCGCCTAAATGTTCTGAAGAACAAGGTAGACGAACTGAGTCAAGATCAAGCCTTGGGAGACTTCCAGGAGGATAAATTCAATGAGCTCAAAACCGAAATATTGGCGGAAGCGGAGCAACTCGAAGCCAGCAAGTCTGAATTGACACTTTTGATTCAGGAAATCAAAACCTTGGAAGTAGACCTCCAGCAGAAAACGGAATTGCTTCAACAGCTAGAAAAGGCAACCCATCGCCAGAGTAATCTCAAGGAACTGGATGTACTCTTTAGGGGTGGTGGCTTTGTGAAATTCGTCAGCTCCATCTATTTGCGTGAGCTATGCAATACAGCCAATATTCGCTTTATGAAACTGACCAAAAATCAGCTCAGTTTGGATATAGACGACAACAATACGTTTTGGGTGGTGGACTATTTGAATGGTGGAAAACGACGCTTACTGAAAACACTTTCCGGTGGGCAGACTTTTCAGGCTTCGCTATGTCTGGCTTTGGCTTTAGCTGAAAAAATAAAAGCCCTGAACCAAGCGGATCAGAGCTTCTTTTTTATGGATGAAGGCTTTGGAGCCTTGGATAAATCTAGTCTAGGGGTGGTCTTTGACACACTTAAATCACTTCAATTCGAAAATCGAATCGTTGGCATCATCAGTCATGTCGAGGACCTTCAGCAAGAAATCGGTGTCTATGCAAAAGTAGAATTAGACCCTGAGAATGGCTCTCAGATATCGTATTCTTTCGCTTAAAATATAGCTGTCTGGCTTTTGGCAAGGATATTTTCATTGACCCAATCTACCTCCTCGTGCCGGATGGTATGTTGCCGGTCAGCAAAAATCAACTTAGTCACTTTGGCGCCGTGTTCTTCAAGCAAGGCCACTGATTCATTGATCCGACTCAATGGAACATGGACATCTGCCTCACTACTTCCGATAAAAATCGGTGTCTGGGCAAAATCTCCGGCATATTTCGATGAGTCGAGGTTTTCACCAATCAGCCCCCCCGTGAAGGCTATCACCCCGCCATATTTCTTTGCATTTCGGGCTGCAAACTCTAGCGCTAGACAGGCCCCTTGCGAAAACCCGATGAAGTACAACTGCTCACTCTTGAAGCCCTTCGAATATAAATCTTTGACAATTTCTTCTAGCTCCAAAATAGCCTCAGAAAGAGCTGGTTGATTCGTATGATCCGGGGACATAAAACTGAAAGGGTACCAAGTGTTGTCATTGGCCTGCGGCAAAATCAAAGCAAAACCATCCAAATTCAAATAGTCCCTTAATGACAAAATACTGGAAACCGTTCCTCCTCTGCCATGAATCATGATCGCTACTTTGTTAGCTTCTTCGAAGGAAGCTCCCTCATTAAATACATTAATCATATTGCTCTAGATTTAGGGTTACTTTTTGTAATTGAGCCTCAATTCTCGCTCTGCTTGGTTCTGCCCATTCAGGAAGTTTAAGCAATTCTCCTAGGTGCGCTTCTTCCTCGTCAATAGCAAAGCCTGGTTCATCCGTCGCTATTTCAAACAAAACTCCGCCTGGAGATCTGAAATAAATGGAAGTAAAATAGTTTCTATCCTTGACCTCAGTGGTCTGATAGCCATTATCCCAAAGCAGTTGCTGTATTTGTAACTGAGTAGTTGCGTTTTCTGTTCGAAAAGCTATATGGTGCACAGTTCCTGCGCTCTGCTGCCCTCGGTGTCCATCTGGATTCACAATAATATCCACGATATCTCCTGGCTTTCCTGCTGTTCCGTAACGGAATCTACCATTCTCTTCACCAATAAATTGATAATCCATATGCTCGGTCATCAACTCTGCTGTCTGATCCTTGGTAGTGAGGTATAAAGTGGCTCCGAAGAATCCTAGGATGGAGTGCTCAGCCGGAATATGTCCATAGGTCCAGCCTTTCCGATCATCTTGATCATTGGCTACTAACTCGATACCCATTCCATCATGATCTTCAAATCGGATCAGCTTATTCCCAAATCGTGTCAAGCGATCCGAAATCACCACTCCATATTTTCTAAGCCTTTCTTCCCAATAATCTAGGGAATCAATGCCGACTGAAAATGCGGTGTATGTCAACTCTCCGGTTCCTTTGCTTCCCTTCCTCGCTCCGGTAAATGGGAAGGTGGTGAAAACGGTACCCGGAGCACCTAACTCATCCCCGAAATAGAAGTGGTAAACATCTGGCGCATCGAAATTGATCGTCTTTTTTACGAGTCTCAATCCCAAAATCCCAGAATAGAAATTAATATTTGCTTGAGGATTCCCAGCAATTGCTGTGATATGATGAATGCCTTTGATCAGTGCCATAATGGAGTTGATTTAGATTAAAAGGGCTGCCCAAAGGCAGCCCTAAAAATTAAGCTTCTACGCTTTCTGCAACTTGCTTAACGAGCTGTACGCTCAAAAGCAATCTTACTTGATCGCTCACTACGACATTGCCTGCCTCAGTCACTGCAGACCAAGAAAGTCCAAAGTCTTTTCTATTAAGCTTACCTTCAATCTCAAATCCAGCTTTGGTCTGTCCATAAGGATCACCTGCCACACCACCGAAGTCCACATCTAATGTCAATGGCTTGGTCGTACCTCTCAAGGTGATGTCACCTACAAGCTTATACTCCCCTCCTTGGTTTTGAATAGTCCCTTCAAACGTAAGCTGTGGAAAGTTAGCGGCGTCAAAGAAATCAGCAGATTTCAAGTGTCCGTCTCTGTCTGCTTGGTTGGTATCGATGCTGTCGATATCCGCGGAGAAACTTACTTTCGCTCCTGCAAAATCGTCTGAAGTAGATTCTGCTGTGCCTTCGAATTTTTTGAAGTAGCCGGTCACAGTTGAGATGACAAGGTGCTTCACTTTGAAAGAAACTTCAGAGTGAGTCTGATCGATAGTCCATTTAGTTGTAGTCATTTTTTTATTGGTTTGGTTTAAAATTGTTTTAACATTAGTTGTATATACATATAAAGGAATAAATTTTTTTACCCCCTTAGTTTATCCAGTAATTCGCTGAGTTGATGAACTTCTTCTAAATCCAGATGAATAGATTCCTTATTAAATCCATCCACCTTAATCTGAAGTTCTGCCAAAAGATTTAGCCCTTCTTCGGTGATCACAATGTCCACTTGTCGCCGATCTGTAGGACACTCCTCTCGTTTCAAAAAACCTTTCAGTTTTAGTTTTTCCACTAATCTAGAAGCATTGGACATTCGATTGAGCATACGATCCTGAATGGAAGAAACTGTGGTTGGCTGACCATTCTGACCTTTTAAAATACGGAGCACATTGTATTGCTCAGGTGAAATCCCGTATGGCTTAAAGAGCTGGCTCTGAGCAGACACTAGATGGCTATGCGTGTAGAGCAAGTTCACCATCAATTTATTGTAAGGATCCTTAAACTGTCTTTGCTGTATAGCCTCTTCTATCTTTACCATTTAATTTCAAATGTATTTAATGTATATACATCTAATGTAATGAAAAGGTTTAAATAAGGTTGATTTTTTTTCAAAAAAGTTTGAAATCAGAATCTCAGGAGAAAGTCACTGAGATTGTCTTTTCGCTCTAGTCCAAGCTTTTTTCTCACTCGATATCGGCCTATTTCTACGCCGCGTACAGATATACCCAATAAATTGGCAATTTCTTTGGTATTGAGGTTCATCCGGATGTAGGCCGAAAACTTAATTTCCTGAGGGGTAAGGTTCGGATACTTTTCTTTCAGTCTCATAATGAATTTACCATGAACCTGATCGAAATTATCTGAAAACTGCTCCCATTCGCTTCCACCTTCCAGATCCTTATCTATAGTTTTGATCAGTCGAGAAAGCTGAGAATTCAGTTGCTTACCCTTCTCATCTTTAGCAATATTCTTAAGGGTTCCTTTGATATTCGTAAGCAATTGATTCTTCTGAATCAAATGCATGGCAGAGGACGCAAGCTCTTGATTTTTATGCTGCACCTCAGATTGCAATTTTTCGTTTTTAAGCTTTATGATTTCTTCTTCCGTCCGTTGGGTAATGGACTTAATTTCTTTTTCCTTTTTTTCTAGCGCAATACCCTGCTCCTCTTCAAGTTTGATCGTCTTTTGTTTATATTTTTTGTCAACTAGCCTAAATGCGAGAAAAAAGAGAATGACCGTGCCCAAAAAATAAAAGACGTAGGCAACAAAACTACGATAAAATGGAGGGCGTACCGCAAATGAAAAAACTACTGGATCACTGACTTCATCAAAAATATTTTTTGCTCGAACCATAAGCTGATAGTCACCTTCCCGAAGATTGGTGAATTCTCGCCGATTCTCATATCCCCATTCAGACCAATCCTCTTGAATTTTATTGAGCTTATATTGATAAGTCAATTCTTGGTCGCTCTCAAGATGAGGAGATACAAATTCAAACTCGAAGGAGTTTTGATCATAAGGAAAACTCATGCCTTTCAATTTGGACATAAGCTCTGAATCGGTATCATGACCCCGATATAAGACGGTGTCTCTTTCTCCCCGATTTGAGATTTTGGTAAAATATACTGAGGGAGTGATCCCACGTGGTAAATCATCTCCAGGAGAATAATGAATAAACCCTTGCTTACCTCCAAACAAGATGTTTTGATTATCCAAAACCATCACATTTGCGAGGTCATCATTCCAGGCACTTTTGATTTTATTGAAAGTACTATAATGCAATTCAAACTCATTTGACGATGTAGGCTTCAGCACACCAAGTTTCTCTCGCTCGATGAAATAAACGTTGCCCAAGGCATCTCCCTCCATGTCCACCATGATCACATCATCTCCCAATACATCACGATAAGTATCCGCTGGATCGAATGAATCGGTGAACTCATTGTATTCAAAAAAACCAGTATCCGCCGAGAACACCAGTCGATTGGCGATTTTAAAGACGTTGATCAGAACATCCCTTGGAAATCCATTTTGACTATTGTAGAGTTTGCTACTGGTTACTCGAGTCAAGTCTTTGCTCACCTCCACCTTAAAAACGCCCTTATACCCATGAGCGACCCAAATGAAGTCTTCATCAACCTCAATAAGTCTAGAAGACTCATCAAATCCCTCCAACTTGTTGCGAAATCTAAATTCATCATTTTGTACCTCGAGGATGGATAGCCCGGAGTAATTTCCCTGTAGGATTAGATTGGGATGATCCGGCAGGCTCTTGAATATCCATGTGCCAGGTTCATCGTGCACTTGAATGACACGATCATTTTTCAAAACAAAGGTCCCATTTTGATGACCGATCAAGATGGCATTGTTTAATTCCTGCACCGTGTAAACTTGACCTTCTGATCCCTCCACAAAGCGCATTTGACCATTTTCTGAAATGTATAAGCCAATGTTGGTCCCAAGGTAAATTTTATTGCCCTTTTTCAGTGCGGTGTACCCTGCTCCAGCGATACCCATCCGATCATCCAAAAAGGTAAAAGGAGAATTGAGGTCAATCCTTGCTATACCGTAATTCATTGCCACCCAAAGCCCTTGAAATTTATCTTCAAAGACATAATTGACTGTTAAATCGAGTAAGCCAGAAGATTTGTTCAGATGGAGAATAAGCTCACCTTGAGTATTAATGATGAAGAGCCCGGCGTTTTGTGTAGCGAGGGCAATATTCCCGTTGCGCAGCCTCATGCTATAATTGATCAAAAAATTATCCTCCCAGAAATCTCCATTAAACTGAAAAGGCTCTATGTCTCCATCATACAAAAACGCCCCGTGCTCAAAAGTGGTAATCAGTAATCTTTCACGATCAAAATTCAAAATATTTGAGATACGCTTATCCTTGAAAAATTCTCCATTCTTCACCAGAGCTATCTGATTATTCTCGATTCGTGCCAACCCTTTGTCATACTCAAAGGTGTAGAGTTGATTATTTACTTTAAAGGATATATCCAGACGATTTGATGATGATATGACTTCGACCCTCTTTTGATCGTAGCTAAAGATCCCCTGAAATGTGCAAAAGTAAATCTTGTCTTCAATTTGAAATACCTTCCAGGTTTCATCAAAGTTTCGTTGTTCTTGAGAAAGGCTGTCCGATAAAGAGACATACACCAAAGCACCCGTCTCATCGGAATGGAGGTATCCAAACCCTCCCTGACTACCTACAAAAATTTTCCCGTCACTCGCTTGATATAGGGAGCGAACCTTGGTATTATTAATTTCATATCGCTCCCAGGATGCACCATCGAAACTGAGTAATCCTAGGTTATTGGCCACATATATGAGTCCAGTATTATCTTGAATTATATCCCAATTTTGAATTCCTGCTTTGTACTCTTCCGGGCTATATGTAGTGACCATTGGGAGACCTTGGAATTTACCCTGAGCCATAATAGAATTAGGCACAGAAGCAATCCAAAGACCTATTACCAGTTCACAAACGAGTAATTTTTTCCAAACGCCCATTCTCATCAAGCTTTTTAAAATTGAGAAAGTCACAAATGAGATTGCGAAATTTCACCGAAGCAAAAAACAGCCTCAAATCAATCCTTTAACATCTTTTTTGCAAAATGATGAATTTTTGATGTATTAAAAAATTGAGATAGATGAAATCTTGATGCATCCTCAAACTTGTGAGAGTGAGAATTAAATAATTGATTAGTGGAAAAAAATAAACCCATGAAAAAATTCTTACAAAACGGATTATTGCTATTGTCAGGGCTTGCCATTGTTTGGGCTTGCGACAATGGTTTTTCAGAAGTGCCGATTATAGATACACCTCCTACTATTCAGCTAGGAAGTATTTCATCGGGGACTACTGAAGGAGAAGACTTCAGAATCAATGTAAGCATGAAGGATGCTATTGAGGGAAGTGAGATTAGTCAATTGGGACTATTGGAGTACAGCATCACTAGTGCTGGAGTAACGGTAGAATCTGGAAGTGAAGCTATTTCAGGATACAATCAAACAGTAACTATTACTGTACCGGGTGGTTTTCCTGCAGGTGATTACAATTTTGATGTAACTGTTTCTGATACCAACGGTAATGCCAGTGTAGATAACCGATCTTTCACAGTAGCCCCAGCGAGACCAGCATTTGACATTACTGGTGTATGGACTATGGCACCTGTTGCTGGAGCCTTTGCAGTCGGTCCAGCACCTGGCGATGGACAATGGTTTACTAGCTCTGCTGGTGATGTAGTGGTAAGAGCTTGTTTCTTTGACGATACTTACACCTTCAATGCTGACGGCACATTCTCTATTGATATGGGTGACCAGACTTGGCTAGAAACGTGGCAAGGAGTAGGTGCAGAATCTTGTGGTACACCAGTTGCTCCATATAATGGAGGGAACTTTACATACACCTATACCAGTACAGCATTGACATTAAGCGGTGAAGGCGCTCACGTAGGTCTTCCAAAGGTTAACAATGCTGGTGAGCTACCAAATGTACCCGTACCAAACGAGATCACCTATACTATTGTAGATCAATCTGAGCAAGGCGAGACTAGAAACATGACTTTAAGAATTGAAGCCGGAAGTGGTGTTTGGTGGGATTTCAAACTGACATCAGGACCAGCCCCTACAGTGGATATTGTTGGTCAATGGAGTGTGGAGCCAGTAGCTGGTTCTTTGGGAGTAGGACCTACACAAGGAAGCACTGAGTGGTTCGCTATTTCAGCGGAAGCTGTGGCTGATAGAGCATGTTTCTATGACGATGTGTACACCTTCAATGAAGATGGTACATTCACTATCGATATGGGCGACCAGACTTGGCTAGAGCCATGGCAAGGAGTGGGCGCAGAATCTTGCGGTACACCAGTAGCCCCTTATGATGGTAATGGTACTTTCAATTACGAGTTTGATGGGTCAAGCCTTAAAGTAATGGGAACAGGAGCCCATGTAGCTCTTCCTAAAGTGAATAATGACGGCGAACTTCCAAACGTAAGCGTTCCAACTGAAATCACTTATTCCGTAGTAAGCTATACAGAAGACGGAGACACCAAAAGAATGACGCTTAATATCGAAGCGGGTTCAGGAGTTTGGTGGACCTACCAGTTAATATCAAAGTAAAAGATAGATTGAACTTGCCCGCATAAGCTTTTTGTGCGGGCATTTTTTTCTAAAATAGAATGAGGATGAAGAGAATTAATTTAATGATTTTGGCTGCAGGACTTATTGTCTACAGTGCTTGCAGCAGCGATGGAGATGACACACCTAACCCAGGTAGTCCAGTTGAGAAAGTGGTGATCCCAACTTCAGGCGCTACTTCTCCTAACTCTTACCCAGGAATGTCTCTGGTATGGGAAGATGATTTTCAAGGATCCAGCCTAAATACCTCAAATTGGTCTTACGAGATAGGAAGAGGAAATAACGGCTGGGGAAATAATGAGCTACAGTATTACAGAAGAGAAAATACATCCTTACAGGATGGTCACTTAATCATTACTGCCAAGAAGGAAAATTTTGAGGGAGCTGCGTACACTTCGTCACGTCTGGTGACCATGAATAAGCAAGACTTCCGATATGGACGGATCGATATTAGAGCAACTATGCCAAGAGGCCAAGGTCTATGGCCTGCACTATGGATGCTAGGGTCCAACTTCTCTGAAGTGGGATGGCCAAACTGCGGAGAAATTGATATTATGGAGATGATCGGAGGAAATGGAAGAGAGAATACCGTTCACGGCACTGTCCACTGGGACAATAACGGTTCAAGAGCTCAGTTTGGTGGTGAGAAGCGTATTTCTACTGGCACGCTAGCTGATCAATTCCATGTTTACTCTATTGTTTGGGATGCTACCTCAATCAAGTGGCTAATTAACGATGAGCAATATCATGAAATCGACACTACGCCTGCAGGATTAGATGAATTCAGAAGAAAATTCTTCTTCATTTTCAATGTCGCTGTTGGTGGTGATTGGCCTGGATCTCCAAATACTACTACTACATTTCCACAGCATATGATTGTGGATTATGTCCGGGTTTTTCAAACCAACCCATAAAAAAAGTCCTTCGGGGCTTTTTTTTATTCTTTATGGCTGAGCCATTCTGAAATTAGTCGATTGATTTCTTCGGGTTTTTCGATACAGCTTGAATGCCCTGCTCCAATTACCGTATGCAGTACTGCATTCGAAATTCCCATTTGAATAAATTTTGCTTTCTCAGGTTTGGTAGCCACATCTTCATCACCCACCACCACCATTGTGGGACAAGTGATATTCTTTAATTCGTCCTCGATTCCCTTGCGGTAAATCACACCCTCAACAGCAGCAGTTACACTTTTTTTGTTTCTCATCAGTTCACGCTTCCAGCGCTTAACTTGAGACTTGTTGTCAGGGTTTTGTAGCCAACTCTGAGCAAACATGATGGGCATCACCTGATTTGCAATCGGCGAAATCACCCCCACCCATTTCACTAATCCATTCAGGGTTTTATACTTCGGATGGTTTTCCACTGGCTCAGCATTTGCCGAGGTTTCTAAAAGCACCAAAGACTTAACCAAATCCGGATAACGGGCAGCGAGTCGCATTCCGGTGAAACCTCCCATAGAAAGTCCGACAAAGTGTACAGGCTCGTCACAAAGTGCTTTGATCAGTTCAGCAGCATCTACAGCCAAGGTGTCCATATCGAAAGGTTCGACAAACTGACTTTGGCCTTGGCCACGATGATCATAAGCAATGACACGATAATTCGTTTTGAGAAAATCAATTTGCTTTTCAAACATGAGCTGACTCCAAAGCAACCCGTGAGAAAAAACCACTGTCTCCTCACCCGATCCTTGATCGGTATAAAAAAGCTCTACACCATTTACCTTTATTTTTGGCATTTCTTACCGATTAATTACCAATCCAAACCAGGCTGCTTCAACAGAACACCACCTTTGGCCTGCTCTACCATATTTTGCACATCTTTCAATAAAGCCTTGGCATCGTATACAATCCCATCTTTTACCGTGTATTTCACCCCACCCACTCGAATTGGAGTGTTAGTATCATCTATGCGAATTGCCCCTGTACCATAAAGCACCTTTAAGTTTTGTAGTGGATTCTCCTCCAAAATCACGAAATCAGCCAATTTACCGACTTCTACTGTCCCGATTTCTTTATCCATTCCCAAAGCCTCGGCACCATACATCGTCGCTGATCTGATTACCTCTAAAGGATGGAAGCCTGCCTCTCTTAAAAGTTCTAACTCCCGGATATATGCGAAACCATAAAGCTGATAGATAAACCCTGAGTCAGAACCTGCGGTCACACGACCTCCACGATTTTTATATTCATTGATAAAGGTCATCCAGAGTCTATAATTCTCCTTCCACTGCAGCTCTTCCTCAGTAGTCCAGTCAAACCAATACGAACCATGGGACTGACGGCTTGGCTGATAAAATTTCCATAGAGAAGGAAGCGTATAAACAGAATGCCATTCGGCGGTTCTCGCACGCATTAGATCTCTATTCGCCTCATAAATATTAAAAGTAGGGTCAAGGGTAAAATCAAGTGCCAGTAATTCATTCATCACAGCATTCCAATGATCCGAATAAGGTGCTGCAGCTTGTTTCCAAAGCTTTCCGGCTTCACCGAAGCGGTGTTGTTCATTCTGGTAATTGTAATCCAATCTAAAGTCTTGAATGGTTCTATCTTCAAAAAGCGCCTCAGGAAGTCCATACCAATGTTCCATAGAAGTCAACCCTGCACGGGCAGAATTAAGCACATTCCATCGCGCTACATCCAGCTGCTGATGGTGCATGGCAGAACGAAGGCCTAGTTTTTTGTTTTCCGAAATAGCCGCTTGCATCACTTCAGGATTTGCTCCAAAGAACTTGATTCCATCTGCTCCCTTGTCTTTGTTGGATTGGACCCAAGCTTTTGCCTGAGCAGCAGTAGTGATCGACTCCGAGGCCCCTTGCCCGAAGGCAGTATAGGCCAAAAGTCTAGGAGCTGTTATTTCATTTGCTTGCGATCTTTTCTTCTCAGACAAAACCCAGTCCAGGCCATTCCCGGTCGAGGGATCCCGCACTGTAGTAATTCCATGAGCCATCCAAAGTTTATAGACGTACTCTGCTGGAGTGCCTTGGCCTCTACCGCCGATATGCCCGTGCATATCTATAAATCCAGGAAGCAAATAATGACCTTCCAAATCATATTCCTTGTCACCAGGCTCTGCTTTAGGTCTTCTTCCTTCTGAAATAGGCAATCCAGGATAGCCTACCACTTGGATAGCAGCAATCCTATTATTTTCTACAACGATATCTACTGGTCCAATTGGCGGTGCCCCGGTACCATCGACTAGGGTTACACCTCGAAGAATAAGCCTTCCATACGGTCCATCTCCTTCATTTCGATCTGGGGCTGGCTCGATTTGAGCTTGCGTAGAAAAGATAAGACAAAAACAAAATGTGCTGAGTAATAAGAGTCTTTTGATCATTGAGTTTGGTGGTGTTTGGAATATAAGTTAGGATAAAAAGTCAATACAAAAAACGTCTTTCCGGTGAGCCGAAAACAAAAAAGCCTCTCGACAAAGGAGAGGCTTCAAATTTGAAGATGAGTGGTTTACATATCACCGAGCTTATCCATCATTTCTTCGGAAATTCCAGTGAATGAGTACCCTCCATCATGGAAGAGGTTTTGCATAGTCACCATTCTGGTCAAGTCAGAGAACATGGTCACGATATAATCGGCACAAGACTCAGCTGATGCATTTCCCAAGGGAGAAAGGGATTCGGCGAAGTTGAAGAAGGAATCAAAACCTCCAATTCCAGTTCCGGCTGTAGTTTTGGTTGGGGATTGTGAGATGGTATTCACTCGTACTTTTTTGGCCTTGCCAAATCTGTACCCATAACCCCGAGCGATACTCTCCAGTAAAGCCTTGGCATCCGCCATGTCAGTATAAAATGGAAAAATTCGTTGTGCGGCGATATACGAAAGGCCTACGATAGAAGCCCATTCGTTCATGACATCTTTCTTTTCAGCCACTTGCATCATTTTATGAAAGGAAATAGCCGACACATCATAAGATTTCATCGCCCAGTCATAATTAAGATCTCCGTAGGATCTCCCCTTTCGGATGTTTGGAGACATTCCAATTGAGTGAAGCAAAAAGTCAAAGTTTCCGCCTAAAAACTCTTTTGCCTCATCATAAAGCTTTTCAATATCTTCCAAACTTGTAGCATCCGCTGGGATTACAATGGTGTTACACTCCTGTGCGAGCTCATTGATGGCACCCATTCGCATGGCAATTGGGGCATTGGTTAGCACAAATTTAGCTCCTTGTTCTTTGGCTTTTATCGCAGTTTTCCAAGCGATTGAATTTTCGTCCAATGCGCCGGTGATGATTCCTACTTTTCCTTCAAGCAAATTCTGAGGCATAGTGATTCTTTTTTTGGGTAAAAATTTGTGTAAAAATAGACTTTTTTCCTGACTCAGGAAGGATCTGAAAGCAAAGTGCTAGATCGCGCTACTCAAAAGCTCTTTGGCACTTCGTATTGCAGAATCCGATGGACTTGCACCCGCAATCATTTTGGCGAGCTCAAGAACACGTTCGTCAGCCTTCAATTCGCGGATTTTACTAATTGTTTTTTCCTCTGTATCATCTTTGAAGACAAAGAAATGTGCGTCTCCTTGACCTGCAACTTGAGGGAGGTGAGTGATACAAATGATCTGATGATTTGCAGCCATTTCTTTCATCATCTTCACGAGCTGCAAGGCAACTTCGCCAGAAATCCCTGTATCAATTTCATCAAAAATAAGCGTTGGGAGTGCCATTTTATCCGCCATGATATACTTGATGGCAAAGAGCAATCTGGAGAATTCCCCACCTGACGCTACTTTCTTCAGGGGTTGAAGTGCGGTACCTTTATTGGCTGTAAATAGAAACTCCACCGAGTCCAGTCCAGAGTCACTTGGTTTTATTCCCTGATGCTCAATTTTCACTTGCGCATTTTCGATCGCTAGTTGGGTCAGAATGGACTTCAGTTGCTTTTCGAATTCGGGGAATCCAGACTTTCTTTTTTCAGTAAGAAGCTTACCTGCCGCTTGCATCTCCTTTTCTTTAGCTTGAAATGCTCGCTCAGCAACATCAATACTCTCATCCAAGTTTTGAACTTGAAAAACTTTATCTGCTAGCTCCTGCTCCAAGGCCATCAATGCCTCCACAGAGTCCAGTCCATGTTTCTTCTGCAATTGATATATTTTGCTCAAGCGATCTCGAATCTCTTCAAGGCTGTCCACATCCAAATCCATGGACGAAAAATCATCTTCAAGATTTTCTTCGATGTCCTTAAACTCTAAAAACAGGCTTTTGAAACGCTCCTGAAGAGCTGAAAACTTATTCCCAAGTCCAGCCAATTGATTGAATGCCTGAGCGATGCTCGCCATTCCTTGCCCTACTCCATATTCCTCATTTTGAGCTAAAAGAAGGATTTCCTGAATTTTAGCTTTAATCTCCTCACTATTTTCAAGGAGTTCGAGCTCCTCTTCTAATGATTCCTGCTCCCCGCTTTTTAGCACCAGCGCCGAAAGCTCGTTCAGCTGGAACTCGTTAAAGTCTGCTTCTTTCTTCAGCTCGAAAGCTTCTTGCTTGAGTTTTTCTAAGGCTTTTTTAGCCTGAATATACTCCTTGAAAATTTTTTGATAGGTCGCCTTTTCAGAGTGACTTCCAGCAAATGCATCCACCAGGGCTAATTGATAAGACCCTTCTCCCAACTTCAGCGTATCATGCTGCGAATGCACATCCATCAAGACCTCTCCGAGCGAACGAAGCGTATCGAGTAGAACAGGAGTATCGTTGACAAAGGATCGGGATTTGCCAGACGGGCTTATTTCCCTACGAATAATGCATTGATCTTCATAATCTAGATCCGAATTCTTGAAGAAATCATTCAACCCATAATCCTCGATTTGGAACACACCTTCAACTACGCATTTCTGATCAGAAAAAAGCAAAACCTTGGTATCCGCCCGATTTCCCATTAGCAAGCCGAGGGCTCCCAGCATAATGGATTTTCCAGCTCCAGTTTCACCCGTAATCATATTCAACTTTGCCGAAGGCGAAAGCTCCAAATCATCGATCAGGGCATAGTTCTTTATGAAAAGCGATTTGAGCATAGGTCAAAGTTAAAATTAACCTTCAAGAAGGTCATTATACTTCCTGGCATTATTCGGGTCTACTTCAAGCAATAATTCGACAGCCTCGGATCTCAATTCGAAAGATGCATTTTTCAACACCTGAGCGATTTCATCACTTTTGGCATCCATAAATGAAATCGTAAAAATCCCGTTTGGTTGCGTTTCATTAGCTTCGGCCAGAATCCGGATTGCTTCCAAAATATTATTGTAAGCTTGGTCTTCATCAATCAACAAAATATCCATCCCTTGACGATGATAGAGGTAATAGGCATCACGGATTTTACCAAAAACAGAAGAGGTGTAAATATCATTGATCAGCCAGTAGCGGTTTCTTCGATCGGTGGCACTCTGCCCCCATCCTGGTCTACCGGATTGCTGGGCGTTGTTTACGATGTCATTGGCTATTTCAAAATATGGATTACCTCCACGGCTTTCGAAAGAATCATAATCAATTCCTAATGCGATATGGGCATAGAAAGCGAGAAGAGATGTGATATTATTTAAATACGTAAATCGATTGAACTCTAGAGGCTGAGAATCTAGGTACTGGAAATTCCAATTTCGATCTGCGAAATTAAAAGTGAGTGATTCATAATTGGTACCGTAAATGGGTCGTAAAACCTGTATCTGAACCGTGGCATTGTAGGTACCTACCTGCGGCACATCTCCAATGGTGATCAGCAAATTCCCTCTGATTCGCTCCTCAGGTCTATATTCATCCCCTGTCCAAGATCGGCCGTTTAAAAATTGCTCAAAACTAGATTTCATCTGGTTGAAGACATCCGTATTTTGGATTCTTGACCGTTCAGCGTTTATGGTAACGGTGAAATTTAACTCCTGAGCAAAGGACTTGAAACCTAGAACTAGAAGGAAAAATACAAGCAATAGTTTTTTCATTTGAATAAAAATAAGGAATAATCCACTCCTCATATCCAAACGGGAACATTTTTGATTTCGTCTAGAATCAATTCTGCAATTTGAGATTTTGGGAGCAACTCAGACTCCGATGAAAGACCAGAAGCATGGATGATGGAGACCTTATTGGTATCTATCTGAAAACCTGCACCTTCATCTCTCAAGGAGTTCAAGACGATGAGATCAAAGTTCTTTTTGGTTAATTTCTGCTTCGCAAAACGACTTTCATTTTCGGTTTCCAAAGCAAACCCTACATGAATTTGATGGGCACTTTTGGCTTTGCCCAAAGTCAAAGCAATGTCCACATTTTTAGTCAACGTCAGCTCTAGCTTTGAGCTAGATTTTTTGATTTTTTGGGGAGCAACCTCGGCAGGTTTGTAGTCAGCAACTGCCGCCGCAAAAACACAAATGTCCATCTGTGCATGAATTGTTTGACAGGCTTCAAACATCTCCTGAGCTGATTTTACCTGAGTAGTATTGACCTCCTTTGGAAAAGTCAATTTGGTGGGACCAGAAACAGCATACACTTCCGCCCCTCTTGCTAGAAAAGCCTTTACGATGGCCATTCCCATTTTCCCACTAGAATGATTGCTAATGAATCGGACTGGGTCAATAGCTTCTTGAGTAGGACCCATAGTTATAAGTACCTTTTTACCCGCAAAGTCTTTGCTTTTGGAAAAATAATCCGAAACCGCCTGCAAAATATGCTCCGGCTCCATCATTCTACCCTGACCTGAAAGCCCACTGGCTAATTCACCCGTTTCAGCATCCAATACGATATGACCAAAAGCTTTCATTTTTGCCAAAGAATTTTGTACCGCAGGATGCTGATACATATCTAAATCCATGGCAGGAGCCAGCATCACAGGACATCTCGCAGAGAGGTAAACCGCAGTTAAAAGGTTATCACAGGATCCATGCGCAAATTTGGAGAGGGTATTCGCTGATAGAGGTGCTACCAGCATCAAGTCCGCCCAAAGACCTAGATCCACGTGGTTGTTCCAAGTACCGGTCTCATCTTTTTGAAATTTACTCAGTACAGGACGCTTGGATAGGGTAGCTAAGGTGAGAGGGGTAATAAAATCAAAAGCAGAAGTGGTCATAACGACTTGCACTTCTGCTCCTGCTTTTACTAAAAGTCTGATCAGAAAAGCTGACTTGTACGCTGCGATACTCGCAGTGACTCCAAGTAGGACTCGCTTTCCTTTAAGACTCATATTATTATTTTTCTTCTACTTCAGGAAATCTGAAATAAATTTTTCCTTCCATGAACTCTTCCATCGCCATAGTAGTCGGCTTAGGCATTCTTTCATAGAATTTAGAAATTTCGATTTGCTCCTTGTTTTCAAACACTTCCTCAAGGTTGTCAACGGTAGATGCAAACTCAGAAAGCTTAGTATTCAATTCTTCCTTAAGGGAAGAAGAGATTTGCTTTGCTCTATTGCCTACCACGTGGAGAGATTCGTAAATGTTTCCAGTCACGTTAGCTACCTTATCTAGATCTCTTGTGATAATTGATGGATTAACTGCCATAGTATATGCTTTAGTGTTATTTATTCTCGTCTGTTTTTTCTTTTGCTATTGCTGCAGCCTCTTGCTCTGCACGTCGGTTAGCAATTTCTGCCACCAATTCTTGATGCTTATTCAGTTCTTGGATAGCCTCTTCTTCAAATCCCTTCACCTTTCCAATGAAGCCAGAATTGGGATATTTCCTGTAGAAAGCACTGGCAAAGCCAATTGCATCTTTGAGCCTTTCTTCCTTTTTATTGAAAACGCTGTTTTCGGCATACCCCGTGCTAACCTCGACTAGTTTATAAGCCAATTCCTCATTGTGTTCGCTTTCTGGGTAGTCTTTGGTGAAATTCTGGAAATTGATAATACAAGCCCGATAAAAGTCTCCAGGATACAAACCATCTTTTAATCTGTAGTACATGGAAGCTTCCTGGTATGCCTTCTCTTCAAATCGATCCTCAAGCGTATTCAACATATCCATCGCTCGCTCATAACTAGCTGAGCTGGGGAATCGAGTTACAAATTGCTGAATGGCTGCTACTGCTTCTTGAGAACTTTGCTGATCCAAATTATAATCAGGTGAATCCAAGAACAAGGAATACGCATTCATAAAAAGCGCTTCTTCCGCTAAAGGGCTTCGATTGTAGGTTCGATAGAAGTTGCTGAAATACCCAGCTGCCTCGATATATCGCTTCGTTTTGAAGTGACAGTTGGCGTAGTTATACTCTGCCAATTCTGCCTTTTCACTACCCTTAATTACTGGCAAAACCTTATCGTAAAGAATGATCGCCTTGTTATATTCACCTTCTTGGTAGTACTTGTTTGCACCATTGTACAACTCCTCCCAGTTGGTACTTTTCTCCAGCTTTGAGAAGGGCCCACAGGAAGTGAAGAGTAAAAAAACTGCTAAAAGACTGTATGAAAGTAAGCGCATGGTAGTTTTCAAGACCGCAAATATACGGGTTTTTCTTTGGATTCAAATGAAATTCAATGGTGTGGTACTCTCACTATTTCTTCACGACGAGCTTTTTGGTGACTACATTTTTGTTGTCAACGAATAGTGTGTAGAAATATACTCCAGGATTGAAGTCTGAAACATTGATAAGTAAGGTATTTCTTTCTGGATCAAGAGTGTAGGACTGAATAGGATTACCAATGAAACTATTAATGGCAATTCTAGCTTTTACATCCTGATCTTTTATTTCATAATCTATTTGCGCGATTCTTTGCGATGGATTCGGGTACACATCCGTGATGGAGATAGCATCATGTGTGAAACCCTCCTCTGCGAGGGTCGGACCTTTGACATCATACTTTGCTTCAACGACAAAAGCCTCACGAATATTTTTCTCGTTCACAAAGAAAAGATCAAAACTGCCTCTTGTCTCCATGATCCCCATTTCAAACTCGAGGTACATATCAGTCATGATTTCGCCAGGGGCAAGATTAATCTTAATCTTAGCTAAATCTCTTTTCGAGTCAAAGCAATTATCACCTATACAAATTTTGACGTTTTGAGAAGACCCTATATTTCCTCTCAGATTTTTCAAGAAATACGTTTGAGATTGATCAGTTTCGTTATGAAGAATGATGGTTTTACGTTGTGATTGGTTGATATCCCCACGAAAATCTATCTCCTCACTCAGGACCTTAACTTCCTGTGCTGCCACGAATAGCGACAGCCCTAGCAAGAGCCAAGTAAAAATAGTGAGAAACTTTTTCATGTAGAATTTTAATCTATACGCCTTCAGTTGATTGAAACTGTGATTAATATACGCACAAAATTAGAATCAAGGTTCCCTTTTTCGGTTAATTTCCGGTTAATTGATGTTAACCATTAAAAATTTTTCTCGAACCTATTCGTTACCCTTTTGCTTCAAAGGCCTTAAATTTTTGGGCCTCAGGATTTTGTCAGGGAAATAACCCTTTTCACGAAGAGAATTTTGTATTTCATCATCCGTTGGCATTCGGATTTTCACCTCGGGAACATCAAAAAGATTTTCTGCATTTAAATCAATTTCTTCGGGCTTGCGCCAATCATCAATATCAGCTCTCGTTGGTTTTTCTTCCACGCGCCATACAAAGTCATCCAATCTGGAGTTTTCATCATTTACAGATTGAACGGGTATAAATCTCCCATCGGGTTTGATGTTGTACATCATCTTGCGAATAGCTCCATCCTCGAAATCCATTCGAATGGTGGCACTTAAGGTCACATTAACCCCTTGAGTTAAGGAATCCGCTTCAAGCAGGTAATAGAGCGACTCAGCATTGCCATCTATTTGCAAGCGGGAAATATTTCCTTCGGAAAAATACCCAGTCATCTTCCTGCCCTTCATTTGATTAAAATTCAGAAGAGTGTCCTGAGCGATAGCAAAGGCCTTTTCCTTCATAATGACACGATCCAGATTCTCCTCCTTCAGGTAAAAAATCATGCTGTCCGAGGTGATTTGGCTTTTTTCATTCCAGAGAACCGGGTCCGTAAACAACTGTATTGTGGAATCTGAAAAATTATAACTCAGCGAATCTGAACGGGAGGAAACGTCTGACTTGACTAGACGAACATTTCTAAAAGCCGTGAGGTAGTTCAGGGAATCCACTTCATTATCGATAGAAATCAAGCTATCTGAAACCATGAATAGGGTGTCTTGCTCAAAATACTTCCGAACCAAAGCATTCCCATAGACTTTACTGAATTTTCGCTCCTCGTAATACTCACCTTTATCCCCATAAATTTCTACCTCTCGCTCCTTGTTGAGAACTTGCACATTGCCCTTGCCCTCATAGTACATTTTGACCTCGTCATAAAAAAGCTCCTCTGCCTTCACTCGACTCGTCTCAGTATCTACTATCCCCTCATAAAATCTAAACTGCTTCTGCTGAGTCTCATAAAAGCTTCCTTTATGTGCGTCCAATGTATTCCCTTCTTTGGAGACCAAATTCGTCAAGCCTTTGGTCTCAGCAGTTTTTGGGATGGTGAGATAGACCAGATAATTTGTCTTCATCGTGTAGTCTGGATTGACCAGAATCACGTCATTGATGAAGGTGATCCGCTCCAAGGACACCTCATATAGTCCTTTTTCGCTGGTCAGCACATTAGTAGAATCGACCACACGGCCGTCATTGAAGTAATTGGCAATATTTGTGGCTCGATTATAATCCAGGAACTCTGTGTACAAGGTAGTCTCCTGATTGGTAAATACCACTTGATTCCTCAGTTTGGCAATTTTGGTATTCCCGTCGTATTCCGCATACCTACTGGTGGTTACGATGGGATCATCGGTGTCAATTATTCGCACATTCCCGAAAAGTTTGGCTTTATTTTCAGCTCTAAAAAAATGCGCTGAATCACAATAAATCAGAGAACTCTGATGCTTCATTTCTACACTACCTAGAAGCCGCTCAAACCCATCTGCTCCACGCAAAAGATCTGCCTTTTTGATCTCCAAAAGATTTTGCTGTGCCCATAGATCCACCCTGACAAAAATGAAAAGAAGAGAAAACAGAAAGAAGAAATGTCGAGCCATAGGATGCCGGTGATGCGCAAAATTAGCAGAAAATGATATTTTTGATCAATGATCGAAGCATTTATACGGCATATCCAAGAGAAGAGTCTTATTGATCCTGATAAAAGGTATCTTTTAGCCTGCAGTGGGGGTTTGGATAGCATGTGTTTGGCTCACCTTTTAGAAAAATCGGGAGTCTCTTTTGACATTGCCCATGTCAATTTTCAATTACGCGGAACAGAAAGCGATCAAGACGAATTATTTGTTCAGGATTTTGCAGCACGAAAAAGCATTCCTTTTCATCTCAAAAAAGCCCAAACCAAAGACTATGTAGAAAGCCACAAGGTCTCGATGCAAGAAGCCGCCCGTGATCTTCGCTATGCGTTTTTTGAGCAAATTCTGGCCCAGCAAAACCTTGCCGCCGTACTCGTAGCACATCATCAAGACGATCAGATTGAGACGATATTTCTAAACCTCCTCCGTGGAACCGGAATAGAAGGTATCTCAGGAATGTCTGATCAACGTGGACAAATTATCCGACCACTACTTCCCTTTTCAAGAGAGGAGATTGAGGGTTTTGCAAGATCGGAAGGACTGTCTTGGCGTGAAGATTCGTCCAATGAAAAAACAGATTACCTGCGCAATAAGCTTCGTCACCAAATGCTGCCAAATCTAATGGATATGAAAGAAGATTCCAGACAAAATCTGTTAGCAAGCTTTGATCGGATCCGAGATACGGGCAGAGCGTTTGCTAGTCTTTTCGAAGAGTGGACTTCACGTTATAGCAAGGAGATGGATGGGATTTTCTCATTGGAGATTCAGGCATTGAAGCAATATTCTGGCTCGCAGTCCCTCCTATTTTATTGGCTGAGGCAGTTTGGATTCAATTCGGATCAAAGCAAAAACATTCACCATGCAGCGATTTTAGGGAACTCTGGGAAAATCTTCGAGTCTCGCGAGTATCTGGCCAATGTCGATCGTGAAGATATTTTGGTGTGCAAAAAAGAGATGGAGTTTACTCCTCTCGAATTGGGTATCTCTGACATTGAGCTAAATCTCGGAAACGAGAGCTATTCCATTATCCACAGCCAACCCGGTGATTTCATCGACAAAAACTCCAGTAATGCCATGCTTGATTTTGATCTACTGAGCTTTCCCTTAGAGATCAGAACTTGGCAACTAGGCGACAGATTCAATCCCCTAGGGATGAGCCAGGAAAAAAAAGTGAGTGACTTTCTGATAGATTTAAAAATTCCATTTATTAAAAAAGCACCAGTGAAAGTTGTACTTTCCGCAGGTAAAATCGCTTGGATAATAGGCCATCGAATTGCGGACTGGGCGAAAACCACCGCAGGCACCCGAAAGATTTTTTACCTCAAAAAAAATTGAACATGCAAAACCCTTTTTCCAAAACCTTCTCTGATCAAGACTTAGAAACTTTCAAGTTTCTATCCTCCATCAAACTTTTTGAGCGACTTCGAAACAAAGAGATGGCGCGCTTTCTATCCGCATTAAATTCCAGAAAATACGAAAATAATGAGGTGGTTTTTTTCAGTAAAGACCCTAGCCAGGCACTGTATCTGATTAAGCGAGGAAAGGTACAATTGACCATAGACATCAAGGACAATTTTGAAACTATTCTAGAGGTCGAAAAGGGCGATTTCTTTGGAGAAAACTCCCTGCTAGAGAATGCGAAGCGGACTTACACCGCGATCGTTCAGTCTGAGGATGCTGATTTGCTGGTGATTCCTCACTTTGCCATCCAAGAAATTTTTGATAGCAATCCAAAGATCAAGGCCAAAATGATGTCCTCATTGGCGGAATATTACAATGAAAACAACCAGAGACTATTCCGATCCTATCGAGAGTCTTTCGGCTTTTTCCGACTCAGACAAATGTTTGAATAAATCCAGCATTCACATTTTTTCACCCCAATCATATCCTGATTTAAGTTTCTATTCTGCCCGACGTTTAATAACTTAGCGCAGCTTTTTTTAATCAAATCAATTTTAAAAAAATACAATCTACCATGAGCAAAGTAACCGTAGTAGGAGCAGGAAATGTGGGAGCCACTTGTGCCGACGTTTTGGCCTACCGAGAGATCGCAGAAGAAATCGTCCTTGTGGACATCAAAGAAGGCGTAGCCGAAGGGAAAGCGCTGGATATTTGGCAAAAAGCCCCTATCAATCAATACGATAGCCGTACTGTGGGTAGCACTGCGGACTACAGCAAAACAGCAAATTCTGATGTAGTGGTAATTACATCCGGACTACCAAGAAAGCCAGGTATGACCAGAGATGACCTGATCGAGACCAACGCCGGTATTGTAAAGTCAGTAACTGAGCAAGTGATCCAGCACTCTCCAAATGCCATCATCATTATCGTTTCCAATCCATTGGACGTGATGACTTACCAAGCACACTTGACTTCTAAATTCCCAAGAAACAAAGTGATGGGTATGGCTGGAATCTTGGATACAGCTAGATATCGCGCATTTATTGCAGAAGCATTAAACGTGTCACCAAAAGAAATTCAGGCCATCTTGATGGGAGGTCACGGAGATACAATGGTGCCATTACCGAGATATACTACGGTTGCAGGTATTCCAGTGACTGAGTTGATCGAAAAAGATAAGCTTGATGCAATCATTGAGCGTACCAAATTTGGTGGTGGGGAATTGGTAAAATTGATGGGTACTTCAGCATGGTATGCACCAGGATCCGCCGCTGCACAAATGGTAGAAGCTATTTTGAAAAATCAGCGACGAGTATTCCCAGTTTGTATCAAACTTGATGGTGAGTACGGAATTGATGACTGTTACCTTGGTGTGCCAGTAATTCTCGGCAAAAACGGAATTGAAAAAGTAATCGAGCTAGATCTGAATGCTGAAGAAAAAGCACTTCTCGAGACTTCTCGAGGCCATGTAAAAGAAGTAATGGCCGTTTTGGATAAGCTTTCGAGCTAATTCCACCTAAATAGCAAGTAAAGACCTAAGACATCAAAGCCTAGCAACGAAGTCTTAGGTCTTATTTTTGCATACTAATCTGAGCACAAAAAATAAAGCGTGAAAATCTGGAAAAGTATCACTGTCCTAATTCTTCTAGCTGCTCTTGTAGCAGGCGGGATTTGGGTTTTTCAAAATTATTTTTCTTCAAAAAAGATCAACAACCTCGAGCTGATCAGCCAAGAGGCCATTTTTGTTTTTGAATCATACAATGCCGCTGAAACTTGGAATGACATGGCCGCAGCGGAGGCACACCCCTTACTTCTCAATTTTCCACCATTTCAAAAACTAGGCAATCAGCTTTTTATACTGGATAGCCTTCTTGGTTCTCAAGGTGCTCTCGCCAGAGAACTCAACGGTACACAAACTACCGTCAGCTTTCACCCGCTGGGTAAGGAAAGTTTTGACCTGCTTTTCATGATCAATCTTCGTGAAGGAAGCGCCCAATCTCTTATTGAGGATATCCAGTCTCGGCTTTCGGGTGGGGAGCGATTCCAAGCACGAACGTACAGCGGGCAAGAGATTCTTGAGCTATTCGATGGGGAAAATGAACGGATCTGGTCAGTCGCATTTCTCGATGATCTAGTGCTGATTTCTGCATCTTCCTTCTTGGTCGAAGAAGCGATTCGATTTCATGAAAATGGAGAATTATTAGATTTCAGTGACTACTTCAGTTCTGAAATTCTTGCAGAAAAATCACATAGCAGACTCCTCCTTTCCAGCAGAGGTGTTGCCAATTTCCTCAAAGGTGTAAAGGGAATCACAGTAGACCCGGTGATTCAGAAATATGAACAATACCAAACGGGAATTGCCTTGAATCTAGAACTTCAAGACGATGAGCTTCTTTTTTCCGGGGAGATCACCCTCGATAATGGAGTGAACTTTACCCCTTCCATCCAAGCCAACTTGAACGAGGTATTAGACGCAATACCCTTGAGCACGACAGATCTCACTCAGATCAATCTGGAAAGTATCTATGAAACCCAAAAGCTAAAAAATCTGGCATTTACCCCTCGTGCGACTCTCGCTGCTCAGATAGATGTTGAGCTGCTTTCCAAAGGTTTTTTGGACACTTTTTACGGAGGCCTTTATTTGGTAAAGCTGGAAAAAATAGGTCCAGTACCTGTCAACCTTGGATTAATTGCCCGAAATGCAAATCCAGGCGCAGCCATTGAGTTGCTTAAAAATTATCAAAGTCAAGAAGGTGATATTGTCTCCGACTTTTACCGGGGCTATGAAATCATTTTGATTGATGAACAAAATTTCCCCTCCCATCTCTTCGAAGGGAAGTTTGTCGGCTTCAATCAATCCTGGATCACTGCTATTGGCAACATTCTAATTTTCACCAATAATCAGCAAAGCATGAAACTGATCTTGGATGAAATCGAAAATGGGGAGACCTGGGGTAAATCTGCACGTAAACACCCCATGCAGAGTATGCTCTCCGCAAGTTCTGGATTTAGCAAAATTGTACTGATGGATAAGGCTTGGGAAGCTTGGACCGAATCTGCCAGCCCCGCTTGGAGTAGCTATTTCCAAAGATACAGTGCTAGCTTTCAGCAGTTTTATGGATTTGCTTTTCGAGTCAATCAATATCCAGATCGTTTGGAAGCGACACTCACCTTTCCTTTTGGTGTGGCTAGTGAACCCGTGTCACAAACAGAGCCAAGCGGCATCAATCTTGAACCCACGAAGATAGTTAACCTTGAAAATAGGCTAATCTATGGTCCTAAGGCCATTCTCAATTATCAGGATCGCTCACAAGACATTGTCCTTCAAAACGACAAAAATGAAATAATTCTACTCAATTCAGCTGGAGAGATTGTCTATCAACTACCCTTAGATGGCCCAATCGTATCAGATGCATTTCAAGTAGATTACTATAAAAATGGTAAGCTGCAACTTCTTGTGGCAACACCTTCAAAGATCTATGGTATTGATCGACTGGGAAACCCGCTACCCAACTATCCGATTTCTCTTTCGGGTGAAAAAATCCGATCACTCAACCTGGTGGATTACAGCAATACCAAGGCATATCGATACTTCGTAAGCACCGAAGACGGCGATCTATACCTGCTCGATAAGACAGGTGAAAAGCTGGAAGGCTGGAACCCCAATGCTGTTGGAGCTCCTAGCACAGGGCCAGCTCGCCATGTCCGTGTTCCGAGAAAAGGAGATTATATGTTGGCATTTACTGAGCCAGGAGATTTGCACTTATTCGATCGCCGAGGCAATCGAAAAGTAGCAGAGCCGATCCGAATTGGTGAAGGATTCAAATCTCCCTTAGTGGTATTCAACAATCCTTTGAGCAATAGCATGGAGTTGGTAAATATTTCCAAGGATGGAGCCATCGTTCGGGTAAATTTCAATGGAGAAATAACTTATACCAACCAATTGGTGAAAGAGGATCGAGAGAGCGAATATCTGGTGGTACCAGATCAAGGAGAAAATGAATTCTTGATCGTCGGGAAGCAATTCAATAAGATTACCTTCAGAAATAGTCAGGAAGAAGAGCTCTTTACGATCAGCTCCTCCACAGAATCTTTCGAGGTGCAGTTCTTTAACTTTGGCTCCAAACGAAAAATCATTGTGGTGACAGACTTGATACAGGAATTTGCCTATCTCTATGACTTTGATGGTCAGCTCATGACCGCTTTACCATTAGAGAGCAGCGGAAAACTTGATATCGCTTTTGACTCAAGTGGACAGCAATACCTCATCAGAAGCGTCTCTGGATCCCAAATGAAAGAATATGCTTTGGCCCTCTAAGTTTTGAGGTCCTTTGGCTTATGGCTAACTTGCAAACTCAATCCAAAATCATGATGAACAAACTGAAAATCGTGCTTCTCAGCATACTGATTCTTTTCGTCCAAAGCGCATTTGCACAATTGGTATCAGACGATAATGCGCTGGAGGAGATGGATTATCAGGTGAATCTAACTTCCCCTTATCACACTACGCTCACCTACTTTTTTAACCTAGAGGATAATAACTACTATCCTGAAAGAGCGGCTCAGGCACTCAACTGGAAGGGTATGGAAGATGCTGATCAGGTAGATCTGACGATTAAACTCCAACAGATTTTTGAAGGAAAAGGAGTGGCTGTCAGGACTTCTCTTATTCCAAATGAACCAAATTACGTAGATAGCCTAGCAGGGGGAGAATCGGTATACTACTTTGATCGACAAAAGCTCCCGGGCATTTTCCTCGCCAAGCGCGGAGAAAGCTGGAAATTTTCAGCCTTTTCAGTAGCAGAAATCGATCGCTTGCACCGGCAAACTTACCCCTACGGCACGGCTAAGCTTCTGGACTTACTGCCCAAGATTGGGAATGACAAATACTTCGGACTGTACCTCTGGCAAATCGTCGGCTTAGGGATTCTGCTTCTATTTGTATTTATCATGCATTGGCTGTTCACGTTTCTGGTGGATCGAGGCTTACTGTACCTCATGGCCAGACTTGGGTACGGCAAAATGGGTGAGCAGTACCTTCTCCCAGTGGCAAAAGTCACGAGTATTTATTTTATCGTTCTTTTGCTATCCCTCTTTATCCGAGTGTTGCAGCTTCCCATCGAAATTTGGTCTTGGCTGGTCGTGATTTTCATGGTCTTGAAGCCTTTGCTTATCACAATCATTTTCTACAAAATAGTAGATGTAATCTCTGCCTATTTCGTCAACTTGGCCGCAAAGACTGAGTCTACGCTTGATGACCAGCTGGTTCCTTTGCTTCGCAAAACGCTCAAAGCATTTGTGGTGGTCATAGGAACTCTATTCATCCTAAGAGATGGATTAAACCTAGACATCATTCCATTCCTAACCGGACTCTCCATCGGTGGTGTAGCCATTGCTTTAGCGGCACAGGATACCATCAAAAATTTCTTTGGCTCCATCATGATCTTTATTGATCGGCCATTTCAAGTAGGACATTGGATCACTTCTGGTGAGGTAGATGGTACTGTCGAAGAGGTCGGATTTCGGTCCACACGTGTCCGCACTTTCAGAAATTCGGTGATGTATATCCCCAATGGCAAAATCGCTGATGCTACGGTGGATAATCATGGCTTGAGACAATATCGTCGGTTTTATACCACACTAACGATCACTTACGACACGCCTCCTGAACTCACGGAGCAGTTTGTCAAAGGCCTGCGGGAAATAGTACTAGCCCATCCGCATACGAGAAAAGACTATTTTAATATCTATTTCAATAACCTGTCATCCTATAGCCTAGACATCATGTTCTACGTGTTTTTCGAAGTGCCAACTTGGCCTTTGGAACTCCAATGCAGACACGAGCTTCTGATTCAAATTATGAAATTAGCAGAAACACTTGGGGTTCGATTTGCCTTCCCAACACAAACGCTACATATGGAATCCTTTCCTGAGAAAAAGGAGCTTTCCCCAGACTTCAGTCAAGAATCAGCGGCTAGCTACCAGCGGAAGCTAGGAGAGTTTATGCAAAAGGAATTGGGTAAAAAAGACTAGCCTATTTAGTCACCTGAAAGGTTTTTCGCTCAGTACGATTTTCTCCAGATGCTGAGCGTAACCTTACCTCCACTTGATAAGTGAGCGTAAGTTCTGGTAATTTCAGTTCTAGAGCAGTGTTTGGTTTTCCCTGCTGACTACTGGACCAATACAAAATAGTCCTCCAATCGTCGAGTCGATCTTCTTCTAGAAAAGAAAATAGGTTTTCCGTTTCGTTCACTTCAAACTGCAAACCTTGATAATCCAAATACACTCCGTTCGAAGGGATAGGAAAGCCTCCAAAGTCATTATTGTACGAACTGAAACTTAGCACACCCGGAAATTCCTCTTCGTTGAGGAAGAATGACCTTGAGAGAATTTCAAGCTTTTGAAAGCCCTCGGGATTATGCTTGGCCAAAAGATCCGAATCAAAAATAGGCATGGCATCCACGATCATCAGTGGATTGGAATCGAAAATAGTCCCTCGGACCAGATCAATTACCCTAAATTCCTTCTTCTTATCGATCGTTTTTACGCTGACTTCAGGAACATACTCTTTGATCACCGTTTCCACCTTATCAAATCGTGTGTAATCATCCAGCATATAGGTCTGATCCTGCACAAATCCAGTCACGACTGGAAAGCTTTCACTTGTGTATTCTTGCGAAAAATATCCTTCGATCTGTCCTCCTAGAAGCAAGGATCGTAAAAGTGCCTCGTCTTGCGGAGTAATGATCAATTCCGGAAAGGTAAAGCCTGGCAAAAACTTGGTTTGTGGGGCAGAAGATACAATGGTGAGGTTCACTAAACTTTGATTACCCAAGGCCTGAGCGATCATAAATCGCCAGTTTCGAATGCCACCGGTATCAAAGTACAAACCTCCTTTGGAATCGGGACGATCGGTAAAAAGCGCTGATTTTTCCCCATGAATGGATAGGTAATAAAGCTGCGTGGTATCGAGTTCAGCCACATCCACAAACCCTTCAACTACATGACCAAATAATTCAGGCACCAGCGTTCTGTCTCCCAATGGCTGATAAAGCTCCATTGAAGCAAGCTGCTCATGCTTTGGCAAAAAGGGATTGAGGGCAGCGACTTTCACCTCGAGCAATTCATCAGTTCCTGCATTCACTTGAAGGGAGAACACTTCAGCAGCTTTGCCCGAAGGGCTAGAAAGGACAATCAATGAAGATTCCTGACTTCCATCAAAAGTATCTCGACTAGCTTCTACCCGAGGTGGAATTTCAGGATTGAAAACAGTGATAAACTGCTGTTTCAGTCCGCCAGAGATGTCCAAATACGCACTCACACGGGTGAAAACTCGAAGGAGATAATGATCAGAAGGTAGGGAATTAGGCAACCGAAGAAAGTTCAAGGCCTTGCCGTCATTCAGCGGGATTTTGGCGATGGCTACGGATTCATTGTAACGATTGAGCAGCTCCACATAAGCGATTTGTGATCGGGATGCACTCGCATCACTTTCCACAGCCAAATCCACCCAGATTCGCTCTCCTCCAAAATAAATGGTCTTGGGAATGGAAAAACTAATGGACTCCACCGCGAGAGATGAGGAATCACTTTGCGCGAAAGCGCCAGAACCAAATCCTACGAGCAGTAAATACAGAACGAAAATGCTATACTTCATAGATTAATCTTCCCAAAATGAAGGTTTAATATTGGTGCCGCGGATTGTGCAATCCACACAGTTGATGGACCCATAGCGAAAACCAATCGGGTTAAAAGCATTTTCAGGGTAAATAGGCGTGGACGGAATATTCACTCCACTTTTAAATAAAAGGTCGTAGTCAGCTACCAAGACAGTATCAGCTGAAAGAATGCATCCGGCATATTCGGGCACCTCTACGCTCCAAGGACTAATTTCTTGACGATCAATGAACAACCTCTTTTGACGGACCTTACCCAAACTAACCTGACCGATCACTGGAACTTCAGGGTTTTGATCAAGCTCGATATTCCCTCCAACAAGTGAAGGAAGTGGACTAAAGATGGACCCCAAATCATCGGAATTTCGCTTCAGAATCTCCCAAAACTCTACGTCACTTTTAGAAAGTGCCTTTTGAGAAATTAAAATACTATACCGAGTGGAAAGCTTTTCATCGCCCTGATCAATCTGGGCGATGGACTGTCGGAAAACAAACTGATCTTCAAAACGAGAAGAAGTCTCTAAAATCAAATCCGAATTGCGCTCAGATCGATAGCATAGATCTATACGATCCTCAGGATCACGTAAGACCACATCCTGGGTCTCTGGATCATATTCCCATTGTGTAGTAATGGCTGGCCTGAAGGACCAAGTCTCCTCGTATGTCCACAGAAAATCATCCGCATTTTCGTCTCCTTGGGTAGTTAAGAAGACTTCAACTCCAGTTTCATTTTTGACAAAGCTTACATCAATGATATCAGGAGTGATCACTGGCTTCAGTTCTTCTGAAGTGTAACTATTGCCATTGCGAAGCAAAATTCGCAAGCGATAAGTATCACTTTCATCAATATCTGTTTCAAAAAGATATTGACCATTTTCAAGCTCCAAGAGAGGGAAACGTTGGCCTGAGGAAGATTCTAAAAAAATATCTGCCCCAAAAAGCGGCGTAAAATCCGGAAAGAAACCATCATCTCCAATGGAAGTGGTGGTACTCAAAGTCAATACACTTGGTAATCCATCCGAATCCAAATACCCTGCCACTACCAGAATATTTTGATCATCAGCAGCGATCTCTGGCTCAAATGGCTCTCGGCATCCTACACTCAGACCCAGCAAAACAAGTAATAATAGTAGTCTCCCCTTCATCAGAATCTGAAATTATAGGTAATAAATGGAATGGGCCGAGCAAAAATCGAGAGCTGAAAGCCTTTGAGTTGGCCTTCTATAGGGGTGTAATACACTGAATAAGGATTACTTCGCCCTAAAACATTATAGACACCAAATGACCAAGAAGCATGAGCGATCTTATCTACTTTGTGATTGCCTTCAAGATTCACTGACAAATCGATCCGGAAGTAATCCGGAATTCGGTAGGCGTTTCTGTCAGAGAAGTACACTCGCTCCGAGCCACCATATTCAAACTTGGAAATAGGCAAAGTCACTGGCCTTCCTGTACTATAATTGGTATTCATTGATGCATTTAGACGCTTGCTCAGCTCATAATTCAACGCTAGCACCACATTATGGGGCTGGTCAAAATTACTGGGGTAAAAGTCTCCACCATTGATTTTTTCAATACTTGGCTCATCCGAAGTGCGTAAAAAAGACCTAGAATATGTATAAGCCAAGGACCCCCGAAGCGCCCCTGTATTTTTCTTCACCAAAAACTCAATTCCATAAGCCTTCCCATCCGAATTCAATACATCCTGCTCGATGGCGTCATTTAGGATTAGGGTAGCTCCGGAGCGAAAATCCAGTAGATTATTCATGTAGCGATAGTAGATTTCCGAAGAAAACTCCAAAGCACCTTTGGCCAAAGTGCGATAGTATCCCAAAGATGCTTGTCCACCGGTTTGAGGTTTGATAAAGGGATCACTTAGTTTCCAAGAATCTGTCGGTGCAATCGCTGAGGTGTTGGTGAGCAAGTGCAGGTTTTGCCGCATGGTGTTGAAGCTGGCCTTGATCGAAGATTGATTGGTCAAGGAGTACCTAGCCCCTACCCGAAACTCCGGACCATGGTAGGTCTGGATATTATCACCCGATCCATAGGTGGTCTCTCCGATCACATTGCTTTCCGTAATGGGGGCACCTGGCACATAGTCATTGATGGTAATGGGGCCATAAATCTGATAAAACATATAGCGCCCCCCGTAGCTCACAGAAAGTTCATCATTGATGGTGAATTCATCTCCGAAATAAAGCGAAATCTCTCGTGCCTGCTCGGTTTGAAGATTATCCTCGATCACGATAGATTCCTCCCCAAAAGGCTTATTACTTCCAGGATTCAGCTCGTACTGAATAGCGTGTAGGCCGAACTTGAAGATGTGGTTTTGATTCTTTCTGTACTCAAAATCCGCTCTTGCATGAATCTGACTCACATCAAAGCTAAAATCAAAAGCATTTAAGGGATTATCTATTCCCACGATTCCAAAGTCATAGCTATCATAGCCTACGGTAAAATTCCCTTCCAACTGATCGTTGAAATAGTGCCTCCAAGTACCAGCCACATTTAGATTACGATAATTGTATGTGGTATCAGGATCAAAGCTAAAGTCATCCTGACTCAAGTAGCTCGTAATTTCAAGGACATTTTTGTCATTAAAATTGTGTCGGATATTGGCATTAAAGTCATAAAACGAAACACGACTACTGTTCAAATCAGTCCCTTCCTCTAGTAGGTCTAGCACCCAATCGGAATAAGTAGCCCGCCCTCCAATTTTAAATGTAGTCTTCGAACCGATAGGGCCATGCAAAGCCAGTCGCCCCGTCATCGGCCCAATTCCTCCACTTCCTCCAATCTTCTCCTCATCCCCAAAATCCGCATCCACTTGCAAAACCGAAGATAAACGTCCTCCATAATTTACCGGAACAGAACCCTTGTACAGTTCCACCCCCGAAGTCAAATCTGCATTGAAAGCAGAGAAAAAGCCGAAAGCATGGCTGGGATTGAAGATCGTACTTTGGTTATAAAGGATCAGATTTTGATCTGCTGCACCCCCACGCACATTGAAGCCCACACTTGCCTCACCCACGGTATTGACACCTGGCATGGTTAGGATTCCACGGATGACATCCACCTCCCCCAAAACAGCCGGTAGTCGCTTCACTTCCTCTATAGAAATCGCCTGCACTCCCATCTCAAGCTTATTGATATTGGACAAGGCACCCGAACTCACCACTACCTCATCGAGTGAAAGGATAGTCTCGTCGATCCGCATATCTAAGGTCCCGTCTCCAAGCAATTCGATCTGACGCTGCTCCTGAAATCCTCCAATATTCTGAATAATCAGGGTATGTCGGCCCTTGGGTAAAGTCAGTTCATAATATCCATTAGCTCCGGTTACCATCTGGGTGAAATTGACCCGCTCCACGACTACAGCACCGGGAAGTGGCAAACCAGTCTCTATACTCCTGATCACCCCGCTGAGTTTGGCTGTTCTGGAATTGGGATTATCCGTAGCCCTTCCGATGGTGTAGAGTTTATTTTTAGCAAAAAGATCACTGGCATCTGAGTTGCCTTCGTCCACTTTAGCGGCAGCCTTAATCTCAAAAAAGTCTGGAGAAAGCTCCATTTGCATCTTTCGCCCCCGACTAACCCAAACCTGATTTTGAGAATCGATGGTGTAGGTCAAGCCTGAATTCAAGAGAATCTCATTCAATGCCGAGGAAAGTGAAGAATTGCTCAGCTGTACATTGACCCGGATCTGGTCAACATCGGCCTCTCGGAAATAAAACCGATACGGCGTATCCCGCTCGATAGATGTCGCAAATCGCTCAAAAGTCATCTGAGCATACATCCCGGAGAGTTTTAAGGAATCTTGCTGGGCGCTTACCGCGCCAAATAATCCAAGGAAACTGATTATGGCCAGAATTTCCTTCATTGTGCAAAACCGTTAAATACATTGGAAGACTGCACTCGAAGGTCAACCAGTTGCTGTAAATATCCGCTAATGTTTGCCTTGAATTGATAATTCGCTATCGGCAATTCTTTTCGCACTTGCTTCTTATCAAGTCCAAGTGCCTTAATTGCATCTTTTTTGGAATTGATCTTCACAAAATCTCCTTGAAACCAAAGAAAATGGTCGGAATATTCCACAAACTCCTTTAAGTAGGAAGTCATGTCTTTAGAAACCTTCAGGTCCTTGTAGTACTTGACAAGGACCTTCACCTCCGAATCCTTTACCACCCGATAAAAGCCATTGCCATGATGAGGATAACCTTCATTTCCTTTGAAATTGCGAATTACATCCGATTCAAAAATCACAAACTCATCTACCTTTTCGGATTTAATCAGGATTTTTTGATTGTGAATGGGATGAAAAGTCACCACCACATCTCGATGCGTGTCATAGAGCAAAGGGACTTCCTGATAATCAATTTTATTGATCCGCAAAGAACCGTAATCAAAGTTTCGTGATTTGAAATAAGGCTCCCCATTGATGGATTTGGGCGGATCGGAATATTCTCCTCCACTAATCAATTCCTGAAAGTATGGAAGTTGCTCCTTATACAATCTAAGGAAAGTATCCGACTGAGGACCCGACTGGCCGATGACCCCAAAACTCCAAAGGAGAAATACAGAAAGAAAAAAAGAGAATTTGGTCATCGTGTAGTGCTTCGCAATATTAGCTCACTTTGATTCCAGTTTACAAAAAATACTTCGTACGGTAATAGAGTTATTTTAGTGGAGAACCGAACGTAGAGGGTTTAAAATGAATGAATGTAAAATTTAAAATGGAGATTAGGGATTGGGAATTAGACATTTCAGACTTCATACTTTAGACTTCAGATTTCAACCTTCATACTTCTTCCCTTTTTGGTTTTCTTTAAAAAAAGTGGAATCCTAAACATTAGAACTTTAAATTAGAACCTATGCAAAGACGTCAACTCCTTAAATCCATTGCCTTAGGTTCTGCTGCACTTCCTTTAGCGCCTTTGGCCGCTCAGGCCACACCAGAACAAGACACTCAGTTTCTTTTCTCCCTCAATACCAGCACCATCTCTGGCCAAAAACTAAGCTTGGTCAAAACTCTCGAAACTGCCGCTCGGGCGGGATACGACGGTGTGGAAGTTTGGCTTCGTGATATTGATGCCTATCTAGAGCAGGGAGGAAGTCTCGCTGCGCTCAAAAAGGTCTTGGATGACAATGGCCTCAAGGCTTTCAATGCCATTGGCTTTGCTACATGGATGGCCCAAGATCCTGAGAAGAGTAAAACAGGCTTTGCCCTGATGGAAAAAGAGATGAATATGCTTGCAGCGATCGGCTGTACCCGTGTGGCAGCACCCGCCATTGGTGCGGATGCTCCGGTAGATCCTTTTGAAGGTGGTGAAAAATACGCCCAGTTGATCGATTTGGGTCGTAAGACCGGGGTAATGCCCCAACTGGAGTTTTGGGGTGCCTATCCCCCATTCTATCACCTGAGTCAGGCTCTGGCAGTCGCTGCAGCGGCCAATGACCCAGATGCCAGATTACTTCCAGATATCTATCATTTATTTCGTGGGGGCTCGGGTTTTGAGGGACTCAAACTGATCAATGGCGCTGCAGTAGAGGTATTTCACTTAAATGACTATTCGGATCAAATCCCTCGACTAGAGCAGCAGGACAAGGATAGAATCTATCCGGGCGATGGAGTGGCCCCCTTGGATGATGTGATGCAAACTCTCAAAACCATGGGCGGTACCAAGATTCTTTCCCTAGAGCTTTTCAACCCTGGCTATTGGGCTCAGGACGCAAATCTAGTTGCCAAAACAGGCTTAGAAAAGATGAAGGCGCTGGTTTAGAAATTGTCAAAGGAGAAAGAATAAAATAGAAACAGTCCATGGTTAAAACCATGGGCTATTTCTATTTTTTGAGCTTTTCAACCAAATAAATCCGAACTGAGATATCGATCGCCACGGTCGCAAGTGATGCAGACAATCAGACCTTCCTCGAGTTCTTTGGAGAGCTCTAGGGCAGCGTGAAGGGCTCCACCGCTACTCATCCCGGCTAGAATACCTTCTTCCTTAGCCATGCGACGTGTCATTTCCGTGGCCTGAGCCTGACTGACATCGATCACTCGATCCACTCGATCTGCTTCAAAGATGGCTGGCAGAAATTCGGGAGACCATCTTCTAATTCCCGGTATACTCGAGCCATCCGTAGGCTGCGTTCCCACAATTTGAATGGCTGGATTTTTTTCTTTCAAAAAACGAGACACTCCCATAATCGTACCTGTAGTTCCCATGGCAGCCACGAAATGTGTGACTTTTCCGGCGGTATCTCTCCATATCTCTGGACCTGTGGTCTTGTAATGCCCTAGGTAATTATCCGGATTAGCAAATTGATTGAGCATAAAATAGCCCTCCTTGGCACTCATCTCTTCTGCCAGTGTTCGCGAATACTCGATAGTTTTTGCGGCCGGAGTGAGGATTACTTTTGCCCCATAAGCTTCCATGGATAGGACACGCTCGCGAGTAGAATTATCCGGCATGATCAGGGTCATGTGCAGACCAAGCACCTTTGCTACCATGGCTAGCGCAATTCCCGTATTTCCACTGGTAGCTTCTACCAATTTGTCTCCTGCCTGTATATCTCCTCGCTCCATCGCACTTTGAAGCATATTGAATGCCGCCCGATCCTTTACACTTCCACCCGGATTTTGACCCTCCATTTTACAAAGGATCTTTACTTTGGGCTTAGTTGGGATATTTTGCAGCTCAACTAGCGGGGTATTTCCGATTAGATCTACGAGTTTCATAGGCTTATTTTTTGAAAACAAAGGTATCCGTGACACCAGTCCCCTCTTCATACATGCGTGATTGATAATAAATCTTGCTGTTGGCAGGGACACTTTTGGTGAGCCAAACATTACCTCCCACCACACTGCCTTCTCCGATATGGGTCTCCCCTCCAAGGATTGTAGCCCCAGCATAGATCACTACTCCATCTCCAATGGTTGGATGTCTTTTGCTGTCAGCATCCTCCTTGTTCACACTTAGTGCTCCAAGGGTCACACCCTGGTAGATTTTAACGTGATTTCCGATTTGTGTGGTCTCCCCGATCACCACACCGGTACCATGATCTATGCAAAAGTGATGACCAATGGTAGCCCCCGGATGGATATCTATTCCCGTTCGACTATGCGCAAATTCAGTAATGATTCGAGGAATCAATTTGATGTTAAGGACATGCAGCTCATGTGCGATTCTATAGGCAGCTATTGCAAAAAAGCCAGGGTAGCTGCGCACGATTTCTGTGCGGCTTTTGGCAGCAGGGTCACCCGCATACATGGCATCGATGTCTTCATTGATTTGGTCAAAAACAGGTTCAAGTTTCTCAAAAAAAGCTCTAGCTATGGTATTTCCTTCTCCCTGATGCAGGTGAGGATTTCGAATCAAAATACCTGCTAGTACTTGTTCCAAGCGTAAGAGTTCTGCTTCTACTTCTTCGCGTTGTTCAATTTTATTGACCGTGAACTCAGGAAAGAGCAAGCCCAACAGTTCGGAAAAGAAGTCTTGAACGGCTTTAGGAGAAGGACACTCACTGCAGTCTTGATGAGCTGCGTAGAGTTTATCCAGAAATGATTTCATAAATAGGTTAGGTTTCTAGAGTACAAAACCAACCCGAATGACATAGGGTTCCCCGTAGGGTGATCTTAAATTATCATGGAGCACATTGTACAGGAAGGTGAAATTAGCACCCCCATTTTGCCCGAAGGGAGCAAAGTATCCCCCACCGAGAAAGAGTGCATTGGACCAAATCCGCTCAAATTGATCCGAGACAAAATTGTAGTTGTCAAAATTGATGGATTCAAACTCGGCATGCGCAAAAACATTTGGAAGCACATTGTAGCGAGAAAATATACGACCGCCATAAGAGGTGGTTTCCCCTCCAACAAAGCGACGATCATTGAAATATTGATAAGTAATTCCTAGACCAGAAGAAAAGCGAGGAGTGATCATTACACCGGCAAGTGGTGAAATATCCAATAGGGTCACTGTGCCAAATTGCATCCCGAAATTTCCTCCAAAGTACATACGATCCTTTAAGGGTGGCTTCCCTTCGGGGTCGATTTGACGCTGGGCATAACTATTGGATTCAAAGGCTAAAAAAGCCAGCACCACCAAGGCAAAAAACTTATTCTTTAACGATAACATAGATATCCTCTGTCTTTTTCTTCATCAGGTATTTTTCACGAGCAAACTTCTCCAAAAGTTCGGGATTGCTCAAAAGTTCCTGACGCTCCTGTGTGATGATTTTCTTTCGCTCTTGGTAATACTCTTTTTGGTCCTCGAGTTGACTGAGTTTACTACTGAGTTGAAATTGATTGACCAGATTATTGGAATCGATGAAAATCATCCAGAAAAGAAAAAATGTAGCGCCTAGGACATAGTTGTTTTTGGCGTATTTGAGGAATTTTTTCATAGTGCATCAATCGTATGAAATGAAGTCACAAAAATGATGCAAAAAAAAGGCAACCCGAAGGTTGCCTTTATATTTCTAAGTTGAATTACTTCAATTTCCCAACGAAAACCGCAGAATCCCCCAACTGCTCTTCTATACGAAGAAGTTGATTATACTTGGCCATACGATCCGATCTTGATGCAGAACCGGTCTTGATCTGCCCGCAGTTTAGTGCTACAGCCAAGTCAGCAATGGTAGAATCCTCAGTCTCACCCGATCTGTGCGACATCACAGCTGTAAAGCCAGCTTTATGTGCAAGATTTACCGCGTTGATGGTCTCGGTAAGTGTTCCGATTTGGTTTACTTTAATTAGGATGGAGTTAGCAGATTTTTCTGCGATACCACGCTGTAGGAATTTCACATTGGTCACAAACAAGTCATCACCTACGAGTTGAACTTTGTCACCGATCTTCTCAGTGAGCATAGCCCATGCAGCCCAGTCTTCCTCTGCGCAACCATCCTCGATGGAGTCAATTGGATATTTCTGAGTAAGTTCTGCAAGGTAGGCTACCTGTTCTTCTCTAGTACGTACCACACCGCCATCACCTTCAAATTTCTTGTAATTGTACTTTCCATCCTCGTAAAACTCAGAAGCTGCACAATCCAATGCAATGGTTAAGTCTTTACCAGCTTCATAGCCAGCTTTGGAAATGGCATCAAGGATTACTCCAAGAGCCTCTTCTGTACCACCTGAGAAATTTGGGGCGAATCCACCCTCATCACCTACAGCTGTTACCAAGCCTTTATCATGAAGAATTTTCTTCAAGTGATGGAATACTTCAGTCCCCATTCTGATGGCCTGAGAGAAAGTCTCCGCTCCTACCGGGCGAATCATAAATTCTTGAAATGCGATAGGCGCATCCGAGTGCGATCCACCGTTGATGATGTTCATCATCGGTACAGGAAGCGTATTGGCATTCACACCACCAACATATCTGTACAAGGGCTGTCCAGATTCCATGGCGGCAGCTTTGGCAACAGCCAAAGAAACACCTAGAATCGCATTTGCGCCAAGATTACCTTTGTTGGCAGTACCGTCTAGTTCGATCATAATCTGATCGATCAAGTTTTGCTCAAAAACATCAAAGCCAACTAGCTCTGAAGCAATTTTATCATTGACATTGGCAACGGCTTTCAAAACACCTTTACCAAGGTACACGCTCTTGTCTCCGTCACGAAGCTCGACCGCTTCATTGATTCCAGTAGATGCCCCACTAGGTACGGCAGCTCTTCCAAAGGCGCCATTTTCAGTTACTACGTCTACTTCGATGGTAGGATTTCCACGAGAATCAAGAATTTGACGAGCGTGAATTGATTGTATTAAAGTCATAGGTTAAAAGGTTTTAAAATTTAGTTTTTATGTATTAAAGAAATAAAATCATCAAAAAGATATCTACTATCATGTGGTCCGGGTGATGATTCAGGGTGATACTGTACCGAAAACGCTGGCTTATTTTTCAATTTGATTCCCGCCACAGTATTGTCATTCAAATGTACGTGGGTGATCTCTACTTCAGCATTTCGCTCTGCATCTTCTCTGGTAATATTGAAACCGTGATTTTGTGAAGTGATTTCAGATTTACCAGTGATCAAGTTCTTTATCGGGTGATTAATCCCGCGATGACCATGATGCATTTTATAGGTAGAAATACCACAAGATTCAGCCAAAATCTGATGTCCGAGGCAGATTCCAAATACTGGTTTGCCTGTTTCTAAAATTTCTTTGCAGGTATCCACGGCGTACTCCATTACAGCAGGATCTCCAGGTCCATTAGAAAGAAAATAAGCATCCGGTGCCCAAGCTTCCATTTCGGCAAGTTTCGTTTTAGCTGGAAAAACCTTGCAATAGACTCCTCGGTCCGCAAGATTCCTTAAGATATTTTTCTTGATCCCAAGATCAAGACAAGCCACCTTGATGGAGGAGGATTCATCTCCGAAGAAATACGGCTCTTTGGTACAAACCTGAGAAGAAAGCTCAAGTCCATTCATGTCTGGAAGCTCATCCAGTTTGGCCTTAAGGCCTTCCAAATCACCCTCAAATTCAGAGCTGATGATGGCATTCATAGCTCCCGTGGATCGGATATGTCTTACTAGCTTACGGGTATCAATATCCGCAATACCGGTGATATCGTATTTCACGAGATAATCCTGAAGCGATCCAGAAGCATCTACTCGGGTATGGATTTGCGAAAATGAATTGACAACGATGCCGCCAATGGTCGGATGATCTGACTCTACTTCCGAATCAATCACTCCGTAGTTTCCAATATGGGAAGTAGTAGTAACGATGATTTGGCCGGTGTAGGAGGGATCTGTGTAGATCTCTTGATATCCCGTCATACCGGTATTGAAACAAATTTCCCCACCGTTGGTGCCATTTTTACCAATTAAGGTTCCATGGAAAACTGTACCGTCAGCGAGGAGAAGGGTGGCCTTTTGTTTGTTCATTTTTGTGATTTTGCTCAAAGTTAAAGAATTCTGAGGAGCTATAAATCCTAGCTCAAAAAAAAAGGATTGAACTAGCGTTCAATCCTTTTTCTATATGGTCAACTGCAAACAATTACTTGTCGTCAGTTTTTTCTTCCGTTGAATCTTCAGATGCCTCAGGAGCGTCTGTACTCTCTGCCTTTGGCTCATCTACTTTAGTAGCTTCAGCCTTTGGAGCCTCTTCTTCTACAACCTCTGCGCTTGGCGCTTCAGCAACTGGAGTTTCAGTAGCAGCTTTGGATGAGCTTCTTCTAGATCTTCTAGTAGTCTTCTTAGCAGGCTTCGCGTCTTTCAACATCAATTCGTTGAAATCAACTAGCTCGATGATACACATCTCTGCATTGTCTCCCAAACGATATCCAGTCTTGATGATACGAGTATATCCTCCTGGTCTAGTTCCTACCTTAGCGATCACTTCACCAAATAGGCCAATAATGGCTTCTTTGTTTTTCAAGTAAGAGAAGGCCATACGTCTATTGTGCGTAGTATCTTCTTTTGCTCTAGTGATGAGAGGCTCTACGTATTTCTTCAATTCTTTTGCTTTCGCAAGCGTGGTATTGATACGCTTATGAAGAATCAAAGAAGCAGCCATATTCGAAAGCATCGCCTTTCTATGAGCGGCCTTTCTTCCGAGGTGGTTAAATTTCTTACCGTGTCTCATGATATTTTATTCTTCTTCGAGTTTATACTTTGAAATGTCCATTCCAAAAGTCAATCCTTTCTCTTGAATCAATTGCTCAAGTTCAGCTAGTGACTTCTTACCAAAGTTTCTAAATTTCATCATGTCAGAAATTTCAAGTCTAGCAAGATCTCCAAGGGTCTTCACGTCTGCTGCCTTCAAGCAATTGAATGCTCTTACAGAAAGGTCAAGATCGCTCAAAGAAGTCTTCAATAACTTACGCATGTGCAAGAACTCCTCATCGATCGGCTCTGGCTCGGCGATTCCAGTAGAATCAAGAACCATAGTCTGATCAGAGAATAGCATGAAATGCTGAATCAAGATTTTAGCAGATTCCTGAAGCGCTTTCTCAGGATGGATAGAACCATCTGTAGATACTTCAAGGATCAATTTTTCAAAGTCAGTCTTCTGCTCTACTCGCGTGTTTTCAACACTGTATTTCACATTCTTGATAGGTGTGAACACAGCGTCGATTGCGATCATGCCAAAAACCTGCTCTTTTGGTTTGGACTCTTCAGCTGGTAAATATCCTCTTCCTTTTTCAACCACGATTTCCATTTCGAAAGTCGTAGACTCATCTAGGTTACAAATAACCAATTCTGGATTCAAGATCTCAAAAGAAGAAGTAAACTTAGCAATGTCCCCTGCTGTGAAGACCGACTGGTTTTTGATCTCTACGGTGATCTTGCCATCGAAAGCCTCATGGACCTTCTTAAATCGCACCTGCTTCAAATTCAGGATGATATCAGTCACATCTTCTACTACACCTTCGATGGTAGAAAACTCATGAACGACACCTGGAAGCTTTACGCTAGTAATGGCATATCCCTCTAGAGAGGAAAGAAGAATTCTTCTCAATGCATTACCGATGGTAACTCCGTAGCCTTTTTCCAGTGGTTTGAATGTGAACAAGCCATGAAAGTCATCGGCTTTTTCCATCACCACTTTTTCGGGCATTTGAAATGCTAGTATGGACATATAGTTTATTCTGTTTAAAAGCTGAAAATAATTATTATTTAGAGTAGAGTTCGACAATTAGCTGCTCCTTGATATTCTCAGGAATATCATCTCTACTTGGAGTGCTGACATATTTGCCAGTCAATGAAGCTAAGTCCCACTCTAACCAAGAGTACTGCATAGCTCCTCTACCAGTCAAACTGCTAGTAATCGCCTCAAGCGACTTCGAACGCTCTCTTACTGAAATCACATCCCCAGGCTTCAACGTGTATGATGGAATATTTACCACCTCACCATTCACTAGGATATGCTTGTGAGAAACAAGTTGTCTTGCGCCTCTTCGTGTAGGAGAAATACCTAAACGGTAAACGGTGTTGTCCAATCTTGCTTCCAAAAGTTGCAATAGGTTTTCACCCGTAATTCCAGATTTTCTGGAAGCAATTCCAAACATCTTCGCAAACTGTCTTTCAAGGACACCGTAGATGTATTTCGCTTTTTGCTTCTCAGCAAGCTGGATTGCATATTCAGATTGCTTCTTTCTTCTTCCACGACCATGCTGTCCTGGAGGATAGTTTTTCTTCTGAAGTGCTTTGCTATGCCCTTCGATTGGCTCGCCAAATTTTCGAGCGATCTTGGATTTAGGACCTGTATATCTAGCCATTCTTTCTAATCTTTAAAATTAAACTCTTCTACGCTTTGGAGGACGACAACCGTTGTGTGGCATTGGAGTCACATCAATGATAGTGGTCACATCTAAACCTACATTTTGTAAAGTTCTGATCGCCGATTCACGACCTGATCCAGGACCTTTTACAAATACTTCGATCTTTCTCAAACCTAAGTCATAGGCTACCTGTCCGCAATTTTGAGCGGCCATCTGCGCTGCGTAAGGAGTATTTTTCTTTGAACCTCTGAAACCCATTTTACCGGCAGAAGCCCAAGAGATTACTTGTCCCGCATTGTTGGTAAGTGAGATAATGATATTATTGAAAGACGCTCTGATGTGAGCCTGTCCTACAGCTTCTACCTTTACTACTCTTTTTTTACCTTTAGCTTTATCGTTTCTTTTCTGAGCCATAATCTAATCAGGTTTATTTAGTTGCTTTCTTTTTGTTAGCAACAGTTTTTCTCTTACCCTTCCTTGTTCTCGCGTTGTTTTTGGTCTTCTGACCACGCAATGGAAGTCCTTTTCTGTGTCTCAAACCTCTATAGCAACCGATATCCATCAGTCGCTTGATGTTTAATTGGATCTCTGACTTAAGAACACCTTCGGTTCTAAATTCTTCAGCGATGATATTTCTGATGGCGGTTGACTCATCGTCATCCCACTCTCCTGCCTTTTTATCGACGGAAATACCGGCTTTGTCCAAAATAGCTTGGGCTGAACTTCTACCTATTCCGAAGATGTAGGTTAGTCCGATTACGCCACGCTTATTGTCTGGTATGTCTACACCTGCAATTCTAGCCATAACTTAACCTTGTCTTTGTTTAAACTTAGGATTCTTCTTATTGATGACGTAAAGTTTTCCGTTTCTTCTGATCACTTTACAGTCAGCACTTCTCTTTTTGATAGATGCCTTTACTTTCATATCAGTTTATTTATATCGATATACAATTCTTCCTTTTGTCAAATCATAGGGAGACATTTCAAGCTTCACCCTATCCCCTGGGAGGATCTTTATGTAATTCATCCTCATCTTCCCTGAGATATGGGCGATCAGCTGATGTCCATTCTCGAGTTCCACTTTGAACATCGCATTAGACAGTGCCTCTACGATGGTTCCATCTTGCTCTATAGATGTTTGTTTTGCCATTTTAGAATTTAAAATTCTCCTCTATGTATTTGTGGGTCGTTAAGACCTCCGTTTTATCTTCAAAAATCGCTACTGTATGCTCATAGTGCGCTGATGGTTTCCGATCCGCCGTGCGAATCGTCCATCCATCTCGCTCTTGGACGATATTCCTCGTACCAAGATTGACCATGGGCTCAATGGCGATTACCATTCCAGATTTCAAAGGAGTGCCACTTCCTTTCTTGCCGTAGTTTGGAACCTCTGGAGCCTCGTGTAAATTCTTCCCGATCCCATGTCCGACGAGCTCACGGACTACAGTATAGCCTTTTGCTTCGACAAACTTTTGAATCGCATTACCTACATCTCCAAGCCGATTTCCAAAAACAGCTTTTTCGATTCCAAGATATAATGAATCGCGAGTGGCTTTAAGTAAAGCTATGACAGCAGGGGATACTTCACCGATAGGGTATGTATAAGCGGAATCGCTATGAAAACCTTGGTGAAAGACTCCACAATCTACTGAGATTATATCGCCATCTTTCAATTCATATTCGCTGGGAAATCCGTGTACTACAACTTCGTTCACGGAAATACAAAGTGAAGCAGGAAAACCATTGTATCCCTTAAAGGAAGGAACACCTTGATGATCTCTGATAAACTCCTCAGCAATCTTATCTAGAAAAGAGGTCTTTACCCCTTCCTTGACATACTTGGCTACTTCTCCATGAGCTCTCCCCAGTATGTCGGCACTCTCTTTTATTAATTGAACTTCCTCAGAAGTCTTATAATTAATCATCTTATGCTACCTGATAATTTGAAGAATTATTCTTCATATTACCACTTTTCATCATTCCCTCGTAGTGACGCATCAAGAGGTAACTCTCAATCTGTCGTAAGGTATCCATGATTACACCCACCATGATGAGAAGTGAGGTACCACCGTAAAACTGTGCAAACTCTCCACCCACACCAGCAATAATCGCCAACGCTGGTAGAATCGCAACTGCCGCAAGCAAGATTGAACCTGGCAATGTGATTTTTGAGATGATGCCATCAATGAATTCCGAGGTTGGCGCACCAGGCTTAATCCCCGGAACGAAACCACCGTTTCTCTTCATATCCTCAGCAATCTGCTCTGGGTTCACAGTAATTGCAGTGTAGAAGAATGTGAAAATGATGATCAATGCAGCAAATAGAAGGTTATACTGCCAAGAAGTGAAATCACTAAATGTGGTTCCAATATAGTTGGCAATGTCACTCTCTCCAGCCCAAATTTGTGCTATAAGAGCAGGCACAAACATCAATGACTGTGCGAAGATGATCGGCATTACTCCTGAAGCATTTACTTTGATAGGAATATACTGGCGTTGTCCGCCGTAAACTTTCCCCCCAACCACTTGCTTCGCATATTGCACAGGGATCTTTCGAACTGCCTCTGTCAAAGCTACAGTACCAACAACTACGAAGAACAATACTGCCGCTTCAATTAGAAGTAGCAACATACCTGATGTGCTCTTTTCCAAAACCTCTGCGATGATAGCTCCAGGAAATCTGGAAATAATACCAATCATGATTAGCATTGAAATACCGTTTCCTATTCCCTTCTCAGTGATTTTTTCACCTAGCCACATACAGAACATTGTCCCGGCGGAAAGTAAAACCAAAGAGCTGGTAAGGAAAAGAGGTGTACTCACCATAACAGCACCCGTAGGAAGGATAGTCGCAGTGACATATCCAATACCTTGCGCTACTGTAATGGCAATAGTCAGGATTCGGGTAATCTGGGTAATTCGCTTACGACCAGATTCCCCTTCCTTTTGCATTTTTTGAAAATAAGGTACTCCGACAGTCAATAACTGCAACACGATGGATGCAGATATGTAAGGCATGATCCCTAGCCCAAAGATGGACGCGTTACTGAATGCACCACCTAGGAATGTATCGATCAAACCGAAAATACCTTCTGGAGCATCATTCAACTTCGATGGATCTACACCAGGAAGAACGATAAAGGAACCTAATCTGAAAATGATCAGAAATCCTACCGTATTAAGAATTCTTTCTCGAAGGTCTTCGATAGAGAAAATATTCCTTATTGTCGAAATAAACTTTTTCATTAATTAAATCTTGTTTGCAGCTCCACCATTCTTCTCAATTGCCTCAGTAGCTGAAGCAGAGAACTGATGTGCAGTCACGTCTAATTTAGCTTTCAATTCACCACCACCAAGAATTTTGATTCTATCATTCTTGGAAGCAATGCCATGAGATACTAGTGTATCCAAGTTGATCGCGTCAAGGCTATACTTGTCGGCAAGCTCCTGAAGAGTATCCAAATTCACTGGCTTATACTCAACACGGTTGAAGCTTTTGAAGCCAAACTTAGGAACTCTTCTCTGAAGCGGCATTTGACCACCTTCAAAACCCATTTTAGTTTTGTAACCAGAACGGGATTTTGCTCCTTTATGACCTCTTGTAGAAGTTCCACCACGTCCAGAACCGGTACCACGACCGATTCTTTTTCTGTTCTTTGTAGAACCTTCAGCTGGTTTTAATGTATGTAGTTTCATAATTAAACTTCCTCCACTTTTACAAGGTGATTAACTTTATTCACCATTCCGTGGATCTGAGGAGTACCCTCTAAGACCACAGACTTGTTGATCTTACCAAGTCCTAGAGCGGTAATAGTACCTTTCTGATCCTTTGGTCTATCAATGGTGCTTTTGATCTGTGTGATTTTAATCTTAGCCATGATGATTATCCGTTAAATACTTTCGACATTTTCACGCCTCTTTGCTGCGAAACAGCAATGGCATCTCTTAATTGCATCAACGCATCGATGGTCGCCTTCACCACGTTGTGTGGGTTGGAAGAGCCTTTAGACTTAGCAAGTACGTCTGTTACACCAGCACTTTCTAATACCGCACGCATCGCACCACCGGCGATTACACCAGTACCAGGAGCCGCAGGCTTAATCAAAACGAAACCTCCACCGAATTTACCAAGCTGCTCGTGAGGAATAGTACCTTTCAATACTGGCACTCTCACCAAGTTCTTCTTCGCATCTTCGATACCCTTTGTAATGGCATCAGTTACCTCGTTAGCTTTACCTAAACCGTAACCTACTACGCCGTCACCATCACCTACTACTACGATTGCAGAGAAAGAGAAACGACGTCCACCTTTCACTACTTTCGCAACGCGGTTGATCGCAACCACTTTTTCTTTAAGTTCTGTATCTGTAGCCCTGATAGGCTTTCTTCTCAATTCAGACATAGTTGATTAAAATTTAAGGCCGCCTTCTCTGGCGCCATCGGCCAAAGCTTTAACGTTACCGTGGTACAAATATCCATTTCTGTCGAAAACGATCTCGCTAACACCTGAAGCGATAGCACGCTCTGCAAGCTTCTTGCCTACTTCTTTAGAAATTTCAACCTTTATATTTTCTTTGGCTCCTAGCTCTTTTGAAGAAGCTTGTGCCAATGTCTGACCCTTGAGATCATCCACCAATTGAGCATAAATACCTGTATTACTCTTGAATACAGATAAACGTGGTCTGGAATCAGTACCTGAAATCTTCTTTCTGATACCCTGCTTGATTCTAAGTCGTCTGGAACTTTTCTTAAATGCCATAACCTATTATTTTTTAGCGGCAGTTTTACCAGCCTTACGTCTAATTTGCTCACCGACAAATCTTGCACCTTTACCTTTGTATGGCTCAACTTTACGTAGAGACTTGATTTTGGCTGCAACTTGTCCTATTAATGCTTTATCAGAGCCGTTCAGAGTAATGATCGGATTCTTTCCTTTCTGAGTCTCTGTGGCCACCTTGATTTCCTCTGGAAGTGCAAAGAAAATACTGTGAGAATATCCAAGGTTCAATTCAAGCACTTGGCCTGCATTAGCTGCCTTATAACCCACACCCACAAGTTCGATTTTCTTCTCATAGCCTTCAGACACACCGATCACCATATTGTTGATCAAAGATCTGTAAAGACCGTGGAAGGACTTATGTCTTTTCGATTCCGTAGGACGTTCTACAACGACCTGGTTTCCTTCTACTTTCACCTTGATGTCAGGATTGACATCTTGTAAAAGCGTACCCTTTGGACCTTTAACAGTGACCAGCCCATGAGCTGACACGTCTACAGTAACACCGCTGGGTATATCTATTGGTTTTTTACCTATTCTAGACATGAGTATTTATTAATATACGTAGCAAAGAACTTCACCACCCACACCCTCAACTCTAGCTTCTTTGTCTGTCATTACTCCTTTAGAAGTAGAAATAACAGCCACGCCAAGCCCGTTGATTACGCGAGGTAGATCCGTATGTTTTACATATTTTCTTAAGCCTGGAGTACTTACTCTTTGCAGGCTTACGATTGCATTCTTCTTGGTAGAAGGGTTGTACTTCAGTGCAATTTTGATCGTTCCCTGAGGACCGTTTTGCTCAAACTTGTAATTCTGAATGTACCCCTTGTCATGCAATACTTTAGTGATCTCTTTCTTCAAATTTGAAGAAGGAATCTCTACGATACGATGAGATGCCTTGATGGCATTTCTCAATCGTGTAAGATAATCAGCTATTGGATCAGTCATTGTTATAATAGTCTAGCTCCACCCGAAACGGGCGTGCAAAGTTACGAATTGATTTTTAGAATAAAAACTACTGTCGTGATTTTACCAGCTAGACTTCGTTACTCCAGGGATTTCGCCATTAGCGGCCATTTCTCTGAAGGTAACTCTGTTTATACCGAACTTTCTCATGTAGCCTTTTGGCCGACCTGTAAGTTTACATCTGTTGTGAAGTCTTACTGGAGAAGCGTTCTTTGGTAACTTGTCAAGTGCCTCGTAATCACCGGCTGCTTTCAGCTCAGCTCTTTTCTTGGCATACTTGGCTACCGTGCGCTCTCTTTTTCTCTCACGTGCTTTGATGGACTCTTTTGCCATGATTATTCTTCTTTATTGTTATTTACAAAAGGCATTCCGAACGATCTCAATAACGCAAGGCTTTCCTCATCTGTATTTGCTGTCGTCACAAAAGTGATATCCATACCGGAGATTCTGTTCACCTTTTCGATGCTGATCTCAGGAAAGATAATTTGCTCTGTTACACCTAATGTGTAGTTACCTCTTCCGTCAAATCCTTTGTCAGAGATTCCTTTGAAATCTCTTACACGAGGAAGTGCCACAGTCATCAATCTGTCAAGGAATTCATACATTCTGTCACCTCTCAAGGTCACTTTAGCTCCGATAGGCATTCCGTCTCTCAACTTAAAGTTAGAGATAGAGATCTTTGCTTTGGTAGCTACAGCACGCTGCCCAGTGATCAAAGAAAGTTCTTCAACACCTTGGTCAACAAGCTTCTTGTCCGCCACTGCAGCACCGATTCCTTTGTTAAGCACAATCTTGCTCAACTTGGGCACCTGCATTACAGAGGTGTACTGAAACTTCTCTTTCAGCGCAGGAACGATTTCCTGAACGTACTTATCTTTAATTCTTGGATTAGCCATTGATCACCTCCCCAGTTTTCTTAGAGTACCTTACTAATTTTCCATTTTCATCAGCCTTGCGACCTGTACGGGTTGCTTCGCCTGTTTTAGGATCTACTAGCATCAAATTGCTTATTTGAATTGAAGCTTCCTTCTTCTCAATTCCGCCTTCAGGCTTTGCTGCAGTTGGCTTCACATGCTTAGTAATCATGTTCAATCCTTCTACAAAAGCTCTTCTTTTAGCAGTATCGACAGAAAGTACTTTACCAGTCTTTCCCTTATCATCACCTGAGATCACCTTCACAGTATCACCAGTTTTGATGTGAAATTTTGCTTGTTTCTTTACTTTTCTTTCCATGATTATAGTACTTCAGGGGCCAAAGAAACGATTTTCATAAACTGCTTTTCTCTTAACTCTCTAGCAACTGGGCCGAAGATACGTGTACCTCTTGGCTCGTCGTTATTGTTAAGCAAAACAGCTGCATTGTCTTCGAATCGAATATAAGATCCGTCTTTACGTCTTATTTCTTTTCTTGTGCGTACGATTACCGCTCTAGAGACGGTTCCTTTTTTCATATTGCTGGACGAAGATGTCTTTACAGTAACGACTACTTTGTCTCCAATGGAAGCATATCGCTTCTTGGTTCCTCCTAATACACGGATCACGAGGACTTCTTTGGCGCCGGAATTGTCCGCTACACTCAGTCTGGATTCTTGCTGTATCATGGTTATTTAGCCTTTTCTATAATTTCAACTAATCTCCAACGCTTGTTCTTACTCAGCGGACGAGTTTCACTGATTTTAACGACGTCCCCAGGGGCACACTCGTTTTTCTCGTCATGAGCCATAAATTTGGTCGTTTTGGTAACGAACTTACCATAGATCCCGTGCTTTACACGACGCTCTACAGCGACAGTGATGGACTTGTCCATCTTGTTACTTACCACTTTACCAACTCTTTCTTTACGAAGATTTCTTTCAATCGTAGCCATTGTATTTTCTATTAGCTAGTTATTTGGCAGCCAATGCAGTCTTCAATCTTGCGATCAGACGCTTGGACTCGCGGATTCTGTTTGGATTCTCAATAGGAGAGATATTGTGAGCAAAGTTCAACTTTGTCAAATTCTCCTTTTCAGCGACGATTCGCTCTGCAATTTCACTTGAGGAAAGTGAACGGATTTCTGTGTTTTTCATCGATTTACTTTTCTACGTAATCTCTACGAACGACAAATCTGGTGCTTACCGGAAGTTTCTGTTGTGCTAGTCTCAAAGCCTCTTTGGCTGTTTCGATAGACACTCCAGTGGCTTCAAACAAAATGGTTCCAGGCTTGATCGGTGCTACCCAATACTCAGGAGCTCCTTTACCTTTACCCATACGTACCTCTGCAGGTTTCTTAGTGATAGGCTTGTCTGGAAAAATTCTGATCCAAACTTGACCTTCTCTTTTCATCGCTCTCGTCATGGCAATACGAGCCGCCTCAATCTGGCGAGCCGTAATCCATCCTGCTTCCAGGGATTTGATGCCAAAGTTCCCGAAAGAAAGCGTATGCCCTCTTTGCGCGATGCCTTTGACACGGCCCTTTTGCATTTTTCTATATTTAGTTCTTTTTGGCTGTAACATGATTTCTCACTTAAATAGGTGAAAATTAGTTTCGTCTTCTACGTCTTGGAGCTCCGTCACGCTTTGGACCAGCGTTACGTCCACCTTTGGGATCATTTGCAGCACCTTGGTTTGGAGAAAGATCTCTTTTACCGTAAACCTCACCTTTGAAGATCCAAACTTTGATACCAATGATACCATATACAGTTTGCGCTTCAGAAATGGCGTAATCAATGTCTGCCCTTAAGGTGTGAAGAGGAATTCTTCCTTCTTTGTACATCTCGGATCTAGCCATTTCAGCACCACCTAGACGGCCTGACAACTTGATCTTGATGCCTTCAGCACCCACTCTCATAGAAGCTGCAATTGCCTGCTTCATTGCTCTACGGAAGGAGATTCTTGCTTGAAGTTGTGAAGCGATAGATTCACCAACTAGCTTGGCATCCAATTCAGGACGCTTGATCTCAAAGATATTGATTTGAATATCCTTGTTAGTTAGTTTCTTCAACTCCTCTTTCAGCTTATCTACTTCGGCCCCGCCTTTACCAATTACTACACCCGGACGAGCAGTGTGTATCGTCAATGTGATTCTTTTGAGCGTACGCTCAATGATCACCTTAGATATTCCGCCTTTAGGGATTCTGGCAAGGACGTACTTACGGATTTTCTGATCTTCGTATAGTTTATCAGCAAAGTTCTTCCCACCATACCAGTTGGAATCCCAGCCTTTAACTACACCAAGTCTAAATCCTATTGGGTTAATCTTTTGTCCCATAGTCTCTCTTAATTTGCCTTTTCGTTTGTTTCTACTTCATCAGCGGTAACCTCTGCAGTGTTGAACGCGTCAACGACTAGAGTTACATGATTAGATCTTTTACGGATTCTATGTCCACGACCTTGAGGAGCAGGTCTCAATCTCTTGAGCATTCTACCACCATCTACCATGATCGTCTTGATATACAAATCAGCTTCTTCCAGCTTTTCGTCTGGATTTTTTGCTTGCCAATTGGCGACTGCTGAAAGCAACAATTTCTCAAGTTTTGCGGCTCCGTGATTTGGAGTGAACTTAAGGATGCTCAGGGCCTGACCAACTCTTTTTCCTCTTACTAAGTCTGCAACAAGGCGCATCTTACGAGTAGAGGTAGGAACATTATTTAATCTTGCTACTGCTTCCATGATTATCTCTTTCCTTTATCTTTTTTAGCAATGTGCCCTCTGAAATTACGAGTAGGAGCAAATTCACCTAGCTTGTGACCAACCATGTTGTCTGTAACAAATACTGGAATGAATTTATTTCCATTATGCACAGCGAAGGTATGTCCTACGAAATCTGGAGAAATCATGGATCTTCTTGACCAAGTCTTGATGACAGATTTCTTGCCAGACTCGTTCATCACATCCACCTTCTTCACCAAATGATGCTCGATATAAGGACCTTTTTTTAATGAACGTGCCATAATTATTTAGATCTTTTGCTAATGATGAATTTGTTTGAATACTTTTTAGGCGATCTGGTCTTTTTACCTTTAGCCAAAACTCCTGTTCTGGATCTTGGGTGACCACCAGACGAACGACCTTCACCACCACCCATTGGGTGATCGACAGGGTTCATCGCCACACCTCTTACTCGAGGCCTAGCTCCTAGCCATCTTTTTCTACCGGCTTTTCCAAGAACTACGTTCATGTGATCACCGTTAGAAACAGTACCTACAGTACCAAGACACGCTCCCAATACCAATCTCATCTCTCCGGATGGAAGTTTGATTGTGACATATTTCCCTTCACGAGCTACGATCTGGGCATAACCACCTGCACTTCTCACCATCGCACCACCTTTTCCTGGCTTCAACTCCACATTGTGTACAATTGTACCCAAAGGAATATTCATCAATGGCATAGCATTGCCTAATTCAGGCGCTACTTGCTCACCAGAAATCACCGTTTGCCCTACTTGCAAACCTTCTGGGGCGATAATATAGGCTTTAGCTCCGTCAGCATAATATAGTAGAGCTAGTCGCGCTGTTCTATTTGGATCATACTCGATCGCCTTTACGGTAGCCGGTACGCCAAATTTGTTTCTCTTGAAGTCTACGATACGTAGTCTTCGCTTATGACCTCCACCGATATTTCGCTGGGTCATTTTGCCTTGATTATTTCTACCTCCTGATTTCTTCAAAGGAGCAAGAAGAGACTTCTCTGGGGTCGACTTGGTAATCTCGTCGAACGCTGGAGCGACTCTAAATCTCGTTCCTGGAGTTACAGGATTCATTTTTTTAATTGCCATGATACTGATTCAATTAAACTTCTCCGTAAAAATCGATTACATCTCCTTCAGCTACTTGTACCATTGCCTTCTTGAAGGAATTGGTAAAGCCTGATACGATTTGGCTCTTGGAATATCTCGTTTTGCTTTTGGCAGCGTAACGCATGGTTCTGATAGAAACCACTTTAACTCCGTAAGTCTTTTCTACAGCATTCTTGATTTCAGGCTTCTTTGCGGTTTTTTCCACAATGAATCCATAAACTCCTTTTTCGTTCATGGCTGAAACCTTCTCTGTAATTATGGGCTGCTTTAGAATATCCATTGTCTTATTTCGATAAAATGGTTTCCAACATGCTTACAGATCCTTCGCACAACACAAGCTGGTCGGCATGAAGTACCTGATAAGTATTTACATCATTCACAGTCACTACCTTGGACTTAGCTAAATTCCTGCTAGATAGGTATACATTCATGTTTGCCTCTGGCAATACCACGAGTGTCTTCTTGTCACCAAGAGCCAATCCATTAAGTAAGTTCACGTAGTTCTTTGTCTTTGGAGAATCAAAAGATAGATTCTCAAGAACGGTTAGGCTTTCCTCTTTCACTTTGTAAGAAAGTGCAGACTTACGAGCCAACTGCTTTACTTTTTTATTCAATTTGAAAGAATAGTTTCTTGGTCTTGGACCAAATACTCTTCCTCCTCCTCTAAATAACGGGGACTTAATAGATCCAGCTCTGGCACTACCTGTACCTTTTTGCTTTTTGATCTTCTTAGTAGACCCTGCAATTTCGTTTCTCTCTTTAGACTTATGAGTTCCTTGTCTTTGATTAGCCAAGTACTGCTTTACGTCTAAGTATATCGCGTGATCGTTTGGTTCGATCCCGAAGATGTCTTCTGAAAGAGTCACCTTTCTTCCGGTATCTTCTCCTTTATGATTGATTACTGCTAATTCCATGGCTTATTTCTCTAGAATTACATAAGAATTTTTTGGCCCAGGTACTGATCCAGAAACCAATAGAAGGTTTTTTTCTGGATAGATTTTCAACACTCGAAGGTTGATCACCTTTACTCTGTCGCCACCAGTTCTTCCTGCCATTCGCATTCCTTTGAATACTCTAGATGGCCAAGAACATGCACCAATCGAACCTGGGTGTCTCTGTCTGTTGTGCTGACCGTGAGTTTGACCACCCACACCACCAAAACCGTGACGCTTAACTACACCCTGGAATCCTTTACCTTTTGAAGTACCGATAGCATCGACGAAGTCACCTTCTACGAACACTTCTTCGGACTTCACAGTAGCCCCTAGATTTACCTGGCCTTCAAACTCAACCCGGAAATCTCTGAACTCAACAACTTTGTGCTTTGGAGTGGTACCAGCCTTTTTGAAGTGGCCGATCAATGGCTTAGGCGTATTCTTTTCTTTACGCTCACCAAATCCAAGTTGCACAGCACTGTACCCGTCTGTTTCAACGTTTTTTACTTGCGTCACTACGCAAGGACCAGCTTCTATTAGCGTGCATGCGACATTACGTCCATCGGCACTAAAAATGCTAGTCATTCCTACTTTTTTTCCAATAATACCAGACATCTATATAAGATATTTTGATAATTCCCAAGTGATTATCAGCTTGGGCCCTTTTTAAGGACTGCAAAGTTACTGAAATAAAATTCTGTAACAAACTCCGATTCGTTTATTTTCAGAGGTTTGCAGGCTTTTTATAATCAACCGATAAAATTTTTCACCGATTACTAATCAATACTCTCTTTTATGCTCTTCAAAGAAAAAGACCTGAGTAAAAACCCAGGTCTTTTTTTGATCGTTTCAGGTGAAATCAAACTTTGATTTCTACATCTACACCACTAGGAAGCTCGATCTTCATCAAGGCATCCACAGTCTTAGAGCTGTTGGAATAAATATCAACTAGTCTCTTGTAAGTACAAAGTTGATACTGATCTCTGGCCTTCTTGTTCACGTGAGGTGACTTCAAGACCGTAAATTTCTCCTTTTTTGTAGGCAAGGGAATTGGTCCCACCACTACTGCTCCTGTAGACTTTACAGCTTTTACGATTTTCTCTGATGACTTATCCACCAGGCTGTGATCGTATGATTTTAGTTTTATTCTGATTTTCTGATTCATCTCGATATTAGATTAGGCCTTTTGCCCTTTTACATTCGCAATTACAGTTTCTGCAATATTGTTTGGAACCGTAGCATAATGAGAGAATGTCAATGATGCTGTCGCTCTTCCTGAAGTGATTGTTCTCAAATCAGTGATATATCCAAACAATTCTGATAAAGGCACATCAGCCTTCACTACCGAAGAAGTTCCTTTGGTATCCATACCTTTCATCAGACCACGTCGTCTGTTCAAGTCACCTGTGATCGGACCTGTGTATTCGTCAGGAGTCACTACGTCTACAGCCATGATTGGCTCTAGAAGTTGTGGGCTACACTTACGAGCTGCTTCTTTGAAGCCAAGTCTTGCTGCTAATTCGAAGGAAAGAGCATCTGAATCGACGTCATGGAAGGAACCGTGGAACAATCTTACTTTCATTGAATCAATTGGATATCCTGCCAAAGGTCCATTGTGCATGGCTTCAGCAAAACCTTTCTGAATAGAAGGGATAAATTCTTTTGGAATTACACCACCAACGATTCCGTTTACGAAATCCAATCCTGGCTTAATCTCGCCTGTCTCTGGATCTGGGTCTTTTGGACCGATCTCAAATACGATATCGGCAAATTTACCTTTACCACCAGTTTGCTTCTTGTAAACCTCTTTGTGCTCGATACTTCCGAAAAGAGCTTCTTTGTAAGCAACCTGAGGCGCACCTTGGTTGATCTCTACTTTAAATTCTCTCTTAAGACGATCGATGATAATATCTAGGTGAAGCTCACCCATACCTCTCAAGATAGTCTGACCAGTTTCATGATCTGTATTTACTTGAAGTGTAGGATCTTCTTCTACCAATTTTGCGATAGCCATACCGAGTTTATCAACATCGGCCTGAGTTTTAGGCTCAATAGCGTATCCAATTACTGGCTCTGGGAATATCATAGACTCCAATACCACTTTACGCTGTTCGTGGCAAAGGGTATCACCAGTCTTGATGTCTTTGAAACCAACCACTGCACCAATATCTCCTGCTCTAAGCGAATCGATTTGGTTTTGCTTGTTGGCGTGCATCTGGAATACTCGGGAAATTCTTTCTTTGTTACCAGATCGGCTATTGTACACGTATGATCCAGACTCCAATACACCAGAGTATGCTCTTACGAAGCAAAGTCTACCTACGAATGGATCCGTTGCGATCTTAAATGCTAGTCCTGCAAATGGCTCATCTTCATCTGGTGAGATTCTTACGTCAACATCTTCGTCATCTAGCTCTTTTGCGATGATATCATCTTTATCAAGAGGAGAAGGAAGAAGCTCCATCACAAGGTCAAGCATAGTCTGCACACCCTTATTCTTGAATGAAGATCCACATACCATAGGTACAATCTTCATATCGATAGTAGCTTTTCTCAAAGCGTTAAGAATTTCAGCTTCTGAGATAGAATTCGGATCATCAAAGAATTTCTCCATCAATGACTCATCGTAATCAGCAACTGCTTCAAGCAAATGCTCTCTCCACTGCTCTACTTCTTCTGTCATGTCTTCAGGTATAGCAACTTCCTCGAAAGTCATTCCCATATCTTCTTCATTCCAGACGATAGCTCTGTTGTTGATCAAGTCAACTACGCCTTTAAATTTATCTTCTGCACCGATTGGCAACTGCAATGGAACTGCATAGCTTCCTAGCATTTCCTTCACTTGCTTACAAACCTCAAGGAAGTTTGCGCCAGCACGGTCCATCTTATTCACGAATCCGATTCGTGCAACTTTATAATTATCAGCTAATCGCCAGTTAGTTTCAGACTGTGGCTCAACACCATCCACAGCACTAAATAGGAAAACTAGACCATCCAATACTCTTAAGGAGCGGTTTACCTCTACGGTAAAATCCACGTGACCTGGAGTATCGATGATATTAATTTGGTACTTCTGATCTCTGTAGTTCCAGAAAACGGTAGTCGCAGCAGAAGTAATCGTGATTCCTCTTTCCTGCTCCTGTGCCATCCAGTCCATCGTAGCAGCACCATCGTGCACCTCACCGATTTTATGGGAAACTCCAGAATAAAAAAGAATACGCTCGGTAGTGGTGGTCTTACCCGCATCAATGTGGGCAGCAATACCGATGTTTCTTGTGTATTTTAAATCTCTCTTCGCCATCCTAATTAAAATCTAAAGTGTGAGAATGCTTTATTCGCTTCGGCCATTCTATGAGTATCGTCCTTCTTCTTCACTGCAGCACCTTCACCTTTGGCACCTGCGATGATCTCACCTGCAAGGCGATCCATCATAGTCTTCTCTCCTCTTTTTCTAGCATAAAGGATCATCCATTTGATACCCAATGCCATTTTTCTTTCTGGCCGAACTTCCATTGGAACCTGGAATGTAGCACCACCAACTCTACGACTCTTAACCTCAACGGAAGGAGCAATATTGTTAAGCGCTTTTCTCCAAACTTCAAGACCATTCTCACCTACTTTTTCTTCAACCTTCTCTACTGCATCGTAGAAAATATTGTAAGCAATACTCTTCTTTCCATCCACCATTAGACAGTTCACAAACTTGGTTACCAAGGTATCGTTGAACTTTGGATCAGGAAGAATATATCTCTTCTTTGGTTTCGCTTTTCTCATTATTTCTAATTGTTATGAATTACTTTTTTGCTGCCTTAGGCCGCTTAGCACCATACTTAGAGCGACCTTGCTTCCGGTCTTTTACTCCTGCTGTATCTAGTGCACCTCGGATGATGTGATATCTTACACCTGGAAGATCTTTCACACGACCACCTCTGATCAATACGATCGAGTGTTCTTGCAAATTATGACCCTCTCCTGGAATGTAAGCATTCACTTCTTTTCCATTGGTCAATCTTACCCTGGCCACTTTCCGCATCGCAGAGTTTGGCTTCTTAGGGGTCGTAGTATACACTCTGGTACAAACTCCTCTACGCTGCGGACATGCATCCAGAGCTCTAGACTTCGATTTGGTTTCAAGTGTGGTTCTACCTTTTCTTACTAACTGTTGAATAGTAGGCATTAACTGATAAAATTTAGTTTTCCCGTAAACTGTTAAATTTTGGACTGCAAAGGTAAACAAAGAAATAAGACGAACAAAATTAAGAAGTTATATTTCTTTTAGGCTTCACCTGGGGCCCCAAAGCTCAAGGGGAAATGAGGAGTCTCTCCAGACTGACTGATTTTCCCGAAAGCTTTTTCATACTTTTCAATATTATCACTTAAAGCTGCCAAAAGGCGCTTGGCGTGCTCTGGAGTGATAATTATTCTTGATTTGACTTTTGCCTTTGGTACTCCTGGCATTAGTCGGATAAAGTCGATCACAAACTCTGAATTGGAATGAGCGATCATCGCCAAATTTGAATACACTCCTTCGGCCACTTCTTCTGAAAGCTCTATGTTGATAGGCTGATTCGCCGGCTTTTTATTTTTTGGATCTTCCATGATTTTTAGAGATTAAAAAAAGGCCCGTACTGCTACAGGCCTTTTCATGATTAGATTAACTCGTGTTACAAAATCGCTTCGCTGGATCTTGGAGCAGAAGTTCTTTCCATACTTTCAGAAAGCTGATCGTACTCTGATTGCGAACCAATGATCATACTCTGGATACGGCGCTGACCTGTACCTGCTGGGATAAGGTGACCTACGATCACGTTCTCCTTCAGCCCGAGTAGCTCGTCTCTCTTACCACGGATTGCCGCTTCAGAAAGAACCTTAGTCGTCTCCTGGAAGGAAGCCGCTGAAATAAAGCTCTCAGTACCCAAAGACGCAGCAGTGATACCTTGAAGTGTAGGTCTTGACACCGCAGTTTCAGCATCTCTCACTTGTACAAGTTTCAAATCTTTACGCTTCAAGCTGGAGTTTTCATCACGCAATCTTCTTGCAGAGATGATCATACCAGGCTTCAATGTGGACGAGTCGCCAGCATCCATCACCACTTTCTTATCCAAAATGATGTCATTTTCCTCTCGGAATGCCCACTTATCTACCACTTGATTTTGAAGGAAACCTGTGTCGCCTGCATCAAGTATTTCCACTTTCTGCATCATTTGGCTTACGATCACTTCAATGTGCTTATCATTGATCTTCACACCTTGTAGTCGGTATACTTCCTGGATCTCATTCACAAGATACTCCTGCACCGCAGTAGGACCTTTGATGGCCAAGATATCATTTGGTGTAATCGCTCCATCAGAAAGTGCCTCACCTGCACGGATGAAGTCATTCTCTTGAACGAGGATGTGCTTGGAAAGAGATACCATGTATTTCTTTACCACTCCATCCTTAGACTCGATTAGGATCTCACGATTTCCTCGCTTAATCCCACCATAAGATACCACTCCGTCGATCTCAGATACTACCGCAGGGTTTGAAGGATTTCTCGCTTCGAATAGCTCGGTCACTCGTGGCAAACCACCTGTAATATCTCTAGTCTTACCTACCGATCTTGGGATTTTCACCAATACCTGTCCAGCTTTTACTTTTTCACCCTCTTCTACAGCAAGGTGAGCTTCCACTGGAATGTTGTATGACTTAGACTCCTCACCATAATTTACAATGATGGCAGGATTCTTTGTTCTATCTTTTGAATCAATAATTACCTTCTCACGGAATCCAGTCTGATCATCAGCCACTTCTTTAAAAGTGATTCCTTCTACGATAGATTCAAATTCGATCTTTCCATCAAATTCTGAAAGAATCACCGCATTGTATGGATCCCACTTACAAAGTGCATCACCTTTTCCGATCTTCTGTCCGTCCTTCACTGCAAGGATAGCTCCGTAAGGAACATGATTAGATACCAAAGTTTTGCCTGTTTTGGCATCATTTACTTTGATCTCACCAGATCTACCCATTACAACCATGACTTTCTCACCTTCCTTATTGGTAGATTCGATCCATCTCAGCTCGTCATCAAATTCAACTTTTCCTTCGAACTTAGCTGTAATACTCGCTTCTACGGCCATGTTGGATGCTGTACCACCTACGTGGAAAGTTCTCAAAGTAAGCTGAGTACCTGGTTCACCAATAGACTGTGCCGCAATAACCCCCACAGATTCACCTTCCTGTACCATATTACCGGTAGCTAGGTTTCGTCCATAGCACTTAGAACAAACACCTCTACGTGTTTCACAAGTCAAGACAGATCTGATTTCCACCTCATCGATAGATGAATTGTCAATTCGAGTTGCAATCTCATCTGAAATAGACTCACCAGAAGAAACGATCAATTCGTCAGTCTCTGGATCATATAGGTCGTGTACAGAAACTCGTCCTACAATTCTTTCAGACAATGGCTCTACGATCTCGTCATTGTCACGAAGTGGCTGAACGATGAGTCCTCTCAACGTACCGCAATCATCTTCGGTCACAATCATATCCTGAGCTACGTCTACCAGTCTTCTAGTCAAGTATCCCGCATCTGCAGTTTTCAATGCAGTATCGGCAAGACCCTTTCTAGCACCGTGAGTAGAGATAAAGTACTCCAATACATCCAGACCTTCTTTAAAGTTGGAAAGAATTGGGTTTTCGATGATTTCACCTACAGAACCTTGAAGGTTTTTCTGTGGCTTTGCCATCAAGCCTCTCATACCACCCAACTGACGAATCTGCTCTCGAGAACCTCTAGCTCCGGAGTGCATCATCATGTAGATCGCATTAAAGCCTTGCTTATCCTCTTCCATCTGCTTCATTAGATTATTCGTCAAATGAGAGTTGGTACGAGTCCAGATATCAATTACCTGATTATATCTTTCATTATCCGTGATCAGACCCATTAAATAGTTGTTCCATACTTGGTCAACTTCTTCTTTGGCCTTTGCGATCATCGGCTCTTTTTCTTCAGGAATAATTACATCATTCAATCCCATGGATAGACCGCCTTTGTAAGCCATCTGGAATCCAAGGTTTTTGATATCATCCAAGAATTGCGCTGTTCGGGCGATTCCACAAACTTTGACTACTTGAGCAATAATCTGCTGTAGTTTTTTCTTTGTCAAAAGTTCATTTACAAACCCTACTTCTTCTGGTACAAACTGATTGAAGATCAATCGGCCTGCCACAGTTTCGATAATTTGGGACTTAATCTCACCATCTTCAGATCTCACGTTCACCTTGCACTTGATATTCGCATGCTGTGAAATCGCTCCTTCATTTAGTGCAATAATTACCTCTTCTTGGCTGTAGAAAGTCATTCCTTCACCAGGCACAGGCTCTTCTTTGGTGGATTTCTTTCCTTTGGTTACATAATAGAGACCCAAAACCATGTCTTGAGAAGGTACCGTAATCGGTGCTCCGTTAGCAGGGTTTAGGATGTTATGTGAGGAAAGCATCAAAGTTGAAGCTTCCAAGATTGCCTCATGGCCAAGTGGTACGTGAACCGCCATCTGGTCACCGTCAAAGTCGGCGTTGAATGCAGTACATACCAATGGGTGCAACTGGATTGCTTTTCCTTCAATCAATTTTGGCTGGAAAGCCTGAATACCCAATCTGTGCAAAGTAGGAGCACGGTTCAAAAGAACTGGATGTCCCTTCAGTACATTTTCAAGAATATCCCAAACCACTGGATCCTTGCGATCGACGATTTTCTTTGCAGACTTTACAGTCTTAACAATTCCTCTCTCGATCAACTTACGGATGATAAATGGCTTGAACAGCTCAGCTGCCATATTTTTAGGAAGACCACACTCGTGAAGCTTCAATTCTGGACCTACTACGATTACCGAACGACCGGAGTAATCCACACGCTTACCAAGCAAATTTTGACGGAATCGACCTTGCTTACCTTTCAACATATCTGAAAGGGACTTCAAGGCACGGTTTCCATCGGATCTTACCGCATTAACTTTTCTTGAGTTATCAAACAAAGAATCAACCGCCTCCTGAAGCATTCTCTTCTCGTTTCTCAAAATCACCTCTGGTGCCTTGATATCGATCAGTCGCTTCAGACGATTATTTCTGATGATTACTCTTCTATAAAGATCATTCAAATCAGAAGTTGCAAATCTACCTCCATCCAATGGAACTAGAGGACGCAATTCTGGTGGGATGACTGGAACCATTCGTACCACCATCCACTCAGGACGGTTTTCGATACGAGTTCTAGCATCTCTGAATGCTTCTACAACTTTCAGTCTTTTCAAGGCCTCAGCCTTTCTCTGCTGAGAAGTATCCGTAGCAGCTTGGTGTCTCAAAGAGTAAGAAAGATCATCTAGATCGATTCTTGCCAAGAGCATTTCAAGAGCTTCAGCACCCATCTTAGCGATAAACTTATTTGGATCGTCATCATCAAGTTGATGATTTTCCTTAGGAAGCTTATCCATGATATCTAGGTATTCATCTTCGGTAAGGAAATCCAAATATTGAACCCCTTCCTCAGCCTTGATACCTGGCTGCACTACCGCATATCGCTCATAGTACACAATTTGATCAAGCTTTTTGGTCGGAAGACCCAAAAGATATCCGATTTTATTCGGAAGAGATTTGAAGTACCAAATATGAGCCACTGGCACCACCAATTCGATGTGTCCCATTCGCTCTCTTCGTACTTTTTTCTCCGTCACCTCTACACCGCAGCGATCACAGATGATCCCTTTGTAGCGAATACGCTTGTATTTACCACAATGACATTCCCAATCCTTTACAGGGCCAAAAATACGCTCACAGAACAAACCGCCCATTTCTGGTTTGTAGGTTCTGTAGTTGATCGTTTCTGGCTGGGTCACCTCACCATTTGAGCTATCCAGAATAGATTCTGGAGAGGCCAAACTAATGGTCACCCTTGAAAAGTCATTGTTGAGTTTTTTATTTTTTCTAAACGCCATAGTTTTTGAAAGATATGTGTAGGGCCCCGAAAGGCCCAATGAGCCAAATTAATCTAATGTAATCTCAAGAGCCAATCCTCTTAGTTCATGAACCAGTACATTGAAGGATTCAGGAATATTTGGCTTTGGCAGGTTTTCACCTTTCACGATAGCTTCATAAGCTTTCGCTCGTCCAATTACATCATCAGATTTTACCGTCAGAATCTCTTGTAGTACGTGAGAAGCACCAAATGCCTCTAGCGCCCACACTTCCATCTCTCCGAATCGCTGACCACCAAATTGAGCTTTACCTCCAAGTGGCTGCTGCGTAATCAAAGAATATGGTCCAATAGATCTTGCGTGCATCTTGTCATCTACCAAGTGACCTAGCTTCAACATGTAGGCAATACCTACTGTCACTGGCTGATCAAATCGCTGTCCAGACAAACCGTCATAAAGATACGTACGCCCGAAAGCAGGAAGGCCAGCTAACTCAAGTTCATGAGCAACTTCTTCCATGGTGGCTCCATCGAAGATCGGAGTGGCATATTTCTTACCCATTTTCTGACCAGCCCAAGCAAGGACTGTCTCAAAAATCTGTCCGATGTTCATTCGAGATGGTACACCTAGTGGGTTCAATACGATATCCATTGGTGTTCCGTCTTCGAGGAATGGCATATCTTCGTCACGTACGATTCGGGCTACGATACCCTTATTTCCGTGGCGACCAGCCATCTTATCACCTACTTTAAGCTTACGCTTTTTCGCTACGTACACCTTGGCTAGCTGCACAATTCCGGCCGGAAGCTCATCACCCACTTCTAGGGTAAATCGATCACGCTTGAATAGTCCGCTGATTTCATTTCTTGAATTGGTATAATTCTTCACCAATTTCACAATAAGCTCATTGGTATAAGCATCATTAGTCCAGTCGTCAAGAATGATGTCAGAAATTAAGTTTGCCTCTTCTGGTACGTTATAATTACTTTCGTCTCGGTAAGGGTTCTTAGCAGGGAACAAGTTGTTTTCAATGTTTTTAGCATTGAACTTGGTACCCTTGCTGATGATCTCATCTCCAAACTTGTGCTTCACTCCTAGAGAAGTTTTTCCATCAAGAATAGTGACAAGTTTATTGATCATTCTAGCTCTGATAGCCAAAAGATCCTTCCCGTATTTAGCTTTCAGTTTTTCAACTTCAGCCTTTGATTTTGCTCTGTGATCCTTATCCTTCTTAGGTCTTGAGAAAAGCTTGGTTTCGATTACTACGCCATTCAAGGAAGGAGAAGCTTTCAAGGAAGCATCCTTTACGTCACCAGCTTTATCACCAAAGATCGCACGAAGAAGTTTTTCTTCAGGAGTTGGGTCTGTTTCACCTTTTGGAGTAATCTTACCAATGATGATATCACCTTCTTTGATCTCAGCTCCTACACGAATAATTCCATTCTCGTCCAAGTGCTTCACAGCCTCCTCGGAAACGTTTGGAATTTCAGAAGTCAATTCCTCTTCTCCTCTCTTCGTATCACGAACCTCCAATTGGAATTCTTCAACGTGGATAGACGTGAAGATGTCTTCCCGTACTACACGCTCAGAGATTACAATCGCATCCTCAAAGTTATATCCTTGCCAAGGCATATAGGCCACTTTCAGGTTTTTACCCAAAGCAAGTTCTCCTTCGTTGGTTGAATATCCTTCTACAAGCACCTGACCTTTGACTACTTTCTGACCCTTCAATACAAGAGGAGTCAAATTAATAGTCGTATCCTGGTTGGTTCTTCTAAACTTGATAAGATCATAAGACTTATACTCGTCGGTGAAGTTCACCAAGAGTTCGTCGTCTGTGAGATCGTATTTGATCCTGATTTTCTTAGCGTCCACATAGTCTACTACACCATTTGCTTCCGCAATAATCAATGATCGAGAATCTACTGCCGCTTTGGCCTCAAGGCCTGTACCTACGATCGGAGCCTCTGCTTTCAACAAAGGAACAGCTTGACGCTGCATGTTAGATCCCATCAATGCTCGGTTAGCATCATCGTGCTCGAGGAAGGGTATCAAAGAAGCTGCAACAGAAACAATCTGGTTTGGCGCAACGTCCATGTAGCTGATCTCATTTGGATCCAATACAGGGAAGTCACCTTCAAATCTCGCCTTCACTTTTTCATTGATAAACTTACCTGCGTCATCCAAGGGGGCATTGGCCTGAGCAATGTTATGATCATCCTCTTCTTCTGCAGTTAAGAAGACCATATCTTCTTGCTTCATGCTAACTTTTCCACCCTTTACCTTTCGGTAAGGAGTTTCCAAGAAGCCCATAGAGTTGACCTTGGCATGTACACACAAAGAAGAAATCAAACCAATGTTTGGTCCTTCAGGAGTCTCAATGGTACAAAGTCTTCCATAGTGCGTGTAGTGAACGTCACGAACCTCGAATCCAGCTCGCTCTCTAGAAAGACCACCAGGCCCAAGGGCAGAAAGTCTTCTTTTGTGCGTGAGCTCAGCAAGTGGATTGGTTTGATCCATAAACTGAGAAAGCTGGTTGGTGCCAAAGAAGGAGTTGATCACTGAAGAAAGTGTTCTAGCATTGATCAAATCTACCGGCTTGAAGTCCTCATTATCGCGGACGTTCATTCGCTCACGAATGGTTCTCGCCATTCTTGCAAGACCAACACCGAACTGGCTGTAAAGCTGCTCACCTACTGTTCTTACACGTCTATTGCTCAAGTGATCAATATCATCAACTACCGCCTTGGAATTGATCAATCCGATCAAATACTTTACGATAGAAATAATATCATCCTTAGTCAAGACGATTTTTTCAGCTTCGATATCAAGACCGAGCTTTTTGTTAATTCTATATCGTCCTACTTCTCCAAGATCGTATCTCTTATCGGAGAAGAACAGGCTATTAATCACCTCACGAGCTGTAGACTCATCAGGCGCTTCAGTATTTCTTAGTTGTCTGTAGATTACCTCTACTGCTTCTTTTTCAGAATTTGAATTATCTTTCTGAAGAGTATTATAGATAATAGAATAGTCAGCGATATTCACATCTTCTCTGTGCAGGATGATGCTCTTCGCTCCAGAATCCAAAATCAAATCCGCATCTTCAGAGGTCAAGACGGTATCTCTTTCTAGGAGTACCTCATTCCGATCAATAGAAACTACCTCTCCAGTATCCTCATCCACGAAATCCTCTACCCAAGTTCTCAAAACACGAGCAGCTAGTTTTCTACCTGCTACTTTCTTCAAGCCAGCCTTGGTCGCCTTCACTTCTTCAGACAGACCAAATAGATCGAGGATATCTTTATCAGATCCATATCCAATAGCTCTTAGCAAAGTGGTTACTGGGAATTTCTTCTTACGATCGATATAGGCATACATGACATTATTGATGTCAGTCGCAAATTCAATCCAGGAACCTTTGAAAGGAATAATTCTAGCAGAATAAAGCTTCGTACCGTTGGTATGCTTACTCTGCGCGAAGAATACACCTGGAGATCTATGTAGCTGGGACACGATCACTCGCTCCGCTCCATTGATCACAAAAGAGCCCTTCTCAGTCATGTATGGGAGGTTACCCAAAAAGACTTCTTGTTCGATGGTCTCAAAATCTTCATTGTCCTCATCATGGCAAAGCAATCTCAATTTTGCTTTAAGAGGGACGGAGTAGGTCAATCCGCGGTCGATGCACTCGCCCACGCTATATTTCGGAGGATCTACAGCATAGTCGATAAACTCCAACGTGAAATTCTCGCGAGAATCACTAATTGGGAAGTTTTCAGAAAATACTTTAAATAATCCATCCGCCCGGCGTTTTTCGGCAGGAGTATCCAATTGGAAAAAATCCTTGAAGGATTGCAATTGAATATCTAAGAAATCCGGATAGTCTTTGACCACCTTAATGGAGGAGAAACTTTTCCTTTCGGGTTGATTCTTGATAGCCAAGGTAGTTTGTGTTTATAGTGAAATAAATTATTGGAATGCTGCAAACACAGCTCAATATAATGCAATTTTTGACCTGTGCATAAACAGGAAAAGACCTGACTTAAAAGTCAGGTCTTAAGGGTTAAACCAGGACCTAATGCCGCTGGTCTAACAAATTATTTGATCTCTACTTCAGCTCCAGCCTCTTCTAAAGATTTCTTTAAACCTTCAGCTTCGTCCTTAGCAACACCTTCTTTAAGTGCCTTTGGTGCAGAGTCAACTAGGTCTTTTGCATCTTTCAATCCAAGACCAGTCAATTCCTTAACAAGTTTCACTACAGCAAGTTTAGAAGCACCAGCTGACTTCAAGATCACATCAAAAGATGTCTTCTCTTCAGCAGCTTCACCAGCGTCACCGCCAGCAGCACCACCAGCTACTACTACAGCACCAGCTGCAGCAGGCTCAATACCATACTGATCCTTAAGGATATCTGTCAATTCTTTAACTTCTTTTACAGTCAAGTTTACCAACTGATCTGCAAGTTGTGTAAGATCTGCCATCGTCTTATTATTTAAAATTTTGTTTTTTTATTGATTTGATAATTAGTTTCCTTCTCTTTCTTCAAGAGTTTTCAAAACACCAGAGATGTTGTTTTGACCGCTCTGCAAAGCAGAGAGAAGATTCATAGCAGGAGACTGTAGTAAGCCAACAAGCTCGCTGAGTAGCTCCTCCTTAGATTTCAAGTTAGAAAGCATAGTGAGGTTTTCCTCACCAAGGATGATGTCCGTATCGATAGCTGCTCCTTTAAAAACAGGTCTTACTTCTTTCTTTCCTCTTTTCTTTCTGAATTCCAACAATACTTTTGCTGGAAGATTATTAGTTTCTTTCGAAAACATGATTCCAGAAAATCCTTTAAGCGCACCTTCAGTGAGTTCTGAATAGTCTGCGTCCAAATTTTCTAGCGCCTTGCTGATCAAGGTGTTTTTGTACACTTTGTACTCAACGCCTTTCTCAAAACACATTCTTCTAAAAGAATTCACAGTAGCAACATCGAATCCTGAAGCATCAGTGATATAGAAGAAGGGGTTCTCTTTAAACTTCTCGGTGAGACCGTCGATGATCTGTTTCTTTTCTTCTCTAGTCATGATTATATACCTTGAATGCTTCCCTTATCCAACTTGATGCCCGGAGACATTGTACTGGAAATGTTAATACTCTTGAAATACGTTCCTTTAGCTGAGGAAGGCTTCAACTTAGAAATGGTGGATATAAGCTCTTGTGCGTTTTCACGAATTTTCTCAGGAGAGAAAGAAACTTTACCAATGCTCGCATGAATAATTCCAAACTTATCTACTTTGAAATCAATCTTACCAGCTTTCACTTCTTGTACAGCCTTTGCTACATCCATTGTAACTGTTCCAGCCTTAGGGTTTGGCATCAAACCTCTCGGTCCCAATACCCTACCTAATCTACCTACTTTTGCCATGACGTTAGGCATAGTGATGATGACATCAATGTCAGTCCATCCACCTTCAATCTTAGCAATGTAGTCATCTAATCCAACGTGATCTGCACCAGCCTCTTTGGCCTCTTCAGCTTTGTCAGGAGTGCAAAGAACCAATACTTTGACATCTTTACCCGTACCGTGTGGAAGTGCTACTACACCTCTTACCATTTGATCAGCCTTACGAGGATCCACACCCAAACGGATGTCCAAATCCACGGAAGCATCAAACTTCACATCAGTAATCTCCTTAACAATTGAAGAAGCTTCCTCGAGGGAGTACTCTTGACTTGGATCGTATTTAGAAAGCGCTACTTTCTGCTTTTTTGTTAACTTCGCCATCGTCTATTTTTTATACTTCCCAAGGAGCTCGTCCAGATACTTTGATACCCATGCTTCTAGCGGTTCCAGCTACCATTTTCATGGCAGATTCCACTTTGAAAGCGTTAAGGTCAGGCATTTTCACCTCGGCAATCTCTTTCACCTGATCCCAGGTGACAGATCCTACCTTCTTTCTGTTTGGTTCAGCAGAACCACTCTTGATTTTGGCTGCATCCATAAGCATTACTGCCGCAGGAGGAGTTTTTACCACAAAATCAAAAGTTTTGTCAGAATAGATAGTAACCAATACAGGAAGCACTTGACCCATTTTATCTTGGGTACGTGCATTGTACTGCTTACAGAACTCCATAATGTTCAAGCCCTTGGAACCAAGAGCAGGACCTACAGGAGGTGAAGGGTTAGCCTGGCCACCTTTCACTTGCAGTTTTAAATAACCAGTGATTTCCTTAGCCATTGCTTAATCTTGTTTTTCTACTTGTATAAAGTTTAATTCAACAGGAGTATTTCTTCCAAAGATCTTGACCATAACATTCAATTTCTTCTTCTCATCAAATATCTCCTCAATCGTCCCGGTAAACCCACTGAATGGACCGTCCATTACTTTTACGGTTTCTCCAACTATATATGGGGTATCAAGTTTCTCAGCAAACTCATCGATCTCTTCAACCTTACCTAAAATACGGTTGATTTCTGACTGACGTAATGGCTCGGGGGTTTTGGAAGCCCCCCCGGAGTTTGATCCTAAAAACCCGATTACTCCCGGAATACTTGTAATTACATGATTGGCTTCTCCATTAGAAAGATCCGCATTGACGAGAACGTACCCTGGGAAGAAATTTCTTTCCCGCACACGCTTTTTGCCATTTCGCATCTCATATACCTTCTCAGAGGGGATCAAGACTTCTGGAATAAAATCCTCAATTTTTTGCCTATTGATCTCATTGTCGAGATAGGTTTTCGTCTTTTTTTCCTGTCCTGCTACTACTCTGAGTACGTACCACTTATGTTCTGCCATTCTGTAAAAATCAATTCAATTAGAATAAATCATAAAACCAGGTCATGATATTTTCGAAGCCCAAATCAATCCCCCCTATAAATAGGGCGAAGATTAAAGATGCTACCAATACCAACACCGCACTGTTTTGCAAAAATGAATACTTAGGCCAGGTGACCTTGTTTTTCATTTCGTCGTACGCATCTAAGACAAAGTTTTTCAGATTCATAGTGTACTTACTTACTGGCACGGGCAGAGAGATTCGAACTCCCATCAACGGTTTTGGAGACCGCTATTCTGCCATTGAACTATGCCCGTGTGAATGAACGCTCCGCTAATGGGAACGCAAAATTAGGTATTGCTAGATAAAGAAACAAATGCGATCCCAAAAAAATTTGAGATCGCATCGTTTATACTAAATTATTGGAAAGTAATTAGTCAAGGATTTCAGTCACCTGACCAGCACCTACTGTACGTCCACCTTCTCTGATTGCAAAACGAAGACCGTTTTCCAAAGCGACTGGCGAAAGCAAGTTTACTTCGATAGTAACGTTATCACCTGGCATAACCATTTCAACGTTCTCTGGAAGTTTGATCTCTCCAGTTACGTCTGTAGTTCTAAGGTAGAACTGTGGTCTGTATTTGTTGAAGAATGGAGTGTGACGTCCACCTTCTTCTTTTGAAAGAACGTAAACTTCAGCCTTGAAGTGAGCGTGAGGCTTCACAGATCCTGGCTTACAGATAATCATTCCACGCTTGATTTGCGCCTTTTCAATACCTCTAAGCAATAGACCTACGTTATCACCAGCTTCTCCTCTGTCAAGAATCTTACGGAACATCTCAACACCAGTAACAGTAGACTTAAGTCCTTCCGCACCCATACCGATGATATCCACAGCTTCACCAGAGTTGATTACACCTCTTTCGATTCTACCAGTAGCAACAGTACCACGACCAGTGATCGAGAATACGTCTTCAACTGGCATCAAGAAATCCTTATCGATTGCTCTTGCTGGAGTAGGAATGAACGAATCAACTGCGTCCATCAATTCAACTACAGTGTTCACCCACTTCTCTTCACCGTTCAATGCTCCAAGAGCAGAACCAGCGATTACTGGGATATTGTCTCCGTCGAATTCGTAGAAAGAAAGAAGTTCTCTAACTTCCATCTCTACCAACTCAAGAAGTTCTGGATCGTCAACCATATCCACTTTGTTCATGAATACGACAAGTTGAGGTACACCTACCTGACGTGCAAGAAGGATGTGCTCTCTAGTCTGTGGCATTGGTCCATCAGTCGCAGCTACTACAAGGATAGCACCGTCCATTTGGGCAGCACCAGTTACCATGTTTTTAACGTAGTCAGCGTGACCTGGACAATCTACGTGAGCATAGTGTCTCGCAGCCGTAGCGTACTCTACGTGAGATGTGTTGATAGTAATACCTCTTTCTTTTTCTTCTGGAGCGTTGTCGATAGAAGAAAAGTCTCTTAGTTCAGACAGACCCTTTGAAGCCAACACCGTAGTGATAGCTGCTGTCAAAGTAGTTTTGCCATGGTCTACGTGTCCGATAGTACCGATATTCACGTGTGGCTTAGACCGGTCGAATGTTGCTTTTGCCATGCTTGAAAATCCTCAGTTTAAGTTAATGATTTGTTTATTTACTTCTTTTTGAGTCCTGTGAGCCAACGACGGGATTTGAACCCGTGACCCCTTCCTTACCAAGGAAGTACTCTACCCCTGAGCTACGTCGGCTTAAACCCGGTGCCTCATCTAAGACATCGAGCGGGAGACGAGGCTCGAACCCGCGACCTGCAGCTTGGAAGGCTGCCGCTCTACCAACTGAGCTACTCCCGCTTATAATTTACTTTACTCTTTTATTAATGCAGCTTTTCGACGTTTCGAAAATGCCATGCAAAATTAAAAAAAAATTTCGCAATGCAATAATGTGGGGGAAACAGGATTCGAACCTGTGAAGACATAAGTCAACGGATTTACAGTCCGTCCCAGTTGGCCGCTTTGGTATTCCCCCAACTAGCGCTACAGAAGCGTTTTTGAATTCACCTGTTCTCTGTAACGGATGGCAAAATTATAGCCTTTTGCCAAAGATTCAAAACATGGATTTTAATTTTACCTGCTTTTTCTACAAAAAGTTTACAATCATCTTATTTTCAAACACTTAATTTTCAAATTTTAATGAAGAAAGAAAATAATCGTAATATGCCTTCACAAAATCGTCATCCTCCTCTGAGGCAATTCGACTCATAGCCTCTACGACCTCCTCCTGATCGGCAAAACCCAATAAAGCCTGAAAGGCTCCCAAACGCTGTCCTGGTTGTGGGTCATTCTTCATCTTGCCAAGCAAAAAAGCTAAGGCTTCCTCCTTGCCCTCTTCGGGGTTCATACTGAAATATTCCCCATAATACCCCAGGAAATAATACATCCCATCCCCAGACAAAGTCTCGACCTTCTTCGTGAACCACCCTCCTTTTGCTTTAACATCATTGACCAGATAGTACTCGGCCAATGGGATGATCATGCGATAATTTGATTCTAGCTCGAATTTGGCAAGCTCTTCTTCACTAAGTTTTCGATCTGAAGAGGCTACCAAACCAGACAGAGCAGAGCCTGCAACTAAATAGGAAGGATCGTTCACAAGTAATTTAAATGTTGAATAGTATTTATCGGGCCAATTAGCCGCCAAAACATCCAAAGCAGTGGATCGAATTGAATTATTTTTGGAAGTATTCACGAGATCAAATATCTGTTCCTCCAGTTCAGGATTCTCAAGCAGCCACTCTTGTCCGCTGATAAAAGTCAAAAGCCCAGACTCCTGCACAGACTCAAAGGGATCTGATAAAGATGCTTTTAAAACTTCGAGCAAAATCCCCCTTTCATCTCCTGCTTTAAGACTGTCAAGTGCCTCATATCTTGCCACTCCAAATTGTGACTGCATAAACTGCTTTTGCCATTGCTCAGCGGTAAAGCCTGGAGACTTCAGAGCGAGTAAATGCTTCTGTTCATCAAAATAAACCTGGTCAATCGCGTCTGTATTTTCCAAGGCATACTGCTGGAATGCCCGCTCCAGCACCAAAGTTTTCACCTTGCGCTCGCCATTGACATACCAGCTGACTTCAAATGGGATTTTATAAATGGTTGTAGTATTCAAGTCCTGAGTTTGGTATACGCTGAGTAGCACATTTTCTGGTTGAGAATAATCCGCTTCGATCAGCAACTCAGGGTGCCCCTTATCTAAAAACCATTGATTGAAAAACCAATTCAAATCCCGCCCAGTCACTTCCTCAAAGGCCAATCGGAGATCGTGAACTTCCACGGATTGAAGAGCATGTTGGGTCAGATAAAGGTTTAAGCTTTCAAAAAAAGCCTCATCTCCAACGACTTTGCGAAGCATGTGCAAAATAGCTCCTCCTTTGGAATAGCTATGCGAATCAAACATGTCTTCTGAATCTGCATATTCAAATCGTATGAGATTCACCTGTTTGGTTTCTGCTTCATAGAAATAGTTTTCCGTCTCTGCCACCAATTTCAAATCGGCTACATCCTGCCCATAGTGATGTTCATTCCAAAGATATTCCGAGTAATTCGCAAAAGCCTCGTTTAAGGTTAGGTTAGACCAAGACTCAGTGGTCACATAGTCACCAAACCACTGATGAAAAAGCTCGTGCGCAATAATATAATCCCACTCCGAATCAATCGCTTCACGCTCCGTCAACTTCAACTCTTCCATAAAAATAGAAAGGGTCGTGTTTTCCATAGCTCCTGACACAAAATCTTTGACGACCAACTGATCGTATTTTGGCCATGGGTAATCCAAACCAAGTAAGTCAGAGAAAAACTCCATCATCAAGGGAGTATTTTCAAAAACTTTTTTTGCGCCAGCCTCATACCCCTTTTCTACATAGTAACCCAAAGGCACACCTTTCCACCTGTCCTCTACTTTTCCAAAGTTCCCAATCCCAACGGCTGCTAGATACGGCGCATGTGGGATATTCATTTCCCAAAAATCCTTTCTTAGCCCATTTCCAAGATTTTCTTGCTTTACCATCACTCCATTGCTGAGACTGATCATGGAATCCGGTACAGTCAAGGCAAAGGTTTGGGTAAATCGTTGATTGGGCTTGTCCACCATTGGAAACCATTTGGAATTGTGCTCGGTCTCCCCCTGTGTCCAAATCATCGTAGGCTTTGATGGAATCGTATCTAAAGGATCGATAAAATAAAGCCCCTTGGTATCGGTGATCGCAGAACTTCCAGCTGTTGGGTTTCGCTCCGGAAAGGCCTCATAGTTGATTTCTACCCAAAGCGAATCATCTCGACCTGTAGCCTCCGGCAAATAAATTTGAATGACTTTCCCATCGTATTGATAGCCTAGTTTAGAAGTACTATCCTTATTGATTAAGCTTATTCTCCCCAATTCAAAATCCTGAGCATCTAGAAAAACTTCTTTGGTTTCATAGAAATGAGGCGATATCAAAAGCTTTGCTATACCCCTAACAGATTGTTTTTGAAAATCAAAAGCCAAGTCCAAATCCACATGCAGCACTTCGATGTCCTTGGGATAGGCCTCGCGATAGTCCGAAATGGCCGCTTCCTTTTGCCGCAACAGTTTGAGGAAATTCAAAGAATCCTCAGAAGTGAATTGGTCTTCGACTGGTAATTCTATTTCAGATTCAGTCCCATCAGGATTACTTAGCTCTTGGGTTCCTTTGCAACCAAGAATTGTAAAAACCAGACCGGCGATTATCCAGAAAGCAGACTTTTGGAGAATTATCTTTGGCTTAGCAATCAATTGTATCATATTTGGAAAATTTCCGATAATCATCGCAAGATAAGTTTTTCGTCATGTATTCTGTAACTATTGATAAAGAGAGGTTCACTGTAACCAAATCCGAAGGAACATACACAGTCAATGAAAAGTCGATCCCCATGGAAATCGTTGATTTGGGAAATGACAAGATCCATTTGATCTACAAAGATCAATCGATCGAAGCCGAATTGCTTCGCTTTGATCCAGATACCAAAAGCATGGATATCAGACTGGGGAATAAACAGACCACATTGACACTGAAGGACAAAAATGACATCCTTCTGGAAAAACTAGGACTAAATATCCAGAGTACTGGAGTGGTCAAAGATATTAAAGCCCCTATGCCCGGTTTGATTTTGGAGCTCAAAGCCAAACCTGGCGATGAAGTCAAAAAAGGTGATGTAGTCCTCATATTGGAGGCCATGAAAATGGAAAATATCATCAAATCTCCTGGGGATGGAGTAGTGAAGACAGTAAAGGTGGAACTCGGGCAGAGTGTAGAAAAAAACCAAATCCTGATTCAATTTTAACTCAAGAACCTAGCAATCCGCATATAAGAACATATATTTGTTCGGAAATTTTTGAAAGGCTAACAGCCTTGACCCAAATAAGAACTCAAATTGATGAAATACAGACGAATCCTACTCAAGCTAAGTGGTGAGGCCCTTATGGGTGACAAAAGCTACGGCATCGACCCAGTGCGACTCCAGCAGTACGCTAACGAAATCAAGGAAATCAAGGAAATGGGAGTGGAAGTAGCGATCGTTATTGGCGGTGGCAATATTTTCCGCGGGGTGCAGGCCGAGCAATCGGGAATCGATCGAGTCCAGGGGGACTATATGGGCATGCTCGCTACCTTGATCAATGCCATGGCCTTGCAAAGTGCATTAGAGCAAAATGGAATGTATACTCGCTTAATGTCTGGTATCAAAATCGAGAGCGTTTGTGAGCCTTTCATCAGAAGACGAGCAATTCGTCACTTAGAAAAAGGCCGAATAGTAATCTTCGGAGCGGGTATAGGCAATCCTTATTTCACCACCGATTCCACCGCAAGTCTCCGGGCAATCGAAGTGGAAGCAGAGGTTGTGCTCAAGGGCACCCGAGTAGATGGTGTTTACACAGCCGATCCTGAAAAAGACGAAAATGCAACTAAATACAAGAATATCTCTTTCCATGAGGTCTACGAAAAAAACCTCAGTGTAATGGATATGACCGCCTTCACGCTTTGTCAAGAAAACAACCTTCCGATCATCGTTTTTGACATGAATAAGGCTGGAAACCTAAGTAAAATCATCAAGGGTGAAGTGATCGGAACCTTAATTTCTTAAAATCAATCAAGACATGGAAGAAATCGAATTATTCCTCGAAGAAGCCAAAGAATTAATGGATAAAGCAGTAGCGCATACCAGCAGCGAACTTTTAAAAATCCGAGCAGGAAAGGCCATGCCCAATTTGCTAGACGGTGTAATGGTGGAGTACTACGGAGCTAAAACACCATTGTCGCAAGTAGCGTCCATCAACACCCCGGATGCTCGAACCCTTGCCATCAAGCCTTGGGAGAGAAATCTTATTGGAGAAATAGAGCGGGCTATAATCAATTCAGACCTAGGGCTTGCACCGCAGAATAATGGTGAAATGGTCATCTTGACCATTCCTGCACTGACCGAAGAACGAAGACAAAACCTAGTGAAGCAGGCCAAGAACGAATGCGAAAACGGCAAAATCTCTCTTCGTACCATCCGAAAGGATACGAATGATTCGCTGAAGAAACTTCAAAAGGACGGTGTGGCAGAAGATGAGGTAAAAAGAGCAGAAGACAAAGTTCAAAAACTCACAGACACCTACAGTTCCAAGATCGATGAACTCCTCGTGAAAAAGGAAAAAGATATCATGACTGTATAAGTATAAAGGCCGATTTTTCATCGGCCTTTTTTTTAATCATTTCCGCTAACTTGAATAAAGGTAGCAATCCCGAATCTCGGTCCGCTTCTAAGGTATTTACCATTTTCGAAGCCCGCCCCAAATTCCACTCGGAAAATACGGAAGAGGTTATCCAGCGAATAGCCAACCTCCCAATAGTGCGGCGAATTTTCTGTTTTTAGGTAATTGAAAAAGATATTCTCCCGTAAACCGGAAAACCGTAACATAGGTAGCTGGGTAAACAAAAACTTCCGGAACTGATAATGAACAATACTGGAAAAATACGAAGTCTGTGTACTGTACTTATAATAGTCCATAAAGCGGTAATTAGATGCCGGACCAAAGTTTGAAAAAACAGTACGATTACCTCCAAAATGCTGAAAGTCCTGAAAATACACTCGATCATTGGAAAGGAAAGAACCTGCGCTGATATTGAAGTCCAAATCCCCACTCACTCCAAAATCAATGGAGTGCTCAATCCCAAAACTGATATGGTCAAAATCAGCTGAAGTTCCGTCGGAGGTTATTGATCCTATAGCTTTTTCATAATCCAACTTCAAAAGAGGCGCTCCTGAAGAAATCGGATATTTCACCCCATTTCGAATGCCATACTTAATACCTGGTTTCCATTCAATCCCTCCCCGTAGGATCAAGGCCTTATGATCTTGAAAAGACAGGTCCGTGGTCTCTACATTTTCTGTTTGATTAGGCGAATACACTCTTTCCGGCTTGTTGTAAAAGCTATAATTAGAATTATTAAAGAGCTGTCTTCGATCGGCGTAAGTAGCATTGAATCGATACGTAAATCCTGAATTGACCCGGTGTGCCCAATAGCCTCGAATAAACGTTTGGTCATAGAGCTTCATGTAATTTTGCCTGAAAAGCAAGGAGTAAAATGCATTTACTTGCTCGTTGATGGGCTCCCCTCCATTAAATTGATAAATATATCGGCCGCCCTCTATCCCTTTGGTGATACCAGAAACCCCTTCGGTCTGTGACCACCTGATATTTACTTTTCCATAAAACTGATTGCTTGAAAAACCATAGCGAAGCTCAGGCTCTATGTTGAAACTTTTCCGGATGTAATTGACGGAGTCTGCCAATTTCACTCTGCTTGTTTTCCTGTAAAATAAGCCCAATCCAACTTTCCAACCTTCCACCGTATTGAAGGAAATCTTGGTCCAGTTTTGGCGAAACCCAATCGACTTTCCTCCACCCATACTGTAGGATGCACCATTCATGAAATCCAATGGCCTCATCTTCCGCTTGGCTTTATCTGCAATAGAGTCCACATCACTCATTTTGGCAGCCTCCACTACGGCAAGACTATCGTCTCGTTTGTATCCTTCGATTTCTTTGACAGTCAGCGGTACTGGCCTGATACTATCCCAATAGCTTAGCTCTCGCTTTTTAGCCAGAGAATCCACAGAATAATAACGCTCGGTGGTCACATTCGGCTCTTCCTGTTCCTCCTTAATCATTTCCTTTTCGTACTCGTTGAGTAGCTTCCGATATTCTTTCCGCGTTTTGGGTTCTTCGCTAGCCAGTTGCTCAAACACAGAGGCCTCTTTTGGTGTGCTCTTTACTCCCTCGGGAATTTCTTCGATTTTTTCATCGATGATTTCAGGGACTTCCACCAGATCAGGGTTAAGGGTTACTTCATAATCGCGAGTCGAGGCCAGATAATTAAAGGCTCCCTCAAAGCCAAAAAATTTGCCCCCAAAAGTATACGTGTGGGTTAAAGGCATCCAGACATTTTCCGCTACAGGAGCATATTGCTGTTTGGCAGTGATCTGGAAACCTAGCAAGGAAGTCTTCAAATCGAGACTATGGATAGCCCACAAATCTTCAATAATATAAATATATCCTTCAAATACCTGCTCCCCTCGGGAGCGAGGAGTGACTTTAATTTTACTCACCAAAACTTCTTGATCAAAGAAACTCCCTTCATACTTGAAACGATAATACTGAAAGGCCGCCCTAGAAAGTGGCGAGATTATATCATTGATTTTTTCCTGATAAAAGCTGGTTTCTATGTAAGGAGCTGGAGAGGTGGATTGATTGTCGCCATTGGTGCGAATTGAAATCACTTTTTCCTCCACTTTATCTGGTTGGGTGAATGTGATTCGGGAAACAGATTCGGAGGTGTAAGCCTCATTGAGCTTTAACCCGTCTTCTTCCAAAGTCTTCTTGAGAAAGAAAGGCGCATCCGTCAATTGGCCTGTGCCTTTAAGGTAAACAGTCATACTATACTGTTGCACTTGCAGTCGATGGTACTTGGCTTTAGCAATTGCCTTTCGCATGATGGTTAGCGCCGGATCTTCTTTTCCAGCTTGGACTTCCACGGTTTCAAGGGTATAGGTTTGTGGTTCTAGCCTGACCGAATAATCCACCCACTCCTCCTGGACTATGATGGTTTCAATAATTGATTTGTAGCCCAAGTATTGAAAAATCACGTCATATATTCCTGCTGGCAAAGCAAACTCATATCTACCCTCTTCATTTGTGGGTACACCGTCTCCAATATTTCTGACATAGACAGAGGCATAAGACAAGGGCTCTCCTTCATTCGTCAAGACTTGACCCCTGATTCCTTGTGCCTGAGAACCTAGGATTATGAAAAATAAAATGTATGCGAAAAAGGCCTTCTTTATAAGGCTTGGTTGGTTTAATTTATACATATAAAATCTATAAGGATTTTAATATACTAATGAATAACTTCTACTCTAAAAAGGAGCCATGGGTTTGATACTTTTTAAGAAATTCTAAGATTTGTTATGGATAGCATAAAAGTATTATATGCTTTATTTTCTGACGGTTAGCCTAATGGATTTTTAAAGTTTTTCAGAATTAGCACGTATCTTTTTTAAATTTTTTAAAGATGTTCCTCAATCGATTGCGACGCAATCAGGACCTAAATTCAAAATTCTCATTTTTTTAATAAAAATGATATTTTTTAAGTATTTGTAAATAGAAATCGATTTCCATTAACATTTCGATAACAATTATTTTGTTTCGTTAAACAAAAGATAGGTAATAGTATAATTTTTTGAACTAAAAGAATCAAACATCTCTATTCGGAGAATGTTAAGAATTGCAAAATCGGATTTTAAGAAGGACTTTAGCTTCGAATTCGAATGTGTTCATCTATTTCGTTTTTACAAGAAAAACCAAAAAATCCTATGCGAAACAATTTACCTAAATTCAAGTCGTTGCTACTTGCATTGATTTTGTCCCTTGGGACGGTCATGTTAGCCAACGCTCAAAGTCGAACGGTGACAGGTACTGTTCTCGACGAAACCTTCGGCGAAGGAATCCCGGGAGCCACAGTATTGGTCAAAGGTACCACACGAGGTGTACCAACAGATATCGACGGTTCTTTTTCACTTGAAATCCAGGATGGAGATCAAGTTTTAGTAGTATCCTTTGTAGGATATATTACGCAGGAAGTAGAGATTGGTAGCCAATCCAACTTCACCATCACTTTGGTAGAAGATATCCAAAGTTTGGAAGAAGCTGTTGTTATTGGTTACGGCTCTCAGGACAAAAAGGAAATCACCTCAGCGGTGGTTGGTGTAAAACCTGAAGAATTTAACAAAGGTAACATCTCAAACCCAGCACAATTACTTCAAGGTAAAGTAGCTGGCCTTTCCATTACAAGAGCGGGTGGTAGCCCAAATGGTGGATTTAACGTCCGCCTAAGAGGTCTTTCCACTTTCGGAGCTAACCAGTCTCCATTGATCGTATTGGACGGTGTAATCGGTGCATCCATCGAAAACGTCGATCCTAATGATATCGAATCAATCGATGTATTGAAGGACGGTTCTGCCGCTGCAATTTACGGTGCAAGAGGTTCTTCTGGTGTGATTTTGATCACGACTACTAAGAAGAAGAGCAAAGAAGCAACTACTAACGTATCGATCAATACTTTCGGTACAGTGGATCAAGCTACCAATTTAATTCCTGTGCTTTCTGCTGAGGAATTTGTAGCAAGAGGAGGTACTGATTTCGGAAGCAATACAGATTGGAGAGAAGAATTGACTCAAGATGCATTCTCTTATACTACTAATGCTTCGGTTTCCGGTGGTGTGAATAACACCAGCTATATGGCATCTGTAAACTATCGAGACAATCAAGGTATCGTGAAAGGCGTTTCTAATAAGAGATTGAACACTAGATTAAATCTTTCTCAGTCCGCGATTAACAATCGCTTGAGATTGAACGTCAATCTATCTTTCTCTAATATTGATTCTGAAGATATCAATGGAGGTGCATTTAGATATGCGACGATTTATAACCCAACTGCTCCAGTATTCGAAAATACTGAAGATGCAAACGAGCGATTTGGAGGTTATTTCCAAAGAGATCTTTTTGATTTCTTGAATCCAGTAGCTCTTGCTAATCAGCAACGCTTCATTGGTGAGACTAAAACTGCTCTTACTTCTTACAGAGCGGAGTTCGATATCCTTCCAAACTTGACTATCTCTGCACAATATTCTCAGGATAGAAGAAATACTCTTTCAGGTGCTTTCTGGAGCAGACAAGATTTCCAAGTAGGTTTGGGAGCCGGTGGTTCTGCACAGAGAAATACTTTTGATAGAACTCAGAAGATTTTCGAAACTACCTTGAGATATGAGACTGATATTGCAGATGGCTTGAACATGACACTTTTGGGTGGTCTTGGTTTCCAGGAAACTACTAACCAAGGATTCAATGCTAGATCAAGACAATTCCTTTTTGATCTTGGATGGAATAATCTAGGAGCTGGTGCTATCCGTGTGGGTAACAACACAGATATGTCATCTTTCGCAAACCAAGATCAATTGAATTCTGCTTTCGGTAGAGCAAACTTCAATTACAACAACACCTTCTTCTTCTCGGCTTCTGCTAGAGCGGAAACTTATTCTGGATTTGGTGCAAACAACCAGACTGGTGTATTCCCAGCATTCAGTGCAGGTGCTGACTTCACTCAGATTTTTGATATGGGTCTTTTCAGCCAGTTTAAGCCTAGAGTTTCTTATGGTGTGACGGGTAACCTTCCTCCATCTCCAACCTTGGCTTTGGGTGTATTCGGAAACGGAAACAGAATTGACCTTGATGGTGATCCATTGACGCAGAATGACATCTATGTAGGTATCGTTCAAAACTCAAACCCAAACCAGGATTTGAAGTGGGAGACTAAGAAAGAATTTAACGTGGGTGTTGACTTCGCCATGTTTAATGATAAGGTTACCGGTAGCGTAGATTACTATACTAGAAATATTTCTGATCTTCTATTCAACGTACCAGTAGCAACAGGTGCTCCTAACCCATTTGATCCAGGGCGATTCAACACGGTAGGAAGTACTTGGGTAAACCTTGCTGACTTAAGAGCTGCAGGTTTTGAATTTGCACTTGGTGTGAAGCAAATTGCTTTGGGTCAAGTAAGCTGGAGTCCAAATGTGAACTTCACACTTTATGACAAGACTGAGATCGTATCTCTTTCTGCTGGTGACTTAGGTTTTGACGAATTACGTTTCGCAACTCCAGGTGCTCCAGGCCAAAACAACAACCCAATCATCTACAACAGAGTAGGTGAGAAAGTTGGTGATATCTATGGTCCAAGACTAGAAGGATTGACTGACGGTGGTGAGTATATCCTTTCTACTACTGATCCAAACGAATTCGAAAGACTAGGTAATGGTCTTCCAGCTGGTGAATTTGGTTTTGCCAACAGCTTCCTTTACAAGAACTGGTCGTTGAACTTCTTCTTCAGAGGAACTTGGGGTCATGACTTGTACAACTCTTATAGAGGCTTCTACGAAAATCAAGATCCAGGATCAAACACATGGAACTCTGTAATTACAGACAAAACTCAGTTGGTAACTTCAACCCCAACGTTCAACAGTTCGTATGTAGAGGACGCTTCATTCGTTCGTTTGGACAACTTGGAGCTAGGATATAACATTCCTACTAAATCTAAGAACTTGAGTAATTTGCGTGTGTACTTTGCAGGTCAGAACTTGTTTACAATCACAAACTACACAGGTATAGATCCTGAAGCTAGATTGACTGACGCGGAGAATGGTGACGGATTTACTACGGCACTTTCTCCAGGTATTGAAAGAAGAAACACCTTCTTCCAAGTGAGATCTTTCACGCTAGGAGTATCCCTTAATTTTAAATAACAATCAAACAAAAGACATATGTTTAAATCAATTAAAAAAATCTGTCTACTGGTACCAGTCGTGATGCTTGCATCCTGCTGGGAGTTGGATCAGGAGGTGCTCGATGGAGTAACTGCTGAAGATGTGGCGAATAGTGATAACCCAGTTTTGATTGACGTATTGAAAGCGTCAGCTTATTCGCGAATAGTGGGTAGCTGGGGTGGACATAACAGTATCTGGTCCATCAATGAAGTAGCGTCTGACGAGATGGCTATTCCACAGAAAGGTGCTGACTGGGAAGATGGTGGTCAGTGGCTCAGAATGCACAGACATACTTGGAATGCTTCTGAAGAATCTTTCAATAACTCTTGGAACTATTGTTTCTCAGCAGTCGGTGAAATCAACAACTTGTTGATTCAGTACCCTGATCTTCCAGCATTGAATGCTGAATTGAAGATTCTGAGAGCTTTTGTTTACCTATGGTTGATTGACTCTTTCGGTAATGTTCCGATTATCACTGAGCAGTCAAGCGGTGGAAATCCAACGAACAACAGCAGAGCAGAGGTATTTGCCTTTATCGAAAGTTCTATTTTGGATAATGCTGCGCTTCTTCCACAGGTAGATTCAAAGACTACGATCAACTTCTATTCTGCTCATGCGATCCTTGCTAAGCTTTATCTAAATGCTGAAATCTATACAGGTACGGCAAGATGGGCAGATGCAGAAGCAGCTGCAGATGTAGTAATGTCCGGTCCATATTCTTTGTCCTCAAACTTCTTCAACAATTTTGCGACAAGAAACGGTGGATCTACTGAAAACATCTTCACTCTTCCTTATGACGAGAACAATGCGGGTGGTTTCAACCTTGCGCAAATGACTCTTCACTACCTAAGTCAAAATACATTTGATCTTCAGGAGCAGCCATGGAATGGTTATGCTTCACTAGAGGAGTTCTACAATTCTTTTGATGACGAAGACGTGAGAAAAGGCAGCTTCTTGGTAGGCCCTCAGTTTGCATCAGATGGAACTAGACTTAATGACATCTCCGCTGAAGCTAATGATCCTGATGGTCAGCCATTGACTTTCACTCCAGAGATCAATGAACTTGCTCCAGGTGCGTATAGACAAGCAGGCGTTCGGGTAGGTAAGTATGAGTTTGCCTCAGGAGCTGGTTCGAGCTTAAGCAACGACTATCCACTTCTTAGACTTGGTGATATCATTCTTGTGAAAGCTGAGGCTGCACTTCGTACAGGTGACGCTGGTACTGCACTTACAATGGTAAACATGATCAGATCTAGAGCTAATCTTCCAGCTTTATCTGCTGTTACTTTGGACGACATCTATGATGAAAGAGGCAAGGAAATGTTTGCTGAAGCGAGCAGAAGAACGGACATGATCCGATTTGGAAAGTGGAATCAACCATGGTGGGAAAAAGGACAATCAGAGCCATTCAGAGCTTTGTTCCCAATTCCATTGCCACAAATCAATGCTAACCCTAACTTGGTACAGAACCCAGGTTATTAATAGTAAAATAAATTTTAAGGAAAGGAAGTGTACATTTGTGCACTTCCTTTTTTTATCCCTACCATGAGAGTCAAAATCAGCTCAATTTTCATGATTCTTGGATTCCTTGGTGCCTGCAAAGGACCAGTAAAAGAAGCTCCCCTTCTCTGGGACCTCCTGCCCAATGAAAAAACAGGGATTGACTTTCGTAATGACCTGAACTATACCGAGCAGGTCAATCCTTACACATTCAGAAATTTTTATAATGGTGCCGGAGTTGCGCTAGGAGACATCAATCAAGATGGCCTGATTGATATTTTTTTTACAGGAAATCAAACCTCAAATCGGCTTTACCTTAATAAGGGAAATCTACAATTTGAAGACATAACCGAGTCAGCAGGTCTTAATTCCCTAGGCGTTTGGTCCACTGGCGTTAGCATGGCTGATATCAATCAAGATGACCTTCTTGATATTTATGTCTGCAAGTCTGGACCTCCTGGAGGCGAAAGACGCAAGAATGAGCTTTTTATTAATCAGGGAAACTCAACCTTTTCCGAGGAAGCTGAGAAATATGGATTGGCCGAGGAAGGCCTTTCTCAACATGCCGTATTTTTTGATTTTGATAAGGATGGAGACCTCGATATGTATCTACTGAGTAACTCCGGACGATCTGTCGGTATTTATGACCTTCGAGAAGGACAGCGTGAAACGCGAGATCCCGATGGAGGGAATAAGCTATTCAGAAATGATGGTGAAACCTTTACAGATGTAAGCGAATCGGCAGGCATATACGGAAGTAGTATTGGATATGGACTCGGTGTCACTGTTGCAGATCTCAACGATGACTCATGGCCAGATCTTTACGTGTCCAATGATTTTTTTGAGCGGGATTACATTTACATCAACAATCAGGATGGGACTTTTACGGAATCACTCACCCAAATGCTCCCAGAAATAAGCTTAGGATCCATGGGTGCTGATATTGCAGATCTAGACAATGACGCCAAGCCAGAAATCTTCGTCACTGAAATGCTTCCCAGAGACTGGGAACGCATTAAGACCAAAACACCATTTGAAGACTGGGATAAGCAACAAGCGAATGTAAAAGCAGGCTATCATTGGCAATTTACCAGAAACACACTTCAGCGAAATCTCGGTAATCCTTCAAACTCAACCCTTCCAGTTTTCTCAGAGATTTCACGCTTTACACAAACAGATGCTACTGACTGGAGCTGGGGAGCATTGATCTTTGATGGCAACAACGACGGGCTGAAGGATATCTTTGTGGCTAATGGAATCGTCAAGGATCTGACTGATTTCGACTTTGTAGACTTTTATACGGATCAATCCGAAGATGTAGCCAAATTAAAGGAAGACTCCCTGCTCCTAACTACCATGATTGATCAGTTTCCCTCCCAGCCTTTGGCCAACTATTGGTTTCAAAACAAGGGCAATTGGGATTTTGAAAATAAGGCAGCTTCCTTTGGTTTAGATCAGTTGACTTTTAGCACTGGTTCAGCTTATGGAGACTTGGACAATGATGGTGATCTCGACCTAGTCATAAATAACCAAAATGGTTACGCTGCGATTTATAAAAACAATTCCCGAGAGCTTGGCATTGGTAATTTTCTACAGCTTGACTTGGGTAGCGCCTTTGGCGCAAAAGTAAAACTCTATCTCGGCGATAGGATGCAATACCAGGAATATCAGCCAGTCAAAGGCTATCTCTCCAGTGTTTCCCCTATTGTCCATTTTGGCCTAGGCTCTGATACTCAGATTGATTCTCTTGAGATCTTTTGGCCGAATGGAACTGTTTCAAAAAGCTATCAGATCCCTGCAAACCAAAGGCTTGTCCCGAATCCTAAGGAAGCGAAACAACAAACCAAAAATCCAAACCTAGCAGAGCCCCTATTTAATATTAGGCAAACGGACTACGATATCCTTCATCAGGAAAGCGACTTTATAGATTTTGATAGAGATCGACTCCGCTTTTGGATGATCAGCAATGAAGGACCCAGGGTAGCCAAAGCAGATGTGAATTCTGATGGAAGAGTTGACTTTTTCTTGCCTGGAGCTAGGGGATATTCATCAGAGCTTTGGATTCAAAATGCCAAGGGAGACTTCGAGTCGGTGTTGAGAGAAACCTTCGTCGAAGATAGTCTCTCAGAGGATGTCATCGCCCATTTCTTCGATGCCACTGGCGATGGACAGTTAGATTTGATCGTAGGAAGCGGTGGCATAGAGTATGGCAATTATAATTCCATCTATCGAGATAGACTTTACCTGAATCAAGGAAATGGTCACTTCACCAAAATTCCTTCAAGTTTTTCGCCAAACCCCACTTCTTTTATCCTCGACTTGGATTTGGACAAAGACGGTGATCAAGACTTAATTGTCGGCTCGCGTGCCCTACCCTTTGAATATGGTATCCCTGCACCATTGTCGGTTTGGATCAATGATGGTAAAGCCAATTTTACAGATCAAAGCAACAAGTATTTGGGGGCTAACAACGCCGTAGGGATGATTACAGATGGGGCGCTCGCTGACCTAGATCAAGATGGAAAGGTTGAGTTGATCATTTGTGGTGAATGGATGCCAATTCGGATCTTTACCATTACCGATTCACAATGGCAAGAGCGAACTCAGGAATTTGGCTTTAACCAGACTGAAGGATTATGGCAAAGACTGTTGGTCCAGGATATTAACTCCGATGGAAAGCCAGATATCCTAGGAGGTAACTGGGGGCTTAACTCACGCATCCGAACTTCGCCCGATACGCCACTGGAGCTTTTCATTAATGATTTTGATCAAAACGGAGCATTGGATCCTATACTCACTCAACGGATAAATAACAATTCTATTGCACTGGTTTTGAAAAGCACACTTTTGAAACAAATCCCTTCTTTGCGCAAGCAACTCCTCACTTATGAGACCTACAAAAACAAAAGTTTAGCGGACCTATTTGAGCCAGATTTGTTGTCAAAATCTTTAACTTTACGAGCAAATACATTGGCGACTTCGCTATGGCTAAATCAAGGCGATGGAGTATTTGAATCCGTCACTCTACCCATAGATTTACAGATGTCTCCAGTATTTGCCATCGCGGCCATCTCAACACCCAATGATGCCTATCCCCTTCTTGTTTATGGTGGAAATCAATCCAAAATCAAACCCGAAATGGGAACTCAAATGGGGAGCTATGGTGGTCTGCTGAAAACCACAGATGGTAAAATTTGGAAGAATCTATCCTTAACTCAGAGTGGCCTTTTCATACCTGGAGAAACAAGGGATATTGTACAAATAAATTCAACTTCCGGCACACGACTGCTGGTATTTAGAAATGACGATGAAGTACTGGAATTTGAAATTAAAAAGTAATCTAATCGCGGGTCTAGCAATCTTGCTTTTAGTCTCCTGCAAATCAGAATACCAAAAAATGGAGGAGCGAGAATTATCCTCAGGTAAGGTGGAAAATACGCTTTTCCTAGGTCTCGAACTCGGGATGACTCAGAAGGAGTTTTATGAGGCTTGTTGGGAAATGAATAGTCATGGTATTCTTACGAACGGTCCTTCTGAGCTTTCTGTAGAATACCGAACCGAAATGCCGTCAGGTAATCGAAGTTTTATGCGCTTTTTCCCAAAATGGGAAGAGCAGAAAATCTACCTAATGCCCGTTGAATTCACCTATGAATCTTGGGCACCTTGGAACGAAGAACTGGACGCCGACCATCTTTTGGCAGATGTTGTCGAGCTTTTCGAAGACTGGTATGGAGAAGGCTTTATCGAAGTCAGCGACCGAGATGAAACGAAAAAAGCTTGGGTCAAAGTAGATGGCAATCGACGCATCCGTATTTTCAAAAAACACCTTTCCGTAGTTCGGGCAGAAATCGTAGATCTTCCGCTTCACAAAAAACTTCAATCCAATAAGCCTTCATGAAAAAGTCAGTATTCATAGTTCTGGGATTGTTGATTTTTTTCGCTTGCGCAAAAAAGGAAGAACCTCAAGCCCCTCCTTTGTTCCAAAAAATTGATTCCAAAGAATCAGGCCTCGCCTTTTCAAATGACCTGACCTTCAGCCAGGAGTTCAATATTTTCACTTATAGAAATTACTACAACGGCGGTGGGGTGGCATTGGGTGACGTCAATGGAGACGGACTCTTGGATGTTTATTTGACAGCAAACATGGGCGCCAATAAGCTCTTTTTAAACAAGGGAAACCTACAATTTGAAGATGTGACGGAATCAGCGGAAGTTGGCGGAACTCGAGCCTGGAGTACAGGTGTAGCCATGGCTGATGTGAACGGCGACCAACTTCTGGATATTTATGTTTGTAACTCTGGGGATATTTCGGGAGATAACAAGCAGAATGAGCTATTCATCAATCAAGGTGATGGAACATTCGTGGAGATGGCTGAGGAATATGGCTTGGCAGATCAGGGATTCAGTACGCATGCCGTCTTTTTTGACTATGACAAGGACGGGGACCTCGACGTCTACTTACTTAACAATAGCTACCAAGCCATAGGGACTTTCAATAAAATGCAGAATGAGAGACCGGTGAGAGACCCTGTGGGAGGAGATAAACTCTTCCAAAACCAAAACGGAAAATTCGTCGATGTGAGTGAGGAGGCGGGTATTTATGGAAGTCTAATCGGTTTTGGTTTGGGAATCACCATTGGTGATGTCAATCTGGATAGCTGGCCAGATATCTTTATTTCCAATGATTTTTTTGAAAAAGACTATCTCTACATCAATAATCAAGACGGGACGTTTACAGAGTCCTTGGAATCATCCATGCGATCCATCAGCGCGGCATCTATGGGAGCAGACATAGCCGATATCAATGGTGATGGGTATCTCGATATTTTTGTGACAGATATGCTCCCCGAACCTCAAACGCGCCTGAAGCAAGTCACCACATTTGAGAATTGGGATAAATTTCAATTCAATAAGACCCACGGCTACCATTATCAGTTTAGCCGAAACATGCTCCATATCAACAATGGAAATGGAACCTTCAGTGAGCTTGGCCGACTAGCCAATGTGGAAGCCACCGACTGGAGCTGGGGTGCATTGATTTTTGACATGGATAATGATGGTAAAAGAGACCTCTTTGTCGCAAATGGAATCTATCAAGACATTACCGACTTGGATTATTTGAATTTCATCGACGATGATGAAACAAAAATGAAAATCATCTCGGAGGAAGGTGTGGATTATCGCGCATTGATCGATCCGATTCCTGTGAATCCAGTTTCTAATTACGCTTTCAAAAATCTGGGAGATTTAAATTTCGTCAATAAAGCCAGCGATTGGGGATTGGGTGAACCGATTCACTCTAATGGTGCTGCTTATGGTGATCTAGATAATGACGGCAGCCTGGATTTAGTAGTGAACAATGTGAATAGCGAGGTGCTGCTATTCAAAAATCTGAGTAAAACCCTACAAACAAATTTTCACAGTCTTCAAATAAGCCTTATCGGAGAGGGTCAGAACACGTCAGGGATTGGATCTCAGATCCAGGTGATTACGGACACAGATACTCTCTACGCGGAGCAAATGCCAAACCGTGGATTCCAATCCTCTGTGGATCCTAGAGTCTTTTTCGGACTTGGTCAAACTACCGAAATTATGGCTGTAAAAGTCCTTTGGCCTAGCGGGAAATTGTCTGAAATCGCCAATCCAAGCATGGATGGGATTCTTACTGTTCAAGAGTCCAATGCACAACCTTTCGCCGGTGAGCCATCCTTCTTTGCGGACAAGTCTGGTAGTTTTTTCACTAAAGACCCAAACCCTTCCTTAGATTTTATACACCAAGAAAACACCGTGGTGGACTTCGACAGGGATCGCCTCACGTATCATATGTACTCTACTGAAGGTCCTGCATTGGCCAAGGCCGACTTCAATAATGATGGGTTTGAAGATCTCTTTTTTGGTGGTGCAAAGGGCTTTGAAGGACAGCTTTTCATTCAAAATGCCTCCGGAGAGTTTAGACCTCTTCGCACATCAGTTTTTGAAGCAGACAAGGATTCAGAAGACACTGACGCTATTTTCTTTGACGCAAATGGGGATGGAAATTTAGATCTTTTTGTCACCTCTGGTGGAAATGAATCTCCTCTTAATGCCTTGGATTTGGCTGATAGACTGTATCTAAATAACGGACATGGAGGTTTTGTGAAAAGCGAACAACCTGGCTTTGCTAACCTACGGGGTAGTTCCTCCACTGTGGTGGTACTCGATGTAAATCAAGATGGCGCTCAAGACCTATTTGTTGGAGGGCGTTTGGTTCCTTTCGTTTATGGTGCTCCAGCCTCTTCCTTTCTTTGGATCAATGATGGAGCAGGAAATTTCACTGAGCAAAGCAGTAATCTTGCGCCTGCATTTCGTGATTTTGGTCTAGTGACGGCTGCAATAGCTGTAGACTGGGATTTGGATCAGAAAGAAGATCTCGTCGTCCTTAGAGAATGGGATGCACCCGCATTTTTCAGAAATTCAGCCTCTGGACTAGAGCTCATCGAAACTCCTGAATTAGATGAATTGAAAGGTTGGTTCAGAAGTATAGAAGTAGGAGACTTTAATGAGGATGGGTTTCCAGACTTTGTTCTAGGAAATCATGGAGAAAACACCCGATTTAAGGCCTCTGCTGAGCGGCCTATTTGGATGCATGTCAATGACTTTGATCGGAATGGTGCAATCGAACACATCACCGTGCAAGTAGTAGATGGAGTCCAAATTCCTTACACCTTGAAACATGAATTGGAAAAACAGGTACCTGGCATCAAGAAAAAATATCTCAAATACAGTAATTACAACAATCAGACCCTGAATGACATCTTCCCCGAAGAGGTCCTAAATCAATCCATCGTAAAAGAGGCTGAGGAGTTAGCAACAGGGGTATTACTCAGCGATGGCAAGGGCAGCTACACTTGGAATAAGCTGCCAAGAATGGCTCAAAAGTCCTGGATATTTGCTATTTCAGTTCTGGATCTGAATTCAGATGGGCATGAAGATCTGATTCTTGGTGGCAATCTGGCAAAAGCTAAACCTGAGGTTGGAAAATATGACGCGAGTTTCGGTGAAGTTTTCCTTGGAGATGGGACCGGATCATTTCAGTACTGGCCAAATAATTCGCACGGGATGTTTTTATCAGGCGATGTAAGGGAGATTACCACCTTAGGGAGCAAGCGACTTTTGGTAGTAAAAAATGATGCGAAGGCAGAAATCTGGAAAATTAACTAATCCATGAAGCGATTTACCGCCTTTCTTGGCCTTACCTTCATTCTTTTTTCATGCGCAAAAAAAGAGGATCCTACACTCTTTGAACTGCTGCCATTCGAAAAAACAGGGATTGACTTTGAGAATAACCTCGTCAGCACTCCTGAATTCAATATTTTGGAGTACCTCTATTTTTACAATGGTGGGGGCGTAGCGGCGGCAGATTTCAACAATGATGGACTTATTGATCTTTTTTTTACAGGAAATCAAGTCTCCAATGAACTGTACCTCAATGAAGGCGATTTTAAGTTTTCAAAAATCACCGAATCCGCGGGATTGACATCCAAAGGCAGCTGGTCCACAGGAGTCACCACAGCTGATGTAAACGGCGACGGCCTTTTGGATATTTATGTTTGCCAAGTAGCTGGCTACAAAGGACTGGAAGGGAAAAACCGGCTCTACATCAACCAGGGCGATAACACCTTTCTGGATTTGGCGCCTTATTATGGGGTAGATTTTGAAGGCCTAAGCACGCATGCGGTATTTTTTGATTATGACAAAGACGGTGATTTGGACTTGTACTTACTCAATCACTCTGTAAAATCCCCTGAGGTATTTGCGGAGTCAGAAATGCGTACCAAGCCCGATCCCAAAGGAGATAAGCTCTTCAGAAACAAAGCTGCACAGGGTGAGCGAGGCTTTGAAGATGTAACCGGATCCGCTGGGATTTATTCCTCAGTATTGGGTTTTGGCCTCGGGGTGAGTATTGAAGATTTCAATCAAGACGGCTGGCTAGACATTTATGTGTCTAACGACTTTACCGAAAACGACTATCTCTACCTCAACCAAAAGGATGGTACTTTTACAGAATCTCTTGAGTCACTAATTGCCAACACCAGCAGATACAGCATGGGAAATGATGCTGGAGACCTCAATAATGATGGACTTCCAGAAATTTTCACCACAGATATGCTCCCACAAAATCCAGAAATCTGGATGAAGTCTGTGGGAGAAGATAAGCAGGAGGTCTATGATATCAAAAAGACGTTCGGCTACACCGATCAATACGTTCGAAACAATTTGCAGCTGAATCAAGGCGCAAATGGCTTTTCTGAAATAGCCTTTCTAGCAGGAGTCGAGGCCACAGACTGGAGTTGGTCTCCCCTACTCGCCGACCTGGACAATGATGGTCACAAAGACATCCATATCACCAATGGAATTGTGAAAAGACCAAACGATTTGGACTTTATCCAATACAGCCAAGATGCTCCGGGTACGCTCAGCATGGAGGAATTGAGAGATCAACAGATCAAAATGCTTCCTAACATGAAGCTTCCGAATTTCACCTACCGAAACCTTGGGAATCTTAAATTTGAGGACGTTTCGAAAAGTTGGGGATTAGGCCAAGAAAGCTTTTCCAACGGCTCGACTTACGCCGATTTAGACAATGACGGGGACTTGGATTTGATTCTCAATAATCTAGATCAACCCGCTTTTATCTATGAAAATCATAGCGAGAAATCCGGTAACAACTATCTTAAAATTCGACTAAATTCCGGTGCTCAAAACGTTTTTGCACTAGGAGCGAAAGTCAGCATATTTGGCGAAGGAAACCAATATTCCCAAAGACTCTCAAGCAGTCGGGGGTTCCAATCTGGCGGACCTGCTGAACTACTTTTTGGCTTAGGCCAAATCAGGAATATCGACTCTATTTTAGTAAGCTGGAACTCCAATTACCCCGAAGTATACTTTGCTGATTCTGTGAACACTACCCTTTTGCTCGAAGAGGGATCAGGGAAAATTCACAGAGCATCTGGCCAGTCTATTCCAGCGCTGACCAGTGCGATCACTCTTCCTTGGAGTCATCAAGAAAATTCAGATTTCGATCCTTGGGATCGGGAGTATTTAATCCCGCGAAGCTTTGCCAACCTAGGTCCTGCAGTGGCCATTGGAGACGTGGATGGAGATGGAGATGAAGACATTTATTTGGGCGGAGCCAAAGACCAAGCAGCTACCCTTCTCATTCAGGATGAGACTGGGAATTTTAGTCCAAAGTCAAACCCAATTTTTGAGCAGCTCGCCAAGGCAGAGGATGTTACGGCTGCTTTTGCTGATTTGAACCAAGATGGGCATCTTGACCTCTATGTGGGAAGCGGAGGAAATGAACTCCAATCCGGCCATCTCTTCAATTTTGACCGTGTGTACTTTGGCGACGGGCTCGGGAATTTTAAGTTTTCGCCAAACTCACTCCCTCCACTAGGTGAGAACACCTCCACAGTGGCCATTCATGATCTGGATGGGGATGGAGATTTGGATATTTTCGTTGGAGTATCTGTGGTATCAGGTGATTATGGAGCCAGCCCGAAAAGCTATTTATTGTTGAATCAAGGATCAGGAAAGTTTGTAGATGGCACCAAAAATTGGTTTTCCGAAGAAATCGAATTCGGTATGATCAATTCCGCGACTTGGTACGATCTGACCGGAAATGGCCAAAAAGAATTGATCTTGACTGGAGATTGGCAAGGCATACGCATTTTCGAAAAATCGCAGAACCAGCGTTTGGTGGAGATGCGACCCAAGGGACTCGAAAAATCCGCCAGCTGGATTCAATCACTAGAGCTTGCAGACTTCAACGGAGATGGTTTGATCGATATCGCTACGGGAAATCTAGGACAAAATTCAAAACTCAAAGCCTCACAAGACAGGCCAGCCTGGCTATATCATGGGGATTTTGATGAGAATGGCCAAAACGATCCAATCATCTTTCATCACATGGGTGCCAAGCTCGTACCCTTTGTGAGCAGGGATGACTTGATCAAGCAGATTCCTGAAGTGAAGCGTAAACACACCACCTATGCTTCCTATGCGCAAATTTCAGCACCAGAAGATCTGTTTGCGATTGAAGATCTTGAGAGGGCAAGAAAACTGCCTGCATATGAATTCCGATCAGGTGTCTATTTTCAGCAGTCAGATGGTTCATTTGCCTTTTCAGTTTTCCCAATAGCCGCCCAACTCGCCCCTATCAACAGTCTGCTTTGGGACGAAAACAACCAAACCCTACTATTGGGAGGCAATCTTTCCGGTTTTCGAGTGGATTTAGGGCACCACAAAGCCATGGCTTATCAGGCCTTGAAATATGCTGATGGAGAATGGACTAGCGAAAAAGAACTCCTGTCTATTCCACTTCAAGCGGAAATTCGATCCTTGAAAAAACTATCGGTAGGAAACAAAGAAATGATCTTGATCATCCAACACAATGATAGCCCACTCCTATTGCCAAAAAAGTGACCTCAGATATATTTTTTACCCTTTTAAAAAAAACAGATCAATCTATCACACGTATACCAAACTTGAGTAAGGGACTCATATTTAGTATATTTGTCCTTCCTTAGCACCCCAAAATTTATTTATGCAACGATTAAAATTTCTTCTACTATTAGTCCCCTTTTGGGTTTTGGCTAGTTGTCAGGAGCCAGTAGATTATTCAGCAGTCATCACGGATGGTCATTACCTTAATGAAGCACAGGACCGGATCACTCAGGTCATTATCCACGATATATTTTCACCCCCAGTAGCCGCGCGAATCTACTCCTATGCCTCTCTCGGGGCCTACGAAGTTGCTGCCGCTACGGATCCAGCTTATGCCTCACTTATGGGCCAATTGCGAGGTTCAGAAAATGTAGAATTTAAAGTTTCAGATAAAGTTTACCCACCGCTTGCAGCTTTGGCTGCTTATTACAAGGTTGGGACAAGCTTGATCTTCTCAGAGGATATGATGAATGAACATCGTGACATGACGTTTGAGACCCTTCTGGAAAAAGGAATTCCAGACGATGTTTTTGAAGCATCTTTAGCATTTGGAGACGAAGTAGCAGCGGCGATAATAGCCTACTCCAAAGAGGATAACTACCACCAAAGCCGATCTTTTCCAAAGTATACCGTAACCAATGAGCCTGGCACATGGGAGCCCACTCCTCCTGCCTATATGGAAGGGATAGAGCCACATTGGAATAAAATCAGAACTTTCGTACTGGATTCGGCGGCTCAGTTTAAGCCATCTCCACCACCACCATACAGCACTGATCCTAATTCAAAGTTTTACGAGCTAGCCATGGAAGTGTACACAGCTGGTAATGAGGCGAATGAAGAACAAAAGGAGATTGCCCTTTTCTGGGATTGTAACCCATATAAGATGAATGTGAAAGGACATGTGATGTTCGCTACAAAAAAAATCACTCCGGGAGGACATTGGATGAGTATTGCAGCCATCGCTTCCAAGGCGGCTGGTACTGATTGGAAAGGAACGGCTGAAGCTTTTGCTATGACCGGTATCGCATTAAATGAAGCATTTATCTCCTGCTGGGATGAAAAATATCGAAGTAAGCTCGTCCGACCTGAGACCTTTATCAATCAATACATAGACGAAGAATGGGTGCCCACTCTGCAAACACCGCCGTTTCCAGAGCACACCAGTGGACATTCAGTAGCCTCCGCTGCTTCTGCTTACATTCTTGCTGAGCTTTTTGGGGATGAATTTCATTTAGTAGATAGCTCAGAAGTAGACTATGGCTTGCCCATTCGGGAATTTGATTCTTTTAGCCAAGCCGCAGAAGAAGCTGCCATCAGTCGATATTACGGTGGAATTCACTACTTACCTGCCATCGAAGATGGAGTAATCCAAGGTCGTCAAATCGGTGAATTGATCTCGAATAGAATCAGTACCAAACCGAAAAATCTAGCAAGCAACTAATCACAAAGGTGGCCTCAGGGCTGCCTTTTTTTATGGAAAAACTAGGATGGCATGTCCCGTTTGTACCGAATAAATTTTATTAACCATCAAGATTGAGTATCTTTTTTCATCTCAAAAAAACACGAAAGACACTCGCTTTTTTAAATCAAAACCTATGTCAAAAACCATTATTGTTTCCAATCGACTCCCAATTAGCTTACGACATCGCAACGGAAAATTTGAATTCAAGCCTAGCGCCGGAGGACTTGCCACAGGCCTTGGGTCCATTTATAAGGAAGGCGAAAATATTTGGATTGGTTGGCCAGGCAACACGGTAGATGATCCCGAACAGCGTGCAGAAATCATCCTCGAACTTCATGATTTAAAAATGGCTCCGGTCTTTCTTTCTAAGGCAGACGTTGAGGAGTTTTATGAGGGATTTAGCAACGAAACACTGTGGCCGGCATTTCACTACTTTACCCAGTACATGGTCTACAACCCAGACCACTGGGAGGCCTACAAGAGAGTCAATCGCAAGTTTTGCGATGCCATACTAAAAAAAGCAGGTCCTGAAGACACTATCTGGGTGCATGACTACCAACTGCTTCTTTTGCCTCAAATGCTGCGCGAGGCCCTTCCAAACGCAACGATTGCCTTTTTTCAACATATCCCTTTCCCATCCTACGAGATCATTCGAATGATCCCTTGGCGAAAACAATTGCTCGAAGGAATTTGTGGGGCGGATTTGATTGGTTTCCATACTTACGATGACATGCGCCACTTCCTAAGTGCTGTGGGAAGAATCACTGGTCTATCCAATGAGAGCGGCTACATACAGGCTGAAAATAGAATCATCAATGTGGATTCTTTTCCGATGGGAATCGATTACGACAAGTTTGCGAAGCAGGCCAAAAGCAGAAAAACCCAAAATATCGTCAAGGAATTCAGAAAGCAGGTCGGTGACCAGAAAATGCTCCTGACTATCGATAGACTGGATTACTCCAAAGGAATTCCACAGCGAATTGAAGTCTTCGACCAATTGCTCAAACAGCATAAGGAATTACATGGCAAAGTTTCCATGTTGATGATTGTGGTTCCTAGTCGGGACAAAGTGCAGTCTTACAAAGAACTTAAGGAGGAAATCGATACACTCGTGGGTCGAATTAACTCTGAATACTCCACATTGAATTGGGTTCCTATTCATTACTTCTACAGAAGCTTTCCTTTTGAAGAATTGAGCGCCTTTTACAGCATGTCGGATATCGCTCTAGTCACTCCGCTGAGGGATGGAATGAATCTCGTGTGCAAGGAATATGTAGCCAGCAAAACCGATCAAACCGGAGTTCTGGTTTTGTCCGAAATGGCTGGAGCATCAAAGGAATTGCAAGATGCTATTCTAGTCAATCCAAATGATCGGCAGGGAGTAGTTGATGCTATTTTCAGTGCTTTATCTATGCCTGAGGAGGAACAAAAATATCGAATCAAATCCATGCAGGAGAGCCTCAAAAAATACGATGTTTTCCAGTGGGTTAAGGTCTTTATGGATCGAGTGGATCACGTAAAAGTGAAGCAGTCTGAGTTGGACTCCAAGGATGTAGATGTGAAGATCATGACTGAGATGAGTAAGCAATTCAAGTCAGCCAAGTCACCCGTTCTTTTCTTGGATTATGACGGCACCCTCACCGGATTTGTAGCAAATCCTCAAGACGCAAAACCTGACGCTGAATTAAAGAAACTCATTCGGGATTTGAGTAAAAAAGCCCAAATCGTTATTATCTCGGGGAGAGATAAAGACACGCTCGGCGAATGGTTTAAAGGCCAAGATGTAGACATGATTGCCGAGCACGGCGTTTGGGTGAAGACTCGCGACAACAAGGGCGATTGGGAGCTCTATGCCGATGTGGACTCGAGCTGGAAAGAGGATATCCGTACCATTATGGAATACTACGTGCTACGGACTCCTGGTGCATTTATTGAGGAAAAACACCACTCACTCGTATGGCACTATAGAAAAGTGGAAAGTGGCCTAGGTGACTTAAGAATGCGAGAGCTTTTCAGCCACCTCAAATACATGGCCCGAGGTCATAATTTACAGGTTCTAGAAGGGAATATGGTCTTGGAAATCAAAAGACCAGACATTAACAAAGGTCGTGCAGCCACCGCCTTAATGAAAGGTCATGAATACGACTTTGTACTAGCGATCGGCGATGACTGGACAGATGAGGATACATTTAAGGCTATGCCAAAAAACTCCTTTACCATCCGAGTGGGCTATGCCTACACAGCCGCCAATTACAATATCAAGTCCTTTAGACAAGTACGTAATCTCCTAGCTAAGTTGAGTTCCTGATGGTGAAAATTAGGAACTCATCTAGCTTTGGATAAAACTTTACATTTTAAACTTTAAACTCCCAAACTTACAAGAAAGTAGGACGATCCAACTTCTTCCCGATCCGAATCGCAGCGTTCATCAAGCCAACATGTGAATACGCTTGCGGAAAATTACCCCACTGACTTCCGCTCTTCTGATCCACATCTTCTGAGAAAAGTTGAAGATGATTACAGTATTTGGTCAAGGTTCCAAAGCCTTCTACAGCTTCATCAATTCTTCCCACACAAGCCAAAGCCTCGATATACCAGAAGGCACAGATCAAAAAGGTGGTCTCTGGCACCCCAAAATCATCCATATGCTTATAGCGATAGAACAGGAAGTCCTTGGCCAACAAATCTTCTTCCAAGGCCTTTAGGTGGTTATTTGCTCGCTCCAGATCTTCACCAAAATATCCCATAGTGATTAGCTGTAGCGTGGATGCATCCATGTAGCTACTTCCAACGGCCTGTCCATAAGCCTTTCTGTCAGGAAGATAGCAGGATTCGATTTTTTTAATCGCCTGATCTCTAAGCTCAATGGCCTTGGAATACATGGTGTCATTCTTCATTCGGATTCCAATCTTTGCCGCAGCACAAGCTCCTGCCCAATGGAATAGGAAAGTGTAGCAATGCTCTTGCGCAAGATTTCTAAACTCCCAAAGACCAGCATCTTTTTCATGCATAGTCTCTTCAATCTTGTCAAGCAGATTCATAATCATCGGCTGAGACGAGCTCCGCTCGCTCTCTGTAAATCGCTGATCCGAATACAAAGGAAGAAGTGATACCAACACCTGCCCATACAAATCATTCTGAATGTGCGTATAGGCTTGATTGCCAAATCGAACAGGCTTATTTCCTAGATAGCCGTAAAGGGGAGATATTTCCTCCACAAGAGAGGATTCTCCAGTAATGGAATACAGGGGCTGATAGCGCCCTTCTTCATCAGAGGGAAGGTTTTGGATAAACTCAAAATACTTTTCCAACTCCTCAAAGTGACCAATCCCGCTAAAAGCCGTCAAGGTGTAATACGTATCTCTGATCCAGCAATAGCGGTAATCCCAATTTCGGGTACTACCGGGGGACTCCGGAAGACTGGTGGTAGATGCCGCGATGATCGCTCCCGTGTCCTCGTATTGGTGGATTTTGAGAATCAAAGCAGAACGAAGCACCAGTTTTTGGTGAAAATTATAAATGTGAGTGGATTTCACCCAAGCCTGCCAGTATGCCGTAGTTTCTTTCAAAAAACGCTCTGAGGTCGTTTCTATCGGCGCTTCAAGAGGTCGTCCATAGGTCAAAACCAAGTAAATGGTCTTGTGTAAACCAAATGATTTCCCATCCTGAATATAGCTCAATGGGGCATTGCTCGTCAGTCGAAGCTCCTGATCGATTCCCATGTAGCGGATATGATTGCTTCCAAAACTCGGCGTCAATTGACGCTCGCCTCGATCCGTCACTGGCTGGCAATTGATTTTAATTTTTGGTGAGCCAGACACGCACTCCACCTTTCTTATCAGCATGAGTGGCTTGTAGTACCGATCAAAGTTTTTGAATCTTGGTGCAAAATCCGTTACGCGATAGCTCCCTTCATCATAGCTCACGAGTGTTTCTAGGATATTGGTATTTTCTACATAAGTCTGAGTGGTCTCAAAAGTATCCGTTTCAGGCAATACGGTAAACTTTCCCCCTTTCTCGCGATCGAGCATTCCTCCGAATATAAAATCCGAATCGAAACGAGGAAAACAAAGCCAGCTGATATTTGTATCTAGCTCTACATGAGCGATATAGGCACAATTGCCAATCAGACCTGAGCCATAGGTGTGTTTTTGCATAATAGGTTGGTTAGCTAAAAAATTAGATTTAAGCGCTAAGCAAGAAAGCAAAAGGGATTATACTATCCAAAAACTTAAGGGCGTGATTCGTTACAAGCCGGTTTTCTTTATAAATCAAAGATCTCCTTTGATTTACTCATACAGCTTTTTCGACCGAATATATTCGATCACATTCTCCGGCAGGAGATATTTCACCGAGCGATTGTTTTGAAAAGACTCCCGGATAAATGTTGCAGAAATATCTAAAAGTGGAGCCTCAATTTCCCGGATCGAGGGATGCGCAATTTCCGACTTCTGCCCAGGACGAGGATAGACATACACGGTATAATGCTCCAAAATCTGCTCATAATTCTTCCATTTCTTCAGCTGACGTAAATTATCAGATCCCAAAAAAATACTAAACTCATGATCTGGATGGCGTTCACTCAGATAGGTAAGGGTATCGATGGTATAGCTAGGCTTTGGCATGGCAAACTCTACATCGCTGGCCCGGAAATGAAAATTATCTTCAATAGCGAGCTCTACCATTCGGAGCCGATCAAACTCATGAACCAGGGATTTACGCTTTTTGAGTGGATTCTGAGGACTGACCACAAACCACACTTGGTCGAGCTCGCTTCGATCATAGATGGTATTGGCAATAATCAGATGCCCGATATGAATGGGATTAAAAGAGCCGAAGAATAAGCCGATCTTCAAAACCTATCGGGCTATAAATTCACTTACCAAATAAGTGGCTTCAGCTGAGGCCTTGGCAAAGTCATCATTAACCACAGTCACATCAAACTGAGGCTCAAATTGGGATTCAAATTCGGCTTTGAAGATTCTTCTGGAAAGTGACTCCTCGGATTCCGTGCCGCGCTCGCTCAGTCGTTCCTTCAGCACCTCCAAGCTTGGTACTTTTACAAAAATGGCTAAAGCCTGATCTCCAAAATACTTCTTTAAGGCCAGTCCTCCTTTGACATCCACATCAAATATAACCGTCTTTCCTGCATCCCAGATTCGCTGGATTTCTTCTTTAAGGGTTCCGTAGAAATTACCGGCATACACCTCTTCCCATTCGATAAATGCGTCCTCGTCAATTTTTTTCTTGAATTCTTCCTGTGTCAAAAAATAATAATCCTTCCCATGCACTTCGTGTCTGCCTCTTCGATCTCTCGTACAAGCAGATATAGAAAAACCCAAATTGGGAATCTCCTGGATCAGATGCTTTACCAAGGAAGTCTTGCCCGAACCTGAGGGGGCAGAAAAAATAATGGCTTTGCCAGTAGACATGATTATTTGATTTCTTGGATCTTGCTACGAATCGAATCCGCAAGCTCTGCAGGGAGTGGATGTTTGGTACATTTATTCTTCAGCACATCACGAATGGCCTGCTCCAGATGAAAATGCTCAAAACAGGGCTGACACTTGGCCAGCTTCTCCTTAAGCATTTCTTTAGAATTGTTTATCTCACCGTCTAGTATGCTCTCCAGCAGCTCAAAACACTTACTTGTGTCTTTGCACTGCAGCTTCCTCGGCTCTGATGCTTCTTCGTTCTTATCCATCGGTAATCGTTTTTTTATAAATCCTCCTCTTCTTCGGTATTGTAGCCCATATCCTGAGCATAACCTCTTAGTTTTTCTTTCAATAAATTCCGCGCTCTATGCAGCCGGGACCGCACCGTGCCGATTGGGATATCCAAGATTTTGGACATCTCCTCGTAGGTAAATCCTTCCAGATCACAAAGGATGATCACCGTACGAAAATCTACAGCCAGACTATTGAGTGCATTGGAGATCTCATCGCCGAGCATGTCCTTAACAGATTCTGCACGCAGGTCCGAAGTCTGCTGATAGTTAACATCATCCGAGTTGTAATAAGTTTCAACTTCCTGATAATCTACCTTTGTAGGTTGCTTGCTCTTCTTTCGGTATTCGTTGATAAAGCTATTTTTCAGGATCCGAAAAAGCCAGGCTTTCGCATTGGTCCCCTTCTCAAAGGAGTTGATAAAACGATAGGCTTTTAGATAGGTATCCTGTACGAGATCCTTGGCATCGTCCTCATCGAAGGTGAGTCTATACCCGAAATTGTACATCGAATCGATGTGGGGCATAAACTCTCCGTCGAATATGGCGGTTTTTTCTGCTTCAGAATATTTTCTACGCTGGACTTCTGACATAAGAACCAAAAGTAATGATTGAGGCAAATTATAACTAGGAATCGGAAAGAATTCAGCCGATTTCCTTTATTTTGTTATCTGATCGGGGAGCCAAGATCCCTAGCTCTTCAGGCTTTATTCAAATATGTTTTTCTTTCGATTGCTATCACGGCTTCCATTGCCGGTTTTATACCTTTTTTCGGATTTCCTTTATCTCATCGCTAGATATGTGATTCGCTATCGCAAAAAGGTAATCGACGAAAACCTTGCTTACGCATTCCCAGAAAAGTCAGCCAAGGAGCGAAAAGACATCCGGAATAAGTTCTACCGGAACTTTACCGATGCATTTTTTGCCGAAACCATCAAGCTTTTGACCATTTCTGAAAGTGAATTCAACAGAAGATTTAAAATCATCAACCAAGCAGCACTTGACAACCCCGTAAAAAATGGAGTTAGCACATTGATGGTGACAGGGCATGTATTTAACTGGGAAATGGGCGTAATCGGGATTAATCTTAATTCAGAAGTAGAAGCAGAGACAGTTTATTTAAAAGTAAATAACCCTTTTTTCAATCGCCTAATGAATGAGATCAGGACTCATTTTGGGGGATATGTGACAGAAAAAAAGGAGTTTCGCAGGAGCATGCTCACTTTGAGAAAGTCCGCCCGTATTGTCTTGCTTGGCTCAGACCAAAGACCGCCTCGATCAGAAAACCGATACCAAAGAGAGTTCCTAAACCGTCCAGCGGCTTTTTTTGAGGGTGCAGAATTTATGTCAAAAAAAATGGGGCTTCACAGCGTCTATGGGGATATGAGAAAAATCAAAAGAGGACATTATGAATTTGAGTTTACCGAAATCGCCAAACCTCCCTACGACGAAGCACCAGAACACAGCATCACCGATGAATTTTGCCGCAGGTTAGAGGCAAATATCAGAAGACAGCCCGATCTCTACCTTTGGAGTCACAAGAGATGGAAATTATAAATTATTGAAGATTAGCGAAGAAGTATGAATTACCTAGACCAACTCAATCCGGAACAGCGTGCCGCCGTAGAACACACCGAAGGACCAGTGATGATCATCGCCGGTGCAGGTTCTGGCAAAACACGGGTGTTAACTTACCGGATTGCACATCTAATCTACGCCAAAGGAGTAGACCCATTTCAGATTCTTTCGCTCACTTTTACCAATAAGGCCGCCTTCGAAATGAAGCAGCGAATCGAAAAAGTCGCTGGACTCGAAGCAAGAAATACTTGGATGGGCACCTTTCACTCCACCTTTGCCAAAATCCTCCGGGTGGAAAGCGACCGACTGGGCTATCCCTCAAACTTCACCATCTATGACACCCAGGACTCGAAGTCGCTGATCAAGTCTGTGGTCAAAGAAATGAAGCTGGATGATAAAATCTACAAGCCTTCGACGGTACTTTCCCGAATCTCAGGTGCCAAAAACCGGCTGATTTCATGGGAAGCCTATCAAAACGACCCTTATTTGAAAGCGGATGACGAAGCGGCCATGAAGCCAAGAATGGGTGAAGTCTACGAGCGCTACCAAAAGCGACTCTTCAAGTCTGGAGCGATGGATTTTGACGACTTGCTCTTCAATACCAATGTGCTTTTCCGGGATCATCTTGATGTGTTGAATAAATACCAGCAGCGCTTTCGATACATTATGGTGGATGAGTTTCAGGATACAAACCTCTCCCAATATCTCATCACCAAAAAACTAGCGGCCGTACATCAAAACATCTGCGTCGTCGGTGATGATGCGCAGAGTATCTACGCTTTCCGCGGAGCGGATATCCAAAATATCCTCAACTTCGAAAAGGACTATCCAGACCTCTTTGTAGTGAAACTCGAGCAAAACTATCGCTCCACCAAAATGATCGTGGAAGCAGCCAACTCCATCATCGATAAGAATAAAGCTCAATTGAAAAAGACCGTTTGGACCTCTAATCCTGACGGTGACCAAATCGAACTCATCAAAACTTCCTCGGATAATGAAGAGGGACGCGTGGTAGCCAACACCATTTTTGAAGAAAAGAACAATAAAAAACTCAACAATAGCGACTTTGCTATTCTCTACCGAACCAACTCTCAATCCCGAGCGATAGAAGAGGCGCTCAGGAAAATGAACCTCAACTATAAGATCGTCGGAGGACTTTCCTTTTACCAAAGAAAAGAAATCAAGGATCTGATGGCCTATTTGCGATTCACCGTGAATCCAATGGACGAGGAAGCTTTCAAACGAATCATCAACTACCCCAAAAGAGGGATCGGTGATAGCTCTGTAGAAAAAATGCTCGTGGCAGCTTACGAACATGATATTGAGCTGTGGGAAGTGGTAAAGAATGCCCGCAGCTTCTTGACCGGTAGAGCTGCAAATTCGGTAGCGGATTTTGCCACCACGATCCAGGCCTTTCAAATCGAAGCCGAAAGAAAAGACGCCTACGAAACTGCGAATAGCATTGCCAAGCAAAGTGGCTTACTCAAAGAACTCTACGAGGATAAAACAATAGAAGGCCTCAATCGATACGAAAACGTGCAGGAGCTCCTCAATGCCATCAAAGAATACGTGGACAATGAAGAAAATCCAGATAAGAGTCTAGGAGCTTTCCTACAAGAAATCGCTTTGCTCACAGATAATGACCAGGACAAAGATCAAACCGACTCCATCACAGTGATGACAATTCACTCCTCTAAGGGATTGGAATTCAAGCAGGTTTTTGTAGTGGGAATGGAAGAGGATCTTTTCCCATCTCAGATGATGATGCAAAGCCGAGAAGACCTTGAGGAAGAGCGTCGCCTTTTCTACGTGGCCACCACTCGTGCCATGGATAAGTTGTACTTTTCCTATGCCGTGACTCGCTATCGCTATGGGCGCTTACTGAATTGTGAGCCCAGCCGATTTCTAGAAGAAGTGGACCCACGATGTCTGAAGGTGAATAAGCGGGCTTCTAGCAGAGAAATGCCAGGTGCCTTTAGAAAGGATGGTCCGGCAGGATCAGAAGGACGATCTGGATTTGTGGGAATCAAAAGAAAACCTGAGAGCAGAAGACCCACTCAGCTCAAAATCCATACCCCTAGCCCTGACTTCAAACCTTCGAATACAAATAATCTTCGCGCCGAGCAATTGGTTGAACATCCTAAATTTGGCTTTGGCAAGGTAAGAAAGATTGAAGTTGAGGGTTTGAATAGAAAAGCGACGATCAATTTTGAGCATTTTGGTGAGAAAACTTTATTACTTAGCTTTGCAAAGCTCAGGATTATAGATTAATCACTCCAAAGCTCTTACTGGTATTTTTTTTTTATCAAAGAGCAACATAACCCAAAACTTGGCCAGAGCTAAACAAACGGAATAAACACACACATTTTGAAAGAATACGGGAAAAACATTCAAGGCTTGGTGGATCACCTAGTGAGCATTGAAGATCGTGGAAAACGCACGCAGAGTGCCTACACAGTCATTGAAATCATCAAGCAACTGAATCCGCAATGGCGACAAGAAAATGACCAGAAGCTTTGGGATGATCTTTTTATCATGTCCGACTTCAAACTGGAAGTAGATGCACCTTTTCCTGTTCCAGAAAAAGAACTCTTGGGTAAAAAACCACAACCCATCGGCTATCCAAAAGGTGAAATTCGATTCAAGCATTACGGAAGAAACATCGAAAAGCTAATCGAACTGGCCGTAGAAATGGAAGATGACGATGAGCAGGAGGCTGCTATTATTTATATTGGACAGCTAATGCGAAGTTTCCATTCCACCTGGAACAGAGACAATTTCGACGATGCCATCATCCTTGATGATATCAAAACCCTATCGAAGGGAAAGCTTCACATCGACCTAGACAAGGTAAAGGAGGAAGGTCTTTTCGAATCAAATACAAGAAGGGACTTCAAAGTTCAGGCACCAGAGCGAACCAACAATAAAAACCGTCGCTCAAATCCAAAGAGAAGAAATAACAATCACAAAAAACGAAGAAATTAATGGGATCATTTCGGGTCAAAGGGGGAAACAAACTGAAAGGTGAAATCACCCCTCAGGGTGCAAAAAATGAAGCATTACAAATTCTTTGCGGCGTCCTATTGACTCCGGAAAAAATGACCATCCACAAGATCCCCAATATCGTGGATGTGGTCAAGCTCATCGATCTCCTCGGAGACATGGGGGTGAAAGTCACCAAACTTGGGCCCGAATCCTATTCCTTTCAGGCAGATGAAATCAACCTTGCCTACCTCGACACCGAAGAGTTTCTAATCAAAGCGTCCTCACTCCGTGGTTCGGTGATGATTTTAGGACCGCTTTTGGCGAGATTTGGTACAGGCAAGCTATCCAAGCCAGGAGGAGATAAAATCGGCCGACGCAGAATGGACACCCACTTTGTAGGTTTCCAAAAGCTAGGCGCAAAATTCAATTACGATTCCAAGCGTGAGATTTTTCATATCGATGGCAAAAACCTCAAAGGAGCCTACATGCTCCTCGATGAAGCCTCGGTAACTGGCACAGCGAATATCGTGATGGCTGCATGTATGGCCGAAGGCAAAACCACCATCTACAATGCCGCTTGCGAACCCTATCTACAGCAGCTTTGCGATATGCTCAACCGAATGGGCGCAAAAATTACTGGCGTTGGGTCTAACCTGCTACATATTGAAGGAGTGAAAAGTCTTGGGGGAACAGAACACACCATGCTTCCGGATATGATCGAAATCGGCTCATTCATTGGCCTTGCAGCCATGACTCAGTCCGAGATCACGATCAAAGATGCCCAAATTCACAGACTTGGTATCATCCCTGACACCTTCAAGCGAATGGGCATCAAAATGGAATTTAGAGGGGATGACATCTTTATTCCAGCCCAAAAGCACTACGAAATTGAGACTTTTATCGATGGATCAATCCTGACTGTGGCGGATGCCATCTGGCCAGGATTTACACCTGATTTGCTTAGCATTGTTTTAGTGACTGCTACCCAAGCAAAAGGAACTGTGCTTGTCCATCAAAAGATGTTTGAATCCAGACTTTTCTTTGTAGACAAACTCATCGACATGGGTGCTCAAATCATCCTGTGCGATCCACACCGCGCCACAGTTATCGGACTGGACCGTAAAACCGCTCTTCGAGGCATTCGCATGACTTCCCCAGATATTAGAGCAGGCGTTTCGCTACTTATAGCTGCACTTTCTGCAGAAGGCACTTCGGTGATCGATAATATCGAGCAGATTGATCGAGGCTATCAGCACATTGATGAGCGACTCAGACAACTAGGCGCTGATATCGAGCGGATTTCATAGGGATAATTATTCTTCAGTGGTTCAAGAAATTGTTGTCAAAAGAAGCCTTCCAGTAAACCTTAAAAAAGGAGATGAGGAGCTATTTTCAAATTCGCTTGAGGCTACCTTCTATGTTTTGCCCTTGCAAATTCTAGAGAATGCAGCCATCTTTCAGGACACTGTTTTTTCCACTAAAGACTTTAAATTCTTTACAGAATACACGCATACCAGTGGTCTGAGCACACTTCCCATTGCCAAAAGAATTGCTCATTGTTCCATCAAGAAGTGGCGAAAAGTTGATTCGGCCATATGGATCAAGGATGAGTGGAGCGCCAATTATTTCCATTGGATGACTGATTGCCTTCCAAGGATCTGGGAAGGACTCAAGCAAGGTCAAACCAATCGAATCTTATTAATGGATTCTTTTAAGCATTTGCCCTTTGTCACCCAATCCCTGAAGATCATTGGTGTGGAGCCTATCTATTACAAAAGCAACGAAAATGTCTTGGTGAAAAACCTCGTGCTTACTTCACGCACGGCTTCTTTTCCCAATTTCAATGTGCCGCTCACACGCTTGACCCGTGAAAAGCTAAGGCCAAAGCCAAAAGGAGAAGCGAATCGCAAGATTTACATCAGTCGGAAATTTGCTCCAAAGCGAAAATCACACAATGTCAATGACGTGGAAATGCTCGTCAGAAAATATGGCTTTGAGGTGATCTACGCAGAGAAATTGACTTTCAAAAAGCAGCTAGAGCTCATGTCGGAGACCAAAGTGCTAGCTGGACTTCATGGGGCAGCACTTACTAACATGCTTTTTTTACCAGATCACGCGAGTGTCATAGAGCTTCGAAACAAACAGGATAGCATTACCCAATGCTACTTCAACCTTGCATCGGCACTCGAACTCCCGTACTATTATACCCTCAATGAGGGTGATTCAAAGAACACTATAGTCACTGATTTCACAGTAGATCTCGAAGCGCTAGAGGAAGTTCTCAAGACTTTCGAAGACTAATCAAGCAATTCCCTATTCAGGCTAGGTGTGTGCGGAATTTTTTGGTAAATTCTCGCTCGATCAAACCCAAAACCTATGTCTGAAAAAAAACTTCGTAGCCAAGAATGGTACGGCCGTAAAGGAAAAGATGGATTTATCTATCGTTCTTGGATGAAAAACCAGGGCTTCCCCCACCACCTTTTTGAGGGGGATAAACCTGTCATCGGAATCTGCAATACCTGGTCCGAGCTTACCCCTTGCAATGCGCATTTTCGCGACCTAGCTGCTGCTCTCAAGCGAGGTATTTGGGAAGCAGGAGGCTTTCCTTTGGAATTCCCTGTCATGTCGCTGGGCGAATGCTCCATCAAGCCTACTGCCATGCTCTTTAGAAATCTGGCTAGCATGGATGTGGAAGAAAGCATCAGAGCCAATCCCATGGACGGAGTAGTCTTGATGTGCGGTTGTGACAAAACCACTCCATCGCTCGTAATGGGTGCAGCCTCGGTAGACCTCCCTACCTTAGTCATATCCGGCGGCCCCATGCTAGTCGGACGATTTAAGGGAAAAAAGATCGGAACCTCTGACGTTTGGCGATTTGCGGAGGATTTTAAGACAGGAAAGCTTTCTCAGGAGGATTTTATCAAAGCAGAAGCCGCTATGTCCAGATCTGTGGGGCACTGTGCGCCTATGGGAACAGCCAGCACCATGGCCGCCATGGTGGAAGCACTTGGGCTCGCCTTACCAGATAATGCTACCATCCCTGCTGCCGACTCGAGAAGGAAAGTTTTGGCTCATATGGCAGGAATCCGAATCGTGGAGATGGTGAAGGAAGACTTGAAAATGTCTAAAATTCTTACCAGAAAAGCCTTCGAAAACGCAATTATGGTCAATGCTGCTTTGGGTGGCTCTACCAATTTTATCCTGCATTTGACAGCCATTGCAAAGCGAATTGGGGTGGATATTGACTTGTCGGACTTTGATAAGTTTTCTTCTCTTATTCCTCTGATTGCAAACGTTCAGCCTTCTGGAGAGCACTGGGTTGAAGATCTTTTTTACGCAGGAGGACTACCAGCTGTAATGAAGGAAATCGCTTCAAAAATCCATACGGATGCCCTTACCATCACTGGAAAATCCATAGCTGAAAATATATCCGAAGCCGAATGCTACGATAGAAATCTGATAGGCACACTAGAAATTCCAATCAAGCCTGACTCCGGTATCGCAGTCCTGAAAGGGAATCTCTGCCCCAATGGAGCAGTGATCAAACCTTCTGCAGCCAGTCCGCATTTGCTCAAGCACACAGGGCGGGCTTTGGTTTTCGAAAATATTGATGAGTACAAAGCTCAAATCGACGATCCCAATCTAGACATTGACGAAAATACAGTCATGGTCATGAAAAATGTGGGACCAAAAGGCTACCCAGGAATGCCTGAAGTTGGGAATATGGGATTGCCTGCCAAACTTCTGGAAAAGGGGATCAAGGACTTGGTTCGGATTTCGGATGGTCGAATGAGTGGAACAGGATATGGTACGGTGGTATTGCATGTGTCTCCCGAATCTGCTATCGGTGGTCCGCTGGCCTTTGTACAAAATGGAGACATGATTGAGCTAGATGTACCGAATCGAACGCTAAATCTGCTCATTTCGGATGAGGAAATGGAAAAGCGCAAAGCGGCATTTGTTCCCACCAAACTCCCCTACGAAAGAGGTTATGTGAATTTATTCTTGGACAAGGTGAATCAAGCTCATGAAGGAGTGGATTTTGATTTCTTACAGGGAAGCTCCGGCTCGGAAGTGAAGCGAGATTCACATTAAATCAATGAATTTGGGATGAAAAAATCTGCCATTATCACCGGAGCTGGCCAAGGCATAGGGCTGGCAATTGCTGAAAAGCTTGCGAGCCTAGGCATCAACTTGGTGATCAACGATATCGAAGCTGGTTTGGTTGAAAAAGCGGCAAAATCTATTGCGAATAAATTTGGGACGCAGGTACAAGCTGTCCCAGGTGATTCCAGTGACCCATCCGTCATTGATAAACTGGTAAAATCGGCTACTTCAAGATTCGGAAGCTTGGATATTGTCGTCGCAAATGCCGGGATTACCCTATTCGGCGGTTTTTTGGACTATTCACGAGAAGATTTCCGGGAGGTCACTCGGGTAAATCAGGAGGGCTCCTTTTTCCTTTGTCAGGCTGCCGCAAATATCATGAAAAATCAAACCGGTGGTGGAGCCATACTTTTCACCTCTTCCGTCACCGCCCATGCCAGCCATGAAAACCTCGCTGCTTATGCCATGAGTAAAGCTGCCTTAGAAATGCTGTCAAAAAACCTCGTCCTCGAATTATCACCCTTTGGAATCCGAGTGAATACCGTAGCTCCCGGAGCGACTTTAACCACGAGAACTTCACTCGATCCAGATTATGAGGGAACTTGGTCCAACATCACTCCCTTGGGCAGACCCGCGAGCATTGAGGACATCGCAAATGCAGCGGCTTTTTTGGTTTCCGAAGAAGCCAGACACATTACCGGTCAAACGCTGATCATAGACGGAGGATGGACCAGTGTCAGCCCATCTCCCTATTCCTAATTTTATGCTAAAAGAGAATTTCATACCAGTGGCTGCTCCTTGGACCTTGAAAGGAACTGGCATTATCTTGATCTACAAACTTTCGAGGGATTGGGTAGAAAAACAAGGACAGCTCCCGGACTACTTAAGCGGAAAATTCAAGGGCGGATTGGGTTATTTGATGCTAGTGAACTATACTGAATCGCCTGTTGGACCCTATCAAGAGCTACTTTTCATCCCAGGTAAATTTGACCCATCGGGAAAGCAAAGCATTAGCAAAATCTATGTATCCTCCTATGCCAGCACCTTCAATGGGCGTGCAAACTGGGGCATCCCCAAGGATACACTTCCTTTTTCTTGGCAGAAAGAAAATGGAGTTGAAAAAATCAAAATGAGCTCCCATGACCAAGTGGTCTTCGACTGCCAAATCGAATCCGGCGGAATTCCTTTCCCAGTTAGTACTGCACTTTTGCCTATCGATTTGTACCAAAGGTGGGAGGGTCAAGACTTTTTCACCAAGCCCTCCGGAAAAGGATGGGGCAAGCTTGCCAAAGTAAAAATCAAGACCTGCAACCCAGACTATTTCCCCGGCATAGATCAAATCAAGCCGCTCTTGGCTGTAAAAGTTGATCCTTTTTACATCACCTTCCCAAAACCCAGCCATGATCTATAAAGGGTTTACCGAAGCCAATGTAATCATCACTGGCGCCTGTTCAGGCATTGGGCGAGAATTGGTCAAGCAAGTCTCTGAGTCGCGCGCCAACATTTTGGCAATAGATTACAGAAAGGAAGATTTAAAAGACTTGGCAAATGAATTTCCTCAGGTGACCCACACTTTAGAAATAGACCTTAGTCAGAAAGGAACACATGCCACGATTATAACCTATGTCAAAAATCACTGGACGCATGTGGACTTCTGCTTTGCAAATGCAGGAATCGCGGAATTTGGCCCGACTGAGAGACAGAATTGGGAAGAAATGGATAGGCTTTTCCAGCTCAACGTACACAGTCCTATCCAACTGGGCCTAGGGCTCAAGGAGGCATTTCCCCCTCACCCTTTTCGCCATGTGATCACCGCATCCGCCATGTCGTATTGGACACTTCCTGGATACAGTTTGTATGCCGCTACCAAGTCTGCCTTGCTCCAATGGGCTCAAACCCTTTGGGCTGAAAAAACAGGGAAATGGCTCACGCTAGTCTTTCCCATTGCCACGAAAACCGACTTTTTTAACCACGCAGGAAAAAATATACCCAAGGCTTGGCCACAACAAACTGCCGAGTGGGTAGCGAGTGAAATGCTTAGAGGCGCTGCCAAAGGCAAAAAAAAGATCTACCCCTCCAAGCTTTTTCTTGGCGTGCTTATCCTCAATCGATTTTTCAGATTCATCAGACGAATTGTCCTTTGGGTAGAGTACCGCAAATATAAAAATTGGCTCAAAGAACAATCAAACAGCTGAGCCTGTTAACTTTGTCAAAAAACCACTCCTATGAAAAGAATTCTCTTTACTCTCCTGATGTCAGGCATATTGCTTGCCTGCCAGCCTGAAGCAACTACTCCCGATACGCTACCCATGAAAGTGGCCAAGGCTTACGGCTTTGATCAAATGGATCAAGTCAATACGCTTGCATTCACTTGGAATGTGCAGCGAGACTCTGTAAACGTACTTTCCCGATCTTACATCTGGAATATGAAGGATCAAACGGTGGACTATTCTGATGCTGACACAGCTTATCAATATAGCCTCCTTTCAGACTCCCTTCCTCCAGCGGATCGCGCCTTTATCAATGATAAATACTGGGCGATGATGCCTTACCAGCTTGCTTGGGATGCGGGCTATACTTTTGAAGTAGAAGAAGGTGCAGCCTCTCCTCTGAAGGGTACAACTTCCACCAAACTGACCATTATTTACAATTCCGAGGATGGTTATACTCCTGGTGATGCTTATGATCTATATCTAGATGAAAACAACAAGATCTTAGAGTGGACCTTCCGAAGAGGAAATGGTGAGCAAGGAGCTACTTGGACCTGGGAAAATGAAACAAAAGTGGGTCCTTTGACTTTTGCACAAGATCATATGGGGGCGAATGGAAATCGATTTATCTGGATTTCAGATCTTTCGGTCAACTAGAAGAAACTAAAAAACAGAAAGCCAAAGCTATTCGCTTTGGCTTTTTTTGTGCCCCATCCAAGTCACTGATCTGCCTTGATTTTTTGTAGAAAAAGTGAAAATCAATTGAGCACTTGGACGAATTTTTTAATTTAGAGAGCAAGAACACCAAAGGCCTGTAGATATTGCTCATATAGACGCAATAAGCGTGCAGAGTTGCGTATATACAAGTGTTGGCAAAACAATAAAATGAAAAGTAGATGAAAAAATTAGTTTATCTAGTCACCTTTGCAACCATTCTAGGATGTAATGAAAAGCAATCTTTCGACAGTGGCTTACTTGAACAAGAAGTAATCGACCATAACGTTCCCCTAGAAACGGAACCGTATGCCGATGCGGAAATCCTAAAAAACCTTGCTCCTATTCGAGCACGATTTGACAATTTAGCCATTACTCAAGAAAGTGATTTTATTAATGCTAGAATGACTTCTTTTGGAAAGCAAATGCCCAAAACCATTTACGAACCTGTAAAAGATAGAGCTTTTTTAATGGCGGGTTGGCAGCTGACCTCTACTTTGATTGTAGTTGGAGACGATGGACTGATTGTAGTTGACCCTGGAGAAAGCGATGAAGCTTCAGAAAGAATCCTGAACGATTTCAGAAAAGAAACGAATATCCAACTACCCGTTAAGGCGGTTGTCTATTCCCACAGGCATCCTGACCACTCTTTCGGTGCGGCAGGAATGGGTGTAACCCAAGAGCAGGTAAATAGTGGAGAAGTCAAAATCTTTGCTCATCACCAATTCATGGAGTATTTAGCAAATGATGCTAGCGTGGTTGGTGCTATATTAACAGAGCGCACAGCTTATGGTGGTGCAAGTTACTTGGGACAAAATGAAAAAGGATTAGTCCATGCTGGATTGGGCCCCACATTTGCAGGAGGTAAAATTTCATTCTACAGCCCCACTGAAATCGTAAAAGGCAAATTGGAAGCTGAAGTTGCGGGAGTCCGTATGGTTTTATTTGAAGCTTATGGAGACGCAGAGGATGAAATCGATATTTATTTTCCTGATCTAAAGCATGTTCATGGCTCAGAAACAATTCAGGGTGAATCATTTCCTAATCTTTACACGCTAAGAGGCACTAAATACAGAGACTTGGTAAAATGGTATAAAGGGGTTGACAACTTGTTAGAATATGCCAAGAATAGTGAAAGCTATAGTCATTCTCACATGCGCTCATGGGTAGGTAATGAATTTATTGTAGAGCGTATTCAAAACTACAGGGACGCTATTCAATTTACTCATGACCAATCCATCTACTACATGAACCAGGGAGCAACCCCGGAAGAATTGGTGGAATTGGTGAAGCTACCTGAAAACTTGAAAAAAGATCCATGGTTACAGGAATTTTATGGAAGTGTTGAACACGTAGTAAGAAACGTGTACAATGGTTATTTGGGCTGGTATTCAGGAGATGCTACTGAATTAGCTACGCCATCTTTTAAAAGAAAAGCTGAGCTGTATACTTCAGCAATGGGTGGACGTGATAATGTGCTTAAAATTGCTAATCAAGCAATCGAAGCAAAAGATTATGGTTGGGCGATGGAAATAACCACTCACTTGGTCCGAGCAAACCCTGATGATAAAGAAGCACGTGATTTAAAAGCCAAAGCAATGCAAGCATGGGGCTATGATCAGGCGAATATATATTATAGAAACTTTGCACTATCTGGAGCTAAAGAACTGGATGGTACTTTAGATAAATCGGGGGCATTTGATTTTGCAAACCCTGTGATTATTCAGCAGTTCAGTATTGGAACAATCCTAGAAAACCTCAGAGTAAAGGTCAATGCATCAAAAGCCATCGATGCAAACTTCAAGATCGGATTCACTATTACAGACCGTAATGAAAACTATGGATTCCATGTCAGAAACGGAATTGCTGCCTTTTATGAAACAATTCCCAACAATGCTGATTTGGTGCTAAATATCCCTAGTAGTGTGGTTTATGATTTCGTTTTGGGCAAAGGAAGAGTAAAAGATGCCATTAATAATGGACAAGGCTCTGCAGAGGGAGACCTTGACCAGTTAGATGTTTTTGCGGACTTCTTTGATTTTAGTAAGTCGGAAATTAACCTTTCCTCAAGATAAAAAACGTTTGCCAACACTTTATAAAGGGCATTAAAACGCCCTTTATACTAGACCGTTATCAACAATAAGTACAAAGAATGAAAAATACCACTTTATTCAGTATCCTTTTTTTTCTCGTGTTATCATGTAATACTCAAGATAAGGAGCGTCAATATCCTACTTACTCTTGGGAAACGTCAAGTTTTGAGACTGAAGGCTTGAATAGAGTTCCTTTTGACGATTTACTAAATAGGATAGAAAATGGAGTTTATGGTAATGTTGACCAACTGCTTCTAATAAAAAACGGGAAATTGGTTTTTGACCAATCATTTACAAATGACTATGAAAAAATAAGTAAAGGAAAGTCAGGTGTTCTTGGATGTGGATTTGCAACCTGTGAAGATTCAACAATTTTTGGAGACTATAATTACTATCATCCTAATTGGCATCCATATTATCAAAATCAAAAGATTCATACCCTACAATCTGTTACCAAATCAATTGCTTCCATTATGATTGGCGTTGCAATTAAAGAAGGGAAAATTAGCAATACAGACGTCAAAGTAGTTGATTTTTTTGAAGATTATGACTTATCAATGGTTGAAGAATCTTTCAAAACCGCAACCTTAGAAAATTTGCTGACTATGCAACTAGGGATGGAATGGCATGAAATCGATAGGCCAATAGATTCAACAAATACTACCGGACAGCTTGAAGCAAGTCAAGATTGGATTCAGTTTACATTGAATCAACCCATGGACACTATTCCAGGAAGTAAATGGGTTTATAATAGTGGGGCGAGTCAACTCATGTCAGGGATAATCAAAAAAGCAACTGGATTATACATTGACGAATATGCAGAGAAACATCTATTTACACCTCTGGGAATAGAAAACTATTATTGGAAAAAAACACCCACTGGATATACCGATACTGAGGGTGGCCTATTCTTAAAAGCCCAAGACCTAGCCAAAATAGGCTTCCTAATGCTAAATCAGGGTCTATGGGATGGAAAACAGGTGATTTCATCAGATTGGGCTAAGAGAAGTATCATGAAGCACGTTGAATTCGATCATGAGAAGGGGTATGGCTATCAATGGTGGAGGGAGGATCAAGACCAAGTTGAAATCTGGGCGGGTAGAGGTTTTGGTGGCCAGTATCTGTTGGTTTTTCCGGAATATAAAACCATAGCAGTAGTCAATGCTTGGAATATTTTTGATGCAGAAACAGAGGATATTTTGAAAGCAACCAAAACTGCTGTGATTGAATCAAATTTACAATAAAGTTGATCAATGTATATGAAATCATAGCTCCCATTAGGTTGCTACGCTTCATATACTAATCATTGTACTTCATTATGATCATCCAATAACTAATGCTAAAATTCTTTAGAAAAATTCGTCAAAATCTACTTATGGAAAACAAGACTGGAAAGTACTTCAAATATGCTGTTGGGGAAATTGTGCTTGTTGTGATTGGAATTTTGATTGCATTGCAAATAAACAATTGGAATGAAGAGAATAAAATCAATAAAATAAGAACCTTGAAATTATCTCAAATTGAAAGTGACTTAAGAGCGGATGTGGTTTCTTTAGAAGAAGGGATTTTAACTAAAGAAAATGAGATGGCCACTTTAAATAACTATCGTGACAGATTGTTGCCAGCTAGTGCCTCAATAGATACTTTAGATAAAATTGTATACACTGAATTTCTAGGTCGGATTAGAATTGGGTTTTCTGGTTTTAATAATATCACCTACAATTCGATGGTACAATCAGGAGAGTTAGGATTACTGAGTGATGATCTTGTTAAAGATTTATCAGACTTAAATATTCGACAACAAAATTCAGAAAACAGTCTTAATAACCACTGGGAAATATACTTAAAGCAAAGTCAGAGTTTTGAAGCTAATTATCCTGCAAAAGGGAAAACCCATATTCTTGGAGGTGGCCCTTTGGGTGATTATTTAAGAGAACATAGAGACGATCAGAAATTTATTGTTCACTTTAATGAAGTCTATATAGCCAAAAGGCTCATGTACTCTCAAAACCTAGCTCAACACAAAAACATTTTAGAGCTCACAAAAGCTATTTTAAAAACCCATTTTTCAGAATGATAAAATTCTTTAGAAAAATTCGTCAAAATCTGCTCATGGAAAACAAGACTGGAAAGTACTTCAAATATGCTATTGGGGAAATTTTATTGGTGATAATAGGGATACTCATTGCAGTATCCATTAATGGCTGGAATGAAGACCGAAAGCTAGCTAATGAAGAACAAGCTCTTCTAAAGGACTTAAAACAAGAAATGGAGTTAAATCTAAAATCATTAGAAAAAGTCATTGCGCAACATGAAGAATCATTAAAGGCGGCAGAAGAAATGATGAAACTTTTTGACGACAGAGATACTTTCAATAAAATGCCTGTAGAAACATTTTGGGAACTTTGTGGCAAGATGGAAACAAACTCTACGTACGATCCTCAAAGTGGAATTCTTAATTCCTTAATTAATTCAGGGCGTTTAAATTTGTTTTCTAACAAGGAACTCAAATATTTATTAGCCTCATTCAAGGAATTGACAGTTGATGCTTTTGAAGATACTCATGCTATACAAAGAGAAAGACCAACATTAATGCACCAGACCTATCTGGGTGGATATGAAAAAAAGAATGGTGAAATTATTTCGTATAATTCGAAACAAAGGTATGATAATGAGGAATTTAGGCTTTACACTTGGTTGTATTTTATCGTAACACGAAGAGGTGGTCTTAAAGAAGAACGTGATTTAAAACAAGAATTAGAAAAGATTATTAACCTAATTAATCAGGAGATTAAAGAATAACGACAAAACAACAAAGGCTGCGAGTGATTGCTTTTTCTAGCCAACTTTTGTAAATCCTTGTAAATTTTCAGTTTGAAGCGTACCGGCATAGGTGAGTACTAATCCATACAACTACTCATCGCCAAGACCCTTAGCTTAAATTACCACGATGAAACAACTCTTGACTCCATCATTTTTTCTGATTTTGTTACTTTCCTGCTCCGATCCGCAACCAAGGGTGGTCTACGATAACACGAGCGACACATTCGAGGATCAAATACTCATTGATACATCTGCCATTGCTCTAGCCGGACTACCGATACACTTTGACAGTACCACATTTCTAATTCATCCCATTGGACAATACACCCCTGAAGAGAGAGGGTCTAAAATCTACTTAGGCTCTTCTAGCGCTGGATCTAGCGGGCTAGCCTTTGCATATAGAAGTGGGAATTCCATATCAGGAAATCTGGACAATTTGAAATTTCAGCACATTGACTCTGCCGAGCTTCTACCACTGACTGACAATCAATTAAAAATCAGATCTTTCACATTTTTTCGTTCCGCTTTCCATGCATCAAAAAAGGAAACACTTATCTACACCGTAACCGACAAAGACAGCAACAAGGACAAAAAACTTGATGACCGCGACATTGAATCACTATATATTAGCTCAATAGACGGACAAAACTTCAGGAAATTATCCCCTGATTCACACGAATTAGTTGAGTGGAAAGTCATGGAGATCCAAGACAGAATTTATTTCATCACTTCTGAAGATATCGATAAAAACGGGGAATTTGATCAGTCTGACCAACTCCACTATTATTATCTTGACTTGAAGTCCGATAGTATGGATGTTGTCGAATACAACCCCATTAATAATTGAATATCTTACGAAAAATCCCTCAAGCATTTTTGTGACCACTATCTGAGCAATGATTAAATTTTTCAGAAAAATCCGACAAACCTTACTCATGGAAAACAAAACCGGAAAGTATATCCAATATGCGATTGGGGAGATTTTTCTGGTCATTGTGGGAATACTCATCGCCTTGCAAATCAATGAATGGAATAGTCAGAGAATCGAAGCAAGAGCTCTCAGAAATGATTTGGAATATGTGCTGGAAGATTTAGAAAAAGACAAACTTGCTCTTTTAGCATCAAGAGATCAACGGATTAAAGGCGTTGGGGCATGTTCCAAAATTCTAGACCAATACATGATGGGAGAGCCAATGCCATTCACTTTTGGTAATGAAGAGACCGAAAATATTCCGGAAATTCTCTATGAAAGGAAATTCAAAAGAAACGAAGAAGGGTTTGAAAAGGTACTTTCTTCAAAATCATTTCAAACAGAAAAATTCAAATCCTTACGGGAAAAAATTGATGAGTACGGCCGTGAATTAGATCGCCTGATCTATGATGAAGAAAGGCTCAATTATTTTATTGAGGAGAACGAACTTAAGATGTTTGAGCAAGGCACTCATCAGTTGATTTATGAATATGCAAGAAGCTATAAAGGCTTCGCCAATCCGGAGATCGAAGTTCGAGATTTTGATTGGTATGATCTACTTAGTGGTGAATCCGCATTGAAGTCGATCTTTCTAAGATATGAGGATGATGTCAATCAATTTCTTATCCCTCAATACAGTAGAACTGTTGAAGTGGGTGAGGAATTGTATCAGGTTATCGAAAGCAATTTGAGCGAAAAATAGTAATGAATTCTAAAAGCTAGAATAAAATCTATGCCTTAAAATTAATTCTGCTCAGAAAAAAAGAGTAGTCCTTAGCGTAGATCAGATAGTCGGTGAGTCAGTCTTTAGGTAAGCAGATTTAAGTTTATTAGGAAGTAAATAAAAGGAACTTTCCACAGAAATCTTCCAAGCAAATTTCCTAGGTAGGTTTGCCGAAAATGGCAAAAAGGACTGAATTAAATTCAGTCCTTTTTGATTTTGATATTCGATTAACTGTTATCTGACTTGAAGAGGCCTTCTATGGTCCCCTTAAATTTCTGCCATTCTGCTTCTATATCCGCAGTTGTTTTATTCACAGAACTTTTGACATTCTCCCATGAACTTTCTGTTGCGTCATCCACATCCTTCAAAGCAGCGTCAATTTTTTTAGCCTCTGCCTGAAGCTTGGCTTCCATTTCTTCAATTTTCATCACCATTTCTGTGTCTGCGTCCGCTTTTTTGAGTTTCAGATCCTGCAATTTGGAATCAATTTCATTCTGTAATTCTACCAAATCGGCTCTCATCTGAGCTTTATCCGCTTCAAAATCAGCTTTTACTTCTTCCATTTCATCCTCATAATTATCAGATTTTTCGGGTGAGCAAGCAAAAGATACTATTCCAAATGAAGCGATTACTAATGTTCTAAATAGTGTGGTTTTCATATTAAAATTTATTTAGGTTAGTTTCCTAACTCGAGACTATCTCCCCTGTAAAAGCGATCATATTGACCTCGAGTGGAGCATTATAAAGTTCAAGGGCTATGCCAAGCACCCAAAACAAGACAAACAGTATATTTTCAGGTATGACCCGATCTTTTTGAGATAAAAATGTGGCTAAATGGGTATTTTATTCCTCAAGAAAAAACGCTAACACAGAGGAAAATGTACAAAAATCGCCTCCAATCATGATGGCACAAATTTCTCATTACTTCAGATAAATAATTCTTACACTTAAACTGAATATTATGTTACGCTGGGCAATCGGATTTTTCATTGTAGCAATTATTGCTGCCATTTTCGGATTTGGAGGAATAGCTGCGGGCGCAGCTTCTATCGCTAAAATCCTTTTCTTCGTATTTATCATCCTTTTTGTGATCACCCTAATTTTTGGGAGAAGGGCTTCCTAAAAAATATAGAATCAAAAAAAAAAATGTGGAGCCTTTAAAGGCTCCACACCTTCCCTATTTCATCCACTGGCACACAGCCACGATACTCTCCAGGTATAGGATCGTAATTCAATACATTTTTCCCAATCTCCTCTGAACTGAAGTATCCCCAAAGGGCTTGAGATTTGAGTTGCCTGTAAAATGCTACTGGCTTTTGATCTCCCACAGCAGTTCCCCAAACTCCACGATTGAATTTGGCTGTATTCGCTTCATGATTTTTTAAGCAGGTAGATTTCTCTTCAGCTGACAGTTCAGCAAAGACTTTTCCATATTCAGCCTTGCAATCCGCATTAAACTGATCAATATCCGCTTTTACTTTTGCCTGCCTTTCAGGGCTATACATTTTGGCATAAACCAAATCAAGGAACATGTCTGTTTTTACATCCAAAGCTCCGGGAGTATCCGTCTTCGGGAGAATGGTGTCCACAAAAGAACTGATGAATTGGGCTTGATCCTCGTTCAAAAACTGTGGCGTCCATCCCAGTCGAGGGGTCTGACTACAAGATTGAAGGAGTGAAAGCAAACTGGGTGCTGCCACCGCAGATCCTGCTAAAAGTCCGGTTTTTCTTAAGGCGTCTCTTCTATTCATCGCTTAGAGATTTAATTTGTTCAATTCAGAAACTGCATGATCCGCAGCTCTGGCGGTCAAGGCCATATAAGTCAAGGAAGGATTGACACAGGAAGAGGAGGTCATGCAAGCTCCATCTGTGACAAACACATTTTTACAAGCATGAACTTGGTTTGTTCCATTCAAAACGGACGTCTTGGGATCCTTACCCATTCGGGCTGTGCCCATTTCGTGAATACCATAGCCCATCTCATGCTTATTGTCAAAGTCTACAATATCCTTCAAGCCTGCTCTTTCCAACATTTCTTTCGCATCAACCCGCATTTGCTTATTGATTTCAAGCTCATTTGGTCCCCACTCTGCATCAATTGAAAGGGTCGGCTGTCCCCATTTATCCAATACATCTTTATTTAGATAAACCTTGTTGTCGTGACTAGGAAGTGATTCTGCAAATCCAGTGATAAAAAACTCCCAGGGTCCAGGGTTCATGATTTTATCTTTAAACTCCCCACCGAAGTCTTCCATGTTGGTTCCTTGACCCCATCCAGCGCGACTTCCACCCCCTTGGAAACCGAAGCCACGAACGAATTTATCCGACTGTGGCCCGCCTTCTAGGTTGACGTACCGAGGAATATAGATTCCATTTGGCCGACGGCCTTTGTAATACTGATCTTCAAACCCATCGACTAATCCGCTAGCTCCCACCCGATAGGTATGATCCATCAAGTTGTGGCCAAGTTCGCCACTGTCATTTCCTAGTCCATTCGGGAATCGATTAGATGTAGAATTCAGTAAAATCTGAGTACTGCTCAGGGTGGAGGCATTGCAAAAGATGATTTTTGCTTTGTAGACAATTTCCTCGCTAGTTTCAGCATCGATGATTCGTACACCTGTAGCTTTTCCTTTGGCTTCGTCATAAACAATGGATTGAACGATGGAGAAAGGCCGAATAGTCATATTCCCAGTTGCATTTGCCGCCGGCAAAGTCACTGCATTACTACTGAAATACGCTCCATACGGGCATCCTCGATCGCAACGATTTCGGAATTGACATTTACCTCGTCCATTCAAAGGCTCCGTCAAATGTGCCACGCGCCCAATGATCATGTTTCTTCCATCGAACTCTTTTTCTATCCGCTCCTTTACATGCTTTTCCACACAATTCAACTCCATTGGAGGCAAAAAGTGGCTATCTGGCAACTGTGGTAAGCCCAAGGCTTCTCCACTGATTCCCGCAAATTTCTCTACATATGTGTACCAAGGGGCAATATCTTTATATCGAATCGGCCAGTCCACACCATGCCCGTCCTTTGCATTCGCTTCGAAATCTAAGTCTGACCAGCGATAGGTCTGCTTACCCCAAAGCAAAGATCGCCCACCCATCTGATGTGCTCTCACCCAAAGAAATGGCTTTACCTCGGTATATGGATTTTCTAGATCATTGGCATAAAAGTGCTGATTGGTTTCACCCACGAAACCGACACGCTGCCCAATGGGATGAATTTTCTTTTGTTCCGGAGTCATGGAGCCGCGATACTCCATATCCCATGGATCTAGGTTCATGGTGGTGTAGTCTTTCACATGCTCCACCATTCTTCCGCGTTCAAGAACGAGGGTTTTCAATCCTTTTTCACAAAGCTCTTTTGCTGCCCAGCCTCCACTGATCCCAGAGCCGATGACGATCGCATCATAAGTCAACTCCTTATCCGCGTCGATATTAAAATTTGCCATCTACAGGTTGATTTATAGGTTTATGGTTATTTACAGATCTCATTAAGCTTCAAAAGATACAAAAAGCTCATTTTTTTTGATAAAGAAGTTTGGTTTTAATCCATTCAAGTCAGAACCTGAGAAAAGACTCACATCAAGGGAGTCTAAATTTTCAGCTTGCAGTAATTTGTATTTTTTGCCCTGCTCCACTAGATCATTGGGATCATAGCGAAAGCTGAAAAAGACATGACCGGAAAGGATATTCAAATGACCGGTCAATTGAATATGAATTTCATGCGAATCCACTTTAGTCAGAATGATCCCACCATTGAGATTGAGATCTTGAAACTGAAGATTTTCCGAGCGATCGCTCAAGTCTAGCGTTCCATTTCCATACAGCGTGATTTTGGCTTGGTTTCCCTCGGATTGATTGTAGAAAATAATCATGCCTCCTTCCCCTCCATTCGTTCCTCCATAGGCGATCAGATTGGCTTCGCCCGCCTTACATTTTTGAGAAAACTTGGTGTATCCACCTTGTGCTCCATTGATCTCAGCTCCTGCATTGAGGATGGTAGCTTTTTCAGCGGTAGGCATCCCGCCTGGAGACTCTCCTTCATCCCACGCAGCAAATTCTGTATATCCTCCGGACCCTTCTTTAGTGGGAGAGGCATAATTCCAGATAGTCGCCTGACCCGCGGAGGGATGAAAATCATTAGGCAGATTGACCGAAAAAATAGTGTGCCCAGCGGTTGATGATTTACTCAAAACGCTACCATAATTCATGATGGTCGCTTTATGCGCGATACAGGAACCGTATTTGGCCGTAAACTCGGTATGTCCTCCTCCACCGTCCCCAGCCTCTCTGGCGCCATAATTGTGAAAAAATGCATTTCCCGCAGAAGCCCCGATTCCTGACATTTTGGGAGGATTATTGTTAAAGCTCGTCACTCCTCCATTGCCTCCATCAGCTGTCGCAGCCATATTATGAAAGATCCCATAGCTCCCACTAGCATTTCCATCAAAAGCCACATCCCCTCCATTGCCCTTGTAATGCGAAGCACCAAAGTTCAAAAACAAACCATGTTCTGAGCTGGAATTGTCATAAAACTGAGTGTTGCCACCATCTCCTCCTTCCACTGTACCACCTACATTGATGAAGGTGGCATGCTCTGCGGATGCATGGTCGTGAAATACAGTATTTCCGAAAGTATCATCGTCCTTGCCTAAAGTCCCATAAATAGTGAACTTAGCCCTACCTGCTCGTGAATGATCGCTAAAACTCACCTCGCCGCCCACCGTACTTCGCTGCACATGTGGATCTGGAGGTGGAACCTTCCCTGTACGCACCGTGAAATTAGCGTCACCGGCAGTCGACTCCTCTGTAAATCCAATAATTCCTCCACCATAGCCCTCTTCTAGTGACTCCGGCCCAGACTCATAGTACATATCCGTACCTCCAGCGGATGCTTTCCCTTTAAACATGAGCTGGGGATCTCGAAACCAAGAATTGGTAGCAGCTACTTTGATGTTTTGGGGCAGACCGGATCGATTAATCACTCCTTCTCCGAAAATGGTGAGCATCAGCTTCTGGTCCGTTTCAGACGTTCCTAACTTGATCAAAAAAGAAGAGGCTTGCTCCTCAAATTCTATACTTCCTACTGAAGCACATTCTTTTTTAGAAAAGGTAATCAAGGTTTGCTCCGAAGGGCCAAAAAGTGCCTTCTCCTCAGGCAGCACTCCTTCCGTCCAGTTTTCTTTTTCATTCCAAAGGCTACTTTTTGGAGCTTTTTTCCAAGTATTTTTTGTGGACTTGCTTTTCATATTTTTTGAGTTTAAAAAATCCTCGCAAAAAAAATGAGGATTAAAATTTGGTTAAAGTTCTGAGCTTAAGATACTAGGATTATCCTCAATCCTGATACTAGAACGACGGCAAAAATTTCCAGAGAACAAATTTTCATCTACCCGAGCGAATACGATTTGTCACTGCATGCCTCTCGTTTATTTGTTCTTGGCAATAAAGCCCTTTCAAATAAGCTCTTGAGTTTCTTTGATATCCTTATTTAAAGGCAGAATTTAGACGGCACCTAACGCTCTCGAATGGTTTATATTTTTATACCTATTTACATTTCGATCAATCTCCTCATTGGATTTTGGGCTTCGAAACGAGTCAAGAATACTTCTGATTTTACTCTCGCAGGTAAAAACCTTTCCTCTGCCTTCGTTGGAGTCACGCTCTTCGCTACTTGGTTTGGCTCTAGCCAAATCATGGGCAACCCCAGTTACTTTGTCATGGATGGGTTTTCTGCATTTATGACGCTTTGTGTAGCAGGTGGCCTCTGCTTCGCGATTGTTGGCCTTTTTTATGCACGAAAGCTTTATCGTCTCAATTTGGTCACGGTAGGGGATTTTTTCAAAAGGCGATTTTCAAAGCAAATGGACGTTACCATTTCCATTCTGCTTATTTTCTCTTATCCACCTTGGATTGCTGCACAACTGGTCGCCCTTTCATTCTTATTTGAAAGTATTTTTGGAATGCCTGTAAACTTTGGAATTGTATTGGCCGCAGTGATTGTCATGTTTTATACCTACATCGGGGGCATGTGGGCAGTGTCCTACACGGACATGGTCCAGAGTGTGCTCATTTTGGCGGGTATGATTTATCTTTTTTATACGCTAATGCAGGAAACTGGGGGAATGGCTCCCGTTTTTGAATCTAAACCTGATTCATTTTTTTCCTTATTTCCCAAAAACACAATCAATGGCTGGTCGGACTATCTAGCCGTATTCTTGGCTTACTCGGTTGGAGCTATTCCGGCACAAGAAATTTATCAACGGATATTTTCAGCCAAATCTTCTCGAGCAGCAATTTCAGGGCTTTATTTAGGTTCATTTCTATTGATTTTTATCTCTACCATTCCTATGCTGATTGCAATAACTGCAGCTTACCTTCATCCAGAATTAATGGATATCAACGGGGGACAAAATATCATCCCAATGACGGTTTCTGCATTTTCATCCGTTCCAGTCCAAATTCTTTTCTTTGGCGCGTTAATTTCTGCCATTTTGAGTACCTCCAGCGGGGCCATGCTCGCGCCTGCTACTATCGTAGGTGAAAACCTAATCAAGACGAATTTTCCGCAGATAACAGATCGCCGTCTCCTACTCTTTACCAGACTAAGTGTTGTGCTTATTGCTGCTATTTCTTGTGGCTTCGCGTTTATCAATTCGGACATCGTTCAATTGGTAGTAATCTCCTTGAGCCTGATCATGGTTTGCGTTTTTGCACCTTTTACATTCGGTATATTCTGGCAAAAGTCCTCCATTTTTGGAGCTTGGGCCGCCATTATTCTTGGCGCAGCCATCTTTTTGGGATGCCTTCTGGCAGAGACCACCATCGACCCTACCATTTATGGGTTGATTGGAAGCTGTGTAGCTATGTATGTAGGAAGTTTGATCAAACCTGACCCAGAAATCCATCCCATTTATTCAGAAATGAAAAAAAGATAGGCTCCCTTAAACATCATGGGAGATCCTATTCTATTTTTTTAACTTAACCACTACATTTTATAAGGATATGCCCCACTCACGCAAAGAATTTTTAAAAATCATGGTCGGTAGCCTTTCATTGGCTGCCCTGCCGATGGGAGTGAATAGCTTCACTTCTCGAGATTCTAGATTGACCCTCAATGATCTACTGTCTGGTGGATCTGCAGATGATGAGAAATATTGGAATACTTTGGCCAAAAAATACTACAACGTTTCTCCTGATTTTATCAATCTAGAAAATGGATTTTTCGGCATTCAGCCAAAGCCAGTCTTAGCCGCCTACGAGTCCTACGTGGAGCAGGTAAATCAAGAAGGAGCGCTTTTTGCCCGAAGGGAATACCCAAATAAAGCTGCTGCAGCCAGGGAGAAACTGGCGGACTTTCTACAAGTCTCTACAGATGAACTCTTAATCACCCGCAATGCGACGGAAGCGCTAAATATTGCTATTCAGGGATACCCATGGAAGCCAGGGGATGAAGTGATCGTAAATCAGTTGGATTACTATAGCATGATCGAGACCTTCCAGATGCTGGAATCCAGAGGTATTTTGACCGTGAAGACTTTCGAAATACCTCTTTTGCCACAATCGCCAGAACAAATCCTCGAGATTTATCAAAATGAAGTTTCTCCAAAAACCCGAGTGATTCTACTCACCCAGGTATCCAACATTACCGGCCTGATCATTCCCGTCAAGGAGATTACGGCTTGGGCTAAAAGCCGCGGGATAGATACCATCCTGGATTCAGCTCATGCTCTAGGTCATATTCCATTCAATCTTCGGGAGATGGACTCTGATTTTGTGGGAATGAATCTTCACAAATGGATGGGGAATCCTATCGGCGCAGGGGTATTGTTTGTAAAGAAAAATCGGATCCCCGAATTGAAATCCTTTTATGGAGATAAGGCAACTCAAAACGAATCCATAAGCCGACTTGCACATGTGGGGACCACGCCATTTGGGGTGACACTAAGTATCCCGAATGCGATCGATTTTCATCAATCGGTCGGCATAGAGCGGATCAGCAAGCGCATGCATTATCTCAAGGAGCTTTGGATCAATCAGGTCCAAAACCAGCAGAATTTAGAAATTCTTACTCCCACAGAACCGACCATGTCCTGTGGCATCGCTTCCTTCAGAATCAAAGGTAAAAGCGGTAAAGAAGTGGAGAATCAACTGCTCGATGAGCATGGCATATTCACTGTGGCTCGAATACTTGGGGAGGAAGGATGTATCCGGGTGACACCTGGCCTATACACAAAGGCTAGCGATATGGAAAAATTAGCCAATGCACTAATCAAAATCTCAGGCTAGTGGAATTGATCAGCAATCCAAATGTGGAGAAAACTATCCAAAGCTACCCAGAGAAGCTTCAACAAAGAATTCGAGAATTACGAGCTCTGATTCTGGACACTGCGAGCGAAACGGAAGGACTTTCAAAACTTGAAGAAACCCTTAAATGGGGTGAACCGAGCTATCTTACAAAAAATGGAAGCACTATCCGGATCGCATGCCATCCCAAAAGACCCGGATCTTTCTCAATCTTTTTCAAATGTACTTCTCAGCTTGCACCTACTTTTCGGATGTTATATCCAGATATTTTTGAGTTTGATGGGAATCGGGAAATATTTTTTTCCGAAGGAGCCAAAATTCCCAAAAAAGAACTGAAGCACTGTATTCGTCTGGCGCTTACTTATCACAAAGTCAAGCATCTACCCATGCTTGGTGCTTAGCCAGCCGCATCTTTTAGGACTAATTGCAAGGAGAAGGTACAGCCGAAAATGCCTGACTTTTGTCACTTCACTGTGAATTGCGCCAAATGCTGCAGGTATAAATTTTTTTCATCTTAAAGAAAATTGGATATTAGGCTATCTAAGCGTCTAAGGATGTTTGGTACGATCAGGCGATATGCGCCATAATTTTTACCTATCGAAAACTGTTTCTATGAACTTTACAGCGGAGCAATTAAAGAGTGCTAAAACACGCGAAGACCTTCTCAAAATTGCGAAAGTCGAGAAAATTGCTGTTAACAAAACCATTAAAAAACTCAAATATGAAGCTGAGCTCCAACTTTTACAATCCGAGTTTGTAAACCTACAGAAGTGGCTAGTATCGAAGAAAAAACGAGTAGCGGTACTTTTTGAAGGTCGGGATGCAGCTGGTAAAGGCGGCTCGATCAAGCGATTCAAAGAGCATCTCAATCCGAGAACCTCAAAGGTCGTAGCCCTCACAAAACCTACCGAGGTAGAGCGCGGGCAGTGGTACTTCAGAAGATACATTCAGGTACTTCCCAATCCCGGTGAAGTTGTATTTTTTGACCGGAGCTGGTACAACCGAGCTGTAGTAGAGCCAGTGATGGGTTTTTGCGATGACGCACAGTATGAGCAGTTTATGGTGCAGGTGCCCGAATTTGAGCATATGCTTTACGAAGACAATATGAAACTGATCAAGTTTTGGTTTTCGATTTCTAAGGAGGAACAGCAAAAACGCTTTGCGGACCGACTAAGCAACCCTCTCAAGCGCTGGAAATTCAGCCCAGTGGACATGAAGGGCCAGGAACTTTGGGATAAATACACCTACTACAAGGAGCAGATGTTTAGCAAAACCCATACGGCTTATTCCCCTTGGATCATTGTGAAAACAAACGATAAAAAGCAGGCAAGACTGGAAAGTATGCGGTATGTGCTTTCGCAATTTGACTACGAAGGAAAGGGAGAATCAGGAATCACACTACTACCAGACCCTAATGTGATCATGCGATATCACCGAGGTGCAACTCAAATAGATATTTAAAAGATGGAGCCAATCAAACTAACCGAGCAGGATGTAGCATTATTGAATTCTAAAGTGGGTCTTCACTCCCTTTTAAAATCCAAAAAGCTAAATCTCAGAAAAGCACTTTACGAAGCAAAGTTTAATACGGAGATTCGCAGAAGGCAGGAGGAATTGATCAAGTTGCAAAATTGGGTGATCGAGACCAATCAAAAGGTGGTGATCCTTTTCGAAGGCCGGGATGCCGCTGGTAAGGGTGGAGCAATTCGGAAAATCACAGAATACATCAATCCAAGACATTTCAGAATCGTCGCCCTTGACAAACCGACTCGAGACGAGCGGCATCAATGGTTTTTTCAGCGGTATATCAATCAATTACCGAAGCCTGGGGAGATTGTCTTTTTCGATAGAAGCTGGTACAATCGTGCCGTAGTCGAGCCTGTGAACGGTTTTTGCAGCCCTGAAGAATACGAGGTCTTCATGCAGCAAGTGAATGAATTTGAGCGGATGCTCGTACAGTCCAATACCTTCCTACTCAAATATTATTTCTCTATCACTAAAGGCGAGCAAGCCATTCGATTTAAGGATATTAAGAAAAATCCCCTGAAAAGGTGGAAAATGACTCCAGTGGACGAGAAAGCGCAAGAGCTTTGGGATGAGTATACTGCTTATAAAAAGGTCATGTTTGAGCAGACCAACACCTCACATGCTCCTTGGGTGATTATCAAAGCCAACAAGAAATTGGAGGCTAGATTATTTGCTATAAATCATCTGCTAAAAAGCATACCATACGAAGATAAAGTGGAGTAAGAAGCCTTTTTTTGACACCCTAATCCTCCCTCCACTCCAGAATATCGCCTGGCTGGCAATCCAGTGCCTGACAAATGGCTTCCAACGTACTGAATCGTACCGCCTTGGCTTTGCCTGTTTTGAGAATGGATAGATTGGCTAAAGTGACTCCTACTTTATCGGAGAGTTCATTCAGTGACATTTTGCGCTTCGCCATCATAACGTCAAGATTTACAATTATCGGCATAGCTCAGACAGTTAGTTCGTTTTCATCTTGAAGCTCTACGCCTCTCTTAAATATTTGAGAAATGACAAAGACCAAACCCGCCATAAAGAGGAATTCACCGGTCGCTTTATCTCCGAAGAATTCACCCGTTCTGTGCAGCAGATAGTTCTGATGAAAATTTGCGATGATAGCAATCAACCATATACTGAATAGCAGATAACTAATTCGCTCTAGCTTCAGAATGACATTCATCGTAAAGGGCTGACTTAGATTAAAGCCTGTGAGAGTCTTGATTACAACATACCATACAGTTGCTTTCAAAAAAGCACCTACGATCAGAAAAGAATTGAAATTCAAAAATTGGATTTCGCTATACTCAAATAGTACAGACAAATCTGCATGATCATAAAAGTCCTCGGCTCCAGTTTTTGTAATAGAGGTGAAAATAGTCAAACCGAGAATTGCGAATCCCTGAATTAGAAATCCTATAAAAGCAATCCAAGCGATCACTCGCATGGCCTTTAAAATGAGTGTTGTTTTCGAGTTAAGTAACATAGATTTTTCGTTTAGCCAGTCTTGATGATTCAAATATCAATATTTATTTATTGAAAAACAATAAATAAAATTCGTAATTCAATAAATTGATCGAATTTAGAAAACTCAAATCATTAACCTAATCAGAGTAGAATCAAGGAAATCTGAAGCTCAATACAGATTTGATTCCATTTTCCCCTATTTTTCGACCATGAAAAAACTTCTCCTAGTTATCCACCTTGTACTTTGCTCTAGTATCCTTTTTGGCCAAAATCTCAGCCAAGAGGAGCAAAAGCTGATTTCAGAAATTGATAAGAATTATACCTCCACTCTGGCTTTGCTCGAAGAAGTGGTCAACATCAATTCCGGTTCACTCAACAAAGAAGGTGTGCGGGCTGTAGGAGATGTTTTTGCCAGAGAATTTGAAAAAATCGGATTCCAGACGGAGTGGGTCGAAGTACCGGCTGAAGTAAATCGAGCCGGCCACTTTGTTGCCACTCGAAAAGGCTCCAAAGGAAAGAAGATCTTCATGATTGGCCATTTGGATACGGTTTTTGAAAAAGACATGCCTTTTTCACCGTATACGCTTCTCAACGACTCTACCGCTACAGGCCAAGGGATCAACGATATGAAGGGTGGTGATGTGATGGTTTTTGCAAGTCTAAAAGCCCTTCATGATCTGGGATATTTGGAAGACAGAACCATCACCGTATACTTCAATGGAGATGAAGAAAGTTCTGGAGACACTTATTTGTCAAGAAAGGACTTTGTCGAAAGAGCAAAATCTCATGACGTTGCCCTAGGCTATGAAACAGCTCAAGGCTTCAGTACAGTGACTGTTGCTAGAAGAGGAAGCAGTGGCTGGACTCTGAAAACTACGGGAAGACAAAGTCATTCCTCTGGTGTATTCCGTGAATCTGTAGGCTATGGAGCCATTTATGAGGCTGCTCGAATCTTAAATGAGTTTCGCGAAGCCATGGTCGGTGAAGAGTACCTTACCTTCAACCCCGGTCAAATTATTGGAGGATCAGACATAAGTTACGATGACATTACTGGTAAAGGGGAAGCTCTTGGCAAAACCAATATCGTAGCTAGAGAGGCCATTATCACGGGGGATTTGCGTTTTCTTGGTGAAGACCAAAAAGAACGAACCCGAGCCACCATGCGTCAAATCGTGGAAAAAAACCTGAATCAGACAGATGCTGAAATCAATTTCTACGATGGTATTCCATCCATGCCCCCCACAGATGGAAATATGGAGCTTGCTGCCATGCTGAATAAATTAAGCCTTGATATGGGGCTTGGTGAGGTAAAACCTGGAAACCCAGGAAGTCGTGGCGCTGCAGATATTGCATTTGTCGCTGACCTACTGGATGGACTGGATGGATTGGGAGCTTCAGGTTCTGGAGCTCATGCCCCAGGGGAAACCATAAGACTGAATGAATTTCCTGATTTAATCAAGCGAAACACCTTGCTACTCTATCGTTTGACCCGATAACCTGATGAAAAAACATATCCCAATCTTGACTTTGGCACTAGCCGTACTCTCCTGCCAATCTCCCGAGCCTGTAGATTTTCCGAAAATGAAACCACAAAAAATCGTCGTTTACCAAGTTTTTCCAAGGCTTTTTGGAAACACCAATACCACCAACAAACCATGGGGAACCAAAGAGGAAAATGGTACAGGCAGGTTTAATGACTTCACTGATCAGGCATTGCAAGAAATAAAAAAGCTCGGTGTTTCACACATCTGGTACACAGGTGTGCCTCATCATGCACTGATTGGTGATTATACTGAAATAGGGATTTCCAATGATGATCCCGATGTGGTTAAAGGGCGTGCAGGATCACCTTATGCGGTAAAAGATTACTACCAAGTCAATCCAGACCTTGCTGTAAATCCAGCAAAGAGAATGGAAGAATTTGAAGCTTTGATTTCCAGAACACATGCTCATGATCTGAAAGTGATCATCGACATTGTCCCTAACCATGTGGCCAGACGCTATGAAGGCAAAAATAACCCAGAAGGTGTAACTGACTTTGGAGCAAATGATGACACCTCAGTGGAATATGCAAGAGACAATAATTTCTATTATATCCCCACTGAATCTTTTCAGGTACCGGAGCCGCTGAATGGCTATCAGCCTTTGGGTGGTGAATCCCATCCACTAGCAGATGGAGAATTTGATGAAAACCCTGCTAAATGGACAGGAAATGGTTCCCGATTAGCTCAGCCTCATTTTTACGATTGGTACGAGACGGTGAAAATCAATTATGGGATCAAACCCGATGGAAGCAAAGATTTCGAAGGGTTACCAGCTGGAGCAGATTCTCTAGATTGGAAAGCACATTATGAATTTTGGCAGGGAAAGGATGTGCCCGATTCCTGGGAAAAGTTCAAAGACATCACCCAGTTTTGGCTAGACAAAGGAGTGGACGGGTTCCGCTTCGATATGGCCGAAATGGTTCCAGTGGAGTTTTGGTCCTATTTGAATTCAAATATCAAAAACACCAATCCAGATGCTTTCCTTTTAGCGGAAGTTTATCAGCCTGCACTTTACCGAGACTATATCAACAAAGGAAAAATGGATTACCTCTACGATAAGGTCGAGCTCTATGACACCCTAAAGCATATCATGCAAGGTCATGGTTCCACGGACAATTTGGTGCCGATTTTGGAAGGCTTGAAAGATATCGAGCATCATATGCTGCATTTCCTTGAGAACCATGACGAGCAGCGGATCGCTAGTCCTGAATTTGCAGGGAATCCATGGAAAGCTTTACCGGCTATGGTCGTCTCTGCAACTTCGACTACCTCCCCAACCATGATTTATTTCGGTCAAGAAGTGGGAGAAGATGGATCGGAGGAGCCAGGCTTTGGAGATCCAAGCCGTACCTCCATCTTCGATTACATCGGGGTTCCCCAGCATCAGAAGTGGATGAATGGAGGAAAGTTTGATGGCGGACAACTTTCAGATAATGAAAAAGCGCTGCAAAACTACTATTCCGAAGTGCTCAACTTCACCCGAAATAGCTCGGCGCTTATGGGAGAATATTTGGAACTCCATTCCTTTAACCGATCTCAAAACCCAGCTTACACAGACAAAGCCTTCGCTTTTGCCCGATGGGATGAAAGCCAAAAGCTGATCGTAGTGACCAATTTCGACGAATTCCAATCGGTGAAAACAACACTCAAATTTTCCCCTGAACTCCTCAAAGCATGGAACTTGGAACCCGGCGAGCGGGAGATCAAAGAGCTGATGTTTGGGAAGAAAAGGACTATGCTTCGAGTTAATGACGAAGGGGCTGAAATTGATTTGGACTTTGGACCTTGGGAGTCGGCGGTGTTTGAGGTGAAATAATTTTTTGATTCTATGCCTCGGAAAAAGGCTTCTAAATCCTCGATTTGGCCAACTTCTCTGATCTTCTTTGTATTAATTGCTGGAACAATCTTTCTTATCAAATACGGTAAGGGGATTAAACGGGAATTTTCAGACCATAGGCGAAAGACTCCAGTTTGGACAGAAACTGAAAAATTCGAGCAGGTCTTCACGCAATTTCCGAATGGAATTTTAGGTGTCGATATCTCCCAGTATCAAGGGAAAATTGATTTCAACAAGCTTACACTTCAGCTTCAAGATCGCCCCGTTCAATTCCTGGTCTTTCGTGCCACCATGGGACATAATGGGGTGGATAAAAGATTTTTTGAAAACTGGGAAGCTTCCAAAAATCTGCCTTTAGCTCAGGGTGCATACCACTACTATAGACCCAATGAAAACAGTACCCGTCAGGCAGAAAACTATATCAAAACTGTTGAACTAAAATCGGGAAATTTGATCCCGATTTTAGATATCGAGAAGCACAGCACCATCCAATCCAGAGACAGATTGCGAGAGGGAATCAAAAATTGGTTGAATCTGGTTGAATCACATTTTGGAGTAAAACCGATGATCTATACGGGCGATCGATTTTTCTGGGAGATTCTTCATAATCAAGGCTTCGACCAATATCCTATTTGGGTGGCCAATTACAATCATATTCTAGAGCCGGAAACCAAGAACTGGGTAATCTGGCAGTTTTCTGAAAAGGGCAGTATTGAGGGAATTGGTGAAAGAATCGATTTGAATATCCTGCGTGGTGGACGGTTCCAGTTTCATAAATTGAAAATGCCTGAATGACAATCCCTGCTATTATATCTGAAGATTTGTAATCTTTTTTTATCACGAATTAGAAATCCTATGATCAGGGTTCAGGATTGCAAATCCTGAACAGCTGGATTTTACCCTTTCAAATCAAAAAACAGGAGTAAAATCCACAGGTGGCGTCTTTTTCTTGGTAAAATCCAGATTGTGATACACCGAGAGACGCACTAGATCCCGATTCACATAATCAATCCCGGAGGAGCGCTGCTGCCAGCTTTTGGCGTAGCCGACCTGAAACTGAATATTTTCATTCAAAATATATCCCAGACCTACAAAGGCTCTATTATCCTCAAATGGATTGCGAATGATGGTCTTCCCGGTTTGAATAAACACCTCATTGTATAGGGATAAGAAGTAGGTCCCAGGCTGGAATTTGTAGGAATTCAGTGGGATATAGGAAGATATTTTATACCTCCAACGGTACGTAAGTTCAAATGGTGAACCCACGTAATAATCCCTCCGCCAGCGTTGCTCGGTACGTATTTGATGGTAAAGCTTTGCTTTTCCCAAAGACTGAATGAATAGGGCCTGCTGCCAAAAACGGAATTGATTTACCACTTTATCATAGGGCTGCTCCTGATCAGCATATTCCGGTGGAGCCCAGTAAAATGGCGTCACGATCCCACCGGTGATTTCCAGGTTCTTATTTAAAATATAGCTCAAACCAAATCTGAGGTAAATTTGGCCCATGTTCTGAACCAGTTGATCACGGGTACGCACATGATATTCCCCATAGTAGAATAGCTTTTTACCGATCTTATATTTGGTATAGAAACCATTCCATAGCTCGGATCTTCTGGTCGTATTGCGCTCTTCCGGCTCATCCGCTTGCTGCTGGGCAGTAGCCACGAGTGACATGCTCATTACCCATAGAACGCAGACAGCTAGTTTCATTCTTGTTTTCAAAGCTGAGATTAAATCCGAGTTCATATGGACAATATTTTTTTGAGTTGACTGACTTCACTCATTACTTTTTTGAGATTTCTTTCGAGGCGTCGGGTATTCTTTCCTTTGAGCTCCAGCATTCGGGACTCTAGCGCATCGAGATTGAGTAGCAGGACTTGAACCTCTCGGAAGTCCTCAGAAGACATGATTTTTCCCAAATCATACTCCAAAATCACCTCTGTAGCTTCGATCAATCCCGGCTGTCGAAGTACTTCAAAGTCTGACTCAAAGGTGAAGGGGTCTAGCGTTTTTTCTGTAAATTCTTTGCGGAGCGAACTAGCCAAATTTTCATAGCCCTCCAACTCAGGCAACGTTTCGTCCAAAAACAAAAAGAGATCGAGGATTTCATCGCCTATTTCTGCTTTCTGAAGAAATACTGAATTGCTATTGTATTCATTCAAAAGTGCCTGATAATTAGCCGAACTCAGATTTTGATAGACGGAATCCATCAAAGCTTTATGTCTTTCATTTCGAATAGGAAGAGATTCCTTCAATTCTTTGACGCGTTCTCTTTCACTGAGAATCCTACTTTCCAACACATCCAATCTGGAAGTTTGGCGAAAGTTTACCTGCTGGTTTTTGATGAAAGATTGAATCTTTAGAAAAATCTCATACTCTCTCTCCATATGAGCTAGGAGGTCGATTCCGAGGTTTTTCTTTTCAGCCAATTCTGGAAACTGAAGGACTTTTTCTTTGGGATCCAATTGGAAATAATAAGAAATGGTTTCTGTCGAATTCAGAAAATTCAACCCGTCCTTCATATAATTTTCTTGGTCGAAATACCGGATATCCCCATTTCGGAATAATTCGATCAAGCGCTGATAGTTATCCAATTTTTCATTCAAATACTCGAAATAAGCCTCACTGAAGGCCAATGAGTCCGAGGTATTTTGATTGAGATCGAGAAAATCTTGAATAGCCTTTTGTTCTGATTCGGACTTCAATTCATCATAAATAGCTAAAATGCGATTGTAGCGTTCTTGATCATTATCCGAAATAGGATAAACAAATCGACGCGTAGAAAGTGGATATTTTTTAAGTTTTCCAGTTTCGTCGACAAACTCCTCTTCAAACTGAAGTACTCTACCCAAAGCATCTTCGAGCAAAAAGGTACCCAGATATTGCTCTCGAAATTCATCGCTGGTCTCGGTGTAGCCATCATTGAAAATCAAGCCAAAGGCTTGATCAGAAACCTGATAATCTACCTCCAAGCCACGATTTAATGAATCGAGCTTTTCAATGGCTTTATAAAAAACTACCTCATCGATGATCTCACCGGTAAGTCTATTAAGCTTAGAAAGCCCGATCAAAAAGCCCTTTTCATATCGTCTAGTTTCACGTATGTTAAGATTGCTATCAATAGGATAAATAAATTCCCAATTTCCGGTCATTAATCCCTCTTGATCTACTCGTCCGGATATCTGGTAATTTTTTCCTGGAACCTGAGCGATGAATTTCACAGGTCCAATCAAACTATCACCTTGAAAGCTTAAATCTTCAGTCTTGAATAGCAAAGACGGCTCACCTCCATTCCGAGATTCTTCGCTATATACCCAATCGCCGCTCAGTTTTCCAGTTTGATAGCCCGATTTGAGACTAACAATATGAGAAGTAAGCGCCGCCTCGATTTCTTGGTTGGTTATATCCTGAATAGCAATCTGATGCTCCTCCAACCTGTAGGTCCATGGTCCATCCTTTAGGTTGGTAAGGTAGGCCCCATTTGCTTTTAATTTGGTGAAAAGCCCGGGGCGAAGGCTGTCCATTTTGCTGTAAGCAAAAGAAAAAGGACCATTAAGGATGGGTTCCAGCTCCTCGTCTAGGGTATAGTTGAGCTCAGCGGTACCTCTGAGTTCTTTAAAAGTATAGCCTCCCTTGTAGGATCGTGTGTCTTGCGAAAAACTGAATTGAGCAAGCAGTAGACAGACCAAAAGGCCGAGAATCATTCTGTTCATGGTTTAAATTCAACCAAAAGCCTGCCAAAAAGAATCAAAGTCCCTTTGAGAATTCAGGAGATTCGCCTTGGATTTCGGATGAGTGACTCAATACCAAAGCTTGTTTGGGACATCTTTGACAGTGCAGCAGTTCTACCCGTTCAAGAGGATTTTTTTAAAATGGTCATCCATCCATTTTTTTTTCACTTCGTCGGACTCGATATCCATATTTTTTTAGGGTACTATTTTGTGAATGAAAAAGACGAGTAGACCAGCAATAACTTTGGAATCAAATGGATTCGGGTTTAAATTCCAACCAAATAGCCCACCATGAAACAACTCTTGATTTTCGCTTTAGTCTTACTGAGGGTAGCCTCTTTTGCTCAGCAAAAATCTCCCAACATCCTCTTCTTGATTGCCGACGATTGGTCTTTTCCCCATGCCGGAGTCTACGGAGACCCCGTGGTCAGAACCCCAACTTTTGACCGACTGGCTGGAGAGGGAGCGCTTTTCACAAATGCTTACACCGCCTCGCCTTCCTGTTCCCCTTCCCGGGCTTCTATCCTTCTGGGACGCTATCCGCATGAAAATGGAGACGGGGGAAATCTCTGGTCAGAGTTCCCAAACGCTCATCCTACTTATGTGCAGATTTTGGAGCAAGCCGGCTATTTCACGGGTTCCACCAGAAAAGGCTGGGGGCCTGGAGAATATCAGATAACCGGATTTACCCATAATCCAGCCGGTAAAAGCTACGAGGATTTTGCCACTTTTCTGAAAGAACGAAAGGAAGGCGAACCCTTCACTTTCTGGTTTGGGAGCTCGGACCCGCACCGGGAGTATGTGCCCAATACGGGAATTCAGGCTGGAATGAAATTGGAGGATGTGGTAGTTCCCGGTTTTTTCCCAGACAATGATTGTGTGCGAAATGATATCCTGGATTACTACTTCGAGATCGAGCGTTTTGATCGGGAGTGTGGCCAATTGATTGCGATGCTGGAGGAAATGGGCGAACTCGATAATACCATCATCGTGATGACAAGTGACAATGGCATGCCTTTTCCACGAGCCAAAGCCAATCTTTACGATTATGGAACACGAATGCCTTTGGTAATTCATTGGCCTGAAAAAGTCAAGGCAGGAACGGTAATTCATGATTTTGTGAATTTCGTGGACTTTGCACCGAGCTTTGTGGAGGCTGCGGGGCTATCGCAAAATTCTATGTCTGGACAATCCCTTTGGGGACTTTTGGCGGGAGAAACACAGAATCGGAAACAAGTTTTTCTAGAAAGAGAGCGCCATGCCAATGTACGAATGGGCGACCTCAGCTACCCCATGCGAGCCGTCAGAAACCATGAGTATCTCTACATCTGGAATCCTATGCCGGAGCGCAATCCCGCTGGAGATCCGACCGTGCATCAGTCGGTCGGCCAATATGGCGATGTGGATCATTCCATTACCAAGTTCTTGATTATGGAAATGGAGGGGAAAGCCCAAGCTGGCCAACTTGATTTATTTCAACTCAGCTTTGGCCAAAGACCTGAAGAGGAGCTCTACGACGTAAAGAAAGACCCCTATCAGTTGAATAATCTGGCCGCTGACCCGGCTTTTGCCGAAGTCAAAACCGCATTGCGTGAGCAAATCTTAGCATGGATGGAAGAAACGAATGATCCCCGATTTAAAGACCCAAGATCGACCTTTTGGGATCAGGTAAGGTATACGCCCAACTATCAGATGAAGGATATCGACTGGAGAAAACAAATCGAGGAATATCGGATTATGCCTCCTTTTGGAAAATTTGCAAAGGAGGGGATACCATGTAATTGAAATTCCTATCCCGTTATTTTAAAATCATAGCCCCTCCATTCGGCTCATACCCTATTCGATGGGTATTGACATATAGTGAATCACCATCAACCGCGTCAAAAGGCCCAGTATAGACGGACCAGTTATCCAGAGTAGACTTTCTGTATCCAATCGAAGCTCCTGGCATATCTACATTGATACTTACTTTTCCCTCATAAAAAGTGATTTCGGGAGCAGAAGTCATAGGGGGAGAATCCTTTCCTCCCCACCATTCGCGTACCATTTCTTGTTCATTCATCGCTCCAAGATCTCCATAGTCTTCGATCCACTGAAGATGAGCAGCCCGTAGTTCTTGAAGCTTTTCAGAATATTCAGGATCCTCTGCGAGATTCTTGAATTCGTAAGGATCAGCATCCGTGTCGTAAAGCTCCTCCTCAGGTTTGGTAGGGGCAAACCATCGAGCTTGATTTTCATCCAGTTTACCCTGCTCATTCAGCTCCAGCAGATGAATCATAAGGGGGTTGTTTAAGCGATATTGGATATTCTGATAGTTGGGCTTCTCTGGCATGTAATTACGGATGTATTTAAATCGGCCGTCGGAAACAGCCCGTACCCGATCATACTCCGAGTCCATCCGATCGCGAGCAGCATAAATGTATTTTCGGGGATCACTCCTTTGCTCTCCGAGAAAAGCCTGCCCTTGCATACTTTCTGGAATCCGCACACCTGCTAGTGACAGGACCGTTGGTCCAAAATCCACAAAGCTCACCAATTCGTCTATTTGCCCGCCTCTTTCCAAAAACGGTGCCTTGATAATCAAGGGCACCTTTAAGCCTCGATCATAAAGCTCCCGCTTGGCATAGGGCAAACCATCTCCATGATCGCCATAAAAGAAAATAATAGAATTGTCATAGAGCCCATCTTCTTTGAGTTGGGCGATCACCTCTCCCACCTGCATATCCATACGCATGGCGTTGGTGATAAATCTCGCCATCACTGCCCTACTGATCAGGTCATCCGGGTAGTAAGGAGGAATAAACACATCTGCCGGGTCCACCAAAAGAGTCTCATCTGCTCGAGCCCAGACCTGAGATTCATGTGATGTGGTGAAATTGAAAATAGAGAAAAAAGGTTGGTTGGGATCTTTTCGGTTTCTCCAGTGAGCCTCACGGCTGCTCTCGTCCCACATCGTGACTGGGCTTCGGAATTGGTAATCCTCTTTCACATTGTTACTCGTATAATATCCCGCCATTCGAAGTAGTTCAGGGTAAGTTTTCATATCAGCCGGAATGACCGCGGAGTAAGACTGGTGACCTAGAGGATATGCATCAAGTGCATTTTGGGACATTCCGAGGGTCCGCATGTGGTGGGCACCAATACTCGTCTGATAGGCTCCCGTAATCAAAGCCGCACGACTAGGCGCACAAACTCCAGCTGTGGAATAAGCTTCTGAATAAAACACTCCAACCGCTGCCAATGCATCCAAATGAGGAGTACTCCCACCGGTACCTCCATAGGCTCCCAAATGCTGCGGAGAAAGGTCTTCCGCTACAATCCAAATGATATTTGGTCGAACAGGAAATTCGATTGGAGCTTTATTATCTTGTTCCTTAGGAGAACAAGAAATCGCAACAGAAAAAAGAAGTAGCAGGAAGAAATAATCGATTTTCATAGAAAAGACGCTTAGAAAAAGAAGATAAGGCCTTTTGCCAAAATAATCTAAAATGGCTCCAAAATCCACTCTTCAATCCTGAAAATCATTAAATTAGGTGATATGGATAAAACGATTCTTACTTTTTTCATCGGGGGCTTGATCCTTTTTATTTTTTCAATTTCCCAGTTATCCAAAAAGCTCCAAGATTTTTTCCAGGAAGGAACTAATCAACAAATCGAAAAATTCACGGATAAAGTGCTGAAATCCCTTTTTTTAGGGATTTTGGCTACCATTATTCTAGGGTCATCTTCGGCAGTAATAATCATTACAATTGTATTGATTAATGCACGTGCGATTTCTTTCAAAAATTCCATGGGTGTGATTTTAGGCGCAAACATTGGCACCACATTTACCAGTCAGCTCATAGCGCTGAATATTTCGGAATATGCTGTATATGTCATGGCTCTTGGGCTGGTGATGATGATTTTCGGAGGAAAACGAAAGCTTAATTCTTACGGGCAGATACTTTTCTATTTTGGACTTCTGTTTTTTGGACTGTATGTTATGGAGCATTCAGTCCTCCCGCTTCGCGAAAGCGAGTTTTTTACCAACCAATTGGCTCAAATCGGCGACAATCCCCTGAGAGGGGTATGGGTAGGCGGGCTGACCACCTTGGTGATCCAATCAAGTAGTGCCACTGTTGGCATTGCCATTCTACTTGGCAAACAAGGTCTGCTCAGTTCAGCTGGTGGACTGGCTGTCATGCTCGGTGCAGAATTAGGAACCTGTTCCGACACTTTATTAGCCACCATAAACGGATCGAGAGCAGCATTTCGCGCTGGAGTATTTCATGTATCCTTCAATTTGCTAAGCATCACTATCGGTCTTTTGCTATTTGATCAGTTTACAAATCTCGTGACATGGGTGAGTCAGACCCAAGAAATCGAAAAGCTCATTGCCAACGGTCACTTGTTGTTCAATTGTTTGGGAGTACTGATTATTTTGCCTTTTTTAGGTTTGCTCGGAAAAATACTAATCAGGCTAATCCCTGATAAAAAACCAACAACTTAACCCTTATGCCAAATTTCAAAGTATTGATTCTTGCTTTTGTGTTAGTGACGAGTTGTTCCTTTGCACAGCAAAAAGTCTGGCTCGATGCCGACACGGGCAATGAGATGGATGATCTCTATGCCATTGCCCATTTGGTGAAATCGGATAAAATCAATTTGATCGGGCTAAGTTCAGCCCACTTCAACAATGCCGATCTAAATGTCTTCGAAAAGTGGAATGCCTACGATGCTGCTACCCTAAAACCCGTTGAAGAAAGCCAACGACTCAACGAAGAAATTCTGGCCGCATTAGACCGCATGGACATCCCTCACCCGATAGGCGCGGATCGACAAATCGGAAGGGCCTGGGGTCAGCAAGACCCGAGAGATTCACCAGCTGCTCAGGCGATTATAGCGGAGGCTAGAAAGATGAGTGGAGATGAAAAGCTCGATATTCTTACGCTTGGCGCCATGACGAATATTGCCACGGCCCTGATGCTAGCCCCAGACATCAAAGATAAAATCAGACTTTATTCCCTAGGTTCCTGGTATACTCCGGAAACGAAAGCATGGAATAAAAGTGAGTTTAATATCCGCTGCGACTTAAATGCTTTCGACTACCTACTCAATCTCGATGGTCTGGACTTCACGATTATGACCACAACAACTGCCTTTGCTTTAAAATTTGACCGCGACGATACCTATGATAAATTGGATGAATCCGTGGAGATCGAAAGAATCCTTGCAGATCGATGGAGAGTGCAAAATCCTCAAGATAAAACCCGTGTAATGTGGGATTTGGCTTTGGTGGAAGCCTACTTACATCCGGAATGGTCTACCATCTCCGAAGTCATGACTCCTCCAGAAAACACACAACGAAAAGTGAATGTCTACACCAATATTGAAGCTGAAAAGATGAAAGCAGAGTTTTGGAGAATCATTAAAGAATAGTAATTGCAATAAAAACAAGACCCAAAATAATTATGGCTCCCTTAAAAAAAATCAATCGAAGAGAATTCATAGGCTCTGCAGCCACAGTAGCCGCAAGCATCACGGTGGTGCCCTCAAATGCCATCGCCGGGCTCGGCCATATTCCTCCTTCCGATCAGATCACCGTAGCCAATATCGGCTGTGGGACCCAAGGGCTCCGCGAAATGGGAGAGCTTCTTGAAAATCCCAAAGTACGAGTGACCGCAGTTTGCGACTCCAATAAATACTCCACAGATTACATTGACTGGTCTCCTAATGGAATCAGAAATGGAATTCGGCGCACCTTGGGAGATGATTCTTGGTGGGAAGGAGTACCGGGCATTCCTGGAGGAAGAGACGTAGGACAAGCTTATGTTGACAAATTCTATTCTAAAAATGCACCTTCTGGAGGATATGCTGGCTGCAATTCGTACGAGGATTTTAGAGAGCTTTTTGAAAAAGAAAAAGGTCTCGATGCCATCAAGATCATGACGCCTGACCATACACATGCTGCTATTGCACTAGCGGCGATGGATCTCGGTATTAATGTCGTGACTCACAAGCCGATTTCTAATCGATTGATTGAAGGAAGAAAAGTCATCGAAAAAGCTAAATCAACAGGTGCCATTACCCATCTTTTAGCTTGGTCAGATCGGCCGGAATATAGACAGATCAAAGCCTGGATGGATGAAGGATTGATTGGTGAGCTAAAAGAAATTCATAATTGGTCCTATCGACCTGTTTGGCAACAATGGACAAAAAAACCAGAGCCAGCCATGTCCATTCCAGAAGGATTCAACTGGGATCTATGGCTTGGCCCGGAAAAGGACAGACCCTACCATAAAAATTACACCCACAATGTCTTCCGTGGCTGGTACGATTTCGGTGGAGGTTCTATTGCGGATATGGGACATTACAGTTTGTTTCCACTTTTTGAGACTCTTGGAATCAATCGTTCTCCCATTGTGGTGAAAGCCTATGGAACCACCACTAGAGAAGAAGTAGATCAAGTCTATCGTTGGGTAGAAAATGACGTGGCTTTTCCCGCTAGTTGTATGATCAAGTGGAAGTTTCCAGCTCAGGAGATACTTCCTTCTTTTGACTTGTTTTGGTACGACGGAGGAATGAAACCATTTGCTCCAGAAGAGCTCGAAGCAGACGGAAAGGATACACCAGACGAGGGTCTTATGATCGTGGGAACCAAAGGAAAAATCCTAGGAGGATTCCGCGGTGAAAATCCGGTACTCCTACCAGAATCGAGCATGGCTAGTCGACCAGAAAGTGAGCGAATTGATTCGGGAAATGTAAATAGACAAACCCTCGCTTGGGTCGATGCTATTCAGGCTAAGGAGCAAACTCCAGGGAGTTTTATTAAGGCTCAAACCATTACGGATACCGTGAATTTAGGAGCAGTGGCTCTCCGGGCTAATAAAAAAATAGAATTTAACTCAGAAAAACTTGAAATCACCAATGATCCAAATGCCAATAGCTACTTAAATCGAGATTATAGAGCAGGTTGGGAAATATAAATCAAAAGCATTCAAGTATTTTTATTAAATTTCAACGACCAATCAAACCAAAAAGTAAATGAAAAATAGAAGAGAATTTTTAAAAACTGCGAGTTTGTCAGCCGCAGCGATTGGCCTAGGCCTACCCACCCTAAGTTTCGGTGCAAAAAATCCAGAGGACATTTTTAAAATATCACTTGCAGAATGGTCCCTTCAGCGTATCCTTTTTGCTGGAAGAATGGATCACTTGGATTTTGCGAAGCTTGCAAAAAATAATGGCATAGATGCCGTAGAATACGTGAATCAGTTTTTCATGGATAAAGCGACCGACAAGGCCTATCTGAATGAAATGAAAACCAGAGCAGAAGGTGAGGGTGTTACCTCAGTTTTGATCATGGTAGATAACGAAGGAATGCTGGGTGCAGCAACCTCTCAGGGGCGGAGAGATACCGTGGAAAACCACAAAAAATGGGTAGAAGCTGCTGCTCTGTTAGGTTGTCACTCGATCCGAGTAAATTCTTATCACGCTGTACAGTGGTCTGAGGACCCAATGAAGCGTAAGGAAGCAATCGACATTTGTAGCTCCACTTTGCGTAGAATCTGTGAATTTGCCGATGATTTTGATATCAATGTATTGGTGGAAAATCATGGTGGATTCTCCTCAAATGGCAAATGGCTAGCATCACTTATCGATCAAACAGGTCATAATAGAGCTGGTACTTTACCAGACTTTGGGAATTTCAGAATGCACACGGAAGGAGATAAAATCCTCAGCTATGATTCCTATAGAGGTGTGGATGAATTGATGCCATACGCAAAGGGTGTTTCTCTGAAACCTATGGTTTGGGACGATCGAGGAAATGAAAGTCGCTTAGACTATGAGCGAATGATGAAAATCGTACTTTCACATGGCTTCAATGGCTACGTAGGAATCGAGCACGGAGAGCCAAACCGAGAGTGGGAAGGAATCGAAGATATCCGAACAAATCTTGACACGATCCGAAGAACACTTGCCAACCAAGGGTAATTCTTAAATACTAACACTAAAATACCTCCTGCTAAACCGGGAGGTATTTTTTTATGTCAAATTCCTAAGGCCCCCTTATATCCTTAGATGCCTCTTTTTAGTCCTCGAGTTTTTTTAAAATCTAGGCGACTTTCCATTTGAAAAGCATTGTATCCACCAACAACTGACCCTATATTTAAACAAACGAATCTTGGTATGAAAAACATTTCCCTCACCCTCCTTCTACTCAGCTTTTTTGGAACCCTTTCCTTTGCACAGAAAAAACCGGATGTATTCAAAACCCTAGATACTGAACTGGAAAAGGCTCGGGTAGCTTTAAAAACTCCAGGCTTCGCTGTAGCCATCGTCCAAAAAGACAAAATCGTCTATTCTAAGGGTTTTGGCTATAAGGATGTTGAAAATCAGGTTCCGGTAACGGAAAACACGCTTTTTGCCATCGGCTCTTCCTCCAAGGCCTTTACTTCTGCGATTTTGGGTGTGTTACGCAAAGAGGAGAAAATCGATTTTGATGCCCGCCCTGGAAAATACATTCCCGAACTCCGATTTGCCGAACCTTGGATGAATGAACAGATCATCATCAAGGATCTAATGGCACACCGGACCGGATTACCGAGGCATGACTTTTCTTGGTTTATGTTTCCCTCTGAGTCTAAGTCCGAACTGATCAAGCGCATCGAGTTCCAGGAGCCTTTCACAGGATTGCGGCAGCAATGGTACTATAATAACTGGATGTTTTTTCTCCAAGGGGAAATCGGTGCCCGACTCACCGGCAATAGCTGGGAGCAGAATGTGAAAGAACTCTTTTTTGACAAACTAGGCATGACCCGAAGCAATTTCCGCATTCCAGAAATGGAAAAGGATGCTGATAAATCCTTTGGCTATTCGGTAGAGCTGGATGGCAAGACCACCAAAATGGACTACTACAATATTGCTGCCATGGGACCTGCTGGGGCAATCAATTCCAGTGTCTCGGAGATGTCCAACTGGCTAATTACCTGGATCAATGGGGGAAAATTCAAAGGCGAACAAATCATCCCAGAAGACTATGTAAAGGAAGCTATGAGTGCTCAGATGGTCGTGGCGGCAGGAACTCCATCGAAAGAGCATCCCGATGTGCAGTTTTCTAATTATGGCTATGGTTGGTTTTTGGCTTCCTATCGGGGCCACTACAGGGTAGAACACGGAGGAAATATTGATGGCTTTTCGGCTTCAGCTTCCTTTTTCCCCACAGACAGCCTAGGGATCATGATTCTAACCAATCAAAACGGTTCCCCCCTTCCCAATGTCGTCCGAAATATGATTGCCGATCGCATGCTGAATCTGGAACCTGCGGATTGGTTGGGCGAGACAGTCAAGCGACTCGAAGAAGCCAAAGAAGCACAGGCCAAGGCGAAAGCTGCCGCAGACTCCACAGCCAATGCCAGCTTGACCAAACCTTCTCACATCTTGATGGACTACACGGGTACATACGAGCATCCCGGCTATGGCAAGATGGAGATTGACCTGAAAAATGATACGCTCTTTGTGCAGACCGGCCTGCTAGGTGGATTCTTAGAGCATAAAGATTACGATACGTTTAATATGTATTTGATTTATCAAGGCGAACCCAATAAGGACAATGCCTTTCCATTTCAGTTTGTCAGCAATATGACGGGAGATATCTCGGGATTGAAAGCACCTTTGGAGCCTGCACTCGACCCCATCGAATTCAAGCGAACACCAAAGGAAAATGAGCTTTCGGTTGATGACTTGAAAAAGTACGAGGGAGCCTATCTCCTGATGGGCGTGCAGGAAGTAAAGATTTACATCAAGGAGGAAAAACTTTATGCATTTGTGCCCGGTCAGCCTGAGTACGAACTGGTCAATATCGGCGAGCATGAATTCAATCTGAAAGTATTAGAAGGCTTTAAGGTTAAGTTTGAGGAAAAAGACGGGGAAATTATGGCGGTGAGCTTTATTCAGCCGAATGGGACTTTTAGAGGGGAGAGGAAGAAAATTGAGTAAGTCAAAAGGCTGAAATTAAAAGGCTGAAAATGATAGAAACCTTTGAGGTACCATTTCGAAGGAATAACGATTGAGAAATCTCCTCGAAGGTTTTTTTGTTGCTAATTCAAATCCTTCGAGGTTTTGTAAACCTCAAAGGATAGGTACCTCACTCTGGCCCCTCATTTTTAATCGATAATCCCTGACCAATCCAAGTCCCAAAATCAGCAAAGATCCCGAAACAAATGCGGGGATAAGCGAAGACATTTCAGGGAAATAAACGGCGATCATCCAAGACCCAAAGGCGATCAATCCCGCAAAAACTCCAAACCAATTAGTCTTGTAATACCAAGCATAGGGAAAGAAATGCGCTCCCGTAATTATCGCATAGCCTAAGGCAAAGTATTCAGGCTTATATCCCAAAAGAATAAAAAGAAAGGGGAAATAAAATAGCTGCCCTATATTGAAAATCATACCTACCTTATTCAGGGGATTTCCTTCCACATTCCAAGCCGTTTTCATGATTTTCCCAAAAAGCCAAGCCAGAGGCAACATCAGTCCTGAGAGGGAAAAAGTAAGAATACTTTGATTATACAGACTTAGTTCAAGGTTCCAAATCACTGCAATACCAGCCCAAATCATTGCGGCTGCAAAGATAAAATTGACTCCATTTTTGCATCGAATGCTCAGTTCGGTTCTCCATGCGTCGAGCAGTTCTAATTGGTCTGTGTTTAAGGTAGTCGTAGTCGTTTTCATTTTTTTATTTTTTATTTTTTCAAAGCTTAGAGTAGGCCGACTTCAGATTGTTACAGATTTTTAAAATATTTCTCTTGTGGGAAATTTTTTCCCGATTTTGTAACAATTCCCAACAAGCCTGCTCTAAGAAGTAGCTATCAAAAAAACTTGAGAACCAAAGAAGAAGAAGAACTATTCAAGACCCGCTTTGAAGAGCATAAGGATGCAATATTTAGGTTGTGCTTGGGCTACTTTAGTCAAGATACTGCCTTGGCAGAGGATGCGCTACAGGAGACATTTATCAAGGCTTGGATATATAGAGAGCAGTTTCGGGAAGAGGCAAGTTGGCAGACTTGGATCTACCGCATTGCCGTAAACACCTGTCTACTTCAGCTTAAAAAAGAAAAGAAAGAAGCGAAGAAGGCTGAAGAATTGGTAAAGCAGCCTTCGTCTGAATACGATCCTGAAAAAGAAAGGCAGATCCAGCGAATGTATGCCTGTATCGATCAGCTCAGCCCCCAGAATCGAATGCTCATATTGATGGTTTTAGAAGGCATTCCTTATGCTACCATTGAGGACACGTTAGGTCTGAGTTCGGAAAACCTTCGTGTCAAAATCCATAGAATCAAAAAACAACTTTATCCCTGTATCAGTCATGGCAACCTTTGATCCCCTTCAGTCGATTTACAATTCTCAAAATAAAAGGTCGACCGACCTAAAGGCCGACAATGTTCTATTCTCGGCAAAGTCTGCCTTGAAGCAACTGAGGAAAGATCAGTATTGGACCGTAGCAATCATGTCTTCTACCCTGATTCTATTGACTTATTTCTTCTATGAGATCGGCCGGTTTGGTGACTGGCAGCTGATCACGGCCTTGGCCATGATGATCGGATCTTTGGTGCTTAGAGTGGTTCTTGAATTTTCGAGTCGTATGGGATTAAAGAAACTTCAACTTCATTTACCCACATCTGAATTCCTGAACTCAATCCAGCGGTATCACCAGAGTCGAAAAAGAATTCAATCTATATGGACACCAGTCATCTACATCATCTATGGGATAGGAATTGTACTCATGTTGGTGGCAGTTCGACCGTTTCTCTCCACAGGGTTCTATAGTTACTGTGTCATTACCGGATTAGGTTTTTGGATTGGTTTTATCTGGGTAATTCGATTAAGCTATCGCAAAGAGCGGGAACTCTTGAAGGGACTGGAAGAGCTCAGTAGCTAAGGTTTCTGGTTCTCTAGCCATCCAGCGGACTTTTAGTCCTGCTTTGAATCAAAGGGGAATATTTTTAGCTTTCCCCTACGATGATTTTTAAAGGACATACAGGCGAATCTTTACAGCTCGAAATGATTCCAGCAAGCAAATGCTCCGTGGTTCAAGAGCAGGGACAATCAGAATTGGCATTTTTATGGATTTTGGAAAAGTCCGAACTAATCATTGACGGGACACTTATCGAGCTCGAGGCTGACCAAGTCCTGTGTCTGACAGGCTTTCATCAAGTAGCTGTCAAAAGTCTTCCCAAAGCCAATCTGGTTCGGTTCAATCGTCCATTCTTCTGCATCCTAGATCATGATTCTGAAGTGGGCTGTAAAGGGATTCTTTTTTATGGTTCTTCCAAATTACCTATCATCGAACTTGATGAGGAAGGCAAGTCAAAATTGCAGGCACTTTGGCGAGTATTTGAAATGGAGATCAAGGAGGACCCAGACCCTCTCCAATTAGAGATGCTCCAAATGCTCTTAAAGAGATGGTTGATTCTCTGCACGCGCATGTACGCCAAACAAACTAACCTGCAAAAGCTAGACTTCCAGAAATCTGATCTTATCCGCGAGTTTAACTTTTTGGTGGAAATGCATTTTCGCGAAAAACATCAAGTGGCAGATTATGCCAAATTGCTATTTAAATCTCCCAAGACCATTAGTAACGCCTTTTCCAAACTAGGACAGAAAAGCCCCCTAGCCTACATTCATGAGCGTCTGACCCTTGAAGCGAGGAGGCTTTTGGGATATACCGATAAGCCGATCAGTGAGATTGGTTATGAGCTAGGATTTGAAGACGTTCAGAGTTTCAGCCGGTTTTTCAAGAAAAACGAAGGCCTATCCCCCTCAGAATTCAAGGAAAATCTTCGCTTGGGAAAAATTGCCAACTCCTCGGGAAAAAGCGGCTAACCCAAGCCCTACCCTTTGCCGCATCTTTGTATTGTTAATTTATTCAAACCAAAACAAAACTATACAACGATGAAAAATTTCACAGTTCCTACCAGAGACGAAGTATCAGAAAACAATCAGGCCATCTTTGACAGCCTGAACAAAGGACTCGGCTTCGTTCCAAACTTGTACGCCTACTTTGCGAAAAGCGAAACAGCACTTGGTGATTACCTTACTTTACAAAACAGAAAATCTTCGCTAAAAGCAAAAGAAAGAGAAGTCATCAATTTGGTCGTCTCTCAAGTCAATGGGTGTAGGTATTGCCAATCGGCTCATACAGCCTTAGGCAAAATGAATGGATTTTCAGAGGATCAAATTTTGGAAATCCGTGGTGGTTCGGCTTCGTTCGATCCCAAGTTGGATGCCCTAGCAAGATTCACCAAATCTGTGACCGAAAACAGAGGAAGAGCTACAGAGGAAGTCAAAAACGCTTTTTTTGAAGCTGGCTACACTGAGGGTAATTTGGTGGACGCGATCGTGATCGTAGGCGACAAAATCATCTCCAATTACATTCACAATTTGACAGAATTCGCAATTGACTTCCCTATCGCTCCTGAATTAGAACAAGTCACTGTTTAAAATGGAGGAAAATATCCTTTGAGAAGCCAGCCCGAAAAGCTGGCTTTTTTTATGTACAAAGGTCCTTATACATTTGACCATGAAGCAACAACTCGGACAAATCTCCCTACTCGTCAAAGACTATGACGAAGCCATTGATTATTATACCAAAACTCTAGGTTTTGAGCTTCTGGAAGATACCACGCTTTCCGAATCCAAGCGCTGGGTGCGCGTTTCGCCACCCGGTTCCTCTTGTCATTTACTCCTTGCCAAGGCAGCGAATGAGACTCAAGAAAAGCAAATAGGATTTCAGACTGGAGGTAGAGTTTTTCTATTTCTTTATACCGATGATGTTTATCGGGATTATGAAAAATACACTTCCCTAGGAGTAGAATTTATCCGTGAACCCGCTAAGGAGGACTTTGGAATCGTTTCAGTTTTCAAGGATTTGTATGGGAATCTCTGGGATTTGATTGAGTCAAATAGACCGATTTGAACCCAATTTTTTTTATCTTCTACTCTTATTATTTCCAACTTTGAATCAAAACTATGTCCAAATCAAAGGCTAAACTCAATGATATTGCCCGGCAGATGATGAGCGGCGTAGTTCAGATTCTTGTCGAAGGCTACATAGAGGAAGATATTCAATCCGTATTAAATCCATCCGTCAAAATCCCAGGGGTTTGGTCAGGTTCGGGATTCTTTGTAAAGTACCAAGGTCTTGAAGGCTACATCGTCACCAATGCCCATGTTGTTCGGAATGCTGTCAAGATAGAAATCAGTTCCATGCTCACTAGCGAAGAACGATTTGAAGCAGAACTGGTCGGTTTGGTAAAACAGCTGGAACCAGATGTTGCACTAATCAAGCTTAGCGAAAAAGAACTTGAGCGATTCAAAAAAATGGCGATCCAGCCGATCGAATACCTTGAATTAAGAGAAGGTACCAACCCGTCCCGTGGTGAATTAATCAAAGCAATTGGTTATCCCTTGGGAATGGTGGAGCCAAATATCACAGGTGGTGAAATCACGAATTTTATCTCCGGTTCTGAGTTTAGTTCGGAGCGATTTGTAACCAATGCTGCTATAAATCCGGGCAATTCAGGTGGCCCAAGTATCACTGAAGATGGAAAAGTAATCGGCCTTAACACTGCTGTGGTTGTTGATGCGGAAAATATCGGTTTTATCACTCCTGCCAGTTTTATAAAAATAATTATTGACAACCTCATTTTATTGAGTGAGCCTCAGTTCGCAGGCATAGGTGGGAAATTGCAGAAAAATGCAGAAAACTTTAACCCTTATTTGAATCAAACCCAAGCAAAGGGTGTCATCGTCTCCAAAGTCCTTTCCAATGGCTTTTTAGAGGCTGCAAAAATTCAAGCCAAAGATGTGATTCTTTCGATCAATCATGCTGAATTTGATCGTCATGGAATAGTCATCGGAAAGGAAGGTTTATATCGACACAAAAATATTTTTGATGTCATGAAACTGGTTCCGATAGGCGAGGAAGTAACGGTTAAATACTTGAGAAAAGGAAAGGTCCATCGATCCAAGGCTCGAGCAATGCCCAACCCTGAAAAAGGAATTATTTCAAGCCCAATCTTAAATGAACGAGAATATTTAGAGATTTTCGGAATGGTCATCCAGCCCTTGAGTTTTGAAATAATCCATGCCATACAGGAGGTGGACCCGTATGCTCAGATCGAGATGCTAAAAATTTTAGATCAGGAACAGCCCATGCTGGTGGTCACCCATATTCATCATGGTACGCAAGCTGATCAAATGGAATGGCCTCTAGGTGAATTGATACTCAAGGTGAATGAACAGGAAGTCCATACACTTGGTGAGTTAAAAAAAGTACTAAAAGCGACCGATGCTAAAGCAGTGTTGATAGAATGTCAAAGTGGGACGATTGGTTATTTTCAAATTAACCCACCTCAAGAAGATTAACTGAAATCACCTAAAAGATTTAGGAAACCCTATGGCTTTTTTACGCCTTTCGTAAAAAGACTTATTTTTAGATCAATTGAAGACCCATGAAAAACTCAATTCTAGCACTCTGTCTTTTTACACTTGCCTTTTCCTGTAGTCCAAAAGAAGAAATTGGACCCGTAGCAACCATGTATTATGGTGGAGATATCATCACTATGGAAGGAGATGAACCTGCCTATGTGGAAGCTTTGGTAGAAAAAGAAGGGGAAATAATCTTCCTCGGATCTATGGATGAGGCAATGGAGATCGCTGGCAAGGGGCATCAGATGAAAAATCTTGATGGTAAGACCTTGGTACCTGGCTTCATTGATGGCCATGCACATTTTGGAGGCTTTGGAGCTCAGGCTGTTGCCGCAAACCTTCTAGCTAGTCCAGACGGAAAAGTGAATTCTATCCCTGAGCTTATAGTAGAATTAAAGGATTGGTATCAGATAAATGGTACTGAAAAAACACAGGGTTGGATTCTTGGCATGGGCTTCGATGATGCGGTTTTAGCTGAAAATCGATTTCCGACCAAAGAAGACCTTGATCAAGTTTCTACAGAGGTTCCCATTTGTTTAATTCATATCTCTGGTCATTTCGCAGTGATGAATTCGAAGGGGTTGGAAATGAGCAATGTGACAGAAGAATCTATGGACCCTCCTGGAGGCATTATCCGACGAATGCCTGGAACACAAGAGCCAAATGGGGTTCTTGAAGAATTAGCAGCTATCCCTTTGTTTATCCCAATTATCGGCCCTTCAGACCCTGACTTAGCTTTTTATTATTTGGATAAGGCTCAAGAAATGGCTGCAAGATTTGGTTACACCACTGTTCAGGACGGTAGAGCAATGTCCTTGGAACCTTTGGCAAGCTACGCTGAACAAAGCAAATTATACTTAGACATAGTTTCCTATATCGATTACTCAGTCCCTCAGTATATGGATACCAAATGGAATTCTCGGGATTATTTCAATAGATTCCGAATCGGGGGACTCAAAATGACTCTCGACGGTTCGCCCCAAGGGAGAACTGCATGGAGAACAGAACCCTATTTAATCCCGCCAGATGGGCAAAACAAAGATTACTTAGGTTACCCAGCGATTGCAGATGATTCTGAAGTACAGCGAATTGTCAACATGGCTTTCGAAAATAATTGGCAACTCTTAACCCATGCGAATGGTGATGCCGCCGCCGATCAATTGATTCGAGCCCTTCGTCCAGCTATCGAAAAATATGGAAATAAAGACCGCAGAAACGTCTTGATCCATGGTCAATATATCCGAATGGATCAATTGGACAGTTTAGCCGACATGGAAGTCGTCGCTTCACTTTTTCCAATGCATACGTTTTATTGGGGTGATTGGCATCGGCAGATTATTGGCAAAGAAAAAGCCGACCGAATTTCTCCAATTCGCTCCGCACTCGACCGAGGGATGAAAGTCACTTCTCATACAGATGCTCCCGTGGCCTTACCTAATCTGATGATGATTCTTTGGACTACGGTGAACAGAGTGTCTAGGAGTGGGGAGATCATAGGGGAAGAAGAGCGCTTAACACCTTACGAGGCTTTGAAAGCTATAACAATATGGGGAGCTTATCAGCACTTTGAAGAAGATAAAAAAGGAAGTTTGAAAGAAGGAAAATTAGCCGATTTGGTGATCCTTGACCAAAATCCCTTAAAAATAGAACCAATGCTCCTTAAAGACATTCAAGTATTGGAGACCATCAAGGAAGGAAAAAGTATTTTTGTCAGACAGTAGTAATTATCAAACCTTTGCCTGCTTTGATATTTAATTTAGCCTTCTGCATGCAATCAAAAAACCACCTCAATGAAAACTAATCCGATCGACGGCACATGGGTAGTAAACTACATCATGAATACTCCTGACAGTTTGGAGAAACTTTTTCCAAATGAAAAACCCAATATCACTTTTGTGTCAGAGGAAGGAATAGTCAGTGGATTTGCAGGATGCAACCGTTTCAGTGGGATGCTGTCGATTGATGGAAATAAATTAGGCTGGGGAAAAGGTCTAGCACTAACAAGAAAAATGTGCCCAGATATGGCTGGTGAGCAGGTCTTTATGCAGACACTTCAAGGTGTAAATACCTTTCATATCTCCGAAGATGGAAATACCCTTAACTTGGTCGTGGGAGATATAGCCGTAATGAGACTAAATAGAAAACTAGAGCAAAATGACTGAAAACTACCAAGCCAACAACCCTCTTCATGGAATCAGACTCGACCGAATGCTCGAGGATTTGGTGGATTTTTACGGGTGGGACGAACTTGGTGATCGTATTACGATTCGGTGCTTTACGCATAACCCATCAATCAAGTCAAGCCTTAAATTTCTCAGACAAACACCTTGGGCAAGAGAGCGCGTCGAAGGATTATATTTAAAGATGCTGAGGGATTCGAAGAAGGGTTAAACCCTCTTTAAATTGATTACATACAAAAAAAGCCTGAGACTCATCTCAGGCTTTGTGATTATTGGTTGATTGATGGTTAGACGTAGTTGTTAAGCATCACAGGCATAACGAGCATTAAGATATCCTCATTCTCATCTTGCTCAGATGGAAGGATCAAACCTGCTCTATTTGGTGCGCTAAATTTCAAGGTTACTTCCTTGCAAGACAAGTTATTTAGCATTTCTACCAAAAACTTCGCATTGAATCCGATCTCGATATCCTCTCCATCGTGATCACATGAAAGTCTTTCATTCGCCTCATTGGAGAAGTCCAAATCTTCAGCAGAAATCAGTAATTCGCTTCCAGTCAATTTCAATCTCACCTGATGCGTAGTCTTATTCGCATAGATGGCGATACGCTTCAGAGAGCTTAAAAGCTCCTGACGATTGATATTCATTGTATTTGGATTCTCAGTAGGAATCACGTTTTCATAATCTGGGAATCGCTCATCGATCAAGCGACAGATCATTTTGATATTTTCAAACTTGAAGTAAGCATTAGACTGATTGAACTCCACGCTTACTGGAACGTTTTCAGATGGCAAAGTCGACTTCAATAGGTTCAGCGCCTTTCTCGGGATGATCAGACTTGTAGAATCTGGAGAGGCGATATCCACTCTTCGATATCTTACCAGTCTATGTCCATCCGTAGCCACGAAAGTCGTATTGGTCGAGCTGAGGTTGATATACACACCCGTCATCGCAGGTCGTAGCTCATCACTGCTGGTTGCAAAAATAGTATTAGCCACCGCGCTGGAAAGGACTTCCGTGGACATATCCACCAGCGTAGCATTGTTTACTGTAGGGATTTTAGGGAAATCTGTTGCATTCTCCCCCGCTAGTCTATATCGACCATTGTCGGAGCTGATTTCCACGGCATAGGTGTCATGATCTATGCTAAATGTAACTGGCTGCTCAGGAAGGTTCTTAAGGGTCTCGATAAGGATTCGAGCAGGAACAGCAATATTTCCGTCCTCCTTGGCCTCCACATTAATTTCAGTCATCATAGAGGTCTGCAAATCCGAAGCAGTAATTGTCAACAGACCATCACTGATTTCAAAAAGAAAATTCTCCAAAATCGGCACTACCGGGTTGGTAGTGACCACGCCATTGATGGCTGAGAGCTGCTTTAACAATGCAGAAGAGGAAACAATAAATTTCATATGCTTTTGTTTTGAATTATGAATGCCATATGAAATCTCGCTTCGCTAGACTTTCCTTCAGCTATTGAAGCAGAGCTCATATTCGATTTCATATCGTAGGGCTTATTTAATGGATAATTTACGTCGGGTAAATTTATAAATAAAATCTAATTAGAATTGCCGCTTGTGGGATTTCTGACAAATAAATTCGAATAGAATGCCGAATCAAGCCTTGCTTGATTTTTTAGCAAACTTTCGGCGGCGATTCCAGGTCACAATGGACCCGATAATCAGAAGAATACCCACAGGACCTAAGACATTTACGACCTGCCAAAAAACCTTTTGCTCAGCAACTTTGACTTTGTTCAGTGGTCGGATCTTAAAACTTCTCGTCCTCGTCATGATGATTCCTTCCGGATCGGTCAGGTATTGTACCAAATTCCTTAGGAAAAGTCGATTGGCATATGTCACTTGATTGAAAGGATCTTCTCCCAAAGTTAAAGGCGAACCATCCTGAAAGCTGCGCTGACTTTGAAATACATCTCCGTCCCCAATGACCACAACTTTACCTTTTCCACTTTCCTCTAAATCCTTGGAATCAAAACCATCTGGAACAAATCGATTTCGGAATAAGGAAGTAAACTCTCCTTCCAAAAGATAGGCTAATGGTAAGTTTTTGGAAGTAAATTGGCTTACCTCAGGCGCTTGCTCCATGTCACTAAATGCTACTCGTGCAGGGGCGGGAAGTATCCTGCTAAAATCTGATGAAAAAATCAAAGGTGTTTTCTTAACGCCATTGGCTTTCACCGTATCCAGACTACTCACAAAACGCAAATTAACGACATCCAATCCTTTGGTAATGGGATGATCCTGCATGCGACCGGCCTGAATATGAAATGGCCAAGGAAGTGGAACCATTTGCTCCTGATCTCCAAAATTGCCTGCCATCACCGGAAAAAAGCCAAAATTCAAATCCTGGATCAAATCCTTATTCACTCGTACACCATAGCGGAAAAGTAAATTATCCAAGCCAGTATCAAAAGGAAGTGCTACCGTACCTTCTCCTCCAGCCTTAGTCATATCCACTTGCACGGCATCTAATAAAACGACTAAATTCCCACCTCTCATGACGTATTGATCGAGTAAGAAAAGGTCTCTTTCGCTGAACGATTCTCTAGGTCCTTCAACGAAAACCACACTGAAATTCGAAAGCAAATCGGGATTATCCGCTTGCTCCAAGGGAACCTTGAATAACTCATTGGAACCATCCAAAGCTTCCACCAATCCATATCCATCATCCTCTGACATTTCTCCATGTCCCATAATCATGGCAATGGATTTGGACCCTGGATTGATCAATTTTTGAATCGCCAAACTTAATTCAAACTCCAGGTTTTCGATTGACTGGTTTAAGATCTCATCTTGCCCCATTCCCTGTTCTCCTTTTAGGATTAAAGCCCCTGTTTCATACTCTGAATCGCTAATCAGAAAACCGGGGAAAATCAGCTGTGACTGCTGACCAGAATTTTGGTTGACAAAAAGGTTGGTAGGATTGATTCCATACTCATTCAGGTCCAAAATAAATTCTTCCTGTTCGCTGGCCGGCAGAGAAAGCGGATCGAAATATGAGAAAGTAATGCGCTCTGGGCTATAGGCATCGAAGGTACGAATAGTCTCCTCTAGGGATTTTTGCAAGCGCCTCATCCCTCCAGGAAAATACTCTCCTACAAGCAAAATATCTACGTGAAGTGGCTCCGTAATACCACTCAAAATTTCCTCCGTTGCTGGGCTGAGAGAATATCTTTTTTCCTCAGTAAGGTCAATCCTAAATCGAAGAAACTGACCTAATAGCAAAAGGACAATCAATCCCAATCCTAGAATAAACCATGGCTTCAATATATTGGTCTTTGATGCGCTCATTTTCTTCTCAAAACCAAAATGGACAAACCTAAGAACAGCCAAATCATGGCTAGCATGAAAAAGATATCGGATGCATCCACCACTCCCCTACTCAAATTGATGTAATGATAACTCAAGCTCGCTTCCTCTAGCCAATACGCCCAAATCCCTACTTGAAGATCAGCAGCAGCCGTAAATCCAAAATACAATACGAAACAAAAAAAGACACCGAGCACAAAGGCCAAAACCTGCTGGGAAGTGAGGGAACTCGCCAATAGCCCCACCGCAGAAAATACCGCACCGATCATAATCAAACCGATCCACGAACCAAAAAAACCTGCTTGATCCAGATTCCCGACGGGATCACCTAACTGCACTACCGAAACGAAATAAAGCAAAGTGGGCAGTAAGGCTAGAATCACCAAAACCAAAAGTGCTAAGTACTTGGCCAGGACTAGCTGAAAAACAGAGAGTGGTGAAGTACGCAAAAGCTCCCATGTTCCGCTTTTGAGCTCCTCCGAAATGGCCCGCATAGAAAGGGCTGGGATCAAAAACGTAAAAACATACGGAGTGTATGAAAAAAGTGGCTCCAGATCAGCATATCCATAATCGAGAACGCTAGTCTCAGGAAAAACCCAAACAATCAATCCTAAGGCTACTAGAAATAAAGCCAAGATTAGGTAGCCTAGAAGGCCTCCAAAAAATCCATTTATTTCTTTTAGGAAAAGACTCCTCATTGTGTGATTTCTCTGAATATTTCTTCCAACCCTTTTTTCTGCTGGTTCAGGTTTACCAGATTAAGCTTACGCTCTTGGATCAGTTTCATGACTTGCTTCCTACCCTCACCCGCATCGGTCGTAGAGATGAGTACTTCTTTCATTCCTCTGGACCCAAATGACACTTGCTCAAAACTACCAAACCATTCCAATGAAAGTTCTTCTTCCGTTTCCAAAATCAATTGAGTCGTACCGACTTGAGATTTCAGCTTAGTAAGGGAATTCGAAACTTTGATCTTTCCTTTACTGATGATCACCACATCTTCGCAAATAGCCTCGACCTCCTGCATAATGTGTGTAGAAAGAATAACGGTACGATCCTTAGATATTTCCTTGATCAAGGTGCGAATTTCAACCAATTGATTCGGGTCAAGCCCAGTAGTCGGCTCATCCAAAATCACCACTTTCGGATCATGAATCAAAGCCCTCGCTAATCCTACACGCTGACGATAACCTTTGGAAAGCTGACCGATTTTTTTGTGTTGTTCTGGGTTTAAGCCGGTTTTGCGCAGCATTTGCTCCACTCGATCTTTTAAACTTTGGCCAGAAAGGCCATATAAGCCACCCGAAAATTCAAGAAACTCTCGCACGTACATATCCAAATAAAGTGGATTGTGCTCAGGAAGATAGCCGATCATTTTACTCACCCCTTTGGGATCTTTGGCGGCATCTTGACCAAGAACTTTCACCGATCCCGAGTCTGAAGACAAGTAGCCACAGATGATTTTCATCGTCGTGGATTTGCCTGCGCCATTTGGCCCCAAAAAACCCAAGATATGCCCTGGTCTAGCCGAAAAGGACACTTGATCCAAGGCCTTTTGTGTACCGTAGGTTTTTGTAAGTTGACTTACTTCAAGTGACATATTTGAGGATTAGATGATCAAATTAAGGAAAAAGTCGGGGAATAACTTTATCGCAAATATTCAGCCGCAAAGACCAGACACCTTTCCTTGAGTGTGCGGCTGAAAGGAAATTCCAAACCTACTTATTCACTCAAATCGCTTAGCAATCGCTCGATGGGGACAATCCCCACATACTCCGATTGAAGCTGCTTTTGAGGATTATAAATGTAAATCGAAGGTACACTTCTAATCTGGTAGAAGGTAGCTACCTTCATCTCTGCATCGAGCAGAAAATGAACATTGGGATTGTCTTTAATTCCCAAACCATCCACAAAAGAAATCATTTCCTCCAGAGGCTGTACGGTGGTGAAGATTAGACTGTAGTCTTCAAATTCCTTAATTCTTTTGGATATCGAGCCTAGTTCATCCTGACATAAATGACAGGTAGAATTAAAGTAAATAAACAAAGTGGGCTTATTGGCTGCGAGATCATGGATAGAGCTCGTGTTCCCATTGACATCGCTTAGCGTGAAATCAGGTAGTATCTCTGGAGCCGAAACTTCTGGTTTTTGAACTGGGGTTTCATTTTGCGCCAGCATACTGATATAGGCCGTACCTCCTATCAATACTATAAAAAGGAGAATGAGATTTGTTTTCTTCATGACTAAATGCCGATAATTTCTGATTCAAAGTAACGCGCTTTGACGAAGCAAAACAAACTTCGCCAATCAAATTGCATCAGTTCTATCCATATTCAACTCAGATATTTAGAACCTTATTTTTTGCCTTTTGGACGGAGTGGTCTGCACTCCACATCAGCCACAAAATAATTGGGATGAGTCTCCAAGGTTTGCAACATGGTCAAGGCCACATCTTCGGGTCGCATCATATTTTCATTTGCCTGAATACCAGGAATATCATCAAAGAAGTTTGTGGCAATAGAACCTGGATATATCGTGGAGACCTTGATTCCAAAATCCCGCAGCTCCATATACAAGGAATGCGAAATGCCACGTACAGCATGCTTTGTTCCCACGTACCCTGCAAATTGATTTACTCCGTTTAGACCAGCTATGGAAGCCACATTGAGAATATGCCCTTCATCAGCTTTTTTCATTCCCGGAATCAATCGCTTAGTGGTATAAAAAATACCGTGCACATTGGTGTCAAACATGGCTTTCCAGTCTTCGGAAGAAAAAGTCTCTGTAGGTCCAGCTACCCCAAATCCTGCATTATTTACCAAAATTCGAATATCTGATCCTAGCTTTTGGATAGTCTCTTGGAAGGCAGATTCAACTGATTCTTCCTTCGATACATCACATTTAAAAAAATGAAAATTAGCATGCTCGAATTTTGGCGCCGTTCTTCCCCAGCCTGCTACAGTAGTGCCTTTTCCTACTAATAATTTGACTAGCTCCAGCCCTATTCCCTTGCTCACGCCTGTGACGACGGCTATTTGATTCTTCAGATTCATAGATAAAGATTTTGCGTTTGCAGATACAAAGGTTTCTCAGGGCAAATAGTTCTTTGTTTTTTTACTTTGGAAGAAAAAAATTACAAACTGACACATTTTTCTAAATTTGAAAGAAGCATTATAAAAATCTCCAACAATGAAAAAACTTATTCTTCCTCTACTTTTTATCTCAGGATTGTCCTTCGGACAAAGCAGCCTGAGACCTACCATCGATCAAAAGGCTGAGGCTATCGAGTCCAAAGTAATTGACTGGCGTCGTGACTTTCACAAATATCCCGAATTAGGCAATCAGGAAGTACGAACCGCAAAGATCGTAGCTGATCACTTACGCTCACTGGGAATGGAAGTAACCGAAGGTGTCGCCGTGACGGGAGTGGTAGGAGTGTTAAAAGGTGGAAAGCCAGGCCCGATGGTTGCGCTACGTGCAGATATGGATGCTTTGCCGGTAACAGAGCGAAATGACTTTCCTTTCAAATCAGTGAACACGGCCGTGTACAATGGTCAAGAAACTGGCGTAATGCACGCCTGTGGGCACGATTCTCATGTTGCCATCTTGATGGGAGTAGCCGAAGTTTTAGCAGGAATGAAGAATGAATTGGAAGGATCAGTGAAGTTCATTTTCCAACCTGCAGAGGAAGGTGTACTCGACGTGGATACTTTTGGAGCGAAGCAGATGGTCGCAGAGGGAGTGATGGAAGATGTCGATGCCATTTTTGGTCTACACATCGACTCGCAAAGGGAAGTTGGTCAGATCGGCTACCGAACCGGCCCGTTTATGGCCGCAGCTGATTTTTTTGATATCACGATCAAAGGTGTACAAGCTCATGGAGCCTCGCCTTGGTCGAGCGTGGACCCCATTGTAACTACTTCCCAAATCATCACTGGACTCCAAACCATTGTCTCCAGAAATGTGAATATTACCGAAGCTCCGGCTATTGTTAGCATAGGGGGAGTCCACGGAGGTATTCGTCACAATATCATTCCCGAAACGGTAGAATTGATTGGAAATATCAGAACATACGGCGATGAGCAGCAGGAATTGGTACATAGGCGATTTGAAGAAATAGCCACCAAAATCGCTGAAAGTGCAGGGGCCACAGCCGATGTACGGATCAAAAAACTTTATCCATCCACAGTCAATCACCCTGAACTTATGGCTAAAATGCTTCCTACTTTGCAAGAAGCGGCAGGGACTGAAAATGTAATCCTAGTGGACCCAATTACCGCATCGGAGGATTATAGCTTTTATCAGCGTGAAAAACCGGGCATTTTCATGATGCTCGGAGGAATGAAAAAAGGTGGAGATCCATTGAAAACTCCTTCTCACCATACACCTGACTTCTACCTAGATGAAAGCGGATTCATACTTGGAGTACGTGCACTTAGCTACTTGACTGTTGATTATATGGGAATGAAGTGAGTGTTGGGAATTTGGAAGTAGAAAAGTTTCGAGATTGCGATTAGGGAATACGAAATAGTGATCTGAAAAAAATTGTTCTATTCATTCCTTAATCTATTCACTAAAAAATCCTCAGAGGAATCCTTTCCGATTCTTGCGACTTCTTGTTCAATAAAGAGAAGTTCAGAGGTCGTAAGCAATGGACCAGTCACATATTAGATAGAATTACCTATCTTGGATAAAGTATATTTCTTTTTGAAAATTTCAATTCGGGAAGAAATAAATCCAAACATTTAATACCTACAATTTTGAAAAAACTACTGTTTACCGTCCTCTTTTTACCGCTATTTAGTTTTGGACAAACGGCCCTAAGAACCGATATCGATCAATCTGCTACCCAAATCGAATCCAAAGTGATCGAATGGCGTAGAGACTTTCACAAATATCCTGAATTAGGAAATCAGGAAGTACGAACCGCCAAAATCGTTGCTGATCACTTGCGCTCACTGGGAATGGAAGTGACTGAAGGTGTTGCAGTAACAGGGGTGGTTGGTGTTTTGAAAGGCGGAAAGCCAGGCCCAATGGTAGGCCTACGAGCAGATATGGATGCTTTACCCGTTACTGAGAGAAATGACCTCCCTTTCAAATCTGTCAACACGGCTGTTTACAATGGTCAGGAAACTGGCGTAATGCATGCCTGTGGGCATGACACACATGTTGCCATCCTGATGGGAGTAGCAGAAGTCTTAGCTGGAATGAAAGATCAGCTCAGCGGTTCGGTGAAATTTATTTTCCAACCTGCCGAAGAGGGGGTATATGATGTGGACATGGCCGGGGCCGAACTTATGGTCAAGGAAGGAGTAATGGAGGATGTAGATGCCATTTTCGGTTTGCATATATGGTCTCAAATTGAGGCTGGAAAAATCGGATACCGATCAGGCCCATTTATGGCCGCTGTAGATAATTTTAAAATCACTGTTAAAGGAACGCAAGCACATGGAGCTGCGCCATGGTCCAGTGTGGACCCAATCGTGACTTCTTCACAAATCGTGATGGGATTACAAACCATTCTTTCTCGAAATGTGAATATTACTGCAGCTCCCGCTGTAGTGACAGTTGGTGCTATTAAAGGTGGGATTCGGAATAATATTATCCCCGAAGAGGTAGATATGATTGGAACCATCCGAACTTTCGGAGATGAACAGCAGGAGTTGGTACATCGTAGGATTCGTGAGGTAGCAACTCACATTTCAGAAAGTGCTGGCGCCACTGCCGATGTACGCATAGGAATAGGATATCCGGCAACTATTAATCCTCCAGATTTAACGTCCAGAGTATTAATCTCCCTCGAGGCGGCGGCTGGAAAAGAAAATATCATTGCCATGGATCCAATTACTGGAGCCGAAGATTTTAGCTTCTTTCAACGTGAAAAACCAGGTTTCTTTTTCTTTTTAGGGGGAATGAAACCAGGCGGCGATCCAGTCACAACTCCTTCCCATCACACACCTGACTTTTTTATCGATGAAAGCGGTCTAATTATCGGCGTAAAATCGTTAAGCTATTTAGTGGTAGATTATTTGGAAATGAAAAAGTAATTCGATTCTAACCAAAAAGGCCTCGGTTCAAAAAAATCGAGGCCTTTTTTTATTGATCAAACCACCAATCAGGAGTGGCTTCCGTACTATTTTTAAATTCACTGCATCTGAGGCAGGTGGCGGGATAGTCATTAATTGGTCTTTCTGGCGAATAAGTACAGACTTCCGAAATGAAAAAGGGCACGTCTGCTCTTGTCGTATAGATTCTGGTCACCTTTGCATTGACTACCTCAAAGTACCCCAAGACCACTTCATTTGGGTCTCGTTCGTTTCGGATATTTCCAGATATCGGTGCTGGCGGTGAGTCAAATACCGACCCGGTATTATTCACCAGCTCTCTGACTTTACGCCAATATTCGTAGGCCTCCTGGGTAGTGCTGAGTTGTCTTACATTGAAATAATGCCTACTCAGAAAAGACTGATCAATCACCCGCTCAGCGATGATTTGACTGGATTTGCCTCCTGGCCTATTTAATAAATCCCCATTCAATAAGGTAATTCTTTCTGGATCAGCAAACCCGAAAACATAACAATCTGGCGGAGCCTTATTAAATGGGTTTGGAAAGAAAGTCAAATTCCAATAATATGCCTCTTCCACATCCCAACGGAGATAGTATCCATCTCTTTGCTCTGGTAAAGTAACCTCCGTCTGTATACTAATGAAGGCCGTTTCAGGACTTCCTTGGAAAATCCCACGATCAAAAGAATACGAGATTTCATCTTCCCCAATCACCTCAGGCATAACTTCCGGTAAACTCGCATAAGAGCGGTTTCCAGCATTGATCTCAATATGATAAGCTACGCCGGCCTCGATTCCTTCAAATCCACGCAATTCATAGGTCCCATTCTCCACTTCCTGATACACCCACGACCTATTTTGATCACTTACTAGGCGCACTTGAGCTCCCGAAACAGGTCTAGGAAGGTCATTGGTCGTAAAAAAGCCATTCGTGAAAATCGGCTCACGATCCTTTGAAGTGGTCTCCGACAGATATACATATTGTGGCTCAGATAGGTTATTCAATTGTCCAGAGACAATCAATTTTTCGTCTCCAAGATTCAAGGGAAACTCAATTTGATCTATACATCCGGCTAAAAGAATGAATAAACTTACCAGCGAAACGAAACTAAATTTCTTACTCATCCTTACCTCCTCCAAATTCTATACTGTAAGTAATTGATGGGAAAATAGAACCCAAGATCGCCAACCGATAAGGCCTGAGCTGCTGTGAATCTCCATCTTTTTGCCAAAAGACAGAATACGCATTTCTTCTACCCAATAAATTGTAAATACTGAAATTCAAACTATCTCCTTTCTTAGAAAACACCTTTTCAAAAGTGTAGGATATATCTACACGGAAATAATCCGGAATCCTATATTCATTTCTCAGGCTATACTCTGGTACCACCAATCCGCCCAAAACATAACCAGCATTCACTGCATTGACCGGACGACCTGTGGCATAATTGACACTCACATTAAAAAGCCCACGTGGGTACATTTTCTTACTTAGGATAAAATTCACCTCATGAGGCTTATCAAAATTGGAAGGAAACCACTGTCCGAAATTGATGCTTTCAGCCGCAAAAGGACTTGTAGATCTAAAGAATGACCGAGAATACGTATAGGCCAGCCATCCCGTGACCACTCCTATGTTCTTTTTGATCAAAAACTCAGCTCCATAGGCTCGCCCATCCCCAAACACCAGTTCGGTTTCTATATGAGGGTTGAGGAAAATTTGAGCAAAATCCCTGTATTCTACTTGATTGGCAGTCACCCGATAAAACCCATCTACGGAGAATTCCCATTTGTTATCCACCGTGTTTTTGAATAAGCCTAAGGAAAAACTATCCGATTGTTGTGGAGGAATGTGAGTGGTACTCAGCTGCCAAAGATCAATGGGAGTGGGACCGAAGGTATTTGAGACAGATTGGATGTATTGAAAAAGCCTAGAATAGCTAAACTTCAAGGAGGAAGTAGCCGAAATATTCTGACGAAGGGAGATGCGAGGCTCAAAGCCTGAATAGGTCTGAATAGGCCCGCTTCCAAAAAATTCTATTCCAGTAATATTGGCAGTGGAAATCGATGTATTCTCTCTGTATTGATAAACTGAATCTGGGCCAAGCTGTCTATAGTTACTGAATCTAATCCCGGCCACAATTCCTGTGTTTTCACTGAGGTCTATTTCTAAGCTTGCAAAGCCTGCTATTTCCAAACCAGTTTCCTTTCCCACCTGATCTGCCTCCACAGAGCTGTCAGGGCCGAACGGTGTGAGCTGCTCATCTTTTCCGGCGTATCTGATTCCCTCTGCGCCTAGATTGAAAGCTAAATTTTCATTGGCCCAAGTCAGCTGAAGCTTACCCTGCTGATAGCGCATGCCATTATCCACTTGCGCCGCATCAATCCCTTCCGGATCAAAAAATGAGTTGTCAAAATTCCCATCAGTAAACAAGGCGTCTATGGAAATATTGTCGCTCAATATTCCTTTGTACTTTACCGAACTGACACGATTTGCCCAGTCATATCCAAACTCATCCGAAAACTTAAAGTAATCTCCTGTCAGCAAGGTATTAGCTTCAAGGGTATGACCAGTAGCTATTTTCCATGAAAGCCCACCATATACATCGTGGAAGTTGAGCTCTGAATTTTGAATATCAAAGTCCCGGGCTTGATTCAAAAGCCAATTCACATTGGAAACACGTGCTCCGAGTATAATGCTTACTTTCTCCTTAAGCAGAGGTCCTTCGAGCAATAACTTCCCATTGGAGGTACCTAGCCCAACCTGACCAGACCACTCTTCAAAGTCACCATCTCGCATTTTGATATCCAAAGCTGAGCCCGCTCTCCCTCCGTAGGTGGCAGGTAGATTTCCTTTGTACAGCGTAAAGTTTTCCGTCACATCCGTATTGAAAGCTGAGAGAAAGCCCAAGGCATGATTCGAACTAAGAACCAAAGCTTCATCCATCAAAAGGAGATTTTGGTCTGTTTTTGCTCCTCTCACGTTGATCCCGGAGGTTCCTTCTCCCACGGAGCTTACTCCAGGAAGTAGTTGTAAGCCTTTGAAAATATCAGCTTCTCCCAGAAATGCCGGAATGGCTCTTAGTTCTGTGGTAGTGAGTTTGGTAACGCCAGTTATAGGATTTCTTACGTTTCTATCAGGCTCGTCAGATAATACCACCACCCCATCCAACTCAAAGCTTTTATCATCCATGGTAAGATTGACCACCGCGCTTTCATAGAGGGTCACAGTAAGGATCACTGGGATTTTGGCGACCTGTCTGAATGCTACCCTGTGCTCGCCAGGAGTAAGATTAACCAAATAAGTTCCGAAACGATCTGAATTTACTCCGACATACACCCCGTCAATATAAATCCCAGCACCCTCCACAGGTTCCTTGGTAGTCTTATCAGTGATCTTACCTGTCAAAATATAGGTAGCAGCAGTAGCATTTGAAGCTTTGCCAAAGGTGTAAGTCAGCGAGTCTGTCTGGGCATGCACGCCAGAGATAAATGCAAAAAATATCAACCCCACAAATAATATTCTACCCATATTCGAATTTATAACTACAGTTGGATATACGTTGGTTTCGAAAGAAAGATAATTAAAAATTAAGGGATGAAATATTAAATACTTGAGCGACTATCAGTTTAACAAGTTTTTAATACAGTGATCAACTAGTTCTCAAGAAACAATACTAAAACAACAACTTCAAAGATGGGAATAGACACGAAAACACAACCGAACAATAGCCGATGGTTTTACTTTAATAGCAAAAAATAAGATCAGAGACTCGATAGAAGACCCCTAATAATTTGAACCATTTTTGGGCTAGCGATTTCCGCTCCAGCAAGTACTTCTTCCAAAGTAAGTTTTTTGATTTTTCCCGCTACCCCTAAATCCGTGATGGCAGAAATTCCAAAAACTCGCATCCCCATTTGATTAGCCACCATGACTTCAGGCACTGTACTCATGCCTACAGCATCCGCTCCGATTTTACGTAAATAAGCATACTCAGCTTTGGTTTCGAGGTTTGGACCTTGCACGCCGGCATAGACACCCTCATGGACTTTTAGCCCCAATTCTTTTGATAAGCTTCTCGCGCTTTCGAGCAAATCCAAAGAAAAGGGCTCACTCATGTCTGGAAATCGAGGGCCGAATTCAGGAGGGTTTTTTCCGCGAAGTGCATTTTCAGGAAAAAGGTCAATCTGATCCTGAATGAGCATCACATCACCCACTTCATGAGCAGGGTCCAGTCCTCCACAGGCATTGGAGACCAACAGGGTTTTGACACCGAGAAAACCCATTACCCGAATTGGAAAAGTCACCTCACGCATGCTATAGCCTTCATAATAATGAAAGCGCCCTTTCATAGCCAAGACTACTTTACCTGCCCATCTTCCTACAATCAATTTTCCATGATGGCTCTCTACGGTGGAAATAGGAAAGTGAGGAATATCATCGTAGGAAAATTCATGAATCACCTCGATTTCATCGCCAATCTGGCCAAGGCCTGTGCCTAAAATAATTGCAGTTTCTAAGGGCTCAGAATACGTTTTCAATAAAAAATTCTTGGCCTCATTGACTTGATCGAGATAGGTCATTTTGTGTTGATTAGATAACTGGGAAGTCAGAAAATTACAAAAGCCTTAGAACTTTTCACCCCCTTGGCTTGTATTCACTGAAGAAAACTACTCCCATGATAAAAATAATAGTCGGTACCAACCGAAAGAATGCAGTATCCAAGACCATAGCAGGCCTTTATCAAGAAATTCTTCTAGAAAAGGGTGTAAGCTCACAGATTCTAGAATTGCGCGATCTTCCTACTGATTTTATAGAAACTGCCCTATACGAAAACAGTGGCAAAAACGAGCAATACAATCAATTTGTACAGCAAGTAAAAGAGGCTGAAAAATTTGTGTTTATCGTCCCTGAGTACAACGGCTCATTCCCTGGGATTCTAAAAACCTTTATCGATGGGATGAGCTATCCCAATCCGCTCAAAAACAAAAAAAGCGCCCTTGTGGGCGTCTCTTCGGGAATCGGAGGAGGTGGCATCGCTTTGAGCCACCTCACCGATATATTCCATTACCTAGGGATGCATGTTCTAGCTCTCAAGCCCAAACTCGGACAAATAGAGCGCAATATGTCAGACAACTTGCTCACCAACAAGCTTTATCTAGAACTACTGCATCAGCAGGCTGAAATGTTGATTGAGTTTTAAGTCTCAATCAACATTATCATGTAAGAATCTATTGTTGCCTAAAATCTCATTATCATCGTTCAGATTGTACTTCGAGATATTATTCTCAGAGCTATGAGCAGGATCTTTTAGGACCACATTCTTTCGCTGATAGGCAGGAACTTCCATTTTTTCCTTCAGCTCCTCAGGAGTAGGGTTCACAGATCGACTTCCTTTCAACTTTTCAAAACGCTCGTGAGCGCGCTGGATAGCCTTTTGCTTCATTTGCTCGTAGTAATCTGTCGCAAAAGCAGGCGTTACTTTCTCTTCCTCTTTCGGCTGAGCAGCTTCTTCCTCCTCCTCTTTTTCAGTTGGATAGAGATCATGCACTATTTTCTCAGGCTTTTCTTCCTTCGCAACGAATTCGATTGGCTCTTCTACCTCATCTTCGGAAGCAGGCTCAAAGGAAATTTTTTCTTGTACCGGCTCATTTGGCGTCACCTCTGTTTTTTGTGGAGTCGCTTTTGGCATGGTAAATACAAAGGTAGTCTTATCTGAAACTGATTCTTCTTTGACTTTTTCGGTCTTCATAGAATCTAGATCAATCACCGTTTTGGTTACTTCATCTTCTACAGGAGCCTCCACTACTTTTGGCTTAGCCGCAGGTGCTGGCATGCTTGAAGTACCAGATAATCTATCCATTTCAAAACCAGTTGCAATTACAGTCACTCGGATTCCTTTACCCAATTCTGGATCGATACCCTGACCAAAAATCACTTCAGCGTTGTCACCTGCTTTTTCTTGGATGTATTCGGTGATATCACTCAATTCGTCCATAGAAAGTTCTTCTTCTTCTCCAGACATAATGGAAAGAAGAATTTTCTCTGCGCCTTTGATATCCACATTATTCAACAAAGGAGAGGAAATGGCTGCACCCGCAGCACGGATAGCTCGCCCTTCGCCTTCTTCCGTAGATGAACCCATTACGGCAGCACCGGCATCCTTCATTACAGTTTTCACATCTTCAAAGTCCACGTTGACATCTTGATGGATGGTAATGATTTCTGCGATTGACTTCGCGGCCGTGGTTAAAATATCATCCGCCTTACCGAAAGCTGTTCGGATAGCGAGATTACCATAAATTTCACGAAGCTTATCATTCAAAATCACCAAAACGGTGTCGCAATTTTCGCGAAGTGATTCGATTCCTCTTTGGGCTACACCCATTTTCTTACGACCCTCAAACATAAAGGGAGCCGTGACGATACCCACGGTAAGGATATCCAGTTCTTTAGCAATTCGAGCGATCACTGGGGCAGCACCTGTACCAGTACCTCCACCCATTCCTGCGGTGATGAATACCATTTTGGTATTGTCCGCAAGTAACTCTCTGATCTCATCTTCCGACTCGATCGCAGCATTCTTGCCTTGCTCAGGATTCGCTCCTGCTCCAAGACCTTCTGTTAAACTCGCGCCAAGTTGTAGCCGCAGAGGTACTGGGCTTGACTTTAAAGCTTGAGCATCGGTGTTGACCACCACGAATTCCACATCTTTAATTCCTTGCGCAAACATGTGGTTGACGGCGTTAGATCCTCCACCTCCAACTCCGATCACCTTGATGATGGATTTCTGGTTTCTTGGAAGATCAAATCTGTAATCTTTCATTGTATCTGACATATTTATTTGATTGGTGAACTATTAAATTCTTGTTTATAAAATTTGATTTAAGTGGGGAAATAAGCAGCAAGGCCACTTATCTCCGCCCGAAATAAGCCCTAGTAATTGGCGTCATCTCCTATATCATCGTTGATCAGCCTTTTGAGCTTTGCTCCGATGCTGGAGAAAATGTCTTTGGAAATTATTTCTTTTCTCGCTTGAGGTTTACCGGCTGGACCTGCATTGGCTATTCTTTTTCTATACCCTTCTTCTCGGTCGTCCAAGGCTTTGAACCCCGCTAATACAAGACCCACTGAAGTAGCATACATAGGGGATTTAACATCCTCTACCACCGACTTACCTAAATGCTCGTTGGGATGTCCGATGCGGGTATCCAAGCCAGTCATGTATTCAAAAAGCTGACTAACAAACTGCAGCTGAGAGCCACCACCTGTAAGGACAATGCCTCCGGCTAGTTTCTTATAATGCCCACTCTGCATGATTTCGTTTTGCACGATCTCAATGATTTCTTCCATTCGGGCTTGAATGATAGAAGCTAAGTTTCGAATGGAGATTTCCTTTGGTGGTCGATTTCTCAAGCCTGGGATAGACACGATTTCGTTTGGATTGGCTTCTTCAGCAATAGCTTTCCCAAATCTGGTCTTCAAAAGCTCCGCTTGATTTTGCATCACCATACATCCCTCCTTGATGTCTGAGGTGATAATATTTCCTCCTAGAGGAATCACTGCTGTATGACGGATTATATTTTCATAGAAAATGGCAATATCTGTAGTACCACCGCCTATATCTACTAGACATACACCGGCTTCTTTTTCCTCATCAGAAAGCACCGAAAGTGAGCTAGCAAGAGGCTCAAGTATCAGTTGCTCTGAAGTAAGATTTGCTTTACGCACACATTTATTGATGTTGCTGATAGCTGCTGTCTGGGCAGTGATAATATGAAAATCGGCTTCTAATCGAGCTCCAGCCATTCCAACCGGATCTTTGATTCCTCCTTCATAGTCTACCGTGTAATCCTGAGGCATCACGTGAATAATGCTATTTCCTGGAGGGACTACGATATTTTCCATATCATCCGACAGTCGACGAACGTCCTCCACAGTCACCTCTTCATCATTAGGAGAGCGCATGATGCTGCCGTGGACGATCTTACTCTGGATGTGCTGACCTGCAATCCCCACGATTACCTCAGCAATATCCACATCTGCCATGTTGGATGCCTCTTCCATCGCTTTTTCAATGGCGTGAACCGTCTTATCAATGTTAGTAACCACACCTCTTTTCACCCCATCCGAAACAGCCCGTCCCATGCCGAGTACTTCCAGTTTTCCGAAGCTGTTTTTGCGTCCGATTATCACGCAGATTTTGGTAGTTCCGATGTCCAGTCCTACGATTAGTTTGTCATTTTCCATGCCCTTGCTATTATTCACAAACGATTTGATTCTTAAATTTTACACTCACCCGGGAATAGGCATTCCAGCCTTTTCTCGGCAATATTTCTTTATAAAAAACTTCGATCTTCTCGAATTTTTCTTCTAGATCAGTCGCAGGCCCCAATTCAATTACTTGGCTTCCGACCTGCTGATAAAGTCTTATATCATTTCTCGAATTGACTTCGATTTCGGTGATCTGTGCAGACCAAAATTCATCCTCGGACACAAAGTCTATCAGTTCCATCAGCTCTGGTATTTCTTCCATGACTTGTCCCTGATTCATAAGCTTTTCGACAAATGAGCCACTCACGACTACTACGCGGCTGGTATAAGAATTAGAAGTAGGAATAATCCTGCCCTCCACGGTGATATATCCATCTGCTGCTCTCGGACGCACGATTCGAGCCACTGGCTTATGCTGTTCGACCTCTAGCTGCAGAATACCTTTTTGACCAATGTAGGCCTCAGCTTCTCTGACGAAAGGATGACCTTTCAGTCGCTCTTCTATTGCCTTTAGGGGAACTTCAGAAAGTGGCAAACCCGGAATTAATTCTGGAAATCCCTGAGCAATTATTTTTTCTATTTCCTGGTCTTCCACGAAATACAGGCCACTTTCCCCCTTCACATTCACTTCTCTTCCAAAGTAGAGTTTGTCCCAAGTCTGCTTCTCCACAAAGCCTATGAAGCCAAGGAGAATGAAAGTCAAGACCAAGAAAACGACGATATTTTTCACCTTCGGAAGTCTCATGGTTGCTTGATGGTTTTGCGAGAAAGAATGGATGCAATCTGAGGCACGAGCCTGTCGATATCTCCTGCACCCAGCGATACGACTACCTCTGAAGAAGCCTTCTCGAGTTGAGACAATAAGTTTTCTTTAGAAATAACTTCCTTACTCTGCGCCTGAATACCCTCCAGAAGCATTTCTGAATTTACTCCTTGAATAGCCTTCTCTCGAGCGGGATATATATCCAGCAAAAGAACGCGATCTGCCAAGGACAGACTCTCTGAGAATCCTTCTGCAAAATCACGGGTACGACTATACAAATGCGGCTGGAAAATCACCGTAATATTCTTGCCCGGATACATGGCTATCACAGAACTCAAAAGAGATCGGATCTCCTCTGGGTGGTGAGCATAGTCATCTATGTAAACCCGATCCGATTCATTAATGTGAATTTCAAATCTGCGCTTCACACCGCGGAAGGTTTTCAAGCCCTCACGAATTTGATCTGGACTCACTCCGTGATTGATAGCAACAGAAATCGCTGCTAGCGCATTTTCCACATTGTGATAGCCTGGGATAAATAGCTCTAAATGAGGAATGGAATCTTTACCATTTCGGTAATCAAAAACAAAAGAATCACTCCGAGCTTGAATATTCTCAGCTGTAATATTTGAAGATCTAAGTCCATACTCCTTCACCTTCAATTTTCGACCTTCTATCTCTCCTAGCTTTTGCAATGCTCCATCTTGGATAAAGAGCTTGCCTTTTTTCTCAATTAGCTTGGCGAAATCTCTGAAGCCCGAAAGAATCGTGTCCTCATCTCCATAAATATCCAAGTGATCTGCGTCAGCACTTGTGATCACCGCCTCAGAAGGATGCAATTTAAGGAAGGAGCGATCAAACTCATCCGCCTCCACCACGAGTAACTCTGGCTTCTTAGACTTTGGAGATTTAATCAGATTACTACCATAATTCTGCGTGACTCCACCCAGGAAGGCTGTAATCGGCAGATTTGCTGTCTTCAAAAGATGGGCGATCATGGACGAAGTAGTGGTTTTTCCATGAGTCCCTGCCACTGCAATGGTATATTTGGACTCTGTGAGCATTCCCAAAACCTCGGATCGTTTCTTCAATTCAAAGCCTTCATTTCTGAAGTAATTCAATTGAGTGCTTTCTGCAGGCATAGCTGGCGTCCATACGATCAGCACCTTGGATTGGTCCTCCAAAACTCTGCTCGGAATAGTTGCAATACTATCTTCAAAACTGATAGAAATACCCTCCGCTTGAAGCGCATCAGTAATTACCGAAGGGGTACGATCATAACCGGAAACGACATATCCCTCCATAGCAAACCAGCGAGCAATGGCACTCATACCAATCCCTCCGATTCCTAAAAAATGGACGATATTTCTTCCTTTCATATTCATCCTACCAATCGAAGTATTTCTCCACAAATTTCATTTGCCGCATTAGGCTTCGCTAAGGCATGCAAATTTTTACCGAGTTGTATGCATCGCTCTTCGTCTCCTAGAAGCTGATCTAAATTATCTTTCAAAGCACCTACTGCATCTGCATCCTTGAGCAATACTGCTGCGTCGTGCTGCACATAGGCCATGGCATTTTTTGTCTGATGATCCTCTGCCACATTTGGAGATGGAATAAAGATCACAGGCTTTGCGACTAGCGAAAGCTCCGATACGGAAAGGGCTCCCGCACGAGAGACAACCACGTCAGCTGCAGCATATGCTAAATCCATTTTCCGGATAAATTCTCGAAGATGAATGTGATTATATCCTTTGCCGTCTAGGCTCTGAAGCATATCCTTGAAGTAAAATTTTCCGCACTGCCAGAGCACCTGATAGTTTTCATTAAGTGCATTGATATCCTTCAATACGGCCTGATTTAGGGTTCGTGCTCCAAGGGATCCTCCGAGGATCAAAACCGTCTTTCTACCTTCTTCAAGCCCAAAATGTGATAGAGCTTTTTCTCTTTTCCCTGCAAGCTCAAGAATATCTTTTCGCACTGGATTACCGGTATAGACAATTTTTTCGGCTGGGAAAAACTTCTCCATATCTGGATAAGCCACACAGATTTTGAGTGCTTTTTTGGAAAGTAATTTATTGGTCAGACCGGCATAGGAATTTTGCTCCTGAATAAGGGTTGGAATTCCTTTTCGCTGTGCCATGTATAGTACCGGTCCACTCGCATACCCACCTACTCCGATGACCACATCAGGCATAAAGTCCTTGATGATCTTTGAGGCCTGTCTGATGCTTTTTAGCAATTTGATTGGGAAGCTAAGATTCTCTTTACTTAGACTTCGCTGAAGACCTGCCACTGGAAGTCCAACGATTTTGTATCCCGCTTCAGGGACTTTTTGCATTTCCATTTTACCAATGGCACCCACGAATAGAATCTCGCTACCAGGATGAAGTTCCATCCAGGTATTCGCAATCGCCAAAGCAGGATAGATGTGTCCACCGGTTCCTCCTCCACTGATCATTAGGCGATATGTCGACTTCTTTTCTATGGTTATGCAGTTTTTAATCTCGACTTATTTGCAAAAGGACTTTGAGCCTTTTGTACTTCCTCCTGATGATCACCACGACTCACGCTCAGAATAATTCCAAGTGAAATTCCCGTGAAAACCAATGAGGTACCTCCCATACTGAGGAGTGGCAAAGGCAAACCTGTGATAGGGCCTAGACCTACAGCCACACACATATTGATGAGTGCTTGAATGACTAAAGCGAAGCTCAGACCCGCGGATAGCAGCCCCCCAAAAGCCTTGTTAGAATTGGCAACAATGCGCATACCTCGATAGAGGAGCGCGAGGTAAAGGAATAAAACTCCAACTCCTCCAGCCACACCATATTCTTCAATAATGATGGCATAGATGAAATCTGAATAAGGATGTGGCAAGGAATTTCTCTGCTCGCTATTTCCCGGTCCTTTGCCTGTAAATCCGCCGGTAGAGATGGCAATAAATGACTGCTCTGCTTGGAATGGCACTTCATCCTTATCCACGAAACTTTCAATTCGCGAAACAAACGTCTCTCCCCTTTGCCCTAGAAAAGCTGCTGAGGTCAATCCCAAAATCCCAACCATTACCACCATGATTAGATATTTCAGAGGTACTCGACCGATGAACATGATCAAAAGGCAAGTAGCCAATAGCAAGATCGCAGTGGACATGTTGGCTAAGGCGATCAAGCCACAGATCAAACCAATCGCTAGTATAATGGGCAAAAAGGTGCTCTTAAAGTCCTTGATGTTGTTTTGCTTGCTTGCAAGCATAGCAGCCAAAGCTGCGATAAGAGCCAGCTTAGCAAGATCCGAAGGTTGGAAGGCCTGATTAATCACCGGGATAGTTAACCAGCGGTTAGCTTCATTGATATTAGAACCGAAGAGATAGGTAATGCCTAGTAGCGGAATGGAAATGTACATGGCCAGTCTCGCATACAAAGCATAATTTCTGTATGGAATCTTATGTGCAAACCACATAACTGTCAAGGATACCAATACCAAAAAGGAATGTCTGAAAAGATATACCTCGGTATTACCTCCAGCATATTTATATGCCAAAGAACCCGTGGCCGAATACACCACCAGAATACTGAAAAGAGAAAGCAAGATCACGATGGCCCAAATGATTGGGTCTCCCTTGAAATGCTCATCTATCCATGTTTTAAACTGGCTCATGCTACTCGTTCAGATTTAAGTTGTCTCACCGCAGCGGCAAATTGTCTTCCGCGGTCTTCATAGTTTTTAAATAGGTCGAAACTTGCACAGGCTGGAGAAAGCAACACCACATCTCCAGCTTGACCTAGCTCATTTCCCCATCTCACAGCTTCCTCTATTTGCTGCGTTTCTCGGATGTCTTTAACTGCTCCACCAAATGCCGCAATCAATTTTTGATTATCTACACCAAGACAAATCAAGCTTTTTACCTGCTTCTCTACTTGGGACAAAAGCAGACTGTAATCGTTTCCTTTATCCACGCCACCAGCGATCCAGATCAATGGATTTTTATATGCTTTAAGTGCAAAAGCAGCAGATTCCACATTCGTGGCTTTGCTATCATTTACATAGGTGACCCCATCAATTTCAGCGACCTTTTCCATTCGGTGCTCAATGCCTTGAAAGGACATAATTCCTTTTTGAATAGACGCTCCAGAAAGTCCAACTAGCGTACAAGCCAAACCTGCAAAAAGCGAGTTGAGTAGATTGTGGTCACCTGGCAATGGCAACTTCGCTTTGGCCATAGACCAAGAATTACCCTGAGCGGCAAAGTAAATTTTAGCACCTGATTGGAATGCATTAACTCCCGTAGCTTGGATGGAAACATCAAAATTGCCGGCTTGAATACGGTGCTGTTCTCTTCCTATTGTGGAGTAGAAATCTTCCTTATAGAAAATTGCAAAATCATCCTCCTTCATATTCTGAAAGAGATTCATTTTGGCCGTTACATAATGATCCATTTGATACTCATATCGATCCAAATGATCTGGAGTAATATTCGTAAGCAAGGCGATTTTTGGTCTGAAGCTCTTCATCCCATCGATCTGAAAGCTACTACACTCGATTACCCACCACTCATGGTCCAGTTCGGTAAGCTGACCTGCCCAAGACTTCCCAACGTTTCCAGCAAGGCCGACATCCATCCCTGCTTCTTTCATCACATGATAGATCATTGAGGTAGTAGTGGTTTTACCATTGGTACCAGTGATTGCAATCACTTTCCCAGAGGAATAGCCGAAGGCAAATTCTAACTCATCTATAATCTCTATTCCCTTTTCTTTTGCCGCCTGAATGATCGCCACCTTATTTGGAATACCAGGGCTTTTGATGATCAAATCAGCGTTTAAGACATTCTCTACAATATGGCCTTTCTCTTCAAAATCTATATTGGCCTGAGTAAGCTCGGTTTTCTTATCAGCATGAATTTCACCTGAGTCAGAAATGAAAACGGCATAGCCCTTCTGTTTGGCAAGCTTTGCAGCTCCCATTCCGCTTTCTCCAGAACCCAGAATGACTATTCGTTTCATTTTATCTTAATTTCAAAGTGGCCAAGGTCATGACTGCTAGCAAAATGCCCACAATCCAAAATCGCGTCACAATCTTTGCTTCAGGTATATTTTTCTTTTGGTAATGATGATGAAGTGGAGACATGAGCAGAATTCTTCTGCCCTCCCCGTATTTTCTTTTGGTGTATTTGAAGTAGCTGACTTGCAGGATCACACTTACATTTTCCACCACAAAAATTCCGCACATCAAAGGAATCAACAGCTCTTTGCGAAGCGTCAAAGCCAAAACCGCTATCACACCTCCAAGCATCAAGCTTCCTGTATCACCCATAAATACTTGGGCGGGATAGGCGTTGTACCACAAAAAGCCGACGCAAGCACCGATAAATGCAGAGGCAAAAATCACGAGCTCCCCTGAGTTCGGGATGTACATCACATTGAGATATTGGGAGAAAATGGCGTTACCGCTGATGTAGGCAAAAATGGCTATAGTCAAGCCTATGATCGCCGAGGTCCCAGCTGCCAGCCCATCGATTCCATCGGTAATATTGGCACCATTGGATACGGCTGTAATGATGAAAATCACCACAAAAATGTAGAGAACCGGAGTCATCGCCTCTCCGAGAAAGCCTAGAACAGTCTCGTAATTCAGTTCATTGTTTTTCACAAATGGAATGGTAGTTTTCGCCACTTTCAAGTCTTGGTACGCAGGAGTTTCAACTACTCCCTCCTCGATAGAAACAGGAGTCTGAAAATCTCGAATCACTACGTCTTCATGGAAATAAAGAGTCGCACCCACGATAATCCCAATCCCGATTTGTCCAACGATCTTGAATCGACCAGCAAGCCCTTCTTTATTTTTCTTGAAAACCTTGATGTAATCATCTAAAAACCCAATTCCTCCTAGCCATACAGTAGTGATCAACAGAAGCTGAATGTAAATATTGGTCAGATCGGCAAAAAGCAAGGTGGGGATCAAAATCGCCGCAATCATCATCAGTCCACCCATAGTTGGGGTACCTTTTTTCTGAGTCTGACCTTCTAGGCCAAGATCTCGTACCGTTTCTCCAATCTGTCGATTTCGAATCCAATTGATAATCCGATGTCCAAAAGTGATTGTTACTATCAGTGAAAGGACCGCCGACATACCCGCGCGGAATGAGATGTAGCGGAATACTCCCGTTCCGGGGATATCCAGCACCTGATCTAAATATTCAAAAATAGGATACAGCATCTCAGTTTTGGGTCAATTGCTTTAAATACTCGGTGACTACTTCTGCGTCATCGAAATGATGTTTTACTCCTTTAATCTCTTGGTAATCTTCATGTCCTTTTCCGGCGATAAGGATGATGTCTCCTCTGCCAGAGAGCATACAGGCAGTCTTTATGGCTTCTCGTCTATCAACAATGGTCAACGTTTTTCTTAAATCAGAAGGCCCAACGCCAGCTTGCATATCATCCAAAATAGCCTGAGGCTCCTCAAAACGAGGATTATCTGAAGTCAAGATGGCTTTGTCGCTAAATGCTACAGCAAGCCTGGCCATTTCAGGCCGCTTGGTCTTATCACGGTTACCACCGCAACCCACCACAGTGATCAGCTGCTCTCCGCCAGTGCGGACATCATTGATGGTTTTCAACACATTGTCCAAAGCATCTGGCGTATGTGCATAATCCACGATAGCTGTAATTCCGCCGATAGAAATTCGATCAAACCGTCCTCGCGCTCCTGGAATTGCAGAAAGCGTCTGAAGAACTTCCTCTTCATCTTCTCCCAGCAAACTGGCCGTACCAAAAACAGATAAAATATTGTAGGCGTTAAAGGCTCCGATCATTCTAAACCAGATCAATTTTCCATTGATCTCCAGCTCCAAACCTTCTAGGGTATTGGATAAGATTTTGGCTTTGAAATCCGCAGAAGTCTTCAGCGCGTAAGTCTGCACTGTGGCCTTGGTGTTTTGCACCATGACTTTACCACGCTTGTCATCAAGATTGACCAAAGCAAAAGCATCCTTGGGCAGATCGTCAAAGAGTTTCTTTTTGGCCTTGATGTATTCATCAAAGGTCTTGTGGTAGTCTAAGTGATCGTGAGAAATATTAGAGAATACAGCTCCAGCGAGCTCTAGACCAGCAATTCGCTCCTGCACAATGGCATGAGAACTCGCTTCCATAAAGCAGTGGGTGCATCCTGCGTCCAGCATTTTTCGCAACAGGGACTGTACGCTCAGTGCATCTGGCGTAGTATGAGTGCTTGGAATTACTTCATCACTAATTTTATTTTCTACCGTAGATAGCAATCCACTGGTATAACCCATGGCTTGGAAAAGCTGATGTAGCAAGGTAACCGTGGTGGTTTTTCCATTGGTGCCTGTGACTGCTATGACTTTAACCTTTCGAGAAGGGTTGTCATAAAAATTGGCTGCCATGATACCCAATGCCCTCGCAGAATTAACCACTTGCACATAGGTAATGGAAGGAATAATTTCTGCAGGCAAATCTTCACAAACGATAATTTTCGCTCCAGACTCAATGGCTTTGTCTATATAATCATGACCATCCACCTGAGTTCCTCTGACGGCTACAAAAGCACAGCTCGCACTTGCCTGACGACTATCGAATACTATCTCTTTGAATCGAGCGTCCATGTCACCAATGCTAGAGACTAGCGATACCTTATATAATATGTCCTTCAATACCTTCATTTAGCCCAAAGTGAGATTGATGGTTGAGTTTGGATTGATTTTAGTACCTGCGGGAATGGATTGGGCCTTTACTCGGCCCTTGCCGGTATAGTCGACTTTCAGACCTTTGTTTTCCAGAATAAAGAGCGCATCGCGCAGCGACAGCCCAGCCACATCTGGAATGGTAGTTTGATCCACAGGATTGTTTTTCCACTTTACTGTCTTTTCTGCAGCCCAAGTCTGCACCCATTCTTCATTCTGCGTTGCATCGGCTGCTACACCTAATTCCTCAAGAATCTGATGAATCTCCTGAGCATGACCCGCCCGAATCACAGGCATTGGACTTTCCTCACTCGTCTCGCTTGCAATGGTTTGCTGGTTGGTAGGATTCAGCTCCATATCTAGAGCATAAACTCGGTAGGCGATTTCTTTGAAAACTGGTGCAGAAACATCTCCCCCATAAGCCGCAAATCCTTTTGGACTATCAATCACCACTATCATGGAGTATTTGGGACGATCCGCTGGAAAATAGCCCGCAAAGCTGGTGTAGTAGTTTTTAGTATATCGCCCGTTTTCCAGTTTTTGAGCTGTTCCGGTTTTACCCGCAATTTTGAAATCTTCGCTCGCAATATTTTTCGCAGTCCCATTAGCAACCACACCTTCCAAAAGCTCCTGTAATTGCTTAATTGTTTTTTCTGAAGCGATTTCGTCTCGCATCACGACAGGATCGAAACGCTCCTCCACTCGGTTTCCTTTTGCGATGCCCTTAACGATATAAGGCTTCATCATTTTGCCATTATTCGCCACTGCATTGTAAAGCGCTAGAGTATGCAAAGGATTTAGCTTGGACTCATAGCCAATAGAAATCCAAGGCAGCGACGTTCCGTACCATGTTTTGGTTCCGGGCTTTTTGAAAAATGGCTTTCCCTCACCTACCAACTGAAAATCAAAAGGCTCATTCAGCCCAACTTGATCCAGATAGGCAAGGAACTTAGACGGACTAGAGCCGAAGTTTTCTTCTACCAATTTTGAAATGGCAACATTGGATGATTTCTCGAAGGCTTCACGGACAGTAATAGTACCATATCCCCCATTTTTGGCATCCCGCATGATGCGGTCATAAAATCGATAAGACCCATTTCCAGTCTCCACCTTGTCTTCCAGAGACACCTTGTTTTCTTCCAACAAAGCCAGCATACTAAATAGCTTGAAAGTAGACCCGGGTTCCGTATTACCCTGATCACCAATGGCGAAGTTGTAGTTTTCACCATAGCCATTCCCACTTTTATTGCGCTGAAGATTAGTGATGGCCTTGATCTGTCCAGTCTTTACTTCCATCACGATTACTGATCCGAACTCAGCATCGCGGTCGATTAGCTGGCGCAAAAGAGCAGTTTCCGCAACATCCTGAATATTCACATCAAGGGTTGTAATCACGTCATACCCATCCTCTGGCTTCACATCTTCTGCATCAAAAACAGGCTTCCAACTCCCACCAGCCAATCGCTGAAAAAGTGCCTTTCCCGTTTGACCTTTTAAGTAATTATTGAAACTATACTCTATTCCTGCACCATAATCGTCCTCATTGATAAAGCCAACTGTTCGGCTAGCTAATGATTTGAAGGGCTGATATCGCTTTTCAACTTTTTCAAAAAGAACTCCTCCACCAAGTCTTCCCTGTCGGAAAATAGGCCAATTGGACATTTTCTGCATATCCTGATACCCAATCTGTCTACGATTCAAAACGATGTAACGCTTCTTGTCCAGACGTGCATCTGATATCATTCGCTTGTACGAAGCAGCAGATTTATCTCTATAAAAAGCCGAAAGGTTATTGGCTAGAGAATCGATTCCAGTCTTAAATACATCTGACTTGGCCATAGTTGGATCGAGCGCCACTCTATAGAAAGGTAGGCTGGTGGCCAGCAAACTACCATCCCCAGCATAAATATTGCCTCGGGTCGCCGGTACTTCTCTGTATTGAAAATTGATGGTTTCAGCCTTTGCTCTCCATTGGTCTCCCTCCTCAAACTGAAGCTTGATAATTTGGTACGGAATAGCCGCCGCAAACAAAGCGATCAGGATGAACACGACCCGCACTCGGAGCACTATGGACTGCTTAATATTCACTCTTCAATTTGAATTTTGATCGGTGGTTCACTTAATTCTTCTATACCTTGATTAGCAACTCGTTTAGCTACCTCAGACTGCATACTGCTGAGCATATATTCAGCCTCCAGTGTGGTGACGTCAGCGCGTAGATCCTCTACCTCTTGCTGGGCTTTCTCTATTTTGCGCACCATGTTTTCAGCTCTATGGTTACTATAGATATAGATCAAAGCCAAAAGGGCTATAAAGCCAATTGGTGGAACCAGCTGCACAGGTACGCCCTCACCGATAAATGGAGTGATATTTAATTTCTCCTCCATCCAAGTGAAAATCGTTCGTCTCGGACCGGACTTTGGAGCATTGCTCTTTTTCAGCTTTTTCTTGAAAGTGTTCTGGCTCATGACTCTGTTCGTTTAGCGATCCTCAATTTTGCACTGCGTGCTCTAGGGTTTTCAGCTACTTCTGCCGCATCAGCCACTATTGCCTTGCGTGATACCGGCTCTAAAGGGCGAATCAGATTACCATAGAAGTCCTTTTCTACTTCTCCGTGGAATTTGCCCTTTATCATCAGATTCTTCACCAAGCGATCTTCGAGTGAATGATAGCTCATCACGACCAACCTTCCTCCTGGCTTAAGCACCTCTAGGGTATCCATGAGGAAGTCTTCTAGAGCAGATATCTCATCATTTACTTCTATTCTCAAGGCTTGAAAAACCTGAGCGTAATACTTAAAGTCTTTACCCCGTGGAGCAAACTTTCTCAAAAACGTGGTAAAACCTTCTGTAGTCTCAAATGGCAAAACTGCACGCTCGGCAACAATTCCTTTGGCAAGTGTCTTGGCGTTTTTCACTTCACCGTATACTCCTAGAATCTTGTGAATATCCGCTTCAGGGTATTGATTCAATATGTCTTTAGCTGTGATGCCAGCAGTTTGATTCATCCGCATATCCAAGTCCCCTGCAAATCGGGTAGAAAACCCTCTACTTGCCTCATCGATCTGATGAGAAGAAATACCCAAATCCGCAAGTATACCGTCCACTTGTCGAACGCCATGAAGTCGTAAGTATTTCTTTAAATCGCGAAAATTGGCCTGAACGAAGGTAAATCGCTCGTCATCAGGAACATTTTCTAAAGCATCCTGATCTTGGTCAAAACCAAAAAGTCTGCCCTGATCCAATTGATTCAAAATAGCCCGTGAATGACCACCTCCGCCAAAGGTCACATCGACATAAATCCCATTGGGGTTTATAGCCAATCCTTCAGTGCATTGGGAAAGCATGACTGGTATGTGGTACGTGGAGGCTGTCATGGGATCAGGAGAGATATTTTTCCATCAAGTTTGACAAGTCCGCAGGATCGGAAATAATATTCTGTAGGTACTTCTCTGGATGCCAAAGCTCAATTCGACTACCCATGCCCACGACTACTACTTCTCGCTCCAATCCCGCATAGGCTTGAAAAACCTTTGGGATCAAAAGTCTGCCGGCATTATCCAATTCTACCTCCACACTGCTGATGAAAAATGAACGCTGAAGCATTCGCTGCTCAGCATTGTTGATGGACAACGACTTGATTTTACTTTCAAGTTTCTTGTACTCATTCATGGTGTAGAGCGCCAGACACTTGTCCTCTGCCATTCGAAGCATGAGCGCACTCCCATTGGCCTCGGGTATCGCTGCCTTGATTTTGGCAGGCAATACCAGACGTCCTTTTGGGTCTAGCTTGCTATCGTATTGACTGTTGAACATAGAATCGACGAAATGATGGAATTACCGTAAAAACAAAAGTAATAAAATGGTTTACACATTCTACCACTTTGCCCCACTTTTTCCCACTTTTGTTTAAAAGTAGCCAAAACTTACTCGGAAGCCAATATTTTTCTAAAAATTTCTAAGAAATTTTTTGGGCTATACAACTGATTAAAAAGAAGTTAAGTAAGTCGTTAAATCGTCGATTGGAGGCGAATAAAGCACTTTTCGTGCCATATTTTTTTCCAGCAATGCCTTACGAGGTAGTATATCTCACAAAATGTGGGGCAAATTCCCATAAAATTTAGGCAGCGAAAAGTCTAAAGTGCTAACCAAATGATTCCCTCGATGAAACTCAGGCCTGTGCCAAATTCAATCGAGTGGAAAGCACACGATAGGCAAAAAAGAGACTGATCACAGCAAGGATTGCGGCCAAGTAAAATGACGCCCCAGGCAAATAAATTGGTGCATCGTCAGCAGAAAAATATGCGAAAATACTATTCATCATCACCGGCCCAATGATGGAAGTTACGCTGACCAAACTGGTTAAAGCTCCTTGTAACTCTCCCTGTTCGTTGGGAGGAACTTGGGCAGAAATAATCCCTTGTAAAGCAGGTCCAGAAATCCCTCCAAGACAGTAAGGAATTAAAAAGACTAGCATCATCCATCCTAGGTCTGCAAGCCCAAAACAAAAAAGACCTACAGCATTCAGAGCCAGTCCTATGTATACCGATTTTGCCTGACCTAATCTCGGAATGGCTACCCGAATCAACCCTCCCTGAACAAGCGCTACTAAGACACCTACCACACCGAGAGAGTATCCTACCATGGCTTCATCCCAATCGAATTTAAACATGGTGTAATAAGCCCAATTACTCTGCACAGCATGACCTGCCAGATAAATCAAAACCAAGGAAACCACCAATCCTGATACTACTGGATATTTTCGTAGATTAAGTAGAGATCCAATTGGATTGGCTCTTTTCCAATTGAAGCTTCTGCGCTGATCCGCAGGAAGGGATTCTGGTAGCACAAAAAAGCCATAGAGCACATTCAGCAGAGAAAGACCTGCTGCCACCAAAAACGGTGCCCTAGGACCAAATTCCGCTCCGGCTATTCCCCCGATCACGGGACCGATGATAAATCCCAAGCCAAATGCCGCACCGATCAAACCGAAGTTTTGAGAACGCTTTTCAGGGGTGCTTATATCAGCAATGTAGGCGGTGGCTGTCGTGAAGCTGGCTCCAAACATCCCGGCAATCACTCGACCCACAAAAAGCCAAAACAAAGTAGGCGCGACCGCATGAAAAACATAATCGATCCCCAGCCCTAGCAAAGAAAGTAGCAAAACAGGCCTGCGGCCAAAACGGTCTGACAGACCTCCCATTACCGGAGAAAAGAGAAATTGTGTAGCTGCAAATGAGAAGATCAACCATCCTCCGTAACGTGAAGCCTCACTAAGCCCTTCCCCAGTCAGCTCCTCGATCAAGCTAGGAACAACCGGAATGATAACTCCCAAACCGATCACGTCCACCAGGATCGTGATAAAGATAAAAAGCAGGGCTCGTTTGGAATTCGACTTCATTCTAGGATCAAAAGATCAAACTTACGGCTTTGTTTAAAAACTTCTGAAAAATCAGGACATAAAAAAACCTGCTCTTGCGAGCAGGTCTTTCTCATCCTCATTCACACATTTTAATTCTTTTTCGATTCTTTTTGATTGGCCTCTGCCTCCTTTTGGAGCTTTTCGACTAGCTCTTCCATCTTAGCGGCATTTTCTTTTTGCCAGACCTCCATTTTGCGCTGAAACTCCTCGATTTTAGGCTGCTGCTCTTCTTGCCAAGCCTTCATCTTCTCCTGAAACTCCTTCATTTTAGGTTCTTGCGCCTTTTGCCATTCTTCCATTTTTTTCTGGAATTCCTTCATTTTGGGCTCATTCTCCTCCTGCCAGACCTTCATTCTTTCCTCCAACTCTTTCATTTTGGGGGCCATTTCCTTTTCCCATTTTTTGGCCCGCTCTTCCATCTTCTTAGCCCACACTTCGGACTTTTTCTCCATTTCTTTTGCCCAAGCCTCTTTCTCCTGATCAGTCATCGCGGTGTCTGGCATAGCAAAAAATGCCCCATCCATTCCATCAAATTCAAAAATCATGGGAGTCATGTCGGCTGGATCCATGGAAGGAATGGGAACCATAAATTCTTGCATTTCAAATGGAGGTACGCCCATTCCCTCAAAAGTTGGCGGTTCAGGCAGGTCTAATTCTGGCACATCAGGGATATCAAACCCTTCTCCATTAAAGAAAAACATGTTTTTACCACTTGTTTTAATGGTATCTCCATTGATAACGATCACATTACCATCACCTTCCGTGACAAATTCCCAAGATTCATCTGGATCAAGTTCAATAACTCTATTGCCATCCGTCTCCCAAATTATGCTTTTGGACGTCTTTCCCTCCTTGTCTTCAATTACCTCCGTTTTTTTGGAGGATTTACGGATCACTGTGTCCGCTAAAGACATTGGAATATCTACCTCCGGCATTTGCAAGGCAACTAGTGGCTCAACGGTACCTCTTGGCTCTGGAGTTTCTTGGCCGGCACTTGCTACAAGTCCCAGCGAAATCATTAAGGTTAAAATCATAGGTATAGAAATAATAGGGTTTTGTGGATAGGTTTGAGCCGGGTGGCCCAAAATGCGTTTAATTCTTTGTAGGGTAGGATTTCTCTTTTTGGCGGCGGCCAAAGCCAGTTCTGTTTGTGGTTGATTCGCAAAGTTCAGAACCTCAGCGAGCGCGAAGGCTAAAGTATCTGGAGCAACTCCTGACTTCACGACTAGATCATCTGCTGCATTTTCTCGTAGTTCTTTGATGGTCTGACTCATCCACCAAAAACAGGGATGATAAAAGAATAGTACCTCAAGACTCGATTGGATCAAGTTGATCAAGTAGTCATTTCTTTTAACATGTGCGAGTTCGTGGGCCAAAATCGCTTCCAATTGCTGAGGACTCAGATGGAAAATCAAGGCACTGGGAATCAACACAACTGGCTTTAAGAAGCCAAAGGTCATAGGCAATGTACCTTGCCTTCCTATTCGGAGCTGTATGTTACTGGGAAGGTTTATTTTGCCCAAAAGGCGATAAAAAGATTTTTCTAATTCAAAATCCACAACAGGATGTGAAGCTTGCCGAAGGTTTCGTATGGCCGCTAGATTTGCAATTAATCGAAACATAAATAGGATTGCTCCGAAAAACCAGAAATTAACAAGCAATGGAATATTGGACTCGATCAGATCAGTGGTCTGGGCAATTATCGCTTGATAAACCGGAGTTTCAACCCCTGAGGTTGGATTTGTACCTTGAAATCTAGGTTGAAAATTAGCAATCAAGGTAGCTTGGGTGGTTTCATTCTGCACTTGATCCACGAAGGTCACCGTCACAAGCAACACAGTAAGAAGCAATGCTCCGAGCGAAAGATTGTAATTAAAAGCGGGGCCTTTAGACTTAAACAGCTTAAGACCTAGCCAGAGTAAGCCTGCAACCAAAATCATCTGCCAAATACTATGTACCAGCGTCCAGCCTAAAGCTGACAGTAGGTAATCCGGAATCCAGTCGACTAATAGGTTCATGATTTCTTCTTTTCAAGTTGGTCTAAAAATGCGCGAATTTCGTCCAATTCCTCCTTGGAGGGATTTTCCTGACCCAACGCCTGCATCACCAGATTTTGAGCAGAACCTCCAAAGGCTGTATTCATCAAATTCTTAATCAACGATGACTGCGTTTCTTTTTGATTTGTAGCAGGCCGGTAAATATGCGATCTGCTCTTTTCATCTCTGGATACAAGACCTTTTGTGTGCATAATTTGCATAATCTTCAAGGTCGTCGTATAGCCCGTATCTTTGGTTTTAGCCAGTCGCTCATGCACCTGTCGAACACTTGCTTCACCTAGCTCCCAGAGGATGGCTAATATTTCTAATTCGGATTCAGTTGGTTTCGTCATGACAGTTCTTACGATATCTTTCGTACAAAGTTATACGAAGATCATCGTAAGTCAAGAATTAGTACGAAAATAATCGTATTAAAAAGTGTTAATCAATCAAAAATGAGACTTAACGTAGTTTTTTAATTACTTTTTCTCCCTTAGCCTCAAGACTTTTTCGAAAAATTTCTCCTAGACCCGGCCATATCCCGGCAACTTTCGCAAGCAATCCGCGTGACTCAGGTATGCAAACCAAGTCCTTCGGCTTTTCCATAAGCTGAAGTAAAACCCGAGTTACATCAGCTGGCGTGAGTACTTTCTCCGGCCCGCTAAATGTCAATTTAGCTTCTTCAGGATAGTCTAGTTGTAAATCTAGCATGGGAGTTTTGACCAAATCAGGACACACCACAGAAATATTTACGCCATAAGGACGGTATTCTGCAGCGGCAGCCATCGCAAAGCCACGAATCGCAAACTTCGAAGCTGAATACAAACTAAGGCCTGAAACTGGAGCCAAACCCGCTAGTGAAGAAATGGTAATCACATGACCAAACCCTTGATTCTTCATTTGATCCGCCACATACTTTATGCCTAGGATGCTTCCTTTGGTGTTTACATTGAGATGGTAGTCTATGTCATTAATGTCAAAGTCCCGAACAAAACCTGGGCGAATCACACCTGCGCAATTAAAAAGATGAGATACAGTAGCTTTTTGGGCACGTACCACATGAAGAATTTGATCCCATATTGCTGGTTGTGATATATCCCCTGATAAGAATTGCAGAGTATCATCTTCCTCAAAATGATTCTCAAGAGAATTTGAATTCAAATCAATTAATAGAAGAGAATATTTCAGCCCCTTTAATGTTTGAGCAAGATGGAGACCTATCCCGCTGCCAGCACCGGTAATAATGATTAGCGACAAACTCATTCCATTAAGATTAAATTAATTTAAGTTCAAAAAAAATTTCAAATCCTATTTTTTATGTACGAAATCCTATTTTATGCCGATAAAATCAGAATATTATTTTACTTAAAAAGAAATTAACATTTTTTTATTTCTTTTTATTCGTTTTTGCAAAATAAAATATATTTTGCTCCTCGTAACCATCAACAAATCAACAGGATGAAAGATTTTAAAAGTTTGTCAAAACAAAATTGGTTTTTCCTATTGGGATTGACCTTTGCAATATTTGCCTGCACGGATGTAGAGCAAAATATTGATTTGGCCCAAGCTGAACTAGCTGTAGAGAGTCAAGATTTCTCTCCAATCCCAGACCGATACATTGTAGTCCTTAATGAGAGTAATCTTGAATTCAGGAAGTCTAAAGATTATGAAAGTGCCCAAGCCGGAATGCGAGTTTTAGCTAATGATTTTGCTGCAAGGCACGACTTAAAACAATCGCAGATTGATCGAGTATATGGAAGCTTAATTTCAGGATTTTCTGCAGAACTTAGTAGAGAACAAGTAGTAGAATTAGAAAAAGACCCAAAAGTAAAATACATAGAACCCGACGGGTATATGTACGCAAATACAACCCAATCAAATGCAACTTGGGGAATTGACCGGATAGACCAGTCCAACCTTCCATTAGATGGGTCATACACCTACAGTACTACTGGACAAGGAGTGACTGCATACATTATCGATACAGGCATTCGGAGTGATCACATTGAGTTTGGAGGTAGAGCCCAAAATGGCTTTGACGCTTTTGGTGGAAATTCTGAAGATTGCAATGGACATGGAACCCACGTGGCTGGCACAGTAGGTGGATCAGAATACGGGGTCGCCAAGAATGTTTCCTTGGTTGCTGTTAGAGTTTTAGATTGTGGTGGCTCGGGAACCTTCAGTGGTGTCATTGCTGGAATGGACTGGGTGGCCGCCAATGCAACCGGCCCTTCCGTAGCAAACATGTCCCTAGGTGGTGGAAGAAGTACTTCAGTAAATGATGCTGTGACAAGGCTTTTCAATTCCGGTGTACCAGTAATAGTTGCAGCAGGAAATAGCAATGCAAATGCATGTAATTATTCACCTTCAAGTGCTTCAAATGCCTATACCGTCGGATCCAGCACTAGCACCGATAGTAGATCAAGTTTCTCAAACTATGGGGATTGTGTAGATATTTTTGCGCCAGGCTCATCGATCAGATCGGCATGGTACACTAGTAATACTGCTATAGCCACATTGAACGGGACTTCTATGGCTTCTCCACACGTAGCAGGAGTAGCTGCCTTGTACCTAGAATCTAATCCAAATGCATCTAGTCAAACTGTGTACGACTTTATCAGCACTTCGTCTACACCTTCGGTCGTAAACAATTCACTGACAGCAAATAATAATTTACTTTATTCCCTCGGCTCAACTACTGTTGATCCTGATCCACAAGATCCAGATCCAGTGACTGGTATCTTGCTTTCTGCTGAAGGATTCAAAAACAAGGGAAGATGGGGAGCCAATCTGACATGGTCAGGTAGTAACGGAGAAGTAGATATCTTTAGAAATGGAAGCAAAATCGCCACTATTTCCGGAACGAGTTTTACTGACCAAACAACCAACCGAGGTGGAGGAAGTCTTACATACAAGGTGTGTGATACTGGTACTTCCACCTGCTCTAGTGACGTGACTGTCAATTTTTAATCATTTTTTTTTCACATGTGAGGCCATCGGGGAATTCCCCGATGGTTTTTTTTTGATTGTCCTAATCCTGAACTTTCTCAAATCCCGATTAGTTGTATAGACATTAATTTTCAGACTAAACCAATACCTATAATGAGTACCAAACAAGCACTTTTAGAACCGATCGTGGTCGGTGATCTCAAATTATCTAACCGAGTATGGATGGCTCCGATGACTCGAAGTCGAGCCGCTAATGAAGGTAATGTACCATTTGACATTCATGTGGAGTATTATCGACAAAGAGCAGGCGCCGGCTTAATCATCAGCGAAGGATCCCAAGTTTCCAAAAAAGCGGTTGGCTATATCAACACGCCGGGTATTTACTCAGCCGAACAAGTAGAAGGCTGGAAGCCTGTGACCAAGGCAGTACATGAGGAAGGCGGAAATATTTTTATCCAGCTCTGGCATGTGGGTAGAATTTCACATCCCGATTTCCACGATGGAGAATTACCACTAGCACCATCGGCGATCAATCCAAATTCTAAATCTTTTACCCCAAAGGGTTTTAAAGAGACCGTCACTCCTAAAGCCATGAGCATTGAGGAAATCAAGCAGACGATTCAGGACTTTAAAAATGGAGCGAAAAACGCTATGGAAGCCGGGTTTGATGGAGTAGAAATCCACTCCTCTAATGGGTATTTGTTCCATCAGTTTTTCAGTAGCAGCAGTAATGTAAGAACAGACGAGTATGGTGGATCGATAGAAAATCGAGCTAGAATCCTATTTGAGGTAATCGACGCCATAAAGGAGGTGATGCCTGAGAATCGTATCGGTCTTCGATTAAACCCTTCACTAAACGGCATCTTTGGAATGGAAGCCAATGAGGACACCATGCCAACTTTCGACTATATCGTCAATCGTCTTAATGAGTATGATTTAGCCTATTTGCATCTTTCTGAGCCATTTACAGATGTGAGTGACATTCCTTATTTGGAAACTCAGATTGCGAAGCGATATCGACCCATGTACAAAGGCACTTTAGTGATCAATTCAAATTTTGATCAAGAGAGTGGCAATAAAGTAATCGAGGAAGGATATGCAGATGCAGTTGCATTTGGTAAGCCATTTATTTCCAATCCAGACCTGGCCAAACGATTTGAACTGGGAGCTGAGCTAGCCGAATACGACACAGAAACGTTTTACACGCCTGGCGAAAAAGGATATACCGATTACCCAAGCCTACAGGAGGCTTAAGTTGCTATCACCCAGAAAGGCCGGATTTTCCGGCCTTTTGTTTTAATTTTAGATATGTGTTTAGTTGCCCTAGCTTGGAAAGCGCATCCAGAATTCCCCCTCGTCCTAAGTACCAATCGGGATGAATTCTTTGAGCGCCCCAGTGCCACGCTTCATCAGTGGGAAAGTGGTTTTTATGGAGGAAAAGACCTGCGAAGTGGAGGTACTTGGATGGGCTTTCACCCAAATGGCCGCTGGGCATTGCTTACCAACTATCGTGATTTTAACAATCCTCGATCGGCTCGGATTTCAAGGGGAAAGCTCGTTCAGGCCTTTTTAGAAAATGAAATGGATCCCGAGTCTTATTTACAGGCCCTAGTTCCCAACCTGCATTTGTACGATGGATTCAATCTGTTGGTCTCAGATGGTGAAAAAGTCTTTTATCTCAGTAATTATGCAGCTGGCATTCAAGAGATCCAGCCAGGAATTCATGGCCTGAGCAATGCCTTGATTAATGATCCTTGGCCCAAAGTTGAGCTGGCAAAGCAACAATTACGCGAACAGCTAGATGCATCGATTAGTCAAAATAAGCTTCTTCACATCCTGAAATCCACGGACACCTACCCCTTGGAGATACTACCCCAAACAGGAGTAGCTCCGGAAATGGAAATTGGACTTTCGGCCCAACTGATTCGGCTGGGAGATAATTATGGGACAGTTTCCGCCATGGCTGTCACTCAAAATCTGGAAGGGTTTACACAAATGAAGCAACGGATATTTGAACGAGATTACCATAGATTTGAAGACACAGAAATCAGCTTTCAAACCTTGAAAAAAAAGTATGAATAAACTATTTGACGTACTGATCATTGGGGCTGGACCGATAGGCTTAGCCTGTGGAGTAGAAGCTCAAAAAGCAGGACTAGACTATCTCATTTTGGAAAAAGGCGCATTAACCAATTCCATTTACAACTACCCCGTCAACATGCGATTTTTCTCTACTTCGGAGCGCTTGGAGATGGCAGGGATTCCTTTTATGTCTGTGGAAAACAAACCCACGCGAACCGAAGCATTGGAGTATTACCGTAGGATTTTCACGCACTTCCACCTGAACGTCAACCTGTACGAAGGGGTAGAAACCTTATCAAAAATCTCCGAAGGCTTTGAAATCAAAACCTCAAAAGGCGGCTACCAAACCAAGAAAATTGTGCTAGCCACGGGGTTTTATGACCTACCTAATTTGATGGAAGTACCCGGAGAAGATTTACCTAAAGTAATGCATTACTACAAGGAGCCCTGGCCTTTTATCGGACAGAAAGTCTTGGTCGTGGGTGGAGCAAACTCTGCCGTGGATGCTGCATTGGAATGCTGGCGCAAAGGAGCAGAAGTGAGCATGGTGCTGCTTGGTGATGAAGTGGATCAAAATGTGAAATATTGGGTGAGACCCGATATTATGAACCGGATCAAAGAGGGTTCGATCAAAGCCTTTACAAAATCAAGGGTCAAGGAAGTCAAAAGTGACGCTGTGATCATTACCACTCCGGATGGCGAAGTGGAAATAGAAAATAATTTTGTGCTCGCGATGACAGGTTACAGACCGAATTTTGCCTTGCTGGATCAGCTTGGCGTGGAATTGAGCCTAGACGAAAAGCGCCAACCATGCTACGATCAAGCCAACCAGGAATCAAATGTCCCAGGAGTTTATCTAGCGGGTGTGGTTTGTGGAGGGTTGAATACCCGAGAGTTTTTTATTGAGAATTCCATCGTGCATGCAGAGTCAATTGTGAAGGATATTGTAAGCAAGCTCACGGGAAAAGCCGAAGGTTGAAAGACTGGTCAGTGAATTATTCGGAAACTAGCTTCCCACGATAGAGGGTAAATTCCTCAGCCTCGATGTCGGGATCAGGTTTCTTCATCCAAAAGATCTCCTCATCAATAACCTTGAAACTATTGTAGTACATCTCAGGAAGATCAAGCGAAATCACCTGACCATCAGGACGGAGGACGGCAGTCCGTGATTTGTATTGCTCTCGTAGTTTGGCTTTGGTTTCATCAGTAGCATCGCCAGCCAAAACCCGCTCAATCGCAGGTTTATCCTTAGGAGAAGGATTGTAAGTAATCAAAAGATTTTCACCGAACTTGCTGATATTTTGAATTAGGGAAGGATAAGAACGTTTTTTATTGTCGTTGATTTGGCCGAGTCCGACGGCACCAGGCTCAAAACCTTCATGAATTTCAAATCCCGTCAATTCAAGAGCCTTTTCTTCTTTCAAAACCGGTAATTCACCGGACCAATCATAGATATAAAGTGTGGGATCAGCCATGTACATCAAATAGAGTATTTCTTCATTTTGATCAAAGTGAAAGACTGGCCGAAAATCTCTAAAATAGAACACATTACCATTCAGAAAATTTGAGCTTTCAGGAAAAGGAATCACCTGTTGAGTTTCGTTGGTCGCAATATTAGTCATCAGAAGGTTTTTTCGCTCTTTCAGAAATTCAGCATCGTAGTTATTATAGTACTCTTCGATAATATCTAGAGAATAAAGCAGATACTCTTCATCTCCCTTCTTGATAAGTTGCTCGGTATCAAAATGTGTAAATGCTCCCCCCAAACTGACCTGATTTTGATAAATTCCAAAGTCCTGAATTACCTCACCGCCAGGCTTCAACAACTTGAGCCCATTCATTATATCCAGGACAACGAAATTTCCTGCTTGGTCAAAAGCAAAATTCCCCGAAGCCATGCCGAATTTACCAGGAACATCCCCTTCCTTATTCCATTGATCTAAGAGCTCCCCATTCTGATCAAAGCTATAGACCTCAGAAGTAGCTCTATCTCGAAAGATCAAACGATCATTTACTGAGCCTTGAAATAAAAATACTCGCGCCAGAATATCTTTCACGGTGACCGAATCTGTCTTTTCGAGTCTAAAAGTTTGATTTTGTGCTTTATTAGGGTCTTCATATTCTGAAGGCCTTTGACAGGCAAGGATAAAAAGAAGAAGGTAGCAAGGGATTAATTTTCGCATCATGCTAAGAATGAAAAGTTTAATTCAAATTAAATACACAACTAATCAACTACAAACGCCTAACTTTTTTATTTATTCCTTCCCAACATGAAAAATGGTAAATTGCACGCCAATATGAAGAAGAAGCCATTCACCGTAGTCTACGAAGACAATCACCTCCTTATCGTCAATAAAGCAGCTGGAATCCTCGTGCAGGGTGACAAGACGGGCGACAAAACCCTGATCGACTATGGGAAGGATTACATCGCTAAAAAATACGACAAGCCAGGTGCGGTCTTTTTGCACCCTATCCATCGGCTCGATCGGCCTGTTAGTGGCTTGGTGGCTTTTGCCCGAACATCTAAGGGACTAGAGCGAATGATGGAAATCTTTCGGAAACGTGATATCCATAAAGTCTATTGGGCCATTGTAAAGCGAAAGCCGAGAGAAGAAATAGGGAAACTCACGCATTGGCTTGTAAAAGATGAAAAGAAAAATGTGGTAACCGCCCATGATAGAGAAGTACCGGGATCGCAAAAAGCGGAACTAAACTACAAGACCCTAGGCCATATGAATGATCATTGGCTGATCGAAGTACGGCCTATCTCCGGACGCCCACATCAGATACGAGTGCAGTTAGCATCCATGGGATGCCCAATTCGAGGAGATGTAAAATACGGCTTTGCCAAAGCGAATCCAGATGCCAGCATTAATCTACATGCTTTTCAATTAGTCTTTGTTCACCCAGTGAAAAAGGAAAAAATGTACATGAGAGCAGCTGTACCAGAAGAGGAATTTTGGGAGCAATTTTTACATTTCGAAACAATCAAAGCAAAGGACCAGCACTTGGACAATAGTTTTTCGGGATAACATTTGAATTTAAAAATCTAAGGGATTAAAGCTGAAAAGCTTACCCTCCATTAAATAATTTAAGCGATGAAAAACTTACTTCTTATCCTCCTAGGAGGTCTTATTCTCGTAAGCTGTGGAAGCAGCCCCGAACCCAAGACCATTTATATTGTCAGGCACGCTGAAAAAATGCTAGTTGAAAATCCCGACCCAGAACTTGCTCAAGTGGGGATAGTAAGATCAAAAAAACTTGCACAAATTCTTGCCGACAAAGAGATCAAACATATTTTTTCCACAGATTACAAGCGTACTCGGATGACCGCCCAACCAACGGCTGATCAGTTAGGTATTCAAATTGAGACCTATGATCCAAGAGATCAAGAGGCATTCGCGGAGAAACTAAAAGGATTGGAAGGAAATATTTTGGTAGTGGGTCACAGCAATACAGCCCCTCGTTTAGCCAATATTCTGATCGGTTCGGGCAGTCCTTATCCAGACCTGACGGATGTTGAATATGACAACATTTACATTCTGGAGTACAAGGAAAATGGCTTTAGTGCGAATGTGAAAAAGTATGGGGATTTTTAAACAACCATAACCTCAATCCCCTTCTCTTCCAGACTATTCTGATAGATTTCTGGGATGCCAGCATCGGTAATAATGGTATCGACATCCTCCAGTTCGCAAATCTTCCCAAAGCCTTTTCGGCCAAACTTCCGGCTATCGGCCAGAACAATTGTTTTCTGCACAGACTGGATCATTTGGGCATTCAAGTGAGCCTCCATCATATTGGAGGTAGTCAAGCCATGTTCCAGACTAATCCCATCCACGCTTAGAAAAAGCTTGCTACAGGCAAAGCCTCGAAGCATCTCCTCGGCATAGTGGCCCACTGCCGAACTACTACTCTTTCGCACCACTCCTCCTAGTTGCACCAATTCAACTTGATCATGATCCATCAAGGAAAGGGAAACATTCATGGCCGCCGTGAGCACGGTCAAGGGTAAGTTTTTAGGAATTGCTTGCGCAAAAGCTACAACAGTGGTCCCAGAACCAATTAAAATGGCTTCTTTCTCGAGGAGCATCTTGACCGCATGTTGGGCTATCCTAGTTTTCTCTTCCACCTGCTCTAGCTTTTTGACCTGTACCGAGCGATCAGAAACATAAGGCGAAATTGGGGTAGCTGATCCATGAGACCGATACAGCAGGCCCTTATCTTCTAGCAATTTGAGATCCTTCCGAATGGTCACCATGGTCACTTCCATTCGCTTGGATAAATCCGAAACAGAGACAAATCCGGCTCGATCCAATTCATCCAAAATATACTTATGTCGTTCAGCGATGGTCATTTGCTTTCTTTTTAAGAATCAAAAGTAAAGAATCAGTAAAAGAAACCGAAATTCTCTTCTTTTACTTTCGTTTTATTACTTTTATTTTCTTTTTGACTTACTTTTGAGAAGAATAATAAATGAATAGAGAAGAAAACATAAATCAACTCAAAGATTCGAGTAGAATTTGGGACGTGGCGGTGATTGGTGGGGGTTCATCCGGGCTCGGTGTGGCTTTGGATGCAATTTCACGAGGCCTTTCAGTGATTTTGGTGGAGAAGGCAGATTTTGCCAAGGGGACTTCCAGCCGAAGTACCAAACTAGTGCATGGCGGCGTGCGCTATTTGGCTCAAGGAGATGTGGCCTTGGTATTAGAAGCTCTGAAGGAAAGAGGACGATTGCTAAAAAACGCAGCTCACCTGGCACATGATCAACCCTTTATCATTCCTATTTATACGCTTTGGGATCGCCTGCAATATACGGTAGGCCTGAAGACCTATGATTGGATGGCGGGAAAACTTCGCATTGGCAAATCAAGATGGATCTCAAAGGAAGAGACTGCCAATCGACTGCCTCAGATCAAAAAAGAAGGGCTAATGGGAGGTGTGGTGTATCATGATGGGCAATTCGACGATGCGAGGCTAGCCGTAGCCATTGCCCAGACGGCAGATGATGCTGGTGCCTGCATATTGAATTACACAAAGGTTTCCTCTCTGATAAAAAATGAAGAAGGAAAACTCCAAGGACTTAAAGTTCGGGATGAACTAGCTAAGAAAACCTATCCCCTCAAAGCTAGGATGGTGGTCAATGCGACTGGAGTATTTGCTGATAAAATCCTTCAGATGGATCAGCCAGAAGCGAGGAAAATGATCCAGCCCAGCCAAGGCATACACTTGGTTTTGGATCTAGACTTTTTAGGTGGAAAGGATGCCCTGATGATACCAAAAACGCGTGACGGTAGGGTTCTCTTTGCTGTGCCATGGCATGGGAAGTTGGTCGTGGGTACGACAGACACTTTGCGGGAAAAAGCTAAGCTTGAACCCGAAGCATTGCAAGGTGAAATTGATTTTATTTTAGAAACGGCAGCCGGGTATTTGGCCAAAGCTCCCACCCGTGCGGATGTCAAAGCGGTATTTGCGGGTTTGAGACCTTTGGCGAGACCAGAAGAAGGAAGCACCAAAACCAAAGAGATTTCACGGTCTCATAAAATCATTCTTTCCGAGAGCGGTCTGGTGACGCTTACGGGCGGCAAATGGACCACCTTCCGTCGAATGGGCGAAGACACGGTCGATTATTTCGAAAAAGTGACGGGTTCAAAACCTGCTGAGAGTACCTCTGCAAATATGTTCATCAATGGAAACACCAACCAACCAGCAGAAGGACATTGGGCAATCTATGGAAATCAAGCCCAGCTAATTCAGGATTTGATGAAAGAGAATCCCAAATGGGCAGATAAAATCCATCCCGACTTCCCTTATACTCAAGCTGAGGTGGTTTGGGCTGTTCGCCGAGAGATGGCCGTGAAAGTCGAGGACGTGCTTTCAAGACGAATCCGAATGCTGATCTTAGATGCCCAAGCGGCTATGGATACAGCTCCTGATGTGGCCAGAATTATGGCTCAAGAAATGGGAAAAGACAAAGATTGGATAGCTCAAGAGTTATTAGACTTTCACAAAGTAGCCAGTAAATATTTAATCCGTTAAGCTGAATTTCACTTAATCACCCTTTCAAAACGGACAATCAATTGAAGTTCTCAGCGGTAGACGCAGTTTGCAGTCCTCTTCACCGCCAACAGGCGAAGCCGCGACAACCGACAACCGACAACCGACAACCGAATTTTAGGGAATGCATTGAATTTCAAAATAGAATCCCTTTTTTTAGTATTTAAACCTTACCCCAAATGACCGATACCAAACCCTATTTACTCGCCCTTGATCAGGGAACCACGAGTTCGCGTGCCATTATTTTTGATAAAAAAGGAAAGATTGTCTCCACGGCTCAGAAGGAATTTAAGCAGCGCTTCCCAAAACAAGGGTGGGTGGAACATGACCCCGAGGAGATTTGGAAATCTCAGTCCAAAGTGATGATTGAGGCACTAGTGGAGGAAGGAATAGGAGCCGATCAGATTGCAGGTATAGGTATCACCAATCAGCGAGAGACGACCATCGTTTGGGATAGAAAAACTGGCAAAGCCATCTTCAATGCTATTGTATGGCAAGATCGGCGTACCGCCGCTTTTTGCGATAGCTTAAAAGAAAAAGGACATGCTGAAATGATCGCATCCAAAACAGGACTGATCATCGATGCCTATTTCTCAGCTACCAAAATTCGCTGGATTCTAGAAAATGTAGAAGGTGCTCGTGCCAAGGCTGAGGCAGGTGAATTGGCATTTGGAACGGTGGATTCTTGGCTAGTTTGGAAACTGACTGGTGGGCAAAATCACCTGACGGATATCACCAATGCCAGCCGAACCATGCTGTTCAATATTCACTCACAGGAATGGGATCAAGAGCTTTTGGATCTTTTTGAAATTCCGAAAAGCATGCTACCGGAGGTAAAAACCTGTAGCGAAGTATATTGTGAGACCGCTGGTGATGTACTAAAATCAAGAATTCCTATCGCAGGAATTGCCGGAGATCAGCAAGCCGCACTTTTTGGTCAACTGTGTACTGAGCCAGGCATGGCAAAAACCACCTATGGTACAGGCTGCTTTCTGGTGATGAATACAGGAAAAGATGCTGTTCGGTCGCAAAATCAGCTCCTCACTACCGTGGCTTGGAAGATCGGTGAAGAGATCAATTATGCATTGGAAGGCTCTGTATTTATTGGAGGAGCTGCCATCCAGTGGCTACGAGATGGTCTTGAATTATTTAAAGACGCGAAAGAAACGGAAAAATTAGCCTTGAGCATTGATGATAATGACGGGGTGTATTTTGTTCCAGCATTAGCAGGTCTTGGGGCTCCGCATTGGGATCAAAATGCCAGAGGGGCATTTTTTGGAATAACCCGAGGCACGACTCAGGCCCACTTTACCAGAGCAGCTTTGGAAGCGATCGACTATCAGGTTTACGATGTGCTGAAAGCCATGGAAAAAGATAGCGGAAAACCCATCGCGGAACTTAGAGTGGATGGAGGAGCTACAGCAAATAATTTCTTGATGCAGTTTCAGGCAGACCTACTGAATTGCGAAATCAAACGACCTCAAATTATCGAAACTACAGCTATTGGTGCGGCCTTTTTGGCTGGACTGGCAGTTGGCTTCTGGAAAAGTCAGGAAGAAATCCAGCAACTTTGGACAGCCGACCGAAGCTTTTCACCACAAATGGATTCCGCAAAGCGGGATGAATTAATACACTTTTGGCAAAAGGCCGTTTCACGCGCAAAAAACTGGACAGAATAATATGAATCCTTATCTCGCAGAATTTATCGGAACTTTCCTCCTCCTCCTTTTAGGCTCAGGAGTAGTGGCAAATATGCTTCTCCCATTGACCAAAGGAAATGGCGGAGGAATCATGGGCATCAGTACGGCTTGGGCATTGGCTGTATTCACAGGAGTCGTTGTCGCTGGACCTTATAGTGGTGCACATTTAAATCCTGCTGTAACAGTAGGCTTAGGACTCACGGGTAAGTTTGACTGGGCTTTGGCACCTGGGTATATCTTTGCTCAAGTCTTGGGGGCCATGGTGGGTGTTGGTTTTGCCTGGCTCATGTACAAGGATCATTACGAGCAGGAAAAAGATCCAGGCATGATTGCAGCGCCATTTGGCACTTCTCCTGCCATCAGGAATTTCAAACTCAACTTTTTGTCTGAGCTTATCGGCACCTTTGTACTTGTACTGGTGATTCTTTATAACGCTGGCGTGAAAATCGAGGATTTGAATCAAACGCCGATTGGGATGGGTTCCTTGGGAGCAATTCCCGTGGCATTTTTGGTTTGGGTAATCGGTCTAGGCTTAGGGGGCACCACGGGATACGCCATTAACCCTGCGCGGGATTTCGGTCCGCGACTGATGCATCAGCTCCTACCTATCAAAGGAAAAGGGCCTACGGATTGGGGATATGCTTGGATTCCAATACTCGGCCCTATAGCTGGAGCGGCTTTGGCTGCGGGGGTATATTTGGCAGCAGGCGCTTAGAAAGAAACTTATAGAGGTGAACCGGATGATTGGGAATCGCAATCACTAATTATCCGCTTCACCCTCTTTTTCTCATCAGAAGAAATATTTTTTTCACACCTTGTCATATATCCTTACTTTTTTCATACCAAGGAGTATAAATGACAAGTTCTGCACTCGAACATATCCTTCAAAAGCATCATCGGGATGCTTACCTCTGGGCGAGGCAGTGCTGCTCCTTTGACGACGATCAGGCGAAAGACGTGCTTCAGGCGGTTTACCTGAAAATTCTGGAAGGCAAAGCGAAGTTCAATGAGAAATCGAGCGCAAAGACTTGGCTCTTCTCTGTGATCCGCTACACTGCTATCGATCAGTTCAAAAAAGAGAAGCACCTCGAACCCCTAGACATAGGGCTTGAAATACCGGATTGGACGGAGATCAACAGAGAGGAGCCTATGAATTATGAAGGATTGATTCAGCAGCTTTCTCCCATGCAAGCGCAGGTTTTACTGATGGTTTTCTATCATCAATTGACTCTGGAGGAAAGTGCTGAGGTATTGCAGATCAGCATTGGTACCGCAAGAACGCATTACGATCGCGGAAAAAAAAGATTAAAACAGATGATTCTGAAAACTCAAGAACAGATTTGAGATGAAACAAGATCAAGACATACAGCGGTTTTTTGATGAACTCAAAGCCAAAGACCAGCAATTAGCGATTCCTGAATTTCAGGGATTGCCGAAGCCTAAAGTGAATATGACTCCACTTTGGCTCACCATAGGCATCGCTGCCTCACTCTTTCTTTTTGCACCTTTGATTTGGCCTGAGGAGGAACAAATTGAGGTCCCTAGAGATGTGCTCATCATCACGCTGGAGGAAAATGAAAACGACGAACAGCAATTCACCATACAACAAACCACCTATTTAGATATCTGGGAATCTCCCACTTCAGCATTACTTACCGAATACTAAACCAACTATTTTATCACATTCATTATGAAAAATCTTGCAACACTTCTTCTGTTTTTCCTCTGCATAGGTCTTGCAGAAGGACAACAAACAAAATCAATGACCTGGGTACAGTCACAGCCAAAGGAAAGTGGAGATATTTTCCAAGGGAATCTATACTCGGCAGATCGAGTCATGGAAATGCGCGACAAGCTCAAACTTACAGACGCCCAAGCGAGTAAAATCAAAAAAATTCATGCAGATAATGCCGGACAATTTGCCACACTAAAGTGGGATCTGGACGAGGAAACCAAAAAACTCAACACCATGCTTGAGGCAAACAATCCAGATGGTGCTGAAGTCCAAAAGCAAATGGACAAAGTGCTCGCTCTGGAAAGTGAACTTAAGAAAAAGAAGCTGGGCACTCTAGTTGCCATCAAAAACGAACTCAATGACGAGCAAATCGAAACACTGAAAAACAGTGCGACCACCGTAACTGGCTCTTATTTTTTTCAAAACAACAGTAATAACGCAAGAATCATCCAAGGGCAAGCGAAAGGAATTGGGTACACCAATGGAGAAGCCAAGGTCCTTTTCCCCGACACGGACAAAAACAAAGTGATGATCCGGGTGGATTCAGATAAATCTGGCAACAAGCCTTTATTTATCATCAAGTCAAAAGAAGGAGAAGAGGAGCGAAACGAGGTGGGTAATTTAGATCCAAATGACATTGAATCAATGAGTGTCCTAAAGGGGTCTGCGGCCACATCCCTCTATGGTTCAAAAGGTGAAAACGGCGTAATCATCATCACGGTGAAAGACGACAAGAAGAAAAAGAATTAAGTTAAATTTTTGGTTGATTAGAAGAAAAGGAAGCTCAAATGGGCTTCCTTTTTTCATTTCGTTAAAAAAGACTCAAGCTTAATTATCCAAAAACCTCCAACTAGCCTTATGATTTTTATCTAGAGGCTGCCCAGTTACTTTGGATCTGAGAATCTCTATCGGCATCGTATTTTGAGTCAGAATCAAATCGTGAAATTCCTTCTCGCCCATTTTACCTGAATTCACCATTTCATCCCGAAGTGAATAAATCTCCAAAGCTCCAATCATGTAGGCAATCTGGTACAGTGGCCCATAGCTTCCTTCAAAAGATCTTCTCACTTCCGCCTCTGCATTCGAACGCTCATGGCCCACTTTATCTACGAGTAGATCGATGCACTCTTGTGGAGTCATCTTACCTAGGTGATAGTTGAGCGAAAAGATAATCCGCGCGCAACGGTGCATCCTCCAAAAAAGCATCCCCACCTTATCCTTGGCATCTCGTGGGAAATCTCTGTCCCAAAGGACAAATTCCCAGTACAAAGCCCAGCCTTCAGTCCAAAATGGCGTTCGGAATAAGCGGCGATGCGTCATGTAACGCTGATTCATAAATTGCTGTAAGTGATGGCCAGGAATCAATTCATGCTGTACCGTAGCTCGCGAAAAGTGTGGATTATTTCCACGCATCGACATCATTTTATCCTCATACGCCATTTCGGAGGTAGGATAAGAAATTTGAATCACCTCTCCACCTAGAAAGAATGGACTTACTTTTTGCCGTTCCGCAGAGATCATGGTTGTTCTCCAGGTTTCTTTTGCTAGAGGCGGCACGGTAAGCAAATCATATTTTTCCATATACTCTGTGGCTTCCTCAGCAAGTCGGATGACTTCAGCTGGCCACTCACCTTCCGGTAAATAGCTCTCCTTGACCATCTCCAAAGCCGCTTTCCAATCATCTTCAAACCCCAATTCACTAGATGCCTTGAGCATTTCTTTCTCACACCAAGCAAACTGCTTTTCTGCTTCTGCGATCAGTTCCTCGGGAGAATATGCGATCATCTCAAAAGCCAGTTGCTTTTCTAAAGCTTCTCGACCGATGGGTCTCCCGATAATCCCACTGCCATCATCCTTCACAGAATTAGTGTAATGCTGTCGCAAAGCGGAGGCATACTTTTTCATGGAGGCTTCTAACCTCTCCCAAGAGGCTGGCATCCACCAGGTAAACTCTGGATCGTAATCGTAATAATAACTATAGGCCTCCGCAGTAACTCTTAGCAAGGATTCCACCGCCTGAGCGGTGAGGTCTGCTTTTTGCCAACTGTTGTATTTTGAGTTGCTTGGTAAGTCCTCAAGTTGTTGATCAATCTGATCTGCTATCGCATTCCAACTTCGAGCCAGCTGCTGTGCGTCTGGCCTCACTGCTCGGCGGCGTCCCACGACCAATTCTTCCAACTCTGAAGCAAAATCCAAGACCGATTGGACCTCATCAAAAGCCCTTTGATCAAGCTCCAACTCCGCCAATTCTTTTTCCAAGTAATTTCTAAAGAGCACATAATCGATCTTTCCGTCTTCAGAGAAAGAGTCATAATTGAAGGATTGGAGCGTGGCGAGATAGTCTTGATTGAAGGCTTCCATCCGCTCAAAGTACTCATCCGAGAGGCGGTTGGTATAGAGCCGGGATAGTGCGCTTCGATCTGCCTGATAAGTGTTGATCATTTGAGCCAGTTCTGTGGCTTGTACAAAATTGGCAAGGCTAAAAAAAATAAGTAGTGAGAATAGGTAGCGCATAGTGAATTAATTAAGTGCAACGTAATATAAAAGAAAAACTACTTTTAGCATCTCGATTTTGGATAAGGCCATACTTTGAAATCCTCTTCTTAATTCTTTAGATTTAAATTGCTATGGGATAGACAAGTATTTTGGGTGGCCCGGCATAAAAGATCAGATAACCTTTGAGGTATATTAGTCATAAACTAGACTCCTAAACTAATTAACACTCAATTCAAAAACCCGACAACATGCTAAGAAACGTAATTTGTCTTTTAACTTTTCTGTTAATCGGAATTAGTTCACCAGCACAAGAATACAGCTCGCCAGTTGTGAGTCTTAAAAGTCTTTATGACAATGACAAAGAGTTCCAGAATACAGTTGATTTAATGCTCGCAAATGTTCACGAATTGCCAAATGGGGATCCAAACCCTTGGAAAGGTAAAAATGTAGGTGATTTATATGATTTCTTAAATGATTGGTACTATTTCCTGCCCAATACACATAATGGACTAGATAGAATACTGGAATTCTCCTTTCTCTATTTTAAGAATCCCAATGGAATGAAGTTTATTTTAAGTGAACCCGGGCTCAGTTGGTCTCTTTCCTTTATAGAGGACCGCGGTAGATTTATGGATAGTCCAGAATCTGCAAAAATAATTGAAGAATGGCTGTCTGATAATTCTCTTGGAAATGAAGACTTTATTTTGCCTGCAGATGGATTTAAGTCATTCAATGACTTTTTTACTCGAGACTTGAAACCTGGAGCCAGGCCTATCGATGATGCTACAGACGATGCTATACTTATTTCGCCGGCTGATGGAATTATAAATATGATAGCCAATGAGCTAACGTTAGACACCGAAATCCCAACAAAAGGGAGGATGACTATGAACCTGAACTCACTTCTTGATCATTCAAAATATGCACAGAAATTTGTTGGAGGCTCTGCAATGGCCATTTTTCTTATGCCAGATAATTACCATCACTACCATTCGCCGACAACTGGAAAAATCGTAGAATCAAAAGAGGAAGTTGGAAAAAGACTTTTTGGGATGCCTGATCTACTTGATATGATTAACAATGGCAATCCGGGATATAATAAAGACTATAGTGTGTTTGAGGATTTTAAACATGGATATTTCATTATTGAGACAAAACATTTCGGCTTCATAGCAATGATTCCAATTGGATTACAGACGGTTGGCTCAGTAGTGTTTGAAAATGAATTTAAGGCAATAAACAGCGAAAATCCCGTACAGATTTATAAAGGCGATAGGCTTGGACATTTCAAATATGGTGGCTCGACGGTCTTATTGATTTTTGAAAAAGGCAAGTTTAATTCCTTGTCGGTTGAACAGGGCCAAAGAATTGGAAAATTAAAAAACTGAGCACAACAAAACCTGTGATGAAAGTGACCAGTGTTAATGTAAATCCGCCCAGCAGACGTTCAGACAGCTGGGAAGACTTTCAAATCGTCGGAGCCCCAACCTTCGCCTTAACCTCGACTCCACTTTCGTATCTAGAAATACTAAAACCGAAAAAGATACCCTCCCAAATCCTGAAAAGTTCCCTCCACTCTCGCGGAATCCACGGCCTTCTTTTTCAGATATTGCTCCCAGCCCTTCGGCTCTTCCAAGAGTACACCAAACTCCACTAGCTTGGATTCGCTAAACTGATTCATCCCGCGTAGGCCATCTACCAATCCTAAATAAGATTGATCCGAAAGGGCATACACCTTCGCCCAACCCTGATCCACCACCAATTCAAGCCCTAGCGTCTCCTCAACCCAGTTTTGCATCGGAAGCATATCATTATAGTAGAGCCAGGTTACAGAACTGTAGAAATTCAGATTTCCACCCATGGCTGTTTCCTGTGGGTTCTGAGCTCGAAGTCTGGGCATCAGCTTTTCGTTTTCTGGATGTTGGAGAAAGGTCTCAAACTCCAATAAATACCCCTCAGGATCTACAGCTACAAAGCCATCATGGGCACCCTCAGGATTTTGCTTTAACGTGTATTTAATCTCCACTCCTTTTTCCTGAACATGGGTGTACCAGTCTTCCAGATTATCTGTAAGCAAAGCCAAAGCCACAGATTTATTTTCATCTCCAGAATAGGGCGATACCTTCACATCCTTTAAAACCAGATAGGAATCTCCGGCAATTTGAAATTTTACGACTTCCTCCGTTTCCTCCACCAGTTTTAGTCCCAGGGTCTCGAGGTAGAACCTTTTTGCTGCTGGCAAATCCCGATAAAACCAAATCAATTCATGCCCCTGAACGCCAAAATCTTCCAAATCCCTAAAATCGCTTTGCGAAGCAAGCAAATCATTGATCCTCCATGTCGGATATCCTAGCAGCCGTCCAAAACTCCGAGAAATTTGCTCCACCTCAGCCGGATTTTCTATCCTATCCAAGGATTTCACTCGCTCTTTATATGCCAAATATGCTCCCAAGTTTTGTCCAGAATACATGATAAATACTTCTTGATCCCCCAACGAGGAATGATCAAACAGACAGGAGTATATCAAGTCGGGCTCTCGATAAATGGCTATACCGTATTTCTCGGCTATTATTTCGGCCTCCGGCCACAGGGCATCCGCCTCCTGTGTACTCATCGGATGGCTCAAGGCGATAGGTTTTACTCCTGCTTGAACCATCTCAGCAAATGCTTCCAAGGCTCCCAGTTTTTCAGCTGAATCGCCCGATCCACATCCCGAGGAAAGTAAAATTATGCAAATCCAAAAGTAAGTGAAGACAAGAAGGCTTTTCATAAAGTTGATTTTGGTAAGTTTCAAAAGCCCAAGATAAAAAGCCTTAGGAAAATGGGCACTACAAATTAAGAGCACAAGAACAATTCGACGAGGTAGAAAGAAAAGAGCCTAAGGCTTAGCTCTCCTCTCAAAAATCTGAAAGCAACCATTAATTGCCAATTATCATCCTATTCATACAGGTTCTACTCGAAAAAATGTATTTAAAAACAATTTCCTATATTAGAAAGTGCTTTAAATCAAGTGCTTTTACCTTTTATTTCTGATTTATTTTTCAACACAAAAAAATCCACCTCTATGGAATTAACCATCAAAAATCTTTCAAAGACTTACCCTAATGGTGTGAAGGCTTTGAACAACATCTCTCTTACCATCCCTCAGGGTATGTTCGGCTTACTCGGCCCGAATGGCGCCGGGAAATCTACTTTGATGCGGACCATTGCCACCCTGCAAGATCCGGACGAGGGAAGTATCATGCTTGACGAAATTAATGTGCTCCAAGATCCACAAACTATTCGCGAGCGACTGGGATATCTGCCCCAAGATTTTGGGCTTTACCCCCGCATCAATGCTCAGGTAATGCTAGACCATATCGCCCAGATGAAAGGGGTAGGGAATAAAAGTGAGCGAAAAGACCTTGTTGATAGCCTACTCCAAAAAGTAAATCTTTATGACCATAGAAAAAAAGGGCTTGGTACTTACTCTGGTGGTATGCGTCAACGTTTTGGCATTGCACAGGCTCTAGTCGGAAACCCTTCTTTGATCATTGTGGATGAACCGACTGCTGGTCTGGATCCCTCTGAGCGAAATCGTTTTTATAATCTCCTTTCAGAAATCGGGGAAAATACCATAGTAATTCTTTCCACGCACATTGTGGAAGACGTCAATACGCTCTGCTCCAACATGGCCATTATTTGCCAAGGTGAAGTACTCATGCAAGGAAAGCCTGCAGAAGGTATTGCGGCAGTAGATGGGTCCATCTATATGAAGACCATAGAAAAATCAGAGTTGGGTGATTACCGAGATAAGTATTCGGTGATATCAACCAAACTGCTAGAAGGAAAACTAAGCCTGAGAATAGAAAGCCAAGATGATCCAGGAGCCGGCTTCGTCGCCGTACCGGCTGATCTGGAAGATGTGTATTTCAGCCATATTTCGAAGAAGGTCGATCCGATCACGATTTAATCCGAAGCCATGTTTAAAGATATTTTCATTTTCGAACTGAAATATAGATTCAGTCGCCCGGCGACCTATATCTATTTTGCTATGCTTCTGGTGGTGCCCATGCTTTTGGTGGGATTTGGTAATACTCCTGCTTCAGAGAAGGTGTTTCACAATGCGCCTATTGTCATTGCCAACCTACTTCTTCTCATATCGATTTTTGGGATTCTGATCGCCTCTGCCGTCATGGGAGTGCCGCTTTATCGGGACCTAGAGCATAAGACTGGAACCTTCCTTTTTTCTTACCCCATCTCGAGTAAGGCTTATTTCATGGGCCGATTTTGGGGTTCATTTGTAACCCTGCTATTTATCTCGCTTGGGGCTATTGTCGGGTTTTATTTGGGATCCATTCTCGGAGGTACATTGTTTGGAACTGACCCCTTACGTTATGGCCCAAACAGCCTAATCAACTACTTGCATCCATGGTTAACTTTGCTGGTCCCGAACCTTTGGCTGGCAGGTTCGCTTTTCTTTGCCTTGATTGTTTTTACCAGAAACATCAAGTCCATCTATTCCGGAGGCATTATTGTTTTTATCATCTATTTGCTAGCCAACTTTCTAGCTCAGGATATAGAGAACCAGGAATTAGTGGAGATTCTAGACCCTTTTGGATTAAATACCTTCTTTTTCAAAACACGCTATTTGACCCCTTTTGAGCAAAATAGTTTTATCCTTCCTCTGGAAGGAAATCTGTTACTCAACAGATTAGTTTGGTCAGGATTAGGCCTTGTGTTTTTCATAGCTGCGTATTGGAGATTTAGCTTTACCTATTTCTTTCAAACCGAACAGAAAAAGACTAAGAGTGAAAAGTCCGAACCTGTACAAAAGGTGGTGGCTCCTGCTCATGTGAGCATCAATTTTGGCAAAGGATACCAGTGGAACAGCTTCAAAACTTTAGCAAAAATTGAATTCCAAAATATTTTTAAAGACATCTACTTCAAATCCATCCTATTAGGTGGAGTGGTGTTTTTGGTTTTGGATTTTTGGATCGGTACCACACTTTATAGTGTTCCAAATTTTCCGGTTACCACCTTTTTGATGGAGTATAAGACCTTCGATTATAATCTATTTGTCTTCATCATCATTGTATTTTTCACGGGTGAAACCCTGCATAGAGACAGGTCTTCTGGCTATTCCGTCATCAATGATGCCTTTCCTGTACGTGATAGTACAGTAGTAGCATCAAAATTTGCAGGAATTGCACTTATCTGTCTGATGCTTACCATTATCCCTATTGTGATAGGGCTTTTGATCCAGACACTCAAAGGCTATTTCAATTATGAGATTGGTATTTATTTGGTTGATAGCTTTTTGATATCCCTTCCTGACTATCTGCAGATGGTCATGTTGGTCTTTGCCGTGCATTTGGTGGTGAATAATAAATTTGCCGGACATGCTGCAGCGATCGGTATTTGGCTGGTGATGATCGTCTTGAGGGATTTTGCAGGATATAATTTCAATGCCTTTTTCTTCTCCTACAAGCCCGGGTATCGCTGGAGTGACATGAATGGCATTGGTCACTTCGCCGAGCCACTCCTCTGGTTTAATGTCTATTGGACAGCAATAGGTCTTTTCTTGATTCTGTTCTTTATGGTCTTTTACAGTCGTGGAACGGAAAATTCCTGGAAGAGTCGATGCAATACCGCCAAGAGCAAAATGACCAATAAGACTTCTTTGGCCTCTTACGCTTTTCTATTGATCGGTTTGGTGTGTTTCGGAGTGATTTACAACTCTACAGTTTACACCAATACGTATAGGACGTCCGACGAGGGAGAACTTAGAGCAGTGGCTTACGAAAAACAACTTAAGCAGTATGAATTTATGCCCAAGCCAAAGCTTACGAAAATCAATCTCAAAGCTGACATGTACCCTTACGATCGAGATGCCTATTTCGAAGCTCAGGTTCAGCTTGTGAATAAAACTGATACACCCATTGACTCGATATTTTTTGATGGCCTTAGCCTGAGTGATTTCGAAGTACTTTATCAGGATAATGAATTGCCTTATCGAAATATGATCGAATTTGAACCGGCCAAATTTCAGATTTTTGGAAAAAAACCTGAAAAAGAATCTTATCGCATGACTGCCCTTCCAAAGACCATGATGCCAGGTGATACCTTAGATTTAGTCATCAAAAGCCAGGTGCTGAATGAGGGATTCCCCAATAGCGGCTTTGGTCGAGAGCTGGTTTACAATGGAAGCTTTATTGCCGGTGGCCTTCCTACTATGGGATATGATGCCAGCAGGGAACTAAACAGTGACGAGGACCGAAGAGAATACGAGCTTCCAGAGAAGCCTGAAGACCTACCGCCACATGATGATCCTTATGGACGAAACAACTTGCTTTTTACGAATGATGCTGATCTGGTATATTTCGAGGCTACAGTAAGTACTATTCCTGAACAGATCGCCATAGCACCAGGATACCTCCAAAAGGAATGGGAAGAGGATGGTAGAAGGTATTTCCACTATATTCAGGACACCCCAATCCAGGCGTTTTTCTCAGTACTTTCAGCAGAGTATGAGGTTTTGAAAGAGAAAGCTAAACTCCGCTCCGGAAAGGAAGTAGATATAGAAATCTACTACCAAAAAGGTCATGAATATAATCTGGAAAGATTCGTGGAGTCCTATCAAGACGGGCTCCAATATTTCTCCGACACCTATGGAGACTTCCAGTTTAGACAGATGCGTATTTTGGAATTCCCACGGTATGCAGGTTTTGCTCAGTCTTTTCCCAACACAGTACCCTTCAGTGAGGATTTCGGTTGGGTTGGAGATTTCTCTGACCCAAACAGCTTTGACTATGTGTATTATGTGACGGCGCATGAGCTTGCGCATCAATGGTGGGGACATCAAATCACCCCAAATTACACCCGTGGAGCCAATTTGACCTCTGAAGCCTTGGCTGAGTTTTCCGCCTTGATTCTATCTGAAAGAAAGTATGGAAAGGAGAATATGAAGCGATTTCTGAAAGATGAGCTCGACAGATACCTTAGCGGCAGATCCAATGAATCAAAAAAGGAAAATGTCTTTATCAATTGTAACCGTGCCTATCAATGGTATAATAAGGGAAGTTTGATTCTTTACGGTCTCCGTGACCTGATCGGTGAAGAAGCTATAGATTCAGCCCTCTATAATTTCAATAGGGAATTTGGACTTCGGGAGGCACCCCCATTCCCTGGAAGCTCAGATCTGTATCGCCACTTGGCTGCCAAAACTCCGGATAGCCTGATGTATTATCTGGATGATACCTGGAATAAAATCACGCTGTACGACAATAAAGCAGAAGAGGTCACTGCCACAAAAATCTCTGATGGTGAATATGATGTGACGATAAAGTTTAGCTCTCAAAAACTCTATGCTGATAGTGCTGGAATGGAAACTCCAGCCGAGTATGAAGGGGACTATATCGACATAGGAGTGTTTGCTGAAGATGATGTGGATGAAAACGGAAAAGACCGAGTGAACCCACTCTACATGCAAAAGTATAAGATCAAGCCTGGGGAAAATACCTTAACCATCCGGGTGAAAGGTGAGCCGGCGAAAGCAGGAATCGATCCGCTGAATAAACTAATCGATCGACAGCCGGATGACAATACCGTCTCTGTGGAGATCGAGTAAATTCTCTAAAGCCCTGTCCAGATGGATGGGGCTTTTTTATGAAGTAATTATTCAGAAAAGGGTATTGCGAGACTTAGAATTTCAGGAGATATTTAAAGGGAACTTGAATCAAAGAAAATATAAGGCCTTATGAACCAAGAAGAACTATCGAAATTATCTGACCAAGAATTGCTAGAAGCAGCAAAAAACTTCAAACCATCTCCAATAATCGATGCATTTTTCATAGGATTCTTGGTCGGGATTATCATATATGGGGTTGCCGCTAACGCTTGGGGTTTCCTGACTTTAATCCCATTGTTTCTGATCTATCTACTTCTGAAAAAACCCAAGCAGTACGAGGCGCTAAAAAAAGAATTAAAGGCCCGGAATTTATTTCAGGTTTAGATTTTCAATCCCTAAAAGACCGAAGTAACAATTCTCAAAAAGTTAAAGTCTGAGCTAAATATCTTGATCTAAAGTTGGTTTTCGAGAATTTTTCGATCTTGAAGCCTTAGACCATTTATATGAAGCCATGCTAATCATACCAGAAGAGGAAATCAAAAAGCACTTAGCCTACCCAAGACTTATCGAAGCACTTCGAGAGATTTTCCCGACTGAGCATACCATACCTCTTCGGCATCACCATTTTTACAAAACTCCAGAGGGTATTGAAAATACGCTTATTCTAATGCCAGTTTGGAATAAGAATTATATGGGTATGAAGCAGGTCACCGTCGCCCCTGCAAATACCAAGGCAAATATGCCTTCGATTTTTGCTCAATATATTTTGAGCGATTCTAAAACCGGTCAACCCTTGGTGGTGATGGATGCCACTGAATTGACGGCTCGAAGAACTGCCTGCACCTCAGCACTTGCTGCTTCTTACCTCTGTCGAGAGAATGCTGAAAATCTACTAATCATCGGAGGGGGAAAAGTTGCACAGCATTTGGCTCAGGCTCATTTAGCTGTTCGCAGCTTCAAAAAAATTAATGTTTGGATGCGAAATGCGGAGAAAATGAATGCATTCATTTCGGATTTAAGGAATCAGGGAATCTCTGCAGAACCTGTCACGGACTTGGAAAAAACAGCTCGTGAAGCGGACCTCATCTCCTGCGCCACACCTTCTGAAACACCGATCATCCAAGGAGACTGGCTCAAACCAGGAACCCACCTGGATCTTATTGGTTCGTACAAGCCAAATACCCGAGAAGCAGACGATACAGCCATCCAGAGGAGTTCCATTTTTGTAGACTCACGTGCTGGTGCGCTCCATGAATCCGGCGAACTTGCGCTGCCCCTTGGTAGAGGAATTATTACTGAAAATGACGTGAAAGCAGACCTCGTTGAATTGATCAAAGGGACGCATCTAGGTAGAACTTCCAACGAAGAGATTACGCTCTTCAAATCCGTAGGCTTGGCTATAGAAGACCTTGCTGCTGCGCTTCTAATTTATAAAAGCCATCTCCGCTAAAGCTTTGATGCAAGAGAATAAAGTACGTAAATGCTGCTTAATGTGGAGTCAAGCTTTTTGCTTCTCTTGTACTGAAGAATCAACCGAAAAAATAAAAATAATTGGCTTGAACCATCCTTATCCTTATCTTCATTCGTCGTATTAATAGCCCAAAAACCTATCGGATGAAGAAAACCACCCTGTTCTTCGTTTTTTCCTTCTTAATTCTCTTTTCCCTTGGCACCCTTGCCATGGTCACTTATCGACCGACTCTCAAAAAACAACTCTCAGAGACCTACACCAGCCTTTTAGGATTAACATCCGAAAATGACGTCCCAGAGGAACCTGTGGTTACCCGTGAACCAGAGGAAATTTTCGTTGTTCCTGAACTCGAACCGTTTAAGGGCCGGCTTAGCAAGGATGCCTATGACGATCATTTGTCTGCTGGAGAAATTGGAGGAGTGGGCTTGATTCAAGATGAAAAACTCTTGTTCCGATATCTGGAAAATGAATCCCTGGTCGAAGTAAAAACTGGGGAAGGCTATCGTGTGGACAAGCTTACCCATAGCCATCCTTATCTTACTCCAAAAGCCAAAAAGGTCCTTGAAGAATTGGGGAAAACCTTCCAAGCCCAAGCAGGAGGAGATAGTTTTTTTACGGTAACCTCTGGCACTCGCACCTTGGATCAACAAAGGAAATTGAAGCGTAGAAATAAAAATGCAACTTCTGGAAATAGCTCACACTCCTATGGCGTATCATTCGATATTTCCTATATCCGCTTCAATGGAAAAAAGGCCTTCAACTACAAAGCCCAAAAACAACTGGAGACCGTACTAAATTACTTTCAAGAAACCAATAAAATCTACGTCATCAAGGAGCGGAAGCAAAATTGCTATCATGTAACAGTGAGGTGAGAGAGATTGGGGAGTAAGGAGTTTGGGAGGTCTAGCCTTTGATGAGTGACTTTGTTTTGATTGCGGTTTAAAAGAAGAAGGAATAATCTATTTTTTAGGAATGAATAAAATTACCTAACTCCAAATAGTAATTAGAAACCCCTATTTTGGACAAAGGGACTTACGTTTACCCCCAAAGCACATGCTCACTCTTTTTAGAAAAATCAGACAGAAGTTGCTCACTCAAAACAAAGTGACTCAGTACCTGATCTATGCGATCGGAGAAATTTTTCTTGTGGTGATCGGGATTCTTATCGCTCTTCAAATCAATAATTGGAACGAAGAGAAGAAAAAAACCGCTCAAATGATCACCAATATCAAGTCCATTTCTGAAGACATTCGAACTGATATCAATGAAATTCAAAAAGCTAATCAAACCTTGCGAAAGCAAGTTGAAGCTGCCCAAAACATCATTCCTATCATGGAATCTAAAGAAAGGCTAATTACTGATTCGCTAGAATTTATAATGGATTTCAATGCTTTTACTTCCACTCCCATTATTGCTTCACAAGCCACCACTTGGGACTTTTTAAATTCATCCGGAGTTGTATCTGAGTTTCCCGATGCAGAGCTATTAAAGCTACTCCAAGAATACTACTCCAGTTATAACAGTATAGTTACCAATTTCACTAACTCTGGGAATCCTGTTCGTTTAGAACTTCGAGAGCTGAAGTATGAATTATTTACTGATTCAGAGCATCGAAAATTTTTTCCAACCACATCCCCAAAAGCTCCTAGTATTGAGGTGTACAATTCCATTTTTAGTGATGAGCGAATCTTGCCACTATGCAGATTTATAGGGAGTACCGCTAATTATTTTCAAAACAGCTTTTCCTCTGTAGAAAATAAAGGGGAGAATATTATTGAATACATCAGAGAAAAATACAAAGAGTAAGTAGCGTCAGAAAAAGAATATGGAGGACTTACAGCAAAGGTTAATTTTTAAAACTGGTTAACTTCCATTAGCACCATTCTAAAAAAAATTTAGCAAACATTAGCAACCTCAGTTATACTGAGAATTGAGAATTAAAAGATCTTGCATAAGCAAAAAACGCTGGCACACGGCCACCCAACTTATTCGCAAAGTATTCTCAATTAGTTTATGAAATTAATTTTTACGCTATCTCTATTTTTCCTTTTCACTACTGCATTCAGTCAAAGTTCCACTTACCAATTCGATGAAGATTTTATTCGAATTTGGGGGCTATTGAAATACTATCATCCTGAAGTCAGCGTTGGGAAATATGACATCAATGAAGTCTTTTTCACCGAATACCAAAAGCTCCAAACCTTAGAAACAAAAGAGGCTTTTGACCAAGAAATGCTTTACTGGATCAGGAGTTTTGGAATAAACCAACTCGAGCCAAAAAAGAAGGAAAATCCTGATCCACTCTTTACCGCCAACTTAAGAACGGCATGGATTGATAATTCCACTTTTAACCCCAAACTCTCTGATTTGCTTCAGCGGCTGCAGGACAATACCAATTATCAAGACCACTACGCTAAAGCCAGTAAACTGAGTAGCTCTGTTGATTTCAGAAATGAAACTCACCTGGTAGATTTTGATGCTTCAAAGGAATCGCATCGGCTCCTTTTTCTCGGGTCATTTTGGAATGCCATGAACTATTGGAATGTGAACAGCTACCTAACCGAAACGCCTTGGGATGACGTGTTGACGAAATTGATTCCAGAGTTTTTACGGGAAGGAGAAGAAAATTTTGAACAAGCAAAAGAGCATCTTTTTAGCCTGCTCAATGATTCCCATTCAAACTACGAATCGAGCTTTACGCTAAATTCTATGACCAATTTCCCGAATTTCGGTGGTCGTATCGTTAATGATTCCTTGGTGATTACCCGAATTTATAATCAGGAAGCGCTGGACATAGATTCTTTGTATTTCGGAGATGTTATTTATGCAGTCAACGATATCCCATTAGAAGAATTTTATAGCCAAAAATTTTCCAAGGTCATCAGCGCGTCGAATCAAAACTATTTGCGAAGCGCAATCGAAAAGACCTATCTATTCGCTTCAAATGAAGACTCAATTTTGATCAATATTTTGAAAACTGATGGCCGAAACCTGAAAAAGTACATTCGCTTAAAGCCCTTAAACTATCCCGCCGAAAAATATTCCAGAATCTGGCCGTTAGAGACCAAGGAATGGACTGAGCTCGAGTCAGACATTGGGTATATCAATCTGAATAACATCGACAAATCTCAATTGGAGGAGGCATTTAGTCATTTTGAGCAGCACAAGGGCATCATCATCGACCTCAGAAACTACCCGCGAAATATTGACGCCAATGATATCGCTAATTTTCTCTATCTAGAAAAAACGATTTTCATGAAGGCCTTGGTCTCCACCTCCCGTGCCTATGGTGAGTTCATTACCAAAACGGCTTTAAGTATTATTAGCAACCCATTCGAAGCTGGAAAACGAAACAAATCTTTTTTCAAAGGCAAAGTGATTCTACTCGTAGATCGCCTGACTGGAAGTAAGGCTGAATGGATAGGAATGGCCATTCAGGCATCCCCCAATGTCATAACCATCGGAGAACAAACTTTTGGCGCGGTGATGAATAGAAATCCAATCCCCCTTATTGATGGCACCTCGATTGATTTTACGGGTGTTGGGGCTTTTTACCCGGGCGGTGAAGGTGTACAGCGAAAAGGGCTTAAGTTGGATTTAGAAATCAAAGAAAGTGCGGTAGGATATGATAAGGATCTGTATGTGAATACCGCCATCAGACTGATCCGGACTGGAGGGAACTAGGTCTTCATCTCGGTAAATTTTCATAAATTGATTGGAGCAAGACTAGAATATGGCAGGATGCCATATCGTTTAGCTCAGTTCACCCATATATAACCCTATGAAGACATTCCCTATACCTACATTCCTGGCAATTTTAGCTGGATTTATTTTAATCAGTTGTGACCAATCTACTGATAACCAACTGCAAATTGAGGGCCTGCAAGAATCAGTTGAAATCATTAGGGATGAATGGGGCGTCAATCATATCTATGCTCAAAATCAGCACGACTTGTTTTTTGCTCAAGGATACGCTGCCGCGAAAGATCGCCTGTTTCAATTCGAAATCTGGCGACGCCAAGCAACAGGAACGGTAGCCGAAATTTTAGGGGAGCGAGAGTTGAAACGAGATATTGGCACCAGACTTTTCAAATATAGAGGAGACCTGGAGACAGAACTGAATCACTATCATGAAGATGGGGAAGAAATCATCAACGCTTACACCCAAGGTGTAAATGCTTATATAACCGAAATCCTCGCTACTCCTGACAAACTTCCTATTGAATTTAAAATACTGAATATCCTCCCTGAAAAATGGACTCCTGATGTGGTTATTTCTAGACATCAAGGCCTATTGGGAAATATAGGAGAAGAATTAGAAATAGGGCAAGCTGTAGCAAAACTAGGTGTAGAAAAGACAAAAGACCTCTATTGGTTTCATCCCAAGGACCCCGATATCAAAATTGACCCCGCAATCAATCAAGACCTTCTTACCGATGAGATCCTAGCCCTTTACAGAGCCTACCGTCGCCCCGTTCGGTTTGAGCCAGAAGATGTCCTTCCAGAATATAGAAGCTCAGATGGAGGAAATTCAATCGCCTCACTAGCTGAGGATAATGACGCAGCTTTTTCTATTGGCAGTAATAACTGGGTAGTGAGTGGAGAACTGATGCAAGATGGAAACACTTACATGGCCAATGATCCACATCGAACCATTGCCATTCCTTCCCTTAGATATATGGTGCATTTGGTGGCCCCTGGATGGAATGTGATCGGAGGAGGTGAGCCTGAAATCCCCGGAATATCAATAGGGCACAATGAATATGGGGCTTGGGGACTGACCGTGTTTGAAACAGATGGCGAGGACTTGTATGCCTACGAACTCAATCCAGAGAACCCCAATCAATATTTGTACAAAGGCGCTTGGGAGGACATGAATGTCATTACGGAAACCATCAAGGTAAAAGGCCAAGATGAGGTATTAGTTGATCTCTTTTACACTCGACACGGCCCTGTTACTTTAATAGATTCTGTGAATAACAAGGCCTATGCTGTGCGCTGTGCATGGCTGGAGCCGGGAGGATCGCCCTACTTGGCCTCTTTGAGAATGGATCAGGCCAAGACTTGGGAGGAATTTCGCGAAGCCTGTAACTACAGTCATATCCCAGGTGAAAATATGATCTGGGCTGATAAAAATGGAAACATCGGTTGGCAGTCAGTTGGGATCGCGCCCATCCGAAGAAATTATAGCGGTCTGGTTCCTGTACCAGGGGATGGTCGATACGAATGGGATGGGTTTCTCCCCATCATCGAAAAACCTAATACGTTTAATCCCTCCACAGGCTTTTTTGCTTCAGCCAATCAAAATATTACTCCTGATGATTATGAGCATTGGGATGCTATCGGCTTTACCTGGGCAGACCCTTATCGTGGTGAACGAGTTGAGGAAGTGCTCAGCGCTGACAAAAAATTATCCATGGATGACATGAAAGCCTTGCAAGTAGATTACCTATCTATTCCTGCGCGAAGTTTAGTGCCCTTATTGTCAGATATTTCTTTGACGGGCAAAGCCTCCGAAGCAAGAGAAATGTTAAGCAAGTGGGACTTTCGACTAGAGCCTAACTCGGTCGAGGCGGCCATTTATGTCTCTTGGGAAAATGAGATTCGGAATCTCGCTGCGGCTAAGTTTATTCCCGAGGAAGGAAAAGATATTATCTCAAGCATTCAACTTCATAGAATTATGGATTGGATTTTTGCACCTGATGGAAGGTTTGGGTCAAACCCAGCTCTAGGGCGAGATCAATTCCTTAGCGAAGCATTCACAAAAGGGATAGCTATTCTGGAGGAGACCTTAGGAGAAGACATAAATAACTGGCAATATGGTCAAGAAAAATTCAAGCATACCTACATGGCCCACGGTTTAGGAGGTGTAGTGAATCAGGAACTCAAGGCAAAACTAGATGTTGGACCTTTTCCCCGTGGTGGCAATTCCTATACTCCTGGTTCTACAGGTGGAAACAACAGACAGAGTTCTGGGGCGTCCTTTAGGATGATCGTTAATACAGGGGATTGGGATGCGGCTGTGGCCACGAATGGACCTGGTCAATCCGGCGATCCTGAGAGTCCTTTTTACAGTAACTTATTCGAACCTTGGGCAATAGACCAATATTTCCCAGTTTACTATTCGAAAGAAAAAATTGAAACGGCGGCAGTAGATCGAAAAGTACTCAATCCCAAAAAGTAAGAAGTGTTCCTGTCAACCCGTCAATAATGAACTGAAAAGTAATTCACCAAAATTCATTAATAGAAATTCAAAGATATCTTGCCGATCTCATGACAAGATCCAAAAGACTTTCGTCGTGGAAAAAGAATTTCAAAGCCAGCGATTATAACTAATCAAGAAAAAATACCGGGGATTAAGAATGCTCTTCACCATTCATCTGGATTGGAAAAATTTTAGTCTGCTTCGGGAAGAGGAGGCTTGACTAGAGCTAGTTTTATTTATAGCCTATTCAAAATTAATAGCTAGTTTCATGGGTCAATGCTTTCATTTATTCCAAACGGCCCCATGAAAACACTCCTCTTTCTCCTGCTTTTCGCTCCTATTTTCAGCTTTGCTCAGGATCTAGAATTTCTTTCGAATTCAAGGCTTGTACTCGGAGGTAGTCAGGACAAATCGGCTTCAGTGAGTGCTGGAGACATCGACCAAGATGGGGATCTGGATATTTTGGTTGCAAATGGGCGTCATTGGCCTGAGGCCAATAAAATTTTCATAAACAATGGCTCAGGTATTTTTACCGTTTCCAAACTTCTCGATGCGATCGAAGAAACAACTTATGCCACTGAATTGGCCGATTTGGATGGAGATGGGGATCTAGATATAGCAGTAGGTAATGACATGGCACCTAATGCCATTTACCTTAATGATGGCAAGGGGAATTTCCAACGGACTGGCCATTTTGGTGCGGACTATGCACCTACTCGGAATCTAAAAATAAGTGATATCGATGGAGACGGGGACCTTGATATCCTTATTACCAACAGAGGAAGAGAGAATGAAATCTGCTTGAATAATGGCAAAGCAGAATTTACAGAAGTGTTCAGTTTTGGGTCTTCAGATGATTCGACCATAGATGTAGATATTGCGGATATTAACGGAGATGGCTCAAAAGATTTGATCTTGGCCAATCGCGATGGGCAACAAAACTTCATCTACCTCAACGATGGAGAGCTGAACTTCCATGAGAAAATTCCATTTGGTACCGGAACAGATGAAACACGTTCTGTAGCAGTGGCCGATTTTGACCAAGATGGATATTTAGATATCGCTACGGCCAATATCGAGGAGCCAAATGTGATTTATTTTGGGAATGAGGGTCTTGACTTTAGTAGAAAAATTATTTTTGACCCAAGTGATAATCCCTCCTATGCACTGGATTTTGGAGATTTGGATGGAGATGGAAGCTTGGATATTGTGATTGCCAACTCCGAAAAACCGAATGTGGTATTCCTGAATTCAGAAAAGGCCCAGACTTGGAAAAAGATAGTTCTTAGAAACGAAGACTTGGACACCTATGATATCATCATCGCAGACCTAAACAATGATCAGCGACTTGATATCATCGAGAGCAACTCCGACGAGATCAACTACACCTACCGAAATAGAGCGATTGTAAGACAATAATAGACTAGGATTAGATACCATCCGTTAAACAATCATTTTGATTATTTTCACTAATTAAAAAGAATCAGCCTAACCCCATCTTATGAAAAAAATATTCCTTTTCATCCTTTTTGCAGTCGGAATAGTCGCTGCTATAATTCTATTCAATACCGTGCAGATGACTTCAAAGCAAGTCGATGCGGAACCCCTAAGGGCCTTAGCCATTTCTGATCAGGTTTTTCAAAATTTGTCCCGAGCCATTCAGTTCCAAACGGTATCCTATAGCGAAGAAGCTATCCCTGATTCCGCTGTTTTTTTTGGCTTTCACCTCTTTTTGGAAGAAACTTTCCCTTTGACCCATGAGAAGCTTACTCTTGAAAAAGTGAGTACATACAGCTTGCTCTACAAATGGCAAGGGTCAGATGAATCCAAAAAGCCGCTCATTCTGATGTCACACCAAGATGTGGTTCCAGTGGATGAGCCTACGATCAATCAATGGGAAGCCCCACCTTTTTCGGGAAAAATCACGGACACACACGTCATCGGTCGTGGCACTATGGATGATAAAGGAACTTTGATCGGGGTATTGGAAGCTGTCGAGATGCTTCTTTCCGAGGGCTTCGTGCCTGAGCGAACCATCTATATCGCTTCAGGTCATGATGAGGAGTTGGGTGGTAGTAATGGCGCCGCCAAAATCGCAGAGCTTCTCAAGCAAAGAGGAGTCAATGCCGCCATGACCATAGATGAAGGTGGCTTTATTGCCGAGGGATTGGTGCCAGGAGTGGACGCACCTGTTGCGATGATTAATCTGTCCGAGAAGGGATACGCTTCATTCAAACTAAAAGTGGAAACCCAAGGAGGTCATAGCTCTGCTCCTCCACGAGAAAACACAGTGGGAATTTTAGCCCAAGCCATAGTAGATCTAGAAAATAACCAGCTTCCATACAAAATGGTCACGCCACTGGACTATCAACTAGAATATTTGGGACCGGAACTACCTTTTATGCAAAGGTTAGCTTTCGCAAATACTTGGCTATTCAAAGGGCCAATCCTAGAGGGATTGAATGCTCATACGACTACTGCACCTACCATTATTTCAGGCGGAGTCAAAGATAATGTGATCCCAACCGTAGCCGAAGCCACGGTTAACTTTAGAATTCTCCCTGGAGAAAGTGTGGAATCCGTTCGCGCTCACATTGAAAGCGTGGTTTCCGATAAGGTACAGGTCGATTTACCAGGCTTTCACACCAACCCTTCCCCCGTTTCCAAGATCGATTCAGATGCATATAGAGCCTTAGAAAAAACGATTAGAGGGCTTTATCCCAATACAGTGGTGGTTCCCGGCTTAATCGGAGGTGGTACGGACGCGCGTTATTTCTATGAGATTTCAGACGATGTTTATCGATTTTACCCCATGAGATTAGACCCTAGTAGCATGACTCGTTTTCATGGTATTGATGAGAAAATCAGTAAAGAGAATTACAAAGAGATTATTGAGTTCTCTTACCATTTGATCAAGGGCTTTTAACTCAAACAAAGCCGACACCCTATGAAAAAATTTCTACTTGTTCTTCTTTTGCTATTGATCGCACTCGTGGCTTTCGTACTATATATTTTCAATTCCACAGGATTTTTTAGAGAGGTTGTTCAGAAAAACGATTTTGGAGTCATCCACGGTCAAATCGATCTACCAGGAGTAGAAGATATCGCCTTGGCTAGAGTAGATAGCCTTTTGATCCTCTCAGTGGATGATCGGGCAACACGACGAGAGGGTAAATCAGGGCCGACGGGAATCTATTTGGTGGAATTGAGAAATCCTGCTTTTGAGCCAGTGGATTTGACTCAAGATTTAGATTTCCCATTTTTCCCTCATGGCATTAGTCTTTATCAAACCGATTCGGCAGCTTACAGTCTGGCCGTGATTAATCATGTGGATGGAGAGCATTCCGTAGAGATTTTCCATTTGCGGGGCAAAAGTCTGACGCATCAAAAAACAATTCGAGACGAAAATTTCATTAGTCCAAATGATTTGGTACTGGTGAGTCCAGATCAGTTTTATTACTCCAATGATCATGGCTACCGAAGTGGAATTGGGGTTTTTGCTGAAAATTACTTAGGACTCAAAGCTTCAAATGTAGGCTTCTTTGACGGTGAAAAAGTAGAAATCAAAGCAGAAGGAATTGGCTATGCTAATGGAATACAGTTTGACTTGACTAATAAGACACTCTATGTAGCCGCAGTACGGAGCTTTTCTGTTTTGGTCTATTCGGTTGATGAAAATTGGAATTTAAACCTTGACGAAGAGCTGGATGCGGGTACTGGGGTGGACAATATTGAGTTGGATGATGCAGGAACGTTATGGATCGGCGCTCACCCTAATTTACTTCGATTTGCATCCTATGCTGCAGGCAAAGAGGAAACAGCGCCATCGGAAGTTCTGAAAATCAGCTATGAAAATGGGCAGTCTAAAATCGAATCGGTATATACGGATACTGGAGAGAAGGTTTCGGGTTCATCGGTTGCTGTGCCATGGGGAGATTATCTCTTTATTGGCAATGTGATGGATTCGAAGGTTTTGATTTTGAAAAAGTAGCCTACCATCATTCACAAAGAGTAATTACAATTTTTAATAATAAGAAATAAATACCATGAACAAAGTAGCATTAGTAACCGGTGGAAGTCGAGGAATAGGTTTGGGGATAGCTAAAGCACTTGCAAAAGAGGGCTTTGATCTTGCGATCAACGGGGTACGCGAAGAACCTCAAGTTGCTCAAACTTTGACGGAGCTTCGAGCTCTGGGCGTTCGGGTGGTTTATCTTCAAGGAAATATTGGGACCAAAGATGGTCGAAAGCAAATCATCGACGGGTTGCGAGAAAAGTACGGACATATCGACGTTTTGGTCAACAATGCAGGTGTAGCACCCAGAACCCGATGCGATGTATTTGAGATTTCTGAAGAGGACTATGATGCACTGATGGAGATCAACCAAAAGGGCACTTTTTTCCTCACTCAAGAAATCGCCAAATGGATGGCTGACTTGAAAAAGGCAGATTCAGATCGACAAATGAGCATTGTAAATATCACGTCCGTTTCCGCAGAAATTGCTTCCGTACTCCGTGGCTCCTACTGCATGTCAAAGGCTGCCACATCCATAATGTCTACCGTTTTTGCCATAAAAATGGCTGAATTTGGCATTCCTGTATATGAAATCCGACCAGGTGTGACCGAGACCGATATGATCGAGGCAGTGCGCGAAACCTATCATCAAGGCGTAAAATCAGGTATGACTCTAGAGCCTCGCATGGGACAACCAGAGGATATTGGCAAAGTCGCAGCAGCATTGATCCGAGGAGACTTGCCCTACTCGACCGGTCAAATCATTTCAGTGGACGGCGGAATGAATATCAAACGGATGTAGAAAGCTGTTTCTTTTTCCATTCACGAGGAGCTATACCTGTGAGAGTTTTAAAACTTCGATTGAAATAAGACAAATTCTCATAACCCACCCGGTATGCGATTTCTGAGATACTTAGATCCGTCTCCGAAAGCAACTTTTGAGCTTCCGCAATGCGTAGCTGTTGCAAATACTGAGTAAAAGTTTTTCGCGTCCGGAGTTTGAAGAATCGACAGAATGCCTCCTTACTCATATTGGCCTGATCGGCTGTTTGTTCCAAAGTAATCGGCTCAAATCTGTTCCGTAGCATAAACTCCATCACTCGATTCATCCGAGCTCCATCCCGTTCATTGAGACGTGGCTGACTTTCATTTAGCGGTAATAATTCGCATTCCTCTCTTTCCAAAATAGTGAGCAGGCGAATCCCCTGTAGAAACCGATCCAAATCACGAAAAGCACCAAAATTTTCTAAAATCTCCTGAATCGTCTCTAGGCCTTCGCCGATTACCCGAAAGCAAGTCCCCGACATCTCCGCAAATCGCTGTAAAGAAGCTAAATCTTCCACATCGGAAATAGCTTTTCCCAAAGCCTGAAAATCGAAAAAGACAGTATTCCCCGAGGAGCATAATCTACTCCCTTTGTCAAAAAATTCAGGATCACTTCGAAAAACATGTGCAGCGTTGGCTCCTAGAAAAAAGACATCTCCTGCCTGAAACCTACCCAGATATTCTCCACTAAAAAACTGCCCTTTTCCCTCAAGGATAAGTGTGAGTTGTAACTGTGGATGCTGATGGAGCTTGTCATAAAAGTGAGCCGCCCTATCCTCTTGGAAGCGGATAAACTCTTTGTTGGATTTAGGAATCTGAAAGGAAATAACCTTCGCCATAGCTCAAAAATGATATAAAATTAATTCATTATCAATCATTATAATTTTTTATAATCAATATAGTACCAAAAAGGATTAATACAGTGGAAGCGAGACCGAGGACGGCACTATACTTTTGAAATAAAAAAGAAAAACTATGAACTGGTACGGTGTATTTCCTGCGGTAACAACCAAATTTCATGCAGACGGAAGTCTTGACATGGAGCTATTTTTCAAAAATCTAGATTTCCAACTCGAGTCGGGTGTCCACGGAATTATCCTTGGGGGTACCTTAGGTGAAAGCTCAGCTCTCTCTACAGAAGAAAAAATTACTCTTACTCGTGAGACTGTAAATCATATCGGAGGTCGCGTGCCTGTGATTTTAAACATTGCCGAAGGTGCTACAATAGACGCTGTATTTTGGGCGAAAAAAGCCGAGGAACTTGGAGCTTCAGGGCTTATGATCCTTCCTCCGATGCGCTATGCTGCGGACGCACGTGAAGTGGTCACCTATTTTAAAACAGTAGCCAACTCCACTAAACTTCCCATGATGATCTACAACAATCCAGTAGATTATAAGACCTTGGTGACCATTGATATGTTTGCAGAGCTGGCGGAATGTGAAAATATACAGGCCATCAAAGAATCTACCCGCGACATCTCCAATGTAACCCGAATGATCAATCGATTTGGAGATCGATTCAAGCTACTTTGCGGTGTCGATACACTTGCTTTGGAAGAATTACTTATGGGCGCTCAAGGCTGGGTAGCCGGTTTGGTTTGTGCTTTTCCGAAGGAGACAGTCACTATTTTCAATTTGGTACAAGAAGGAAAAATCAAACAAGCCACAGAAATCTATCGCTGGTTTTTACCCCTATTGGAATTGGATATTCACCCCAAATTGGTGCAATACATCAAACTCGCTGAGACGCATTGTGGCATAGGCAGCGAGCACGTGAGAGCCCCTCGACTGACTTTGATCGGAGAAGAGCGAGAAAGAATTGAGCGAATCATCATCAAAGGAATAGCGAAAAGGCCTAAATTGTAGGTTGTCGGATGACTGATGTCAGATGACCAATGTTGGATAATCGCCCCGACTTGGCGACAACTACTCAACTATTGTCCAATCTTTAATTTTATAATCTTTGAATCTATCCTATGAACTTAGACCAAATTTTCAACGCTGCACAACAAGCATTTTTAAGCTATAAAAATCTATCTCCTAGAAAAAAGGCTGATTTCCTGGACAAAACCGCAGAAATCCTTGAAGAAAACCGCGGGGCTATTGTAATGATGGCTTGTAGAGAGTCAAATCTTCCCGAAGGTAGAATTAATGGAGAATTGGGTCGGACAACAGGTCAGATAAAGCTTTTTGCCAATTTGGTCAGAGAAGGCAGCTGGGTAGAGGCCACCATAGATCCTGCTATGCCGGACAGAACGCCCTTACCTAGAGCAGATATTCGTCGAATGCTCCGTCCATTGGGACCTGTGGTTGTTTTTGGTGCAAGTAATTTTCCACTAGCCTTTTCCACAGCTGGTGGAGATACGATTTCGGCATTAGCAGCTGGATGTCCTGTGATTTACAAAGGACACCCTGCACATCCTGATACCTCAAAATTTGTTGGCTCCTGCATTTCACAGGCCTTAGAAAAGTGTGGGCTCCCAGCTGGTATTTTCACCCATGTTGAAGGTGGTGTAAAAATGGGTCAAGACCTAGTAAAGCATCCCCAGACCAAAGCAGTGGGCTTTACAGGGTCCTATTCCGCAGGGAAATCTCTCTTTAATATCGCAAGCGATAGAGATCAACCTATTCCCGTCTATGCAGAAATGGGATCCGTCAATCCCATCTTTACATTTCCTCAGCGATTGAAAAATGAGCTTTTGCCTTTGGCTCAAAACTATGTCAACTCACTCACTTTGGGTGCTGGTCAGTTTTGTACGAACCCGGGATTGATCTTTGTTCCAAAAGCTTTGGCCGAAGGCTTCAAAAACGCAGTAAGTCAAACCATCACTCAAGTGGCACCAGCACCTATGCTTCATGAAGGAATCGCAGAGTCCTACTATAAGGCCCTTAACGAACTTCAGCTTAGATCGGAATTGAATTGGGTTAAAGTTCCAGATGCACAGCACCTGATCAATGCATCACCCTCTCTTGCCGAAATCAGCGTGCAGGATTGGTTAAAGGACGATAAGTTTCAAGAAGAGGTGTTCGGATCTTTTGCCCTGATGGTGATCTATGATCATGCCGATGAACTAACCCATGTGGCAAAGCACTTGCACGGACAATTGACAATTACACTCTGGGGAGATCCATCTGAACTACAGGAACAGGAAGATTTAATTTCGCTTTTGGAAGAAAAATGCGGACGCTTGCTTTTCACTGGAGTGCCCACAGGAGTAGAAGTTGGTTTTGCGATGCAACATGGAGGGCCTTTTCCAGCTACCACTGACTCCAGAAGCACTTCAGTCGGAGCGCATGCGATTAAGCGATTTGCTCGACCTGTAGCATATCAAGACATGCCTGTAAGTTTACTTCTTGATGAATTGAAGGATGAAAATCCTTTAGGAATCATGCGGCTGCTGAATGGTAAATGGACCAGTTAATTCCAGATAATAAAAAACACATATTGTAAGTGAAGTCTGAGCTTTTCCAGTGAAAAAGAGAAAAAATCAAACTTTGAAGATCCAATTCTGAATGATGAATAATGAAGCGAAGGGAAGGCATACCTTTTCCTGTATCGATGCACACACCTGTGGAAATCCTGTACGAGTTGTTTCAGGCGGGGTCCCTTTCCTGAAAGGGAATAATATGTTGGAAAAGCGAGCCTATTTCCTCGAAAATCTAGATTGGATTCGCACAGGATTGATGTTTGAGCCGAGAGGTCACGATATGATGTCTGGTTCTATGCTCTTCCCTCCACATAATCCAGAAAATGACTTCGCCGTGTTGTTTATCGAAACTTCCGGATGTCTGGCCATGTGCGGACACGGTACTATCGGGACGGTGACTATTGCAATCGAGGAAGGTTTGATCTATCCAAAAACTCCAGGAAGGCTTCGCATGGAAACTCCAGCAGGACTGGTTTTGGTAGAATACCAGCAAGAGGGTAAGAAGGTAAAGTCTGTGAAGCTCACGAATGTTAAGAGTTTTCTAGCAAATGAAGGTTTGGAAATTGAAAGTGAACACCTAGGGAAATTGAAGGTGGATGTTGCCTACGGAGGAAATTTTTATTGCATTGTAGACCCTCAGGAGAATTTTTCTGGTATTGAAAATTTCAAAGCGGAGGAGCTAATCGCAATGTCAAGAAGCCTGAGAAAAAGAATGAATGAGCAGTATCAATTTTTGCATCCAGAACATGAACAAATTCGGGGTTTGTCACACATTCTTTGGACCGGAAAAACGCTGGATCACACAAGTACAGCGAGAAATGCTGTTTTCTATGGAGATAAAGCCATCGATCGATCCCCATGTGGCACAGGGACTTCGGCTCGCATGGCTCAGTGGCATGCCAAAGGCTTATTGAAACCTGGAGATGAATTTATCCATGAGAGTTTTATAGGGTCAAAATTTATAGGCAGAATCGAAGAAGTGACCGAGATTGCAGGTAAATCGGCCATTGTGCCAAGCATAGAAGGCTGGGCAAAAGTATACGGATATAATACCATCATCTTAGACGACGACGACCCTTATGTCCATGGATTTCAGGTGATTTGATTCGATTATTAAAACCAGATAGCCCCTTAGTGACTTATTAGCTTACTATATACCACAAAGCCAATGCAGCCCTACGCAGATATTGATGAGTCCGCCTTTCCTATCGTACAAATAAGATTCACAGGAAATAAGAGTACTGATGAAAACTTTCAAGCCTATCTGGATCAGAATAAAGCCTGCTATCGCTTTCAAAAGAAATTGGCTATCGTTTTTGACGCCACTGAAGCCACAATCCCCTCATTTTCCCATCAAAAAATGCAAGCCGAATGGCTTAAGGAAAATAAAGAATTGATGCAGCAATATTGTGTGGTTACTGCCTACGTGATTCCAAATTTGGCTATCCGGGCCATTCTAAAAGCCATATTTGCGCTACAAAAGCAACCTGTTGCCTATAAGATTTTTGAGACTAAGGATGAAGCTATGACCTGGATAGACGGTCTGAATTTAAATTAGAGCAATGAAACCAACCCTAATAATCGGCGGCGGAATCGTCGGTCTTTTTACCGCTTATTTCCTGCAAAAGGAAGGAATTGAGGTCACGATCATTGATCGAACTGACCTGCAAGACAATTGCTCCACCGGCAATGCCGGCATGATCGTTCCAAGCCACATTATCCCACTTGCTGCCCCAGGAATGATCACCAAGGGAATTTCTTGGATGTTTTCTTCCAAAAGCCCCTTCTACATTCATCCACGATTGGATTACAAACTGCTCCAATGGTGTCTTCTTTTCTTTAAGTCTGCCAATGAAAAGCAAGTGAAGAAGTCTATCCCCTTTTTGAAAAACCTGAGCCTACTGAGCAAATCACTTTACCTAGAATTTAAAGCCAAGCATCCGGAGGCAGCTCTTGCCTTGGCAGAAAAGGGACTGATGATGGCCTATCAAACTGAAGCTGTGGAAAAAGAGGAAATTGAATTCGCACATCTCGCTAGAAAGTATGGCCTAAAAGCCGATATACTTACCCCAGATGACATTAAAAAAATAGAGCCTAATCTTGAAGTAAAAGCTAGGGGAGCAGTTCTTTTCCCGGGAGACGCACATTTGGACCCAGGTGCTTTATATGGCTTTTTGAAAAAGTACCTCGAAGAAAAAGGCGTGAAATTCCAGTTTAATACTCAAGTCGAAGGTTTTGAAAGTTCTGGAGGAAAGGTGCATGCCGTCATCACAGACAAGGGTAGGTTTGAGGCGGAAAAAGTGATGCTTTGCGGTGGCTCTTGGTCAGGTGAACTCGCAAAAATGCTTGGATTTACACTACCCATGATGGGCGGAAAAGGTTACTCCTTTATTCAAAAAAATAAGCCTGAAATCAAACAGGCCACGATTTTGACCGAAATGAAGGTAGCTGTGAGTCCATATGGAGAAAATGTCAGATTTGGAGGAACCATGGAAATCGCTGGCACCAATCAGTCCATCAATATCAACCGGGTAAGAGGAATCTTTGAATCCATCAACCGCTACTATCCGGATTTTGAAGCCAAGTTTCCTGAAGAAAACCAAATCTGGAAAGGCTTAAGACCCTGTTCGCCAGACGGACTTCCATACATAGGATTTGCTCCGGGCTACAGCAATGTGCTCGTTGGAAGTGGGCACTCCATGATGGGGATATCCATGGCTCCGGGCACCGGGAAAATTTTGGCAGAACTTCATCAGCAGAAAGACACCACGCTGGAAATTCAAGGTTTTGAAGTGGGGAGGTTTGGTTAAAGTAAATTTCAGTTGCTCATCATGATGAGTGTTTTTTAAACCCTTCTAACATCTTATTAGCCCCAATTCCGCTTATCAAAAAGTGAATCCTTCCTTCATTTGAATTTCGTTATATTCACGCTTGCATAACGCTAAAATTTTCAAATGATTTCAGTAGAAGAAGCCATAGCCCTAGTCACCCAGCATGCTCAGGCCAAAAGCGAGACGGAGTTTGTATCAGTTGATAAATCTCTTGGGAAAACTTTAGCCGCCGATCTCATCGCACCGCTTTCCCTTCCCTCCTTTCGACAGTCATCTATGGACGGCTATGCGCTAAATCTTCACGACTCGAACAGCTACTCGCTCACTGGTGAAGTTAAAGCCGGAGATGCAAGTAATCCCAGTCTTCAACCTGGCGAGGCAGTTCGGATTTTCACAGGGGCAAAGGTTCCCGATTCGTCAAATGCGGTGGTCATTCAAGAGCGAGTGACGAAGGATGGCGACAAAATCATACTGGAAATCCAGTCCAAAATCGGAGATAATATTCGCCAAATCGGAGAGCAAATCGCTGAAGGTATCACTTGCCTGCCCAAAGGCCACCAAATCAATGCCTCCACCATAGGACTCCTGAAAAGCCTAGGAATGGCCGAAGTGAAAGTCAAAAAATCACTCCGAGCTGCAGTGGTGGTGACTGGAAATGAACTCGTGGAAGTGGGCCAAAGCCTAGAAGAAGGTCAGATCTATGAAAGCAATAGCGCGGTAATCGCCTCAGCACTTTCTACCAAGGGCATTCAGGACATAACCCATATTAAAATCAAAGACAATCTGCAAGATACCATTTCCCAACTTGGAGATGCTTTAGAACAAAACGATTTACTCTTGATCTCAGGTGGTATTTCGGTAGGTGATTATGACTTTGTAGGCAAAGCTCTCCAAGAACTCAAGGTGGAGCAAGTTTTCTATAAAGTACTTCAGAAACCCGGAAAGCCTTTGTTTTTCGGAAAAAGAGAAAATACGTACGTTTTTGCCCTACCGGGAAATCCAGCCTCCACGCTTACTTGCTTCTACATCTATGTAAATCTGTTGATCGACTTGATTTCGGAAAATTCAGACCCCGGACTTCTTCGGGTCAAGTTGCCTTTGGCTGCGGACTACCCCAACCCTGTTGGAAGGGCACTTTTTCTAAAAGCCAAAGTAAAAGACAGCAAAGTGGAAATCCTGGATCATCAGGCGAGCAGCACCATGATCAGTTTTGCGGAAGCCAATGCCCTGGCCTATATCCCCACAGATCAAAAAGAAAATCCTGCCGGGTCCTTAATCGAAACCATTCTTTTACCCTATGGAAGCTAAAGTCAAAGGAAGAATCTGGATCGAACTCGAAGGTGAGAAATACATGGGCAAAGGTCATTTGCAGCTTTTGTATGCCATCCAAGAAACCGGTTCCCTGAATGGAGCAGCAAAAAAAACAGGAATCTCCTACCGAAAAGCATGGAGATTGATTCATCAAATCAATGAAATGGGCCGTGAAGACGTGGTTTTACTGAAAAAAGGCGGAGCAAAAGGTGGCGGTACCAAAGTCACTGCGTATGGCATGCAGCTTTTGGAATTTTATGCGGGTCTGCAAAAAGAATTTTCGGACTCCATGCAGGATTACCTCACCAAACATGCTGAGTTATGGACATAGCTAACGGTCAGCTGATCCTCTTTCTGGTGATTTTGCCAGTGCTTTCCTTTCTCTACGCTAGCGTGGGCCATGGAGGAGCGAGTGGCTATTTGGCACTGATGGCTTTATTTAATTTCCCTAATGAAACCATGAAGCAAACAGCCTTACTGCTCAATCTTTTCGTGGCGGGCGTGTCTTTCTACCACTTTTTCAAGGCAGGTCATTTTCGCAAAGATCTCTTTATCCCTTTCGCTTTGGCTTCAATTCCTGCCGCCTTTTTGGGAGGAATGACTCAATTAGATCCTTTGATTTACAAAAAGATTTTGGGGGTACTTCTGGTTTTTGCGATAGCTAGAATGCTCTGGAAAAAGTCAGAATCTAAGGCTCCATTGCATTCGGTAAATCTCATTCAGGCATTTGTTCTAGGAGGAATTGTGGGGTTTTTCTCCGGCCTAATTGGCATAGGAGGCGGAATTATTCTAACGCCAATTATTCTCCTTCTTCACTGGGGAAATATGAAAGAAGCGGCTGCCGTATCAGCCTTGTTTATTTGGGTGAATTCGGCTTCTGGACTTGCTGGCCAGTTTACTACAGGCGTGGAGCTTTATCCTTTTGCGGGGCTAATGGTGCTAATCGCGGTGCTGGGAGGCTTGGCGGGGAGCTATTTGGGAAGTAAAAAATGGAATAATCGAGTGCTGGAATATGCGCTCTCTATCGTTTTGATTACCGCATCGGTGAAATTATTACTCTTTTAAATCATGAAAATCAGATTCAACTATCACGGTAAACTCGTTGAGCTATTAGGGACCAAGTCGGAGGAATTGGAACTGTCTCAGGATAGCTCTGCTGAGATTCAGCAGACTCTGATTCAGGCACACCCGGAATTAGCAAAGAGCACTTTTCAGCTGGCGCAAAGCAATCGGATTTTACAAGCAGATGATTTGATCGAGGAAAAAGAAATAGACGTTTTTCCACCATTTTCTGGAGGATGAGTAGATATCAGCGACATATTCAATTAGCCGAAATCGGCGAAAAAGGTCAGGAAAGGCTCGGTAATGCCAAAGTTTTGGTCGTTGGAGCCGGCGGACTGGGATGCCCTGCTTTACAGTATCTCGCTGCTGCTGGGGTGGGGCAAATCGGCATAGTCGACGGAGATCAAGTTTCTCTTCACAATCTTCAGAGACAAGTACTTTTCACCGAATCAGACCTTGGAAAAAACAAGGTTGAGGCGGCGGTGAAAAAACTCAGCCAACTCAATTCCGAAATCCAGCTGGAAAGCTATCCTTTTCATCTCAATCTGGACAATGCAGCCGAGATCTTTTCAGATTACGACTTGATCGTCGACTGTACGGATAATTTTGTCACCCGCTACCTGATCAATGACGTGAGTCTCCGCATGGGTAAAGCCATGATTCATGGTTCGCTTTACAAATTTGAAGGACAAGTGGGGGTTTTTAACTACCAAAACGGTCCATCCTATCGCTGTCTTTTCCCCGATCCCCCCAAGCCCGGGGACGTTCCGAATTGTAATGAAGTGGGCGTTTTAGGCGTTTTGCCGGGACTCATTGGGATCATGCAGGCCGCCGAAGCGATAAAAATCATCTTGGGCATTGGTGAGATACTTAGTGGCAAAATCCTTCACTATCATTTGCTTTCGCATGAGCAGCGCATCTTTGAAGTGAGCAGAAATGAAAATGAGATCTCACGAATCAAGACTTTGCCTTTGGTAGAACTTGTCTCCACGAATGACTGCCAATTTTCCGGTCAAATCTCTTTGCGCCAGCTCACAAAAACAGAAAAAATGCTCTGGATCGATGTGCGTGACAAAGGAGAAAAGCCATCCATTGAAGGTCCTGAGGTTATTTCCATTCCCCTAAGTGAATTTGCTGAAAGCCTTGCCCTGATCCCGTCAGAGCCCAAAAAACTTATTTTTTGCCAATCTGGAATAAGAAGCCAACGCGCTTTGGCACAACTGAAAGAAAATCAAATACCCAACTGCTTTAGCCTGATCGAAGGGGCTGAAGAAGTGAAAAAATACATTCAAACATGAAAGAACGAAGCATCAAAAACATATTTGTCCAAGGGCCCATCACACCAGAGAAAATCGCCAAATCCATCGCCGCCCACCAATCCAAAACAGGGATCGGTGCGCATGATATTTTTCTAGGGCAGGTCCGGGCAGATGAAGTGGATGGCAAAAAAGTCCAAGCGATCGAGTTTACCGCTCAGGAAGAAATGGCCAATGCCGTTTGCCATGAGATTCGAGAAGCGACTTTCGAGAAATTTGACTTGAGCTGCATGCATATTTACCACAGCCTAGGCCGCGTGGAAGCTGGGGAACTCTGCATTTTTGTCTTTGTGTCCTCCGGTCACAGACAGCAAGTTTTTGAAGCTTTACCTCATCTGGTGAACGAAATCAAAGCCCGTGTGCCGATTTTTGGAAAGGAGATTTTTGAAGATGAAACCCATCAGTGGAAGGAAAACAGATAAGTTATGGTAGATATCACACATAAGAATAATACCCTACGCATCGCAACGGCTCAGGCCATCGTAAAGGTGGGGTCTGTAGCGACGATTCAAGCTATCCAAAACGGTACCGTACCGAAGGGCGACGTCTTCGAAATGAGTCGAGCAGCGGGACTTTTAGCCATAAAAAAGACTCCGGGTATCTTACCCGACTGCCATCCTCTGCCCATAGAATTTGGCGGAATCAAATACGAAATCGAAAAACTGGAAATCAAGATTTTCTGCACGATCAAAACCATTTACAAGACGGGCGTGGAAGTGGAAGCCATGCATGGAGCAAGTGTGGTAGCACTGAATATCTACGATATGCTGAAGCCCATCGATAAGCAGGTGGAGATTTGGAATATTCGGCTTTTGGAGAAAAAAGGAGGCAAATCAGATTATAAGGCCAAAGGAGCAAGTATTTCTGCGGCGGTGATTGTTTGTTCGGATTCCATCTCCCAAGGACAAAAAGAAGATCGGGCGGGAAAGGCGATCATTGCCAACCTAGAATCTCATGGAGTTCAAATTTCGGAGTATAGCATCATTCCTGACGAGGTGGATCAAATTCAAGAAAAGGTCAAAAGCCATGTGAAGAACCAAACCCAATTGATCATTTTCACCGGAGGAACTGGCCTTTCGCCAAGAGATCAAACGCCAGAGGCAATTCTCCCACTTTTGGAAAGACGAATCCCCGGAATGGAGGAAGCGATTCGATCCTACGGACAAAATCGCACTAACTACTCCATGCTTTCCAGATCAGTGGCTGGAACCATAGGTGACTCCCTAATTTTGGCTTTGCCCGGCTCAACCAATGGAGCCAAAGAATCCATGCAGGCCATTTTCCCAGCCGCACTACACATTTTTGACATCTTTAAAGGAGCACGACACTCGTGAGCGAATCACAAAACATATTGACCGACAGCTTTGATAGGAAGCATACCTACCTCAGGATTTCTTTAACGGAACGTTGCAATCTGCGCTGCTCCTATTGCATGCCTCTGGAAGGGGTACCATTGAGTCCAAAGGATCACCTGATGAATGCAGAAGAGGTTTTTGAAATCGCAAAGCTGTTCGTGCAGGAGGGTGTGACCAAAATCCGTTTAACTGGTGGAGAACCTTTGGTTCGAAAGGACTTTCCTGAGATCCTGACCTCGCTCGCTACACTTCCTGTGCAACTCACCATGACCACAAATGGAGTCACGGTGGATCGCCACTTGGAACTGCTGAAGAAATGTGGAATGAAGTCGCTGAACCTCAGTCTGGACACTTTGGATGCAGATAAATTTAAGAAAATCACCTTTCGGGACCAATTCAAAAAAGTCCATGAAAATATGTTTCTGCTTCAGCAAGAGGGTTTTTTGGTGAAGATCAATGTGGTGCTGATGAAGGGAGTGAATGAGGATGAGATTTTGGACTTTATCGAACTCACACGGGACTATCCATTTGTAGTGCGCTTTATTGAGTTTATGCCATTTGATGGAAACAATTGGAATCGGGAAAAGACGGTTTCCTTGCGTGAGATTCTAGATTTACTAGAGAGCACCTACTCTGCTGATCGTATTTTGCGACTGAGGGACGCTCCAAATGACACTGCAAAAAACTACCAAATTCAAGGATACAAAGGCCAATTTGGGATTATCAGTACTGTCACCAATCCCTTTTGTGATAGCTGCAATAGAATCCGACTCACTGCAAATGGCCAACTGAAAAACTGCCTCTTTTCACAAACCGAGAGCGATTTACTAAATCCATATCGAGAAGGAAAAACCATTGTACCCATCATTCAAAAGGCTGTAGGAAAGAAATTTGCGATGCGAGGAGGACTGTCTAGTCCAGAGCAATTCAATGATCCTGAACAGCATCACAATCGAAGTATGATTACGATTGGAGGCTAGACTTGTCGAGTAGATTGCGATATGCCTCAGGCGTATCCATATCTTCCATGGAGGAATGGCACGAATAAAAAATCACGGAATCTGAATGCTTTTTAACCAAAGGCTTTGCACCCTCATCGCTTTCTAATTGACTGAGCTCCGCATAGAAATTTTTAGGAAAAATAGCTGGCGGACCCGACCAACCCTGAGCAGACCGTGAGATGATGATTTTTTCGGGATTTTCAGCATGAGTTTTAATTAGTTCATGCAAATCCTCTAATGCGATCAAGGGCTGATCGACGAGATAGACCAAAATACCTTCCATTTCTGGACTTGCTTCGAGAAGTTTTGTTACTCCGTAAGCCAAGGATTTACCCATACCCTCTTGCCAATCTGGATTGAAAAAGGTCTTGATAGAAAGCTCTTTCAAAATCGGTTCGATTTGATCCACATAGCCTCCGAGCACCACCGAGATGGATAGACCAAGCGCCTCAAGTTTACGGATTTGATATGAAATCAAGGGCTCTCCATGCCAATCCAATAGAGCTTTACTTTGCTCCATTCGACTGGATTCACCAGCTGCAAGGAATAAAATCTCTAGCTTAGGCATGAATTCTACCGGATTTGTCCTTCAGCGGCTGAGGGTCTTGATCACGCAAAACCGAAAGGATTTCGGCCAAGATCGACACCGCGATTTCGTAGGCATTTTCTGCACCTATATTGATGCCAGCAGGGCCATGCATCTTTTCAAAAAAGTCTAAATCCGTCTCCGGAAAATACTCTAGGAATTTACTCAGTAATCTTTCTCTCCTGTGGGCTGGACCGAGCAAACCAAAGTAAGCTGGACGCGCATCCTTAAGGGCCATGAGGTATTGAACATCCTTATTGAAGCTATGTGTCATCAGCATCACAGCGGTATTGGAGTCAATTCCTGAGCTATCCAAGGCTTCGAAAGTGGGTGTTTGAAAACTGGTAGATCCGGGAAAAAACTGTTGCGTTTTTTGCTCATCGGGACTAGCGTAGATATGCACTTCCCAACCTAAATTTGAAGCCATTTGGCAAAGCGCCACCGCGTCATGTTCTGCTCCGAAGATGCATAACTGAAACAGGGGCGGAAATTCTTGGGAAAACCGATTGGCTTCAGTGAGATTTTCTGTAAGCAGGTCGAGCTGAAAAGTGAATTTTTTTGATCCTAAACTTATCTCAGAGCCCATTATTTCGGAAGAATCCTCATTAGCGCTCACCAAGTTAAATGCAGACTCAATGCTGAATTTTTGACGTTTAGAAAGGTAGGATTCAAAGGTTTTCAGCAATTCATCCCCAACCTCAAAAGGCTCAAGTAAAAGATATAATGTGCCTTCACAACCCAGTCGGTAAGTACCGTCATAACTCATGACCCTCGCCTTACCACTTTCAAAGACTCGAAGTGCATATCGGTAGACTTCCTTTTCCACACATCCTCCGCTTACTGCACCCACCCAGTTACCATCATCCGCAAGTAGCATTCGTACTCCAGGCCTTCGATAAGAGGAGCCTTCTAGTGCCACAACTGTGGCCAATACCATTCTTTTTCCTTGATTTTGCCAGGCAACTGCCTGCCGAATGATGGATTTAAATTCGTGTGTCATTTGGCTACTCAGATTTAAAAACCAAAATAAGAATAAATAGCCAGAGCCGATTTACAAAAAAGAAACAATGAGCTTCTGGGATTTTTTATTGCCAATAAATCATCAAAAAAATATCAGGATTCACCTCTTTTTTTATCACAAAATAATGAGCTATTTCGCCTAATTTTGGTTCCATCTTCAGGACTGCCCTGCCTCAAAATCAGGAAGTAAGGAATAAAAACCTAAATCACTGATTATCAATTTACAATGTGTTTTAAACCTTACTTAAATGAAAAAAATTACTTTCCTATTTATCGTAATTATTGGGCTATTTCAAATCAGCTTATTTGCACAGGAAAACCCTAAGCCTGTAAAGGTCAGGTTTCTCGGAGAATTTGGGCTGGAATATGGAGGAGATGAGTTGATTGAAATTTTCTTTACCAATGGTGAAGATCAAAAAATGCTAGTGGGCCAAGGAATCTATTTGGCTGCCGGAGCTCAGATTGAATTTACTAAAATTCAGCCCTTACTGATTCGAACCTCAGTCGGTTTTAAGTACAATACCACAGCAGCTACGAATGCCAATATTCGGCTGACCCGAGTTCCCATTTTGCTGATGCCGTATTATCGTTTCGGAGACGGTTTCAGGGTAGGAGCTGGTATCACTACTCATGAATTGGTTTACTTTAGAGGTGACGACTTTGTTCCTGATATCGATTTTAATAGCTCTCTAGGGTCCAAATTTGAATTCGGCTACAAAGCGGTGGCACTCAGCTACACTTCGGTCAAGTACTCGGCAGGAATTGAAGAGCTCAGCGCCTGGTCGATAGGATTGAATTTTAGCTTTGCATTGCCTCAGAATTGATGGCTCTCCTGTCTTCTTTAAAAAAGTGGCCTGAAGTAATTATTCTGCCACTTTTTTATTTTAGGTATGGCAAAAAGCTATTAGTCAATTTTTTACTAATTTGAAACACACCAAAATCCCTAAACATGAGTGGTACCATAATTTTTAGAGATTACCTTTCAAATTTTGATGCAGCCCCCAATACAGCATCGGACGGAAGACCCTATCCAGAGACTCTGCTGAGCATTTTACTTACCGGATCAAACCCTACACCTAATGGTCCTACGCGTTTAAATATTCGATTTAGAGATCCAGATCGTCTTGCGGCCAATCCAACTATCAGCGGCTCTGATATCATCATGGATTTACCCAAACACGATTTTGAAATGATTCAGGACATGCTCGCTAAGTCGATTTTGTCGGATAACACCCCCATGCAACTAAGCGCTAACTATCGCACCATCGACAGCAAAACCTGGGTTACCTTAAGTTTGCGATAGCTTTCGAATTAAATCGGCTCGGGCGGATTTGCAAAACCTGATTTCAGAAAGCTAAATTTTTTTTTAAGCTCAAAAAACAAAAAAAGGACACCATTTCTAGTGTCCTTCGTAGTAGCGGGAACAGGACTCGAACCTGTGACCTTCGGGTTATGAGCCCGACGAGCTACCAACTGCTCCATCCCGCGATATACTTGTTGTGAGAAGGGATTCCGACGAGCTACCTCCCGATAGCTATCGGGATGCTCCATCCCGCGATATATGTGTAGACTTGCGTCTTTATTTCTTAATTCAAATGCCCTTTCGGCGAATTGTGATACAAAGGTAAAGACAAACTCTCGAAAATCAAGTACCTTTGTTAAAATTTTATTGAAATGACCACCTCAAAACATCAAGCCGGATTCGTAAACATCATTGGAAAACCCAATGTAGGGAAGTCTACGCTGATGAATATCCTTGTGGGTGAGCGACTTTCGATTATTTCTCCTAAGGCACAAACCACCCGTCACCGAATTGTAGGATTGACAAATACTGATGAATATCAGATTGTTTTTTCGGATACTCCTGGTATGCTAAAGCCACAATACGAGCTTCATAAGAATATGATGGGCTTTGTAAACATCTCTCTTGAGGACGCGGATGTAGTGGTTTTCGTTACCGACCTCTATGAAAACGCCAAGGAAATCGAAGAAATTCTTGAAAAAATAAATCAAAGCGGACTTCCGGTACTTTTGGTAATCAATAAAATTGATCTTGCCAAAGAAGGACAACTGGACGAAGTCACCAAATATTGGACAGATCGGCTGAAAGTGGAAACGGTAATCCCAATCTCGGCTACTGAAAACTTCAATACCGAGAGAATTCTTCAAGAGATTCTCGACCGACTTCCTGAGCACCCACCATTTTTTGATAAAGAGGAACTAACTGACCGACCAGAACGGTTCTTTGCCTCCGAGATCATTCGGGAAAAAATCTTCAAAAATTATAAAAAAGAGATCCCTTATAGCTGCGAAGTAAGCATAGAGGATTTTCATGAAGAAAAAAAAATCATCCGAATCCGCGCCACCATCTATGTGGAGCGAAATAGCCAAAAAGGCATTCTCATCGGCCAAAAAGGTAGCGCCTTGAAAAAAGTGGGGACTGAAGCACGTGAAGAGTTAGAAAAATTCTTTGCGAAGAAAGTGTTCTTAGAAACTTTTGTGAAGGTGGAACCTGACTGGAGAAAAAATAAGTCAAAACTGAAAAAATTCGGATACGATCCGACCTAAATATGGCAAACATAGTAGCAATTGTAGGGAGACCTAATGTGGGGAAATCCACCTTGTTTAATAGACTCGTGGAGCAAAGGAAAGCGATTGAGGACAACCTCAGCGGAGTGACTCGTGATCGACATTACGGTCATGCCCAGTGGTCTGGAAAGTTTTTCTCCGTGATCGATACGGGAGGATATGTCACAGGGTCTGAGGACATCTTTGAAGCTGAAATTCGTAAGCAAGTAATCTTGGCCATCGAAGAAGCTGACGTCATTCTCTTTGTAGTAGACTGTCATGACGGACTTACGGATCTGGATAAGGAGTTTGCTCAGCAACTACGCGGCACCAAAAAGCCAATCCTGATCGTCGCCAACAAAGCAGATAACCTCGATCAGACTTTCATGGCGAATGAATTTTATGCCTTGGGGATTAGCGAATTTGAAGTTTTCCCCATTGCTGCTGTTAGTGGTAGTGGTACTGGTGAGCTTTTGGACGAAATGATCAAGCAGTTTGAAGACGAAGGCGTAGAGGATCCGGATAAAGACGTTCCGAAAATTTCCATTCTTGGCCGTCCAAATGTGGGTAAATCATCTTATTTGAATGCTTTACTGGGTAAAGAAAGATCAATAGTAACTGATGAAGCGGGCACGACTCGTGATGCCATCCACACCCGCTATCAATTATTCGGTCAGGATTTTATCATCACGGATACCGCGGGGATTCGCAAGAAAGCCAAAGTCAAAGAAGACATAGAATTCTATTCTGTCATGAGATCTCTACGGACGCTCGAGGAATCTGACGTGGTAATTGTGATGGTGGACGCGACCCGTGGCCTCGAATCTCAGGATATTAACTTGATCAGCCTTGCGATTAAGAATAATAAAGGCATCATGATCATGGTGAATAAGTGGGATTTGATCGAAAAGGATCACAAAACCATGAATAAGATCAAGGAAGATATGATGGATCGATTAGGAGAAAACAAATGGATCCCGATCATATTTACCTCTGTCACTGAAAAACAGCGAATCCTTCAGGCTATAGAACTTGCAGTAAAGGTCTTTGAAAATAAGACCAGGAGAATTCCTACCTCTAAACTGAATGATGTTCTCGGAGCAGAGATTGCCAAATACCCGCCGCCTGCTTGGAAGGGAAAGTACATTAAGATCAAATATGTCACTCAACTCCCAACCAAAAATCCGGTTTTTGCCTTCTTTTGCAACCTTCCGCAATACATCAAATCACCCTACACACGCTTCCTTGAGAATCGTTTGAGGGAAAATTTTGACTTTGAAGGGGTACCGGTAAAAATTGTTTATAAAAGCAAATAAATATTTGTTGGATTTGAATTGAGATTCGAAAATTAATAATACATTTGCGCGTTCATTCTCAAATCCTTAAAAAATGAAAAAAACAATTGCATTATTCGCAATCATTGGTCTTATCGCAACTTCAGCTTGTGGTAACAAAGAAGTTCAAGAAACTGAAACTATGGTAGAAGAGTCTACTGAAGTGGTGGTTGAAGAATCTATGGAAATCATCGAAGAAACTACTGATTCTACAGAAGTTATCATCGAAGAGACAGTAGAGGTGATCGAAGAGGTAAAATAATTCCTCCCAAACTTGAAAATCCAGGAGTTCCGCAGCCGCGGAACTCTTTTTTTTGTACTTTTCGCAATGGATCAGGCCTCACGATTTGAGTCACTAATCGCTCCTCAGATACCCAAAAATGCAATCCCCTACTGTGTGGATCTTTGGCGGGATATTCCATTTTCATTTAAGATCACTGGCAAACGAAAAACCAAACTCGGAGACTTTCGCTTTCACCCTGACCGCAGTATTCAGACCATCACCATCAATAGGACTCTAAATCCCTACCAATTCCTGCTCACGTTTATCCATGAGTATGCACACCTAGCCACCTTCAATAAACATGGGGGGCGAGTTTCTCCTCACGGCAAAGAATGGAAAAGCAAGTTTCAGCAGCTAATGTCCCCTCTTTTACAGGATGACTTTTTCCCTAGAGATTTACTGATTCCCTTGCAGAGACACATGCGGGCACCTAAAGCCAGTTCTTCTAGAGATTTATTCTTGATGAAGGAAATGAGCAAATATGATTTAGAAGACCAACTCGATCAAACCGTTTTTTTATCCGATTTGAGGCCTGGGATAGCTTTTGAACTTTCAGGAAGAATTTTCAAAAAAGGAGAAACCCGAAGAACGCGTGTTCTTTGTGAGGAGGTAAAAACGGGGAAAAAATATCTGATTGCTCAGCTCGCAAAAGTCAAATCTTTGAATTAAGCCCAAGAAATCATTGGAAAAAGGGCAGGGTATCCTTAGGGTTTATTCTCTTTCCTCTCCAATTTCATTATCCTGCTTTGCAAAATCCTTTGGCTGAGGTAAGTCTTGGATTGAATTGATCCCAAAATATTCCATGAATTTATCCGAAGTACCGTACAAAATTGGCCTTCCCAAGCCATCCGATTTCCCTTTGATCTCCACCAACTCCTTATCCAAAAGTTTCTGAACGGAGTAGTCACTATTCACTCCTCTGATCTGTTCGATGTCCCCTTTGGTAACAGGTTGCTTGTAAGCAATAATAGAAAGTGTCTCGAGCTGTGCTGTAGAAAGTCTTTTTTTGGATTGTTGCTTGAGCAAAATCCCAATAGAAGTCTGATAAGCCGGTTTTGTCAAAAACTGAAAACCACCCCCCACTTTTTCTAAGGCAAAAGAAAACTCTTCATTCGAATATTTCTTCTTAAGCTGAGATAATGCCTCCGAAATATCAGTCGCAGGAATCTCCGCCTCAAACATTTCTTCAAGGCACTTCAAAATCTCATCCTCCCCAAGTGGGTTCGGTGAGCAAAAAATCAACGCTTCAATATGGCGATGAAGAAAATCCAAACTTATTTTTTAGCCAGTTTCGCTTCAATCGAATGCATGGTGTGAGGTACGGCTTTGAGTCGTTCCTTACCGATCAGCTTACCAGTATCCACACATACTCCATAGGTGCCGTTTTTAATTCGGACCAAAGCATTCTCTAGATTGATAATGAATTTCTGCTGACGTGCAGCCAATTGATTCATACTTTCTCGCTCTAGTGTGTCTGCTCCATCTTCGAGCAATTTGGATGTAGAAGCAGTATGATCTGTTCCGGTATCATTCTTTTTGCTGATAGTATCCTTGAGCATGGAAAGTTCTTCTTTAGCCACCGCTAATTTTTGGAGAATAATCTCCTCAAACTCCTTCAATTCATCCGGAGAATATGCTGTTTTAATTCTATCGCTCATGTCAGACTATTTAAATTTTACTAATTGAAACTGTAAAGAGATGCTAAAAATACATTTACGGCTGAAATTTCCAAAGGCTGATTTCAGTGACTTTGAAATATATTTTTTTGATTTTTTTGACACCTACCAAATAAAAAAATCTAAATACAGAAATACTTGTGGCTATCCTCCTGCTTGCTTGGTAGTTAGAAAAATAATTGACACTAGAAGACCAAAGCCCAGCCTTAAGCGACTGCTTTATCCTCCTGAATAAGTTTTTTCAATCGGAGGGCAAGAACCTTCTGATCCAAATCGATTTTGTATTTAAGACTCAAATAGTCTTGAACTTCCCGAAGGGATTTTTCTTGGATAAGGTGAATTTCTTTGAGGGCTTGGGTGATAAGATCTTGATGCATGGCTTCAGGGTTTATTGCTCTATTAAATTACTGATTTTTTTGACTTTAAGTTTTAAATGCTTTAAAAAATTAAAGTCTTTCACCCACCACAAGCGTCTTTTTAATCATCTGAACACGGCCTTCTGGATCAAATAATTCTACAAGCAAAACATAATACCCAACCTTGGCCCTTTTTCCCTGCGAATCAGTTCCAGTCCAGATATAAAATCCATTTGTTCCCAAAATCACATTTTCTGCCAAAGACTGAATCAGTCTACCTCCCAAATCATAAATCCGAAAAGAACCAAACCATCCCGTTTGATCCAAGGAATATGAAATGGTGGTAAAAGTTTGTCCATTGCTCCCCTCGGGATCAAATACTTCTGGATCTATCTTGATCAAATCTTCAATCAAATCCGTGGGGAGAATTTGTGAGTTTTCTCGACCTGGTGTAGCAAAATCTTGGTTTCCAGACGCGGATTGCCAGTTTTGATTCTCTTTCGCCGATTGAAGCAGGGAAATCCGCTCCAATGAAACTCCCTTCGGATCTCTCAAAAGTGGATGATGCAAGTCTTCACTATACTCAAAATACTCAACCTCCTTTTGATCTAAATCCAAAAGCGAAACTACTCCCCCTCCAATGGGATAACTGGGCAGCTGTTTCATTTGGAAAAAAATGCCATTTGCAGACCTGGGATATCTCGTCTTCAATTTAGAAGGGTCAGTAGTCAAAGCCACAAAACCCATTGGAGGTAAAATCAGCCCCTGCTCTGAGATCCGTTCCAAATCATCTGGCGCTCCAAATTCATCCCAATTTGCCAAAAACCAATTGCCAATTTCGATATAATCTTCACTGAGATTGGCTAGTTCCACAAATTTCGGGTCACCGGTGATGGGATTAAATAGCACTTCATTGATCCTGACATCGGACGCTATTGCCTGTCTAGGCAAAAATATTTCTAGCGGAAGTTCTCCCTCAAACAAATTTCCCGAGCAGTCCATCACTTCCAGCTTGGTGATTTGATAGATTTGGTTCAACTCAAAGTCATTTTCAAAAAAGTATATGACCTGCGTTCCGTTCACCAGCATACTGTCTGGGGCTTGGTCTCCGTCTATAGCAATACTCGCTAAAGGAAGGTTTTCAGAAATAGCTTCATCAAAGCTGAATTCTAAGGTTTTCGAATCTAAAAATCGAGCATTCAGCAGTTCTGGGCCTTTTTGATCCGGAGTCAAGTCCAGTACGGAATTGGGTAAGCCAGGGCTACCTCTGATCAAACTGATCGAGGGAAGCCAGTTTTCTGATTGATCGCAAACCAGAAAAGGATTGGCCAATTCGAGGCTATAGCCCGAGGCTGCGAGATCACTATCTCCCCAAGAGCCGGATGAATAGCTCACCTCATCAATGACTCCCAAAGAATCAGACAGCACTAATTCAGCCCCAGAATTCAAAAGAGTAGGCCAATTTTCCACAGGAATAATACCCCCATAATCAAGCCATAGACTCTCTTGATTTGCCGGAACTAGCAAAACATACTCCTCGGGACTAACCCATACTTCAGGTAAAAATGCTTGACGAGAGCCCGCAGTCCAGGTAAGCTCATCCAGCCGATAGGGCTTATCTCCTGCATGAAATAGCTCCACATATTCGCCATTCGGCAGATCAAGATCTGCCCGAGGAGCAGGCATGATTTCATTGATCACCAAGCCTTTTTTGGGGATATCTGTCGGGTCAGTGAAGGAAAACTGAACAGTCGTATCTCGGAGGAAATTTCCAGCTAGATCAGGGATTTGTCTGATGCTTAGATCGTAATTCCGCTCTTCTTCCAGAGGTACGGGAAAGGCCAAATTGACGATAGAATCTGCGGAAAGAAGGGCAGAAATAGGTTCAATTCCATCTAATTCATAGCTGATCAAAAACTGTGAAAAAACCGGGTCAACAGCTTCAGTAAACTGAACCTCGACTTCCCTCGCATCAAATCCTCTTACAGATACCACCGCAGGTGACTCAGTGTCTTCCTCAAAAACCCCATATCCAAAATCATCCATCACCCAACGCGCTGCAGTACCTGATCCTTCCCCATACCGAATATCGAGCAGAAGAAATACCTCCCTCCCAAAAAAATCTTCTGGAATGGCGATTTCAAATTGCCGAAAATCTTGATCTTCGTTTGGGAAGGCACCTTCTCCTTCAAGCCTTTCAAAATCAGTGAATTCACCACTTTCACTCCAAGCATAAAAAACGTCCACGCCGCGATCCCCAGAACCATTCCTTAAGGTCTTGGCAAAAAATCGAACCTTCCCTTCTGACATTTCTTGAAGTCGAACCCGTATGGTGAGTTCAGCATCAAAACTGGAAATGGTTTGCACTGCCAATGCTCTACTTCCATTCAACCCTTCGCCATTGGCTTGAAAAACCCGAGCAGCACTTCCCCGTACATCATTTCCTGTCCAGTCTGGCAAAAACTCAGCTGGTCTGGACTGAATGACAAAATTTTCCTCAAAGGTCTGCAAGACGAGACTGGATCCTTGTGCCAGTACTTTCCCTAGAGAAACCCAAAGGATAAATAGAAATAATGATATGATGGCTCTTGATCTCAAATCAAAAAAAATAGAATTGAAAGACCTTTAAAAAGAGAATTAAACTACATAAATATTAGTTAAATAGCTATCAATCAGCCAAGAAAATATCTCATTCAGCTTTCATAGTTATTTTTTGGGCGTACTTTTGTCAGTCCTAAAGATTAAACCTATTCATCGAAATGAAACTTGCTGTAGTTGGAGCCACCGGATTGGTGGGCTCAGAAATTCTTGAAGTTCTTGACGAACACAATTTCCCATTTGACGAACTTTTACTCGTGGCCAGTGAGCGCTCAGTAGGAAAAAAAATCACCTACAAAAACAATGAGTATACCATCATCGGGCTGGATACTGCAGTTTCGCTCAAACCAGATATCGCTATTTTTTCCGCAGGTGGAAGCACTTCCCTGGAATGGGCTCCGAAATTTGCTGAAGTGGGTACGGTAGTGATTGACAACTCTTCAGCCTGGAGAATGGACCCGACCAAGAAGCTCGTGGTGCCTGAAATCAATGCTAAAGAGATCAAACCCGAAGATAAAATCATCGCAAACCCCAACTGTTCCACGATTCAAATGGTACTCGCATTGGAGCCTTTGCGTCAGCGCTACGGCATCAAGCGCATCGTGGTGTCCACGTACCAGTCGGTCACAGGAACAGGCAAGGCAGCTGTGGATCAAATGATGGCCGAGAGGGCCGGTGAAAAAGCCGAAATGGTCTACCCTTACAAAATCGACATGAATGTCCTTCCTCATATCGACGTCTTCCAAGAAAATGGATACACGAAGGAGGAGATGAAAATGATCAATGAAACCAAAAAGATCTTTGGGGATGAAAGCATTCAGGTCACAGCAACTACGGTGAGGATCCCTACAATGGGTGGTCACTCGGAGTCTGTGAATGTGGAGTTCAAAGAGGATTTCGACATAAATGAGGTACGAGAATTATTGTCGGCTGCTCCAGGTGTAATCGTTCAAGACGACCCAGCAAACTTGCTTTATCCAATGCCTATCACCGCGCATAAAAAAGACGAGGTATTCGTGGGTAGGCTTCGCAGAGATCATTCCCAACCGAATACGCTCAACATGTGGGTGGTGGCCGATAACCTGCGAAAAGGCGCGGCTACCAATGCCGTGCAAATCGCTGAATATTTCTTAAAGCATGAACTGGTGTAGTGAATCTAGCCGAATTTCATAGCGAAGCTTTTCAACAATTTGTGCTGGATCATCTTGAGGAGGATCCAGCACTTTTGCTGTTAAAATATCAGGGCAAAACAGCTTTTGACCTAAAAGCCGCTGTGCATCAAATTGCCGCGCGTAAAAAAGCCGATAAGAAGCTCCCTAGCTGGGCTCAAGACCAGCGACTAATCTTCCCTGTTTCCCTTTCAATTGAACAAAGCTCCTCAGAAGAAACCGCCAAGTTCAAGGCCGGAATCCAAGCTGGAGGTACCTTTCTTGATCTTACCGGGGGCTTTGGAGTGGACAGTTTTTTTATTGGGCGAAAATTCCAAAAAGCAATTTACTGCGAGCGAAACGAGGAGCTGGCTCAAGTTGCATCACATAATTTTGAAATTTTGGGGCCTGGAAAATTTCATGTTTTCAGAGGTGATGGAGTTGAATTTTTAGAAAAAAGTCAAGAGCAGTTCGACCTGATCTATGCCGACCCGGCCCGTAGGGGAAAGGGAAATCAGAAACTGTATAAACTGGCCGACTGCGAACCGGATATCACCGCTAACTGGAAATTGATGGAGTCCAAAGCCAGTAAAATTTTACTGAAAGTTTCTCCTATGCTTGACATATCTCAGGCGATCCAGGAGATTCCAGAAATTCAGCGGGCGACTGTTCTTTCCGTAAAAAATGAAGTCAAAGAAATTCTTTTGGAGTGGACGAAAGAAGCTGAGTCCCAGGAATTATCTATTCTAGCAGTAGATCTAGGAGCTAGCGAACAAGCTTTTGGCTTTAGCCCAGAAGAAGAAAGCGAAGCGAAATCTCTTTTTGGCGAAGCCGAAAAATACCTCATCGAACCCAATGCTGCCATCCTAAAGGCCGGTGGATTCAAGATTTTTGGAGAGCGATTTTCATTAAAAAAACTGGATGCAAACAGTCATTTCTATACTACTGAAGAGTTCCCGTTGGACATTCCAGGTCGGGTGTTTGAGATCATTCAGGAAATCTCACCCAAAAAGGCTGAGCTCAAAAAGCAATTCCCCAAAGGGAATGTGAATGTGATCCTGCGAAACTATGCTCAGGGAGCCAATGAGTTTAAAAAGAAATTTGGACTGAAGGACGGAGGTGAGGACTTTCTCATCGGAACAAAAAGTCCGAGTGGGTTCAAAGTTTTTTGGTGTAGGCCTGTCAAGTCATAAAAAAAGTGAAGGTTCAATCCTTCACTTCTTCATAATCTACGTATTCTCCGCCTTTGATATCTTTTTGGCGCCTCTGCTGATGCTGCCGCGGAATATGATCCACGTTGATATCACCATTTGATGGTCTCTGTTGCGCTCTTTGCTGCTCGCGAGCAGCTTCATTCACCTGCTGCGCAAATCTTGCCAGCTTACTTCTCAGAAAATACCGGATCAACTGGCCCAAGAGCCAGCCGATTCCTAATATGATAATTATGTACTTCAAATCTTCTTAATTTTTATCTACTCAAATATAGATTTCGCTCGGAGTAAATCTTCAGAAAGAAATCATCCATTAGATCGTCTATAAAGTAAATTGCTTCTCCTGTAGATTTCATCTCTGGCCCCAACTCCTTATTCACATTTGGGAATTTGTGGAAAGAGAACACAGGCTCTTTGATCGCGTAGCCTTTTTTGGTTGGCTTGAAATCAAAGTCGGTCACTTTGTTTTCACCTAGCATCACCTTAACGGCGTAATTTACATAAGGTTCCTTGTAAGCCTTACAGATAAATGGCACCGTACGAGAAGCTCTCGGATTCGCCTCGATGATATACACTTTGTCATCCTTGATGGCAAACTGAATATTGATCAGGCCGACTGTACGTAGAGCCAAAGCGATTTTTTCGGTGTAAGTTTCAATCTGTCGGATCACTAAATCGCCCAAATTATAGGGAGGAAGCACCGCATAAGAATCTCCAGAATGAATTCCTGCTGGCTCGATATGCTGCATGATTCCGATGATATATACATTTTCACCGTCGCAGATCGCATCAGCCTCCGCCTCGATGGCGCCTTCGAGGAAGTGATCCAGAAGAATCTCATTGTTCGGGATATCACGAAGAACATTCACCACGTGCTGCTCCAATTCTTTTTCATTGATCACGATCTTCATCCCTTGACCTCCCAACACATAGGATGGGCGTACCAAAAGTGGAAATCCTATCGTCTTGCAAAGCTCCAGGGCTTCATCTGTATTATGCACCGTTCCAAATTCAGGATAAGGCACATTGTTTTCTTTCAAAAGAGTAGAGAATCTTCCTCTATCTTCGGCCAGATCCAAGGCTTCAAAGCTAGTTCCTATGATCTTGATGCCATATTTCTCCATTTTCTCGGCCAGCTTCAGCGCGGTCTGTCCACCTAGTTGAACAATTACTCCCTCTGGCTTTTCGTGAAGGATGATCTCGTAAATATGTTCCCAGAATACTGGCTCAAAATATAGCTTGTCTGAAATATCAAAGTCCGTAGAAACCGTCTCAGGATTACAGTTGATCATGATGGTCTCGTAGCCGCACTCTTTGGCTGCCAAAACTCCATGGACGCAGGAGTAATCAAATTCGATTCCCTGCCCTACTCGATTGGGTCCAGAACCCAACACGACAATTTTCTTCTTGTCCGTTCGTACCGATTCATTTTCCTCACCAAAGGAGGAGTAATAGTATGGCGTTTGCGCCTCAAACTCTGCAGCACAGGTATCCACGAGTTTATACACTCGCTTGATGCCCATCTCATGATAGCGTTTGTTGAATACCTCACTTTCCAAGCAATCGAGCAAATGTGCAATTTGCCGATCGGCATAGCCCTTTTTCTTCGCCTCGTCCATCACCTCGTAAGGTATGGTATCGATTTTATACTTTTCAATCACATGCTCCAGCTGGATCAATTCCTCGATTTGCTTGAGGAACCACTTATCGATCTTAGTCAGATCCTGAATGGTACGGAAGGATATGCCTAGTTTGAAAGCATCGTACACATGGAAAAGTCTATTCCAACTTGGATTGGCCAGGGAGTAAAGAATTTCATCTTGATTTCTTAACTCTTTGCCATCGGCTCCCAGTCCATTTCTTTTGATTTCCAGAGACTGACAGGCTTTTTGAAGAGCTTCTTGGAAGTTGCGTCCGATTCCCATCACCTCGCCTACAGCCTTCATAGAAAGCCCTAGTCTTCGATCTGAACCTTTGAATTTGTCAAAGTTCCATCGAGGAATTTTTACAATAACATAATCAATCGTAGGCTCGAAATAGGCTGATGTAAATCCTGTGATGGAGTTTTTCAGCTCATCCAGATTGTAACCTATGGCTAGTTTTGCGGCTACTTTAGCGATTGGGTATCCAGTGGCCTTAGAGGCCAAAGCAGAAGAACGAGATACCCTTGGATTGATCTCGATTCCTATAATTTCTTTATTATCAGGGCTCACGGCAAACTGTACATTACAGCCTCCGGCAAAATTTCCTATGCTATTCATCATAGTGATGGCATAGTTTCGAAGCTTTTGATATACCGTATCCGGTAGTGTCATGGCCGGAGCAACCGTGATGGAGTCACCAGTATGTACGCCCATGGGGTCAAAGTTTTCGATGGAACAGATCACGATCATATTCCCAATATTGTCCCTCATCACTTCCAACTCATATTCTTTCCAGCCCAATATGCTTTGCTCGATCAGTACCTCGTGAACGGGAGATGCTTGAAGTCCCGCACTGAGGTATTTCTCGAAGTCCTCCTCCTTTTCTACAAAGGCTCCACCCGCTCCACCTAGGGTATAAGAGGCTCTGATAATCAATGGAAAACCAATTTCTTGGGCGATTTCTTTGCCTTGCAAAAACGAAGTGGCCGTGGCCCCTTTACAGACACCCACCCCGATTTTTTCCATCAAGGCCTTAAATTTCTCTCGGTTTTCGGCAGTATCGATGGCATCGATATCCACCCCGATCATTTTAGTACCGAACTTCTTCCAAATTCCCGCATTTTCACAGTCAATGGCCAAATTCAGTGCAGTCTGACCTCCCATGGTAGGTAGCACACAGTCGATATCAGGATGATCTTGAAGGATCTTGATGATGGACTTCTTCTCCAAGGGCAACAAATACACGTTATCCGCAGTCACCGGGTCAGTCATAATGGTGGCCGGATTGGAGTTGATCAGTGTCACGGTAATACCTTCCTCGCGAAGAGCTCTGGCTGCTTGTGATCCTGAATAGTCAAATTCGCAAGCTTGGCCGATTACAATAGGGCCTGATCCGATAAGTAAAACGTGTTTGATGCGGGTATCTTTTGGCATGGATGGGGACGGTTAAAAGATGAGGTTAGCTGATGTCCAAATTGGGGCAAAATTAGAAAAAATAAGTGAAGGGGGAAGGGAATATCTGAATAATGTCCCCCACTCGTGGAAAATAGCAGCGATGCAAATATCGAGACTAGCGAAGCTTAAAGCTTTTGGGGTCCAGGGCACGCATGGTGCATAAGATTCCGTCGAGATGATCGTATTCGTGCTGGATCAACTCAGAAAGATCTCCTTCAACGGTCCAAGATTGTTTTTGCCAGTTTTGATCTCGATACTCGAGGGTGAGCGATTGATGTCGGGAAACTCTGACCAAAAGATTAGGAAAACTCATGCAGTCATCCCATAATTCAAATTTTTCGCCGCTTAGATTTTTCAATTCAGGATTGATCACCACATAGGGACGGCCCAGATTCAGGTAAAAAAGCCGCTTCAAAATTCCCAACTGAGGAGCAGCTATTCCTCTTCCAAAACCATATACGCGGCGGATATCCTCCATAGCCTCATGCAGCTGCTGTACCCAAGCCTCCACTAAAGGCAGTTCCTCTCTGGAAACAGGCTCACAGACTTCATATAGTCTGGGATCGCCGAGTTTGAGAATATCGTGGATGGTTTTCATCTCCCGAATTTATAAATTATCATTAAAGAATGAGATCAATACATAGGATCGCTTCCCTTTTCCGTACTTTTGCGGCATGAATTACCTTTCGGTTGATAGCCTCAGCAAAGCGTTTGGCGAACGCAAACTTTTTTCGAATATCTCCTTTGGCATCGCCCAAGGACAAAAAATCGCGCTAGTCGGCATCAATGGCGCCGGCAAGTCTACGCTCATGAAGATCATAATGGGCCTAGAAATCCCAGATGCGGGAGAGGTGGCGCTTAACCAGTCCGTTAAAATAGCCTACGTGCATCAAAATCCGGTTTTTGAGGGCACCATGTCGATCTACCAAACCATCTTTGATCAGAGCAATAGTGAAGTACTCAAGGTCATTGAGGATTATCATAAGGCCATGCTAGAGGCTGAGCAGGGGATTGACAATTCGGATAAAATGACGCTCCTCTTCGAGAAAATGGATGCTTTTCAGGCTTGGGATTTTGAATATCAAGTCAAAGAAGTACTGGGGAAACTGGGCCTTCCTGACACAGACCTACCAGTAGGCTCTCTTTCTGGAGGTCAAAGAAAGCGCGTAGCTCTGGCCAAAGCGATTTTAGAAAAGCCGGATCTGCTCCTCCTCGATGAGCCTACCAACCACCTGGATCTAGAAACTATCGAATGGCTGGAAGACTACCTAGCCAAAGCCAATCTGGCGATTTTTATGGTGACTCACGATCGGTATTTCTTGGAAAAAGTGACCAATGAAATACTCGAACTCGATCAAGGTAAAATTCATCGCTACCAAGGGAACTACGGTTACTTTCTGGACAAAAAGGCCGAAAGAATGGAGATCGAGGACATCGAACTTGAAAAGGCTAAAAGCCTCTACAAAAAAGAACTGGACTGGATTCGCCGCCAACCTAAAGCGCGAAGTACCAAGGCAAAATATCGGGTAGATGCCTTTGAAGAAACCAAGGAAAAGGCTTCTCAAAAGCGTGAGGAGCGAGATATTGAACTCCAAGTTAGTGCACAGCGACTGGGCAATAAAATCATCGAGATCGAACATCTAAGCAAGTCATTTGGTGATAAAACGCTGGTAGAAGATTTCAACTATGTCTTCAAAAAGAAAGATCGCATAGGAATAGTGGGTCCAAACGGTGCGGGAAAAACAACTTTCCTGAATATGATCACTGGGCAGCTTGCTCCGGATTCGGGAAAAGTGGCCATCGGTCAGACCACAGCTTTTGGCTATTACAGACAGGAAGAAAGCAGCTTTGACGAAAGCAAGCGACTGATCGATATCGTGAAGGATGTAGCCGAAGTGGTGGTCTTGGACAAAGGTCAGACAATCACCATCAGTCAATTCTTGACACAGTTTGGCTTCCCTCCCAAGCAACAGCATACCCCAATTGAGAAACTCAGCGGGGGTGAGCGCCGGCGCCTTCAGCTCTTGATGGTATTGATCAAGAACCCAAACTTCCTCATTCTCGATGAGCCAACGAACGATTTAGATATTATGACCCTCAATACCTTGGAAGAGTTTTTGGATTCATTCCCGGGCTGTTTGATTATCGTTTCTCATGATCGATATTTTATGGATCGACTGGTGGAGCACTTGTTTGTCTTCGAGGGCGAAGGGGTGATCAGTGATTTTCCTGGCAACTACTCAGAATTCAGATTGTCTGAAAAGGCACAGAAGTCTATGGAGGTAAAATCTCAGGTTCAAAAACCCAAGCCAACAGAAGAAAAAATCAATACTCCCTCTACGGAAAACAAAGCAAGCTACAAGCAAAAGCAAGAGTTTAAAAAAACGAATGAGCAGATCACCAAACTGGAAGGTGAAAAGCAAGGCATTACAGACCAAATTGCCGATGGAATCGAGGACCACGAAAAATTGCTGACTCTTTCGAATCGAATTGCTGAAATCGACTCAGAACTGGAAGAATTGGAGATGATTTGGTTGGAATTGAGTGAGCTGGAAGGGATTGAGGAGTAGTTTTTCTTTGGTCCAAAGACGACGGGCCACTGACTACAATAATTTAGTGGATAGGGAAAGTTTTGAAGTTTACCTAAACCCCGAATTGGGACAATTTTAAATTTTTCACTTTAAACTCTATTCTTCAAAAAATCCTGCCTCAACTCCTCTCGAAATTTCTCAATGGCATAGCGAAGCATGGTACGAGGCATTTCTAAATAGTATTTTTTCAAAAACTCGACCTCGACTTCATAGTCCATTTTTCCTATTTCCCGAAGCATCCAGCCCACTGCTTTGTGCATCAAATCATGCGGATGATCTTTGAGAATTTCGGCCAAGGCTAAGGCATCATTGAGCTCTCCTTTTTTGATCCAATACAAGGAACTAATCATAGATATTCGCTGCTTCCAGAGATGTCCGCTTTGAGCCAAATCATAGAATAAGTCTTTATCCCGCTCAAAAAAATAATGTCCCAAAATCGGATGGCAAGTGGTATCGACTAAGTCCCAATTGTTGATAAACTCAATATGATTCAGATAAAAGTCTACAATTTCCTTTTGCTGCTCTTCCTTCGTTGATTTTTGATATTTGTAGACCAACATAAATAGGGAGCAAAGCCGAACTTCGTGATAGGGGTTTTGTAAAAGCTGATGAATCTCATCAAAGCTAATTTCTTTAGCTACCATTTTGGCTACCTTTCTTTGCTCTGGCACCATCACGCCCAGAAACTGATCTCCTTCCCCATATTCACCCGGTCCTGTTTTAAAGAATTTTGGGAAAAATGTGGCTTTTTCTGGGATAGCCTTGTCTTGAAGTTTGGCGATAATTTGCTCAGTGAGTTCACTCATCCCACAAAATAAAAACGAACATCCACCATTCAAATCATTCTCCTTTTTTCACAAGGCCATTTCCTTATATTTGACGCATGTCGAAAATACCATCGCTGCGATTTCGCTTCTACATGGTTTTTATTTTTTCATTGATTTCGTTGGTTCTTTCTGCCCAGTCTTCCCTAGACCAAGAGCAAATTGAGAAGCTTGAAAGTCGTTTGGAAAGTGAAAAACTCTCAGAAAATGAGGAAGGCGAAATTCTTCTAGAGCTTATCGAGCTATATGAGAAAATCGGTGACTTTAAGCGAATGGCGGATCGAAGTATTTCGTACTTTCAGCTTCCTACGACCGACTTTTCATCTTTGATCTCAAAAAACCAAGTGCTTAAGAATGCACTGAAATCAGAAGAAAAAATCGAAGATAGTACCATCATAGGAAATCTTCATCTCAAGCTAGCAGGAGGATATTTTGATTTGAACGAATTTGACTCAGCCTTCAATTCCTACAGCACAGCTCTGATTAAATTCAAGACGACTGACACCCTCTTTTTGGCTGATACGCATTTTTTTAGAGGACAAGTGCTAGATGCGAGCAGCAATATGATCAATGCCATGCTGGATTATCAGAAAGCACTGGATCTTTACGAAGCTGCCGGAGATGAAGATTATGCTGGTTTTACCAAAGCAGGTATGGCGGTTTTATTTAGCAAATATGCGATCTATGACGAGGCTGATGAGATCCGTGAGGAACTTATGCAAAGAGATCTTCGAGAAGAAAACTGGGAAAGCCTGGGGGTACAATATTTCAATCGAGCAACAGATCTTGGGAAAAAAGAGAATTGGCAAGGTCAAGTCGAAAACTTAATTATCGCGGACTCCTTATTGCGTCGAGCAGAATCTCGACCCTATCTCCTTTTGCAATCGAGTTTGGCTCTTTCTAGGGCCTTTGGCAAAACCGGAAACCTCGACTCCCAGCGCGAATACTTCCAAAAAGCTGAAGCCTTGATGCAAGAGGTACCGGAAATTAACGAGTCCAGCACTATCTACTTGATGACCAAAGCCAGACTGAGTTTTGCCGAAGGCAAGTACAGACAAGCTGAGCAAGAGAGCAAGCAATTGTTGGAAAAGGCAAACCAAAAGGGTGATTTTGATGAGTATTTATATGGATATGAGCTGCTGGCAGAAACGCAAAAGAAACTTGGGAAAATGGCCGAAGCACTAGCCACCTACGAGCGTTTTAAGTCTTATAAGGACTCAATTTTTGTAGCCAACCAGGCCACTTCTTTTGCCTATTATCAAGCGCTCTACGATACTGAAAAAAAGGAAGTAGAAATTTTACGAAAAGAAGCAGAAGTGCAGGGATTGATTACTTCCAATCGTGAAAACACCATTCGCTTTGTAGTAATTTTGGGTGCGGTCTTGCTCATCGGAGGATTGGTGTTTCTCTACTCCAACTTGAGAGCTGAGCAAAAAAAGAAGGCCTTGCAGGAAAAATTTGCGCAAGAGCTCCTTCGAACCCAAGAAGAGGAGCGAAAGCGAATCTCGAAAGATCTGCACGATGGCTTGGGGCAAAGCTTGCTTTTGATCAAAAACAAAGTAGCCTTGCAGCCGGGAGACCAAACAGGTGAGATGCTCGATACAGCTATCAACGAACTTCGATCTATCGCGCGATCCTTACATCCCATGCAGCTGGAAAAACTGGGCCTTGGCAAAGCTATCGAGCAAATGCTAGATCAAATCGATGAGGAAACTGATCTTTTTGTGTCATCAGACATAAACCTCCCGAAAGACCTTATTCCTAAGGAAACCGAACTCCAACTCTACCGTATAGCACAAGAGGTTTTGAATAATGTCCTGAAGCATTCCGAAGCCAAAGCGCTTCGATTTAATCTGAGTGAGGAAGTGGGAAAGATCAAAATGATAATAGAGGACAATGGGAAAGGTTTTGACTTTTCTGAGCGATACAATGACTTCCAAAGCCTCGGGCTCAAAACGCTTAAAGAGCGAACGGCCTCCATTCGAGGAAGAATGAATGTACAGAGCGAAAAGGGCAAGGGCTCCAAATTTGAATTTATCCTGAATGTCTGAAAATAACCCAACAGTAATCGTCGCCGATGATCATCCTTTGTTGATGAAAGGGCTTTGTGATTTCTTGGTCGAAGAAGGCCTTGAGGTGCTAGGTATGGCTACAGATGGGCTTAAGGCTTTTGAATTAATCAAAAAATTCCGACCTGACCTCGCGATCCTTGACCTGGAAATGCCTGAGATGACAGGCCTTCAAATAGCGGAAAAATGCGCGGCTGAAAGTATCCCCACCAAAATCATCTTACTTACCCTGCACAAGGAATTGTACTTATATCATAAGGCTAAGGAGCTAAACCTATCAGGCTATATTTTGAAAGAATTTGCCTTGTCTGATTTATCAAATGCAATCGCCAAAGTACTTTCAGGTGAGCAGTTTTTCAGTGAACGACTTTTTGAAAATAATCAAGCTCTGCAAGCTGCAGGCGATCCTAATTCTCTAACTCGCTCAGAAGTCAAAATCATCCGAATGATTGCAGATGGTGTAAGAACAAAAGAAATCGCAGAGCAGCTTTTCATCTCCGAGCGCACGGTAGAAAAGCATAGATCCAATATCATCAATAAGCTCCAACTCGATAAAAAACACAACTCCCTCCTACTCTGGGCTCAAAAAAATCGAGATATAATTAGCTGAGCCAAAACAGAAAAATACGTACTTCTACGTATTGAAGCCCGTCGATTATCCCAGTAGTTTTGAATAAATCCTATAAAATCAGGTTTTATGAAAATTTCATCGGCATTAGGGGATTTCAAAATTATCCAAACTGCAAGTAATAAAGACGAACTACTGATCCTTGGATCTTGGAATGATTTGGTGAAATCGTTCGATAGTACTAGAGCTTTTATGGTTTGCAGAGACACCCAGCTTTTTGGGGTTTACCTCTGCAAGCAGGAGTGTGTAGAATTCATGACCAAAGCGATCCAACAGATAGATACCCAATGCTGGGAAGGACAGAACAAAACCTCAGCTTTGGAGCATAGCAAATATTTAGCGTAAGGGTGATAATTTTTTAAAGGAGCAACTTCAAAGCTGCGGAGATCATTAGATCAACCGTTTTTTCAGCTTTTTTATCAAACTCTCCCGTGGCCCGATTAGCTAAAATCGCATTTAAACTCAGCACCTCGTGGCCTAGTAATTCGCCCATAGCATAATACCCAGCTGTCTCCATTTCAAAGTTTGTGATTCGTTTTTCCCCAAATCGAAAACTTTCCAAGCGTTCCAAATACTGGGTAATGGCAGCTGGAATTCTGAGCTTTCTGCCTTGAGGGGCATAAAAGCCTGGAGCAGTGAGTGTGAGACCTCTAGAAAAATCCGAAGACAGTTGATTTAAAAGCGATTTCGAACCCTCAGCCTGATACGGATCGAATTTCAAATCCAAAGTTTTTCGTAAAGCTTGGGCTATGGATTGATCGCATTCAAGATCAGGATAAAACTGCATCAGAGTATCTAGGCCGATGGCCGTCTCGGATGCTAGAAAAGAACCTACTGGAATATCCGCATGGATGGTGCCGGAAGTACCGAGTCTTACTATTTGAAGTGAAGTATGAACAGGCTTAATGAGACGGGTTTTCAAGTCAATATTCACCAAGGCATCCAACTCCGTCATAAAAATTTCAACATTATCCGTGCCCATGCCTGTGCTCATTGCTGAGACCTTACGATCACCCATCCAACCCGTATGGGTGATAAATTCACGTTTGGCGACCTTGAAATCTATCCGATCGAAATATTTGGAAACCTCGGGTACACGTTCAGGGTCCCCGACTGTGAAAATTATCTCACCAATTTGATCTGGGTGCAGATGCAAGTGATACACACTTCCATCTGCATTTAGGATCAGTTCAGATTCAGGGATTTGAGTCATAGGTCTACTAGGAAATCTCCTTTGCGTTTTCACGCTTCCATCCCTTGTAGGGATTGTACCCATTCAAGTTTTTTTGGTAGTATCCAGTACCGTTATAGGGTCTCTTTTCTGGGTGTTCCTTACATTCTACGGAACATGCTCCTTCCATTTTGTCTCCGCAGCTTTCGCAGATTGGCACATGGATATTACAAGTTGGATTGGCACAGTTGACCATACGGTCTGATGGTTCCTCGCAGATATGGCATTTAGAGACAATGGTTGGATTCACCGAATTCACCTCAACAGCGATTCGATTGTCAAACACATAGCATTTACCTTCAAAATCTTCGCCTTGGGCCTCTTTCCCGTATTTGATGATTCCCCCATGTAGCTGATAGACATCTTCAAAGCCTTGTTCTAAAAGAAAAGCAGAGGCTTTTTCACATTTGATTCCACCTGTGCAGTAAGTCAGAACCTTCTTGCCCTTGAGATGCTCTAGCTCTTTTACTTTTTCAGGAAAATCCCGGAAGTTGTCTATGTCGAGCGTTAAAGCATTCTTGAATCGCCCAAGCTCATGCTCATAGTTGGAGCGCACATCTAGGATTACCACATCCTCTTGGTCTTTCATCTTGCGAAACTCCTCAGGCTCTAAATGCTTTCCGGTTTTAACATTGGGATCCAAATGTCTTAATGCAGAATGCACGATTTCTGGCTTATAGCGAACGTGAATTTTGGTGAATGCGTGACCCTCACTTTCATCGATTTTGAATTCAGTCTTGGCAAATCTCGGATCCGCATGGATATAGGCAATGTACTTTTCCGTGTCCTCCTTCAGGCCGGAGACCGTCCCATTAAGACCTTCGTCCGAGATGATGATTCGACCCCGGATGTTATTTTCTATACAAAAGAGATGATGCTGCTCGCGGTACTCTTCAGGGTTATCGATTTTAGCGTAGCAGTAATAGAGTAGGATTTGATAGTCTTTGTTTTCCATAACTGTGGCCCTGTTTCGGCAGGGTGTTAGAGATTTAAGATGTTAAATTTTTGATATTAAATATTAGATTCTTTGCTCTTGACTCTTTGCTCTTGGTTCTAGTTTTTTTGCTCTTGCCTCTAAATTTCAGTCTTCATACTTCAACCTTGAAACCTTAGACTTTCGCTGCTGGATTTCCAAAAACAGTGGTTCCGGCATCTACAGAGCTAATCACCACTGATCCTGCGCCCACGCGCGCATTTTTACCGATGGTCACTCCGGATACGATGGTCACCCCTGATCCAATGAATGCCCCCTCTTCGATCGTAACTTCAGAATTGATCACAGACCCGGCACCCACTTGCACGAAATCTCCCAACTTCGCCTTATGATCGATAATGGCTCCAGTATGCAAAATACAATGACTTCCTAGCTCTGAACCTGCACCTAAAGTGACTCTAGCATTGATGAAATTACCGTGACCCAAGGCCGCATCGGTAGAAATATAGGCTGTTTGATGAATCGCATTAATTGGCTGGACTTTTCGACGCTCATTGAGCAACTCAACCAAGAACTTTCGATACTTCACATCATCCACAGCCACGAAGGCTTCAGTCTTTTTTCCAATCAATTTCAGAAATCCATCATCCTCAGGATTCCCTAACACAGCCACCGTATTAATCTCCGTACCATGGGTCTTCTCGTCTTCGTCCAAAAAGCCGTACACAACGACCTCATTGCTATTGAAAATTTCAAGTGCTGGCGTCGCAATTCCTTTCGCCCCAAATATGATTACTGGTTTATCCATAGGTTTCTTTTCTGAGGTGCAAAAATACGTGAATTCTCAGGCTCCGCCAAAAATCCCTAAGAATCTGCTTTGATCAGACTCTGCGCTACTTTGCATTGGAGACATTTCTTAGGGGCGCAATAATTTTTATAGAGGCCAATCATGCCTTGCGAATCAAAGCTATTTGTAGCTTCCCAGCCTGCATCCTTGAAAAGTCTAATGATAAAATTAGACTCCGCCGGTAAGCTTTGAAGTAAGTCAAAACAGCGTTCCTGCCAGTCTGGCTGCTCAAAATATCGCCCATAAGCAAACCATAAAGGCATCACATAATTGATAATCAAAAGCTGCAAAACCGTATTAGAAATACCTTTTGAGATGGTTTTGCCCGATTTTTTACCGAAGGAATACTGATACTTCCAATAGTCACTAGGAGGCACTTGCAGTACCTTTCGAAAGCTTGCAAAATCCCTGGAATCCTCAAAAATACTTTGGACCAATCCAGGAGCATGGGAAAGTATAGCCGCCAATTGGGCGATACGCAAAGTGGGAAAATTACTAGGGCGCACTCGGGTAAATTGCCAATCTTGGCGATTCATCGTATTTCGCCAGCGATATTTTTGCTGAAAAAAATCATTTTCTTTTTTTAAGTGAAGCACATAAGGTTCCTCTGTTTTTTCGGGCAAAAGACCAGCTTGACCAAAAAGCATGGCTTCGAGTGCAGGTAGTTGGGTCCGATGTTTTTTCAAAATCTTATAAGGCACGCGTTCGGCAAGCTCGGACATTGCCGCCGCATTGGTTTTAAATCCAAAACATGTGAAAAGCCAGCGATAGGCTGTTTCCTCCCAATCGGATTCAGTTGACCTCAGAATATCCAAAATCATGTTTGATTTTTCTTGAAGACGCTCCACCAGAGCTTTCTCCAGAGTAGAAAACCGGACAATTTCCGGCACTCCGCCCACTCCGTAAGCGCAGGGTAAACTCTGTTTGAAATCAAGCATCTGCTGGTACTTTTTCCAGACGTCCAGAAAGATTTTCCCCTTAAGCTCCAAGGTGGGCATTGCGGTGCCATCATTCCTCAATGCCTCCCGGTCATTTTCCCAAACCACGTGGAGAATCACCGAATTATAGGCGGGGTCACTAGTGTGGGAATGCTGTTTCCAATCCGAGGCTAGGCAATGGATTTCCACATGCCCATGAAGCTCTATCCCAGCTATTTTCACACAGGCATCGCTGAAATCCGGGCCTTCAGCCAAATTGTGAAACCCAACACGGATAATTTCGATAGGCTCTCCATGAATGGTCTTGAGGCCTCTTTTATCAAAATACTGGTACTTCCAGACCAGTTGCAAAAAGTCTTCTCTAAATTCCATAAGACATTCATTTTAAAAAGCTTAGGGAATTTAACGAAAATCTTAAATTTTCAAAAGGACTACCTAGTTTAAAGATACTTTTCTAAAAGCCCTGTCATTTCAATCTGGAGTTTTTGGGCTTCCTTTCTAGCTGCTTTCGCAAAGTCTTTTTCGGCGGAAGCATAAATGATCCCACGGCTGGAATTCACCAAAAGTCCGCAAGTGGAATTCATTCCATATTTCGCCACTTCTGATAAGCTACCTCCTTGCGCACCTACCCCTGGAACTAGAAAGAAATGCTCAGGCGCAGCCTTCCGCACCTCCCCAATCAATTCTCCCCGTGTAGCACCTACCACATACATCAAGTTTTCCGGGCTGCCCCATTTTTGGCTTTTTTCCAAAACAGTTTGATAGAGGGGTTTTTCATTCGCATCTGGAATAAGCTGGAAATCAGCCGAGCCAGCATTTGAAGTCAGGGCCAGAAGAATCACCCATTTGTCTTGAAATTCTAAAAATGGAGAAACTGAATCTCCGCCCATGTAAGGTGCCACCGTGATGGAGTCGAAATTCATGGTTTCAAAAAATGCCTTGGCGTAGAGCTTCGATGTATTCCCGATGTCCCCACGCTTGGCATCTGCAATGGTGAAAATATCCTCGGGAATCAGCTCCTCGACCTTGGCCAGTGTTTCCCAGCCTTTCGCTCCAAGGGCTTCAAAGAAGGCAATGTTCGGCTTGTAGGCCACTGCAAAGTCGGCTGTCTCCTCAATGATCTGCTGGCAGAAGGAAAAAATGGGGTCTTCTTCCTTCAACAGATGGGTAGGAATTTTATTGATATCTGGATCCAAACCCACACAGAGAAAGGATGATTTTTGCTGGATTTGGGAGAAAAGTTCTGAGCGGGTCATGGAATTTTAATATCTGTGGGAACAAAACTAAGGAAAGTAATTTTACTATGCTTTCAAAGCAAGCGAACTAGTAGGTTAAAAAATCAAACTTCATAATGACCAGAATTATTCCCTTTCATGGATTTTTAGTTGTCACTTTTGATTTTCTACAAAATCCACCTTCACTACAGCCCCAAGCAAAGAAACCCCTGCCGTAATCAAAAAGAAAATTAAGCTAAAGGCCACCGCTGCTGTTTCTTCAATACCGGCATAGGTGTGTGCATAGACAAAGACCAACTCACGTGCACCGACCCCTCCTATGGTCAAAGGCAATACGGCCACAATAGAAGATAATAAAAACACCAATTGATAAGCAAGGATATTTTCGGTGATCCCCAAGGCCAATAGGATAAACCAAGCACAAATTAACTGAGCTATCTGCCCAAGAAATGACCAACTATTTGCCGACCAAAAAGAAGGTAAAAAGTCCTTAAAGAAGATTCTTTGCGCCAACCAAAATGCAGGTAAAGTCAAAATCAATCCCACTACCATTAGCCCATTCCAAATTTCAGTCTCCAAAAAATCAAGCTGAATATCCACCAGCAAAAACAACCCAAACAGTAAAAAAACAATCGCCACCAAACCCCCTAACCTGTCCAGAAGAGCAGCTTGAACAAGCTTCTTCACTGGAGTCTTATACTGCTTATTTAGCAAGTAAACCTTATACCCATCTCCGCCTATTCCTCCAGGAAGAAATAGATTATAAAACATCCCGATCAGATATAGCCTCCAGTTTTGCTTTTCAGAAAGTTGCAGACCTATGTTTTTGAAATATTGATTTAGACGAACGGCCGTCGCGACTTTACTCAGTACAAAAAGAATCACCGCAGGAACCAACCAAACCCACTGAATGGTCTTGACTATCCCCAAAAGCTGAGCAGTATCTATTTTCCGAAAAACCAGATGCAAAGCCAAGCCCGTCAAGGCAAGTTTCAGAATAGTTTTGAACTGGTTTTTATAGCGCGTCAAGAGAAAGTAATTCTTAAGTTAGAAATCGGAATTGTGACTTGATGATCGATATCTTTTTACAATTTTTTATCTCGGCCCTGCCACTTATTTCAGACTTCAGCCTTCATTCTTCTGACTTTCAATATTCCCCTGAAATACAGCCTTAACAGTATACGTTTTCTTATCCTGCGACTCAAAATAGGTTCGTACAATAATCTCCGCGATGATTCCTGTGGTGATCAATTGGATTCCGCCTAAAATCAGAATAAAGCCCAGGATCATAATTGGCCTTCCCCAGATATCCTCTCCAAACAATTTGACAATCAACAGATAAAAACTGATCGCTGAACCTATCAAAAATGAAATAATTCCTAGCCCTCCAAAAAGGTGAATGGGTCGCTGAAAGTACTTTTGGAAGAAAAGCATCAGAATCAAATCGGACATCACTTTGAAGGTCCTGCTCAGTCCATATTTCGACTCCCCATGAATTCTTGGGTGATGCTTTACATCCACTTCCGTCATTTTAGCGCCTTGCTGTTTGGCTAGGACTGGGATAAAACGATGGAGCTCCCCATACAAGCCCATATTCTGCGCGATCTCCGCTTTATAAACTCGAAGCGTACAACCGTAATCCTTCAAATACACCTTCGTCGTGTTTCGAATTACCCAGTTGGCGATTTTACTAGGGATTTTGCGAAGCACAAAGCCATCCTTACGATTAGCTCTACGACCGGCCACCACATCCCATTCCTCATCAATGGCTTTATTCAGCATCATCGGAAGATCCGATGGATCATTCTGAAGATCACCATCCATGGTCGCAATGTATACCCCAGTGGCCATATCGATTCCCGCTGCCAAAGCAGTGGTTTGCCCGTGATTTCGGTTGAAAATGATCAGCTTGGTTCGGTCGTTGGCGTAGGTTTTCACTTCACGAACCGTTCCGTCCGTGGAGCCATCTTCGATCAAAATCACTTCATAATTGATCTCAGTCAGAGCAGCATAAACTTGCTCGAGTAAAGGCTTAATATTTTCTTCTTCGTTGTAAATGGTAATGACAACGGATAGTAAGGGCTGGCTCATGGGATAAAATTTGGTCAAAAATACGCCAAATAAATCCTGAGACAAAAAAAGAGATCCTCGCCCGTCCAAAACCGAAGGATATTTGGCAAATGAAATTTCAATCCTCCTATCTTTGCGACATGACTCTAACTGAGCAAGAGATTAATCCTTGGGTGGTGATGGCTGCATTTTTAGCCCTTGTGGGGCCCTTTGCGCTGAGCTTTCACATGCACTACCCAGATGAGATGTACTACAGCGATGCTGCGCTCAAAATGCTTCAGAACGGAGACTATTTGACCACTTACCTTGGCTCGGGTGAGCTTCGCTTCAAAAAACCCATACTCAGTTATTGGGCGGTACTCGCAGGATATAAGCTATTTGGAGTTACACCATTGGCATCGAGGTTCTTTTTTCTAATGGCCGGTGCCGCCACGGTGGGGTTAACCTTTGCTGCCGCAAAAGTTGCCTTGGATAATGCTAAAACTGCAGGTCTAGCTGCACTGATTGTTGCCTCACACCCGATTTTAATCTTCAGCGCCACACGATCCATTCCAGATGTTCTTTTGGCCATGACCATGACCTTAGCTGGATTGGGTTTCGTGGGATATTTACGTTTTGGGAACCAGACACCTAAAAGATATGCCTGGTACCTCTACCTTGGATTAGCTTTGGCTTTCGAAGCAAAAGGATTGCCTGCATTTGCACTTGGAGGACTAGGAATTGCCTACTTACTCTTTAACCCCTGGAATCGCGTCAAGTGGAAAGCACTCATACATTGGCCATCCATCCTCTTAAGCATTTTCGTGGCTTGTTTTTGGTTTGTCGCCATGTACATAATCCATGGGGGCACCTACATTGACTCATTCCTGCACGATCAAGTCGGAACCCGAGTCGGCTCCAGAATAGGCCTAATCCTGAGCAATGGGACAATTGCTTTGGCACTAATGATAGTGGGCTTTTTCCCTTGGTTTGCCTTTGGTTTTGCCAAATTAAAAAAGATTTTTCAAGGCCTTAGTACAGAGGAAAAAGCCTTGCTTGGTTTTGTGCTTGTATGGGTGATTGGCATCCTTGGTATGTCAGCTCTTACGAGCAAATTTTACGAGAGATATCTCCTTCCTGTGATTCCTGTTGCGGCAATTGGGCTAGCCTGGATCTTGGCGAAAAATGGATTTTATGAGAGAATAAAAACCATTCGATGGGCACTTGGATTCTTTCTAGCACTCAATACCATAGTCATTCTGTTTGGAATCTATTTGAATTCCCAATTATCTGGGCCTTGGTTGATCTGGGTTCAGGTGGGTACAGCTATTCTGGCGCTAGGAAATTTGATGCGTCTTTTTAGAAAAGGAGCCAAACTACCTAAAGCACTTTCCTATTCTTTCCTCCTTTTATTCTTTAGCGCATCAATCGCGACCTTTCAAATTTCCTTGCCCGATCAAGGCCAACAAGTCAAAAATTTTGCGAAAGCCGGCTCCCTTCCCTCTGAAGGCAAAATTGGATTTATCGGAAATCTCCACGTCAGCAGCAAGATTCGCATCGGTCTGGGCACCGAGTATGACTTCGTGGACTTACCTAGGTTTGAATTCAGAGAAGTGCTTCCAGAGTACGATCGATTGATCTTAGAAGACAAATACCTGGACTCAATTGATGCGAGTGGGTATAATCAAACACTTGTTTCCATCAATTGGGATTCGAGACATATTCCGGATTTACTTTTGTCGGTAGGCACTCCAGCTTTTGATTGCCTTTTGCAGGAGCATGGGAAAAAGTATTTTCTTTTAGAAAAAAAGTAAAGCTTTAGAACGAGTCGGGAACGAAAGGTTTGTAATCAATCAAATCTTCCCAAATCTGAATGGTCGCCACTCTATGAGGCAATCCTTTAAAGGAGATTTCAAATTTCTCCTCATACAGCAGACTTCCAAATTCTACAAATTCACCTGGTGAATCATAGTTCCAACTGACGAAAATCCCCTTTTTCTTTTCTCCTTCAAATTGCTCCAATCCAGGCCACAAGTCAAATTGATTTTTGCGGGAGCCCATATTGACCATGTATGTCTGAGGATGCCCTTGCAAATAAAAGGACAGCTCCGAGGCCATGTGGTAAGTTTCTGAAAAGACAAATGCCTCTTTGGCCGATAGGCTATCTCTCAAAAAATCCAAGCGCTCTGCAAGGGGCTGATAGGCAGAATTTCTTCGGAAAACAGCCTTTTCAGCTGATTTTATGGGTTTGATACTTTTTAGGAAGGTAATATCTGGGAGAAGGAAAAAGAGTGGAATTCCTAAGCTGAGTCCTAATCCCCAGTTTCTGGCTTTCAGCCAAAAACCACTCTGATTAACCAACCATGCTGCAAGTGCAATTGAAAATCCACTGTAGGCAAATACTGGCCAATTGACCTCGATATCAGTCATAAAACTCAACAAGCCGAACGCCATGAAGGACATAAGCATGGGGAGTAGCAAAAAGATGGTCTTATAATCCGAAAGCAATCTTTTCCTTGAAAAAAAGCCCCAAACTAAAGGTAAGATGAAAGGAGAAAGCATCGCCAGTTGACCTCCTAAATATGCTCCAAAGCGGCCAAGTGACTTCAACAAATCAAAACTTTGGGAATCTCCCCCACCTCTACCCAAAGCCGCCAAATGTCTAAACGTGTAGAAATCATTTTGCCAATTCCAGATCAACATAGGCGTAAAACCAATCAGAGACACCAGAACGAAAACCGAGTAATGGGTAAAATTCCTTTTAAATTCTCGAGTAAAAAGCAAGTAGATCAATAGCATGGCAGGCATCAAAATCATCACCACTTTGCTCATGATGCCACAAGCCGTAGCTAGCCCAGCCAGTATCCACCAATTAACCTTTTGGCTTTCCAATGCTCTATATGCCGCATAAAGGCTTAGCGTCCAAAAGAAAGTCAGCGCCGTATCGGTCATATGAAAAGTAGAGGCCAGCCACCAAAGGGGCATGCCCTGAAGAAGCATCGCTGCCCAAAATCCCACCTTATCGCTATACATCTGCCTACCTAGTAAGAAAGTAAACCAAGACATCCCTACCCCTAGGATAATGGCATTGAGGCGTACGGTAATTTCAGTCTTTCCCAAAAGACCTGTGCTCAGAAAATTGAGCACAGCTACCATGGGCGGCTTAGAGTAGTAATGCCAAGCCATATTTTGAGACCAAAGCCAATATTGGGCTTCCTCTGTAAACAAATCAATCTCAGGACGAAGAGTAAAAGCAATTTTGGCGAAAGCCAAAAGCACGGAAATGACCCAAAAATAAGTAGTGTACTTCGACTGATTTTTCATAAAAAAAGCACTCTCTGAAGTCCCAAAGAGTGCTCAAATTTAGTGATTATTATCACTACTTGGCCAAAACGACCTTTTCCTTGTACTTCTTAATTTGTCTCCTCAATCCTTCGATGGATTCATCAGCAGCAGCTTCGAATGAATCCGTCTGGTGTTTGGCGAAAAATTGCTTGCCTGGCACGTTGAGTTTGATCTCTACTATTTTGTTGTGGTTATTTTCGTTTTTATCGAGTCTCATAAAAACCTCTCCATCAATAATCCGGTCGTAATAGGTATCCAGTTTATCTGCTTTTTTCTGGATAAAGTCGATCAATTTGCGATCGGCATCGAAGTGGATGGAGTGCATCTGCAGTTTCATATGATTTGCATTTAGGGTTAAACAATAAATTTATTATGCTTTGGGATGTGCTTGTTCAAACACAGCCTTAAGTTTCTCTAGAGAATTATGGGTATATACCTGAGTGGCCGCCAAGTTGGCGTGGCCGAGTAAATCTTTGACCGCATTAAGGTCAGCTCCTTTATTTAGCAAATGAGTAGCAAAAGTGTGCCTTAGGATGTGAGGACTCCGCTTGGAAGTCTGAGCAAACGCATCTAAGTACTGGCGAACGATTCGATAAATCATCATAGGATAGCTCTGTTTCCCCTGATTACTGACAATAAAATAGGGACTTTGATTTTCATTTAAAAACCTTTCCTCAAATACTTTTTTGTACAAAACTATATTTTGTTTGAGGCCCCTGGTAATGGGGATTATTCGTTCTTTTTTTCTCTTCCCAAGTACCTTCACCTGATCCTCTGCCAAGTTGATGTCCGACCAACGCAATCCAATCAATTCTGAAAGTCTCACGCCGGTCAAATACAAAAATTCAATAACCAATCGGTCTCGCTGACCTGCAAAGTCATCAGTGAAATTGCTTTCTTCAAGAACGGAAGCGATAGCTAGTTCCTGTATAAACTCGGGGAGTTTTTTCGGATTTTTCAGAGATTTTAACTTGTAGGTCGGATCTCGCTCGATAGTTGCTGATCGCAACAAAAATTTGTAGAAGGAGCGTAGGGTAGCCAGTTTTCGATTTACCGTAAGGCTACTCTGTCCCTGATCCACCAAATCGATAATCCAAGCCCTGATCTCTGGATGCTGGGCGGCTTCTATTTCTTGAAGCTCAAAGGAGGTTTGGACAAAGTCAGCAAATTGTTCCAAATCCCGACGGTAAGCGCTGACCGTGTGAGGACTCGATTTCTTTTCAAACTCAAGGTAATTGATAAAGGAATCAATCATAAATGGGACTAAGGATTGAAATCAAGTTAGCCTAAAAAAAGTAGAAACGGAATCCCCTATAACAAAAAAACGCAACCCTTTGGAGGTTGCGTTTGATTATGTAAAGCAAAACTTACTGTCCTGCTTCTTGTTGCATACGCTGCTTGTAAGCAGCCTTGATTACTTGCTCTCTTCTTTTCACGGAAGGCTTGGTGAATGCTTGACGAGCTCTCAGTTCTCTGACAGCACCTGTTTTGTCAAACTTCTTCTTGAAACGCTTTAGCGCTTTCTCGATTGATTCGTTTTCTTTTACGTTTACTATGATCATAAGTGTACACCCCCTTTCGTGGGCACAAAGGTAAGAGAATTATTGGAAGTTTGGAAGCTGTAAAAATTAATAGTCAAATTAATTAAAACAAAAAAAGTCCAACCCCCAGGAGTTGGACTTTTTTTGTTAAGTAATGATTCTAGGATTAGCCGACTACTTTCTCAGCCAGCAATACGATCACATTGTCTTTTACCTCTACCACACCACCATCGACAATCATAGATTGCTTTCCGTCTGCGGTAGTAAAAGAAACAGCTCCCTTTGCCAATGCCGAAACGATTGGCGCGTGATTATTCAACACCTGAAAAGAACCTCCTGCACCAGGAAAGCTTGCTTCAGAGACCTCTCCCTGAAATATCTTTTTGTCTGGTGTTACGATTTCTAAATGCATCTGATTCCTATTTATCTCAATCTCCAATTTGGTTTTCCAAATCGGTGAGTTTGTTTAATTTATTTTACCTCTTCAAGCATTTTCTCACCCTTAGCGATCGCATCTTCAATGCTACCAACTAGGTTGAATGCTCCTTCAGGAAGGTGATCTAGCTCACCGTTCATGATCATATTGAAGCCTTTGATGGTATCCTTGATGTCTACCAATACACCTTTCAAACCTGTAAACTGCTCGGCAACATGGAAAGGCTGAGAAAGGAATCGCTGAACACGTCTTGCTCGGTGTACAACTTGCTTATCTTCTTCAGAAAGTTCTTCCATACCCAAGATGGCGATGATATCCTGAAGCTCTTTGTATCGCTGTAGAATCTCCTTCACGTTCTGAGCACAGTTGTAATGATCGTCTCCCAATACGTCTGGAGAAAGAATTCTAGAAGTAGAGTCCAAAGGATCCACAGCTGGATAGATACCTAGCTCGGCAATCTTTCTAGAAAGTACCGTAGTAGCATCCAAGTGAGCGAAAGTAGTCGCTGGAGCAGGGTCAGTCAAGTCATCCGCAGGAACGTAAACCGCCTGTACAGATGTGATCGAACCATTCTTCGTAGAAGTAATTCGCTCCTGCATTGTACCCATCTCTGTAGCTAGAGTTGGCTGGTAACCTACCGCTGATGGCATACGACCGAGAAGTGCTGACACTTCAGATCCTGCCTGAGTAAATCTGAAAATGTTATCGATAAAGAATAGGATATCCTTACCTGCACCTTCGCCATCACCATCTCTATAGTATTCTGCCAAAGTCAAACCTGTCAAGGCCACTCGTGCACGCGCCCCTGGAGGCTCGTTCATCTGACCGAAAACAAAGGTTGCTTTAGAGTCTTCAAGTTTTTTCAAATCAACTTTAGAAAGATCCCATCCACCTTCTTCTTCAAGGCTATGAACGAAATCATCTCCATAAGTCACAATGCCAGATTCGATCATCTCACGAAGCAAGTCATTTCCTTCACGAGTTCTTTCACCTACACCTGCGAACACAGATAGACCTGCATAAGCCTTTGCGATGTTGTTGATCAATTCCTGGATCAATACCGTCTTACCTACACCGGCACCACCAAACAAACCGATTTTACCACCTTTTGCATAAGGCTCAATCAAGTCGATTACTTTGATACCTGTATAAAGTACTTCAGTAGATGTAGAAAGATCCTCAAACTTAGGAGCTTGTCTGTGAATAGGAAGTCGCTTACCCGCTGGTACTTGTGGAAGTCCATCGATTGCTTCACCTACCACATTAAAAAGACGACCTTTGATTGCCTCGCCAGTTGGTACGGAGATTGGCTGACCTAGGTCAGTTACTTCCATTCCTCTTACCATTCCTTCGGAAGAGTCCATTGCGATAGTTCTTACTCGATCTTCACCTAGGTGCTGCTGAACCTCCATTACGACCACTTGGCCATTTTCTTTGGTTACTTGTACTGCATCTAGAATGTTTGGCAGTTTCCCGCCTTCAAAGGAAACGTCCACTACGGGGCCGATTACCTGGGTTATCTTTCCAATGTTTGCCATCTGATTATTGAAATGTAAAGAATGTGCTTTCTTAATTCGACCGCAAAATTAAGCAGAAATGCCTAATACCAAAGGATATTTGGAAAATTAATCCCTGCAAGCCCCCTTTTTAAAGAGAGATAAAGTCAATTGTGGCCCAGACCGCATTTTTATTCGAAATCTTCTATAGAATCCGAACGGATAACGTCGAATTAACCAGGCGGAAAAAGAAAGATCCTAGCAAGTTCAATCTAAAACCCTTCGGGCAAAAAGGAAAGCCTTAGACCAGTAGTTATTGCTGAGATAATCTTCCGACACACCCAGAGAAGTGGAAGAATGGATAAATCGAACTTGCCCTCGAGAAACTTCTGTAGCGATCCCTGCATGGGTCACTTTCTTTCGTTTGCGACTCGTCGCAAAAAATAAGAGATCTCCAGGCTTAATGTCGTTTTTGCTGATTTTTTTACCCATTTGACTTTGGTCAGCCGACATTCTAGGCATGGTCACTCCTACCGGATAAAAAGAGTGATAAATCAAAGCGGAACAGTCCATCCCTGATCTGGTGGTTCCTCCAAATTTGTAAGGGGTTCCGGTATAACTCCGAGCAGTATTGATGACGACTTCGAAAGGCTCAGCGCCAGCGGTTTTCTTTTTGGAAGCACAAGAGGTGCTTAAAATGACAAGGAATGCAAATAAAGTAAAAGCAAAGGATGAACTTCTGATACCCATGGGCGTTGATTAACTAGTCAATAATACGAGAAGGCGCAGCTACTTTCAAGACTTAATTAGAATAAATGAGGATTTGATTAAATTCATCCTTCGATTTCAAAGATGAGCAAAGAAGACTTCCATAATCTCCCTTTTCACCAGAAAATAAAGCTCCTTTATACAGAAGCGACTTTTGTCGTGGGTATACGCTACTATGGGCACAAGGTGAATCTGTATCTGCTCGAGAATGAGTACGTGGAAGTTTTCTATAATCATAAGCTGGACAAAATCGATAAGATCGACTTTCTCCCCAGAAATCACACACGGATGAAATTCTACTTGGATCAGATTCAGATTGACTGAAAACAGAAAGACCGGACGATTAATTGTCCGGTCTTTCACTTTATTGAAATGAGTTACAGAGTTTAAGGGATTAAAGTTAAATCGATTAAACAATTCAGAAAAATAGAAATCACCCAAAGCCCAACCCAACTCTCCCTTCTCTAATTCCTAAATCCTAACCCCTTTACCTCTTAAAGCTTTCTCTTCAAGAAATCCGTCATCATTGAATACAAATGCCAGGTCGTGTTCCCTCCATAAATTCCATGGTTTCGATTTGGATAATAGAAGGTCTCAAACTGCTTATCCGCGGTAATCAAGGCATCCACCAAGTCCACGGTATTTTGGAAGTGTACATTATCATCACCTGTTCCATGAATAAGAAGGAAATTACCCTTCAATTTATTCACATGCATGATCGGGCTATTGTCGTCATAGCCGGAAGGATTGAGTTGTGGGGTCTGTAGGTATCGCTCGGTGTAGATCGTGTCATAGTATCTCCAGGTCGTCACTGGAGCCACAGCAATTGCCGCTTTGAAGACATCACTTCCTTTCATCAATGCCAAAGAAGACATATAGCCTCCATAAGACCAGCCCCAGATTCCCACTCTCTCTTCATCGATGAAAGGCAACTTGGCCAAATACTTACCCCCCTCGATTTGATCGATGGTTTCTAGCGCGCCAAGATTGGCATAGGTGGAGTGTTTGAAATCTCGACCTCGGCCACCTGTTCCGCGATTGTCAATACATGCCACAAAAATCCCTTCGGCCACAAGAGCTTGATGCCACATGTCTCGTGTACCACCCCATGAATTCAATACATTTTGAGAACCTGGACCACCATAAACATACATGAGCACAGGATATTTTTTATTTGGGTCAAAGTCTGTTGGCTTGATCATATATCCATTCAGCTCAGTACCATCCACGGTAGGAAAGGAGAAAAACTCTTTTTTGCCTAAGGCAAAGCTGCTTACGATATTGCGAAGCGAAGCATTATCCTCCAATACTGTCACCAGTTCTCCATTGGATTTATTCAAAGTGATTCGGCTAGGCTGCTGGGTGGTGGTGTGGTAGTCGATAAAAAAGCGATGATCCGGGCTCATATTGATTCGATGCGTCCCTTTTTCAGGAGTCAATGCCTTTTTGCCTTTGCCATTCAAGCCGATTTCATAGAAATTTCGCTCCATTGGAGAAGCCTCAGCGGAAATGAAATAGATCTTTTTGGCTTTTTCATCTATACCCACCATGGAAGTCACTTCCCAGTTGCCAGTGGTAATCTGACGGATCAAAGTGCCATCCATTTCATGATGATAGATATGCTTATACCCATCCTGCTCGGAAGTACGGATAAAGCTTTTGCCATCGCTCAGATATTGCAGATCATCATTGTAATTCAGATCTACATAAGTAGCAGAGGACTCAGAGATGATCAACTCGCTTTCGCCAGTGGACGCATCAGCATGGAAAAGGTCCAATTGATTTTGCAATCTATTCAATCGAATAAAAGCCAATTGATTTGGGTCTTTAGTCCAGTAGATTCTCGGCAAGTAGATATCCGTCTCTTGACCCGAATCCATTTTGGTGCTTTGGCCGGAGGCCAAATCATAAACATAAATACTTACTTCAGAATTTTTCTCACCAGCCTTGGGATATTTAAATTTATAATCTGCAGGATAAAGTGGACCCCAAAGCTGCATGTTGAATTCGGGTACTTCTGACTCATCAAATCGAATAAATGCTATCTTTTTGCCATCTGGAGACCATTTGAAAGCCTGAGCCATAGAAAATTCCTCCTCGTACACCCAATCGGCAGCACCATTAATCACTTGATTCCAAGACCCATCTGTAGTGATTTGGGTGAGGTCATTCGTGGCGAGGTCGACTGTATACAGGTTATTGTCCTTTATGAAGGCGACCTTGTCATTGTCCGGTGAGAGGGTGGCATAGGAGATTTTCTCTCCATTCATCAGTTGCTGCTTTTCGCCACTAGCGAGATCCACCACATAGAAAACACCTTTGGAAGACCGACGATAAATAGACTCAACGTCTGTAGCCACCAGAGCTTTGGATTCGTCAGAGTTGAAGGAGTAGCTACTAAAATTCAGCCCTAGCACCTTGCCATCCAGTAAAATGGATTCCTGCTGTCCAGTGGCCACATTCATTTTCACCACTTGAGGATAGCCCATCATATTGATCTGGGAGCTGTAATATTGTCCGTCATTCATCCAGTTGATACCACGTACAGACTGTTCGTAGAAGGTGTTTTTCTTGAAAACATCCTCAAGGGTGACTTTCATTTTGCCTTGGGCACAAGCCCCGAAAAAGGAAATTACAAGAAGCCCTGTGACTAGGGCATATCGATTGAACTGATTCATTTTTTGAAATTTGGGTTTAAGCCATTTAGCCTTGCGAATATAACTAAGGCAGCTACTCTATAAAAATGCATTTATTCTAAGGTGAAAATCTTTACAAATCTTAGCAGTTTCTTTCCCGATTAGGCAAAATTTTGGCTAATTCGTGTTCCCATGCTAAAGTCCCATGAAGAAAAAGATAGCCCTTGTTACTGGAGGATACACTGGTGAGTCTGTGATCTCCCTAAAAAGTGCAGCAGTTGTAGAGAAAACCATTGATCGCCAACGATACGATGTCACCAAAATCTTGATTTATCCGGGAGATTGGCATCATTTGACCGAGGATGGGGAAAAGTATCCGGTCGATCTAAATGACTTTAGCCTCACCATCAAGGGTGAGAAAATCACTTTTGACGGGGTCTTCAATATTCTCCATGGCTCACCTGGGGAAGACGGTAAGTTGGCTGGGTATTTTGATATGATAGGCCTGCCCTATACCACTTGCGACCAGCTCACTTCGGCCATTACAATGAATAAAGGCTATACCAAAGCTGTGGTGGACGATATTCCGGAGCTTTACATCGCGAAGTCGATTCAATTATTTGAGTTTGCCAAAGAACAAGTGGATCGCATCAAAGCTGAACTGAAACTTCCGCTTTTTATCAAGCCAAATAATGGAGGAAGCTCCATCGGCATGAGCAAGGTGAAAATATGGGACGAACTACCAGAGGCCTTGGTCAAAGCTTTTGCTGAGGACAAGCAGGTTTTGGTGGAGGAGTTTGTATCGGGAAGGGAGTTTTCTATAGGAGTTTTCCGTGGAAAGGGAAAAATCACTGTACTTCCCGCCACAGAAATTGTCAGCAGTAAAGAGTTTTTTGATTTCGAAGCCAAATATATTCCTGGCGTGACTGAGGAAATTACCCCGGGAAGAATGAATGAGGAAGAGGTAGCCAGGGTAGGCCGAGTAGTCACTCAGGTGTATGAAAAACTCAATTGCAAAGGGGCCGTCCGTATCGATTACTTTCTGGAAAAAGAAACTGGGAAATTTTACTTTATCGAGATCAACACCGTACCGGGTCAAACAGAAACTAGCCTAATTTCCCAGCAAATCCGAGCCATTGGCAAAGAGGTGAAGGACTTTTACACCGAGTTGATTGAAGAAATGTTTTGAGAGGTCTAAAAGGGCTTTCAGCCTTTATACTTTAGATTTCTTACTTAAAATCGGATCGAATAGCTGAGTATTGGCATATCGATGCGATTGTCTTCGAAGTGGACCGGCGGTTCGGTTCTGCCCAAATTATACGAGTCTACTGCCTCCCGAGCGATATTCCTCGCATTTCTATTAAAAATACCTGAGCTAATCTCGAAGGCTATACTAGATATAATCAAAGGCCAAGTGAGGTTGCTCGCATGTGACGATTGCTGCCGAGGTGCTATAATATAAACAGTGGTGCCAATAGCAGATGCGAATCCCCCTATTGCCAAGATATTGGCGATCTTCTGTTTTGAAACGGACTTTCTATATAGATCTGCTGTTTCTGGAGTGGCTTGAGACATCAGAGTTTGCATTTCCACTTTGGACAATACCTTAGGGCCGTCCAAAAAGTCAATTTTCTGGTTGAGAAAATTATTACGGATATCGAGTCTCAGAAAGGGCGTTTCTTGGGCTAGCAAAGACCAATACATGGAGCTGAATAAAATAAGCAGAACTGTTTTTTTCATCTGTTTATATTTTGATTTTCAATGGTCATCCCAATAGCTATCGGGAGGAATGCCTCGGTCCCGATATTTATCGGGACATCCCCCTGTATGAGAAGCCTTTCTCATGGGCATTTCATGATCTTAGAAGTTAAAAACTAATCCAAATTTGTCTGGTGCGACTTGGAGACTTATTTCATTATAATTACTTCTATCTATCAAATAATTATATTCAGCCACGGAGGTTTCTACTCTGCTTTTCCCTTTTCTCCGAATGGCACCGCCAACAGTACCAACACCGGCTCCAGCGATGGATAAAATTAGATAAGTGCTAAGGCCTTCTTGAGTAAAACCTGACACACCATAGGTTACAAATGCACCTACCAAAATCCCCATTCCTAAAATATTCAAGCCACTACCAATCTTCATTTGCTTGTGGCCTTCGATAAAATTTTTCTGACTTAACTCGAAGCTTGACATTACATGGGCCACTTCTTCAGCATCTGCATCTACCCCATCAATTTTAAAGCGATTGTTGTTAAAAAAATTCTCCTGAAAGGTCACATTCTGTTGAGCCAAAATCGGAGAAAACACCATGAATAAGAGGCAGAGGAAAACAAATCTTTTCATATGACCTAAGATATTATGAGAAGTAACGAAATCTGCAGATTCTAGTATAGAATTATTGCTTTTTTTTAAAATATTTAGTTTTCAGAACTAGACTCATCTTTGTTAGGAATAATTTGTTGATTCAAATCCCTACCTCTTCAATCATTCGATAATTAGGACAGGAACTTTCACCTTCCTCAATTCAAAAAAATACCCCCAAAAAGTTTTTAACTTCTTGGGGGTAAATTTTTCTAAAAACCTTATTTCTTAGATCCCAAAGGCCGACTTAATTCGATCTACATAATCTAGTTTTTCCCAAGTGAATAGCTCCACATCCAAAGTGAGTTCTTCGCGATAAGGAGAAATAAAGGTCTTTTTCACCACTTCATTTTGCCTCCCCATATGACCGTAAGCGGCAGTCTCTTCATAGATAGGATTTCGAAGTTTAAGTCTTTGCTCTATGGCATAGGGTCTCATGTCAAATAGCTTCTCAACCGTATTGGCGATCTCGCCATCACTAAGTCCCACCTTGGCAGTGCCATAGGTATTCACATAAATACCCATTGGTGCTGCCACTCCAATGGCATAAGATACTTGCACCAAAATCTCATCTGCGATACCGGCTGCCACCATATTTTTGGCGATATGTCGAGTAGCATAGGCGGCTGATCGGTCCACTTTTGAAGGGTCCTTTCCTGAGAATGCTCCTCCACCATGTGCGCCTTTGCCTCCATAAGTATCCACGATAATCTTTCTGCCCGTTAGGCCAGTATCCCCATGAGGACCGCCGATCACAAACTTACCCGTAGGATTGATATGGTATTTAATATCACTGGTAAACAGTTTCTGGATTTCTGGCTTCAATTGAGCTTTGATCCGTGGAATCAAAATGGAGATGATGTCAGATTTGATCTTGGCAAGCATGGCCTGCTCTTCATCAAAGTCATCATGCTGTGTAGAGACTACGATCGCTTCGATTCGCTGAGGCACATTGTCATCACTGTATTCGATGGTCACCTGAGCCTTGGAGTCTGGTCGGAGGTAGGTAATGTCCTTGTTTTCTCTTCGCAGGGTAGCCAGTTCGCGTAGGATCATATGCGAAAGATCCAGTGCTAAAGGCATATAATTCTCAGTCTCGTTGGTGGCATAGCCAAACATCATCCCCTGATCACCTGCTCCCTGCTCCTCAGGATTAGCACGGTCCACACCTTGGTTGATATCAGCTGACTGCTCATGAATTGCAGAAAGTACACCGCAGGAATTGCCTTCAAACATGTATTCGCTTTTGGTGTACCCAATTCTATTGATAACGTCACGAGCGATTTTCTGCACGTCCAGATAGGTGTCAGATTTCACTTCACCCGCCAGCACCACTTGACCAGTGGTCACGAGGGTTTCGCAGGCTACTTTGGAATTTGGGTCAAATGCTAAAAAGTTATCAATGAGTGCATCAGAAATCTGATCTGCGACTTTGTCTGGGTGTCCTTCAGAAACTGACTCTGAAGTAAATAAATATGCCATAAACTACGGTTAGTAATACGATTTTTTAGGAAGCCCAAAAATACGGGAACTAGGGGAAATAAAAAATAAGGAATGAAATGAAGAAATTCTTTGAGTAAAAGATCCTTTCGATCTATTTTTTGCTCAGGCAATTCCGAAAGAGTATCTTTCACAACCACCAGTTCAAATTAACCTTATGAAAAAATCCCTGCTCCTAGTTTTAGTCTCATTATTGGCATTTTCGTGCCAAAACCAAGATGTTCAAGAACCTAATTTGGAAAAATCTGCAGCAAGCTATTCAGATCTTGTTGCTCTATTTTCTGATTGGCGAGTTTTCGAAAACCCACCGAAATATGACGGTGCTCCGGATTATCGAAAAGAGACTTTTGAAGCTCGGCAGCCAGATTTTAAAGCATTGCAGAACAGGCTTCTGGCAATGGATACCAGCGGCTGGAGTATCGCCGAGCAAGTGGATTACAGAATCGTCTGGGCAGAAATGAATGGCTACGATTTTAATCATCGAATCCTAAAACCCTGGGAGCGGGATCCAGCCTTTTATAAATCCATTTGGACCAGTCGAAGTGACGTACCGGCTCACGAAGGGCCTACGCATCATGGGGTATTGGAACTCTGGCAATATTCCTTTCCCTTGGATGAAAGCAGTAAGGCAAAATTTCTTGCTGAACTTCGATCTATTCCAGCTTTAAACACCCAAGCCAAAACAAACCTCACAGGAAATGCCAAGGAACTCTGGGCTGCGGGAATCCCGACTATCGCTGAGCAGGCGGAGGACTTGAAAAATATGTTGGTTTTAGCAGAGCTAGCCAAAGATCCTGAATTGACGGAAGCTATAGAAGAGGCTCAATCCTCCACAGAGGACTTCGTGACCTGGCTAGAAGCCGAAGCTCCCAAAAAGACCGAACCTTCTGGGATCGGCAAAGAAAACTATACCTGGTATCTACAGAATGTTCATCTAGTCCCACTGACTTGGGAGGATGAGGTGATGATTCTCAAGCGGGAACTAGCACGTGCTTGGAACTCGCTCAAACTCGAAGAACATCAAAACAGAAATCTTCCTCCCTTGCCAGAAGCAAATACAGAAGCAGACTTTGATCGACTAACCGAGGAGTCTATACAAAAGATGATGTCCTTTCTGGAAGATCAGGAAATCCTGACGGTTAAGGACTATTTCGAACCAGCCTTGCGAGCACATCGAGGCGACTTTGTCCCTAAAGAAAGAAGAAACTTTTTTACCATTGGCATGCACTATGATCCTTTGCCGCTTTATTCTCATTTCTATCATTGGTTTGAGCTGGCCATCATGGACAATGAGCCACACGCAAGTCCAATTCGTAGAGGCCCGCTTTTGTACAATATTTTTGACTCCAGAAATGAGGGCACGGCCACAGCAGTGGAGGAAATGTTTATGGATGCCGGTTTGTATGAAGACTCTCCACGCTCCCGAGAAATCGTCTACATCATGATCGCGCAGCGAGCCGCAAGAGGCCTTGGATCGCTCTATGCGCAAGCCAATGAAATGACCATGGTTGAGGCCGGAGGAATCCACTCCAATTACACGCCTCGAGGCTGGATGAAAACAGAAAAAGAATTACTTCTTTTCGAACAACATCTGTACATGCGACAGCCGGGCTATGGCTCGAGTTATATCACAGGAAAATACCTATTGGAGAACGCTCTGGCCGATTATGCCCGAATCCAGGAAGAAAAAGGAGAAGAATTCAAGTTGAAAAACTTCTTTGATCAGCTCAATGGAATTGGGAGCATTCCGATTGCACTGGGACATTGGGAAATGACGGGAGTGGATCCTTTCGAGAATTGATAAAGGGCTGACATCTGAAATCGTTGAAGGGGTCGCTCAAGGCTATCTAGAATGCAGACCACACTCCTTTTTCGACTCTTCCCACCACCAGCGGCCGGCGCGGGCATCTTCTCCTGGTAAAACCGCACGAGTGCAAGGAGCGCAACCAATGCTGATAAATCCTTTGTCGTGAAGGGGATTGTAAGGGATTTTTTCTTTCTGAATATAATCCAAGAGCTGCTTATAAGTCCAGTCCAAAAGTGGATTGTATTTGATGATCTGATTCGCTTCGTCCCATTCCACTCGCTTCATTTCCGTGCGATTGGCGCTTTGCTCGGCTCTTAGGCCTGTGATCCAAACATACTTGCCTGCAAGAGCTCGCTTGAGTGGCTCCACCTTTCGCACATAGCAACAAGATTTTCTATTTTCTACGGATTCATAAAATCCATTAATACCATTTTTTGCCACCAGAGATTCCACGGAATCAGTACTGGGGTAGTAAAGCTGAATTTTCAGACGATACCTTCCTTCGGTGCGAGCAAGGAGCTCCAAAGTCTCAGGAAACAAACGCCCCGTATCCAAGGAAAAGACCTGAATGGGGAGACTCTGAGTGGCTATCAGCGCTGTGATCACCTGATCTTCCTGACCTAGGGATGAAGAGAAAGTCACTTTTTCCGGAAACAAGTCCGCTACCAAGGCCAAGCCATCAGATGCGCTGAGGCTATCCAACCTAGTGGCTAATTCATGCAAATTTTTCATGAGCTTCTTTACTTTTTTCTTTAGACACATTTTCCCAGACTCGTTCATGCACGTAGTACAAGAGAATCTTGGTGACCACCTCTACCGAACCTATAGATACCGCCATTACTAGCTGTCCAGTGATGATGTAAGAGATCACCATGGTGTCGAGGGTACCTACGATTCTCCAGGAAATCGACTTGAGCAGACTTTTCAAATTGCTATCCTTCGCAGACTTGAGGGATACCTTTTTCTTGAGGACTTGATCTAAAAACATAGAACTAACTACGGAAATGAATTTCAAAAGTATATAAACCCTATCTTTTTTATAGGTTTTATAGGGAAAAAATTTTGTTAAAATTTTAAGATATCCTGTAAAGTCTTGTTTTCCAGTATTTTAAGCGTTTCATCTCTGACTTGGATCATAACCTTATTGATCCCGCATTCGGCTTCAGATTTACATTCAGCACAAGGCTCGTAGTAATTCAGACTCACACAGGGAAGCATGGCGATGGGTCCATCCAGCAATCGGATGACTTTAGAGAGTGGGATTTCCGAAGGTTCTTTGATCAGGTAGTAGCCCCCGCCCTTGCCTTTTTTGCTGCCCAGCATTCCAGCTTTTTTGAGCTCGAGGAGAATATTTTCCAAAAACTTATGTGAGATCCCATGCTCCTCGGCAATATCGTGAATCACTACTGCGCCTTCTGCTTGGTGCCTACCGAGATAAGTCAAGGCATGAAGGGCGTACTTGGTCTTTTTGGAAAGCATAGACAAAAATACGCTATTCCTGCAAATAGCCTAGTACGTGAGTGGGGAATGAAAAATCCCCGACATTGACGGGGATTTTTGGATAACCCATTAGGTCTTTTTTCAGACCTCGAAGGTTTAGTATAAATTAATTGCAAAGTCTCGAGGAGATATCTAAGTCTTTCCTCTTTCGAGTTGACACCTCAAGGGTTGATTCAATTAGAGTAAGTCTACGCTTCGCTGAACGAAGGACGTAAGATCTTTTCCAGTCAAAAGACCTTGAGATAGCTTCGCCAGATCGAAGGCCTGCTTGGCAAGCTTCAACTTGGTCTTTTCGGTCTTTGCCTTCAAAATCTTATCCACTACAGGATGGTTTCCATTGATTGCCACTTTGTATGCATCCGGCAGCGAACCGTAGAAGCCCATCCCTCCGCCGGTTTGGGCCATTTCCTTCATCCTACGCATAAACTCCTCCATGGTGATCGTCACTGGCATCTCCTCTGGACTGAGCCCCTCTACTTCTACCGTGTAAGACTTGTCTTCGATCGCTTTTTCAAACAGCTCATTGATCTCTTTGCTCTGCTCCTCGGTTAGGAGATTTGCCTGAGCGTCCTCTTTCTGGATCAGTTTATCCACCACATCGGCATCCACTCGCTTCAGTTGAGTTTTCTCCAATTTAGCCTCTAGGTTTTGGATAAAGTGACTATCGATCGGCGAATCCATAATCAAGACATCGTAGTCTTTTTTATTGGCCGACTGGATAAAGGCATCTTGCTTTTCCGCGTCTGTGGCATAGAGCATGATCGTTTGCTCATTTTTATCGGTCTGAAGGGCCTTAATTTTGCTCTGATACTCATCAAAGGTGAAGTATTCCCCATTGGTGTTTTTCAGCAGGGCAAAGTCCTTCCCTTTTTCGTAAAACTTCTCCTCCGAGATCATTCCATATTTCACAAAGAGCCCGATATCATCCCATTTTGCTTCGTAAGCCTTTCGATCTTTTTTGTAGAGTTCGGCTAGCTTATCGGCTACTTTTTTCGTGATATAGTTATTTATCTTCTTGACATTGCTATCCGCCTGTAGGAAGCTTCGGGACACGTTAAGCGGGATATCCGGAGAATCAATCACCCCGTGCAGCAGCATCAAAAACTCCGGCACGATATCCTTTACCTCATCAGTGATGAATACCTGACGGCTAAAGAGTTTGATTTTATTTCGCTGAAGCTCAAATTCATTTTTCACCTTGGGGAAATACAAGACCCCGGTCAGGTTGAATGGATAATCCACATTCAGGTGAATCCAGAAAAGAGGATCTTCTGACATAGGATACAGCTCCTTGTAAAACTTCAAATAGTCCTCGTCTGTCAGATCATTTGGAGACTTGGTCCAGATAGGCTCCGTGGTATTGATGATATTATCCACCTCCACAGATTTCCATTTCTTTTTGCCCTCTTTGTCTTCTCCGTCTTCCACGGATTCAGTTTTAGTACCAAACTTGATGGGTACAGGAAGAAATTTGGCGTATTTGTCAAGAATACCCTGGAGTTTAAACTTGTCCAAAAACTCCTCAGAGTCCTTATTAATATGCAAAACCACATCGGTACCACGCTCTTTGCGCTTGCCTTCTGTGATTTCGAAACTAGTGGATCCATCACAGGTCCATTTGGCCGCTTGGGCACCTTCCTGATAGGAAAGGGTATTGATTTCTACCTTGTCCGCCACCATAAAGGCTGAGTAGAATCCTAGACCAAACTTACCGATGATCTCATTGGCATCTTTGGCGTCTTTGAATTTCTCCACAAATTCTTCCGCACCGGAGAAAGCAACTTGATTGATATACTTTTTGATCTCCTCGGCAGTCATCCCGAGTCCTCGGTCGGAGATGGTGATCGTTTTTTTCTTTTCATCAAAGGAAACCTCCACTGTGGTATCTCCTAGGTCGCCAGAGTACTGACCTAATGTCGCTAGTCTTTTGATCTTTTGCGTCGCATCGACGGCATTGGACACGAGTTCCCGAAGGAAAATCTCATTATCGGAATAAAGAAACTTCTTGATAATCGGGAAAATATTCTCGGTATGAATCGAGATTGTACCTTTTTCCTGCATAGCTATAATTGGTTTGTTATTTAAAATTCAAAATGTCTGTAGCGAGATTGCAAGGGTTGTTCCAAACGAGAATTGGTGTCATTTTGGCAGACCTGAGGGAGAACATGGTTTTTCCCACCGCAAAGGCGCAGAGGACGCAAAGAAGAACCTGGGAGATTTTCAGGAATTACTCAACATGTGTTGAGCAAACTTTAAACTTTACACTTTCAACTCCCACACTTCCCACTTCCCAACTTCTCCCCTATCTTTGGGTTTATGCTGAAGCAAATCTCCGTATTGATTCACAAAGAACTTACCCTTGAATGGAGGCAGAAATATGCCTTGAATGGGATTTTGCTTTATGTGGTTTCGGCGGTTTTCATTGTTTATTTGAGCTTTGGCGCACGATCCGGAGCACTTTCCATGCCCTCTTGGAATGCTCTGTATTGGATCATTATCCTTTTTTCAGCAGTGAATGCTGTTGCCAAAAGCTTTGTGCAGGAACATCAAGGCCGACAATTGTATTACTACATGATCGCTTCGCCCGAGGCAATCATCTTATCCAAAATGATCTACAACACTGGACTCACTCTGATTCTGGCGCTTTTAGGTTATGCTGTTTTTTCAGTCATTTTAGGAAATCCCGTCCAGGATCAAAGCCTTTTTCTCCTAAACCTGATATTGGGATCAATTGGCTTTTCTGCCAGTCTCACCATGGTCAGCGGCATCGCTTCCAAAGCTGGAAACAACGCTACCCTAATGGCAATTTTGAGCTTTCCGGTCATTATACCCATCCTTTTGATGGCCATTCGAATTTCTAAAAATGCGATGGATGGACTGGATTGGAGTGTAAGCGCAGACAAGCTGATTTCCCTGCTTGCCATCAATGCCATTGTGGCGGCCACGGGTTACATTTTGTTTCCTTATTTGTGGCGTTCTTAACCCTTGATTATCCGAATGTAATCACTCTATGGTGTGCATTCGAAGTTTGAAAAATTCTGAGATTTGAAAATTGGGTTACCCACATCACCTCTTCCCCCAAAAGACTTCAGAAAAACCGCCTTTTTCAGGAACTTATGCCTTATTTTTGCACTTGGAAAAGCAAAGATATTCTATGCGCCAAAACTGGTGGAAAATTTTAGCGATTGGACTGCTGCTGTACACCCTCATAGCAGGCCTATTGATGGATGTGCCGAGGTTACCCATTCTCAATGAGACCATTCGTGCCCTTCATTTTCATGTGACAATGTGGTTTGGAATGATCCTGATGTTGGTGGTATCCGTGGTGTATAGCGTAAAATATTTGCGAAGCAACAATCTGGAATACGATGACTTGGCCGTAGAATTTGCCAATGCGGCAATCCTTTTTGGGATTTTAGGAATCGCTACGGGCATGCTTTGGGCTCAATTTGCCTGGGGAGATTTTTGGAGTGGCGACCCAAAACAAAATGCCTCTGCAATTGGACTACTGATGTATTTCGCCTATTTGATTCTCAGAAACTCCTTAATTGATGATCACCAAAGAGCGCGAATAGGTTCTATTTACAATATTTTCGCCTTTGCAGCATTTATTCCCTTGATCTTTGTTTTGCCCAGATTGACAGATAGTCTTCACCCAGGAAACGGTGGAAATCCAGGTTTCAATGCATACGATCTTGACTCCAAGCTGCGAATGGTATTTTATCCTGCCATTATCGGCTGGACGCTATTGGGTAGCTGGATGGCTACGCTAAGAGTGCGAGCAAGACGAATTAATCGAGTGTTGGAAGATCGCTTCCTTAATCCATAAAAGATGAAAAAACTACTTACCGTTTTACTACTTGTCTTTAGTCTTTCTGTTTTGGCACAGGAAAAAACTCCAGTGACCGACGCAGACTACAGCAATAGCACCGTGGATATGGCTGATGTGATGCGATCCAATGGAAAAATTTACGTTTTGGTGGGGATTATTCTCATAATTTTTTCGGGAATTACCGTATACCTCATCAGTACTGATAGAAAAATAAGCAAACTGGAAAAGGAACTACCTTCTTCCACGAATACTCAAAACTCTTAAAGAGATGAAGAAAGGACATATTCTCGGATTAGGAATTATTGCAATAGCCATCGTGATCATCATGACTTCCATTGGCGACGCAAGTAGCTACGAGGACTTCAACACAGCCCTCGAGATGAAGCAAAATGGAGATGACAAGGCAATCCATGTCGTGGGTCAGCTGAAAAAAGACGAAAGCGGGGAAGTCGTTGGGCTGAATGTCCGCGAGGACAAGGTGTCTTTTACCTTTGTTTTGGTCGATAACAATGGCACTGAACAAGAGGTTTTTTACAATGAGCCTGTACCAGCGGACTTTACGCGTTCGGAATCCGTGGTGGTGATCGGTGCTTATAAAAATGAAGAGATTTTTGTTGCTGATAAAATCTTGATGAAGTGTCCTTCCAAATATCAGGAAACTGAAGTGCAGGCGGCTGGAATGTGAGTAAGAATAGGAAAATCAACTAAAAATGATAGATACCTTTATCGGTAACTTTGGGCATCTAATGGCCATAGTGGCTTTTATCAGTGCCCTAATCACTGCATTTGCTTATTACAATTATTATCAAGCAAATGAGATAGATAAGCAGAGTTGGAGACGATTTAGTCGGATCAGTTTTACAATCCACGGCGTTTCCACAGTGATGATTGCGGTCTCTTTATTTACCATCATTTACAATCATCGCTTTGAATATTTCTATGCCTACTCCCATAGTAGCAAAGCCCTTCCTGTGCACTATATGATTTCCAGCTTCTGGGAAGGTCAAGAAGGGGCATTCATACTTTGGATGTTTTGGAACGTGATTCTAGGAGCTTTTCTGATCAAAATTAATCGCGTCTGGGAAGCACCAGTGATGATTGTCTTTGCCTTGGTGCAGGCATTTTTAGTGTCCATGATTCTCGGTGTGGTAATTGGCGACCTGAAGATTGGTAGCTCTCCATTTATCCTTTTGCGAGACGCGACTCAGGCACCTATTTTCCAGGTGAATCCGGACTTTATCCCTGAAGATGGGACAGGATTAAATCCACTGCTACAAAACATCTGGATGGTAATTCACCCACCTACATTGTTTTTGGGCTATGCCTCGACATTAGTACCATTTGCCTTTTTAATGGCTGGTCTTTGGACCAAAAAATACTCTGAGTGGATTCGCCCTGCTTTACCTTGGGCTATTTTCTCGGCGATGATTTTGGGAATGGGGATCATTATGGGTGCTTACTGGGCCTATGTGACTTTGAATTTCGGGGGTTATTGGAACTGGGACCCGGTGGAAAACGCAGTGTACGTGCCTTGGCTCATCTTGGTAGCCTCAATACATACGATGATCACTTTCAAGAAAAGTGCGACTGCATTAAAGACATCCATCGTGCTCGTGATCCTTTCCTTTATTTTGGTTCTTTATGCCACTTTCTTGGTTAGATCCGGGGTACTTGGCGACGCGTCCGTCCACTCATTTACTGATTTGGGGCTATCTGGTCAGCTTTTGATTTACATGCTTTTCTTCCTCTTGGTTGCCACGATTCTCGCTGCGAGAGCATGGAAGCACATCCCTTCTTCTGAGCGTGAAGCATCCGTATACTCACGTGAGTTTTGGATCTTTATTGGTGCCACCACGCTGGGTTTGATGGCTTTTCAGGTTATTTTGCCCACTTCGATTCCTGCTTACAACGCCCTGATCGAAAGCTTTGGGGGAATCTCAAATATGGCTCCGCCTGCGGATCAAGTAGAATTTTACACCAAATTCCAATTGTGGTTTGCAGTAGCTTTGGCACTTCTGACCGCAGTGGGGCAGTTTTTCTGGTGGCAAAAAATGGACAAGCAGACACTGAAAAACACGCTAATCACGCCATACATCATCTCTGTTTTAATTTCCGCTGCCATCATCGTTTTGGCTAAAGTTTATGACTGGAAATACATCATTTTGGTGATTGCTGGGACTTTTACCATCGTAGCAAATGCGACGATCCTATCCAAAATCCTCAAGAAAAGCACCTTCAAACTAGCTGGAGGTTCTTTGGCACACATCGGCCTAGGAATGGTCTTGATCGGAATCATGTTTAGCTCAGGCTACTCGGATGTCATCTCTATCAATATGTCTGGTCTCACCTATTCGAATAGCTGGGAGGACGAGATGAACAAAGAGCATGTGCTTCTCTGGATCAATAAACCTACCCAGATGAAGGACTATACAGTGATCTATAGAGGGCGCCACAAGAAAGTCGTGGGTGTGCCGGAGTATGTTCCAGCAAAACTTCTAGAGCCTACTGGAGAAGTGAATATGGCTTTGGCCAAAGCGGATTACAAGGATTACTTCAAAAAAGGAGAAGAAGTTGGAATAGTCTTGGAGGAAAACGACTACTTCCAGATCGACTACTACCAAAATGAAGTACTGAAATTTTCATTGAACCCCATGTCTCAATTTAATGAGGGAATGGGAGGATTGATCTCTTCTCCGGATTCGAAAATCTACCTAAACAAAGACTTGTACACCTACGTGGCCGCTATGAATGACTACGAGGACCCAGACTGGAAAGAGGATGAAATCTACGAAGTGGCTCCAGGAGAGCAGTTTCACGTAGCAGATTTTGTAACCTACTTTGATGGAGCTGAGGTGATGCAGGAAATTGATGGATATGTCCTTCAGGAAGGAGATATTGCTGTGAAAGCAAAGCTCCGAATTCTGGACTATGATGTAGAAAAAATCCTCGAGCCTACCTTTATCATTCGAAATAATCAAGTCGGCAAACTCGCCGTCACAGATGAGGAACTCGGACTTCGCGTGTCGCTAGAAAATATCTTGCCTGAAGAAAATAAGTTCGTCTTCAAAGTCAATCAATACCAAAAAGACTACGTCGTGATGAAGGCCATAGTAAAACCATACATCAATGTACTTTGGGTGGGCACGATCATTATGCTGATCGGCTTTACCGTAGCGATAGTAAGGAGGTTTGATGAATTTAAAAAGATGCGTGACAAGGGACTTGAGGTCTAAGATACTAGATTAACCAAACGTAAAAAGCTCGGCCGAAACCGAGCTTTTTTATCTTTGATCCAATCCTAAATCTAGGTCATCAAAGGACTAAATTGCTTCAAAAAGCGAGCATCATTTTCAGTGAAAAGCCTTAAATCTTTGATCTGATATTTCAGCATGGTGATCCTCTCGATTCCCATTCCGAATGCAAAGCCTGTATATTTTTTAGAGTCAATTCCACAGTTTTCAAGGACATTTGGATCTACCATTCCGCTTCCCCCGATTTCTACCCAACCGGTTCCTTTGCAGACATTACACCCTTTTCCTCCACAGATCAGGCAAGTAATATCAATCTCCGCACTGGGCTCGGTAAATGGGAAATAAGAAGGGCGGAAACGAACCTTGGTCCCCTTCCCAAACATCTCCTTGGCAAAGTGATAAAGGGTGTTTTTCAAATCTGCGAAACCTACATTCTCATCCACATAGAGACCCTCTACCTGATGGAAGATACAATGCGCACGAGCTGAAATCGCTTCGTTTCTATACACTCGTCCGGGAGATAGCGTACGAATCGGCGGTTTTTGATTTTCCATCACTCGTACCTGCACAGAGGAGGTATGCGTTCGAAGGGCGATATCGGGATTTTTTTCGATGAAAAAAGTATCCTGCATCTCCCGAGCGGGATGGTTTTCAGGGAAATTTAACGCAGTGAAATTATGCCAGTCATCTTCGATCTCTGGTCCTTCGGAAAGATTAAATCCGATCCGCTCAAATATCTCGATAATCCGCTGTCGGGTAGCAGTAAGTGGGTGAATCGAGCCAAGCTGCTGATTCGAAGGAGGTAAAGTCAGATCAATTTCACGAGATTTTGACTTTGAGGTAGAAGAATTTACTTTCTCAATGAGCGCCTGAAATTTTTCATCCGCCAGATTTTTAACCCCATTGACCAATTGCCCGAAAGCTCTCTTTTCCTCATTGGGGATCTGTCCCATCATCCCGAATAGCTGGCCCACTACGGATTTTTTGGAGATAAACTCCATACGATAAGCTTCTAGCTCTTCCGCAGTATTAGCATCAGCTGCTGCAATCGCAGCTTTTATTTCTTCAATCTTATCTTGGTACATCGGGACTCATTTTTATCAAGTCACAAAGTTAAGCCTTTTGTGGTTTTTTGGAAAGATGAATACAGCAAAGGTTTTTTGGAGAAGTTTTCATCTTGAAAAACATAAATCAAAAAAGCTACTTGAAAGTAAATCAAGTAGCTTTTAATTTTTTCGGTCTTCCTAATTAAGACTTTATACTTTTGATTCTACCAAGTCCTACCTCCACCTGGTCTTCCACGATTCCATGGGCTATTATCCGGCTCTGGCTCTTTGAAATTGCCAATAATATAAGTGAAAGTAAGCATGCCGTAGCGGGTCAAAACATTGGTAAATACGTCTGTTACGGCTACATCTGAAATGGTTCTAGTAATGCTGTTGTTTTGATTGAGTAAATCAAAAACCACAGCTTTAATTTCGGCCTTATTATTTTTTGCGAAGCGATAACCTGCCTCAATATTCCAAAGCCAAACGGACTGATCAAAGCCCTCAGAAAGACCACGATACAAGCTATGATTAATATTATTCCCCACGAAAAGCTTCCCATCATTTGGCGAATAGTAAAGACGGATATTGGACTCCTGGATGTAGTAATTGTTGTTCAGGTTTTCCTGAAGACTCGAATTCACAATGGTATAAGTACCCGTGGCGCTCAAGGTGAAATCCAGGTCCTTACTGATATTACTGGTGAATGTCACCCCTTGGCTCAAGTCTAAATTATCGTTAAGGTTGGTCTCCCCATTGATGATACCCGGAGTACGGTTGAAATTCACACGAGTTCGCATATTGAATTGCAACTTGGACTTGGCGATAGGCGCCCCATACGTCAAGAAGAAACGTGTGCTGAAATTTCCATCCAGGTTCACGGGTTGAGTAATCTGACCCCCTGGTCGGAGTAGAATATCCCCATTGATCAAGGTATCTTGGGCTGCGAGGAAAGTCTGACTTCCGATAAAATTGCTTGTCCCTGAGTAGTTGATAAACATAAATAGGGTTCTGGATTTTTCCAGATCCACCTTACTCATGTTGATAAAGATATTGTGATTGTAGCTTTGACCAAGATTGGGATTACCTACTGTTAGGCTAAGCGGATTTTGATTGTTGACCACATTTTGCAACTCAGACACGCTAGGCTCATCGGTGTCCGTACGGTATCTCACCCGATAAGAAACCCCTTTTTCGCGGTTTCTGTAGCTCAAGTTGGCACTCGGTAAGAGGTTATTAAAATCCCTGTTGAAAACGCCCATAGTTGGGAAAACGCTTTCATTATCCAGACGTGCATTTTGGTAGTCAAGATTGAAATTCAAATTCAGACCTGCATTATTGTAAGCATAGCCCGTGCGAAGTCGATTGGTGATGAATTTATTTTCAAACTCATTACTCAAGGCCGTATCCAATTGAAAAAATTGCCCTTCGCTGTCTCGTACTCTGGTTTTTTGATCGGCTGAGGTTTTGTTGTTTCCAACTCTATACTCCAAGGTACCGATTGACTTTTCACCCAATGGCTCTGTATAACGTAAATTAACGCTGTAATTGAATCCATCCGTCAAGGCATCTGTCTCCTGCAGTGTGGTATCCAAAAGGTCCCTATTGAAATCCCGACTTGCTGCCAAAAGATCAGAGAGCTGATCTCTCTTGCTCCAAGTAGTGGATACATCCGTGGAGAGGGTTCGCCCTACTTTATCAAACTTATAGCGATAGGTAATATTATTGCCAATGTTGTAAGCCTGTGTTTCGGCATTGGAAATAGATCTCAAAGCCGATAGTGAATCTCCCGTACCCAAAAGGGTCAAGGCATCTCGATCGCTAAAGGTTTTATTATTTTGAAATGAAATATTTGGAGTCACTATGAGCGAATTCTTCTCATTGATATCCGCTTCCAATCGCCCATTGAATCGGTGATTGGAATTATCCACGGTATTGAGCAGGTTTTCTTGATAGATTTGAGTAAAATCCTCATTGACCACTGTCTCCCGATTGGTGATTTGGCGGAGTGTATTTCCAGAGTTATTAAAGAAATAGCTTCCTGAGAAATTCACCTTCTTACCCCATTTGTCAGAATAGTTTAGGCCAATAGAGTTGGTATTTATAATTCCTATGTCATTGCCAACAAAGAAATTGCTATTGCCTCCACCACCTCGGAATCCACCTCGACCTCTGCCACCGCCACCAGAAGCATTGGCGTTGACTCCGGCTAGATCCTGGCTCGAGAAATTCTGCTGATTGACATTGTTGAATAAACCTAAAATCGAGAATCGCTGATCTCCTTTAAATAAGTTGATGCTACCGCCAGCGGAGTACCGATCATCTGTACCATAACCTGCATAGGCACGGCCAAACTGACCATTTTTCCGATCTTCTCGAAGGATGATGTTGATAGTTTTGGTATAAGTTCCGTCATCAAATCCAGTCAATCTACTCTGATCCGATCGCTGATCAAGCACTTCCACTCGCTCCACCGCATCCGCAGGAAGATTTCTTAAGGCAATGTTTGGATCGCTGCCGAAGAATTCACGCCCATCTACCAAAACTCGCTGTACCGTCTCGCCTTGAGCCTGAATCTGTCCACCCTCCATAGTCACCCCAGGAAGTTTCCGGATCAAATCCTCCGCCTGAGCATTTTCTCGAGTTTTGAAGGCATTTGCATTAAATGAGGTCGTGTCTCCGCGCATTTCACCCACTGGAACTTCCCCCTCGATGATGACCTCTCCCAAGACTTTGGAGTCCTCCAACAGAACCAACTCACCCAAATCCACAGGATCTCTGAAATTATGATTGCGAGTGATAGTCTGGTAGCCCACGAATGTGATCAAGATTTTCACATCTGGAATTTGTGGTCTTTCGATTTCAAATCTACCTTGGCCATCAGTTACTGTCCCAAGCAAAAGGGAGTCGGTCACGGTTTTGATTAGGACATTGGCGCCCACCATGGGTTTCTTTTCGATACCGTCGATTACCACACCGGTAAACTTGCGTGCTGGACTATCTGGCCTTTGAGCCTGCACATCAAAAGTCAAGGCAAGCCAGAAAAAAAGAAAAATAAAAGTAAAATTTCGTACCATCTAGTTTGGGTTATTTACTCTTTGACTTACGAAAAAAGGCAAAGGTTTAAACCGAAATGGCAGAAAAATAAGGAAGGGAAATGAGAAGGATAAACGGGTAAATTAGGATGTGAAAAACATCAAACCTGACTCATGATTTCTGGATAGGAGATTCCAAAGTGACTGGAATCATAAACAGAAACTCCGTTTTTGATGATCATAACCTGTGGGGACTGGTGTGGGACAAGAAACTGTCTAGCCACCTCGTCCGAAAGATCCCGATAAGCAATCAGATCCAAATAATACGGTACGATCTGCTCGATATCCTCGGGTTTCCATTTTCTCAAAAGCCGGTCCAAGGACATGCTACTGATGGAGCATCGCGTACTATGTTTAAATATCAAAACAGGCTTTTCCTTGCTCGTTTCTTTGATCTCTTGGATTTGATCTACAGACGTTAATTTATGCCAATTCATTTTCTTAAATGCTTACTTTTAGGCAATACTTTCCACATTGAAATAGTTCAATAAAGATATCACTCTGAATGAAAAAATACACATCGTGAAAAGGTCACTCTTTCTTATTTCCATACTTGCACTTTCTCTCGCCGCTTGCAAATCGCTTCCCCCCTTATCCAATCCCGGGCCTCCATTGAGCCCACCTGTCTCTAGTTCGGAAGTGAATACTCCCTTTCAAGTCCCCAAGTCCACATTGACTCGGGTGATCAACAGCCAAGTACCACAAACATTGATCAAAGAGCAAGGGATGAGTTTTGGGAATGGCATCGAAGGGGATTTACAAATTTCGAGAAATGGGGCCATCACTTGGGCCGCCCTAGATAGTCAATTGATCGAAGTGAAAATCCCTATCAAAATTCAAGGTGAAGTAGGGTTGAAAAAAAGTGGACTCGGGAGCTTCCTACGAACCAGAATCCCTCTGGACGAAACCTTGGAGCCACTAGTGGTGATCGATCCTGAAGTCAATCCCGACTGGAGTGTAGGAATCCGTGCTTTTGAATTGATCGAACTTGGAGGACAATTGGATCTCGACGTTTTGGGAATGTCTGTTGATCTAAGCGGAGTTTTAAGTCAGCAAATTAGAAAATGGGCAGATGAAAATCTGGTAGCCAAAAAAAGTATCATTCAGCTCAAGCCAATAATTGATTTGGCTTGGGAGCAAGTTGGAAAACCCTTCCAAGTCGAAGTAGAAGGATTCCAAACCGCTTTCTCTATTCAGCCTCAAGAGGTCAGATTCCGAGAATTTTTTGATGCAAATGAATCGTTAAACGTTTGGCTAGGCCTTGCTGGCAAGGTCAATTCACATCCCGCCAGTGCTGCACCTTCCAGAGCCTTCCCACTCCCCAGTCTTTCTCCCAATTCATCTGAGGAAAATGCCCTTGAAATTCTAATGCCATTTGGCATTTCCTACACTGAGCTAGACGAACTCCTTGCTGAAAATCTTCAAAACAAGGTCTTTCGAATCGATAAAAAGATCACAATGATCCCGTCCAATATAAAAACTCAGGCCTATGGGGAATGGATAGCGATTAGCCTGGATTTTTTTGCGGAGCAAAGCAATGGCAAGTCCCTAGAAGGGGAAATTTTTGCTGTAGGAAAACCCTTTTATGACCCAGAAACTCGGGAAATTCGATTTAGTGAGATCAATTTCAAATTGGAAAGTGGCAACTTCGGAGCCCAGACTACAGCAGGCCTGAAGAAGCGAAAAATCATCAAAAACATTCAGAAAAGGGCCGTTTTCCCTCTTGGGGATCTTATTGATGAAAGCCTTGTGAGCATTGCAGATCGATTGGGATTAAGCACTCCCATCGCCGATTTGAAAATTGAAAATTTGGTGATAGAACCCGCTGGTTTTTATCCTCTAGCCAATGAACTTCTGATCCAGCTCAAAGCCAAGGGATCCGTAGGGATTGATTTCAAATAGCCGCTACCTGAGTAGATCTGAAAATGTGTTGATCCCTTTTTGCTCTGCAAGCTTTAGCAATTTGAGCAACAACTGAGCAGTCAAAAAAGCATCTCCAGGAGCTGTGTGTCTATCCTCTGTGGCAATACCAAATCGGTCGCAAAGTGTATCCAAGCCATACTCCTTCATGGGCACCATTTGCCGATCCGGACTGGGCCCGTAATCCAGTCGGATCGCCAGATTCATGGTATCTAGAGTGGGATTTACAAGCCTTGGTAAGCCATAAGCCTTGCTCGCCTTGTGCAGCATCTGCAGGTCAAATCCCACGTGATGTCCGACTAGAATAGAATTACTGAAATAAGCTAAAACCTGCTTTATAAAAGACTGAATCTCCAGGGTAGCTTCCGGTCTCAGCAAACCATGGATTTCGGCTGTCTGAGAGCCTGCCTTAGGAGAATTTGGATACCATTCCACAGCAGTATTGACCAGAATTTTTCGCTCTTGGATTTTCACCGCACCAAAGGAAAGAATAAAGTCCTCCTTCGGATTCAAACCGGTGGTTTCGGTATCAAAGACTACAAACTCTAAAAGGTCCAACTGCCTGATTCCTGGAATTTTTCTTGAATTTTCATCCAAATACCTCTTCACGAAATCCGTTTCTGGGATTTTCTTTTTACTTCCAAAAGGCCAGATCATCTTCCCAAATAGTCTACCTGAAAACGAACTTCGGCTAGCTCCTGCAAATCAGAAATCGGCGAAAAAGTACTCTTCAGCAACTGCCGCTGAAGCTTACCCAACGAATCTGGTTGAATGAATCTTCCACTGGACTTATTTTTCAACCCCTCCAGCGCGCGCATACGCATCAAAATTTCATAGGCCTCTCCGGCTTCCTGGTACAAACTGGCGTTTTTTGGCTCTAGCTCCGCTAGTTTTTCGAAGCGCTTAAAAGTATTATTTACCCCAACTAAGCCATGACTGAGCACGAGTAGTCGCGCCAAATCAGCAAGCGGCATCATTGCTCGGGCTTTGATATCAAATTGATTTTTATGCTCTCCTGACTTTTCCACCATAAAGCCTTTAAAGAACCCTAAAGGAGGAGGGTTCATCAAAGCATTTTTAGCCAAGAAACTGAGAAACACCTGCTTTTTCTGGATTTCCTCATGAATGTGTTGGCTCATCTGCTCCTCCAGTTCTGCACTTCCCACAATTCTCCGGAAGTCAAAAAAGATAGATGCACTAGTCAATGCTTTATTGGTGGGCGTGAGTATCCAATCAGAAAAGTACTTTTTCCACTGCGAAAGAGGCTGCACCCATTCAGGGTTACTCGCCATGATATTTCCAGGACAGGAAGCAAATCCACAAGTCAATAGTACCTCCACGATAGCTGTACCTAATTTCAAAAAATACTCCTGTGCCTGTTCTTTTTGGGCTTCAGACACATCCTGATACACAATCGCATTGTCCTGATCGGTCCGTAGAAGTTGCTCTTCACGGCCTTCAGATCCCAGAGAAAGGAAACAAAACTTCAATTGATCAAAGCCAGGAAAATCCTTCGCCAAATCCTGCTTGGCTTTACTCACCGCCTGTCGGATAATCACATCATTGACTTCCGTCATCACTGAGGCTACGAAATCCATAGCCACTTCATTTTCCAAATAATATCGAAGCATATCCTCAGCTCTGTCCCGAATCCCATGCATTTCCTTTGGATCAAAAGTGTTCATAAGTCCATGGATGAGCACCGCTGGGCTATTGCCCATGGATAGGAGGACGTCATGGTCTGATAAAATTCCTTTAACCGGACTCTGCGGCGTGCCATCCTCCGTCAAAATCAGATGATGGAGACGGTTTTTAATCATGGTGAGATAGAGCTCAGAAAAATCCGATTCAGGCTTTCGCGTCAGCACCGGACTACTCATGATGCGTGCGATCTTCTCCTGGGAGGAAAAGCCTCTTGCCAGTACTTTGGCACGCAAATCCTTGTCCGTAACAATACCTAAAGGGAATTTCTCATCGTCCACAATTACGATACTGCTGACTTGTTTTTCAGTCATCTGCTGAGCCGCGTCACGAATACTCAATTCAACCGGACAGGTAAGAACCTCCTTAGAATACTTTACCTGAGACTCATCTGAAAAAATCAGCAAAGAATGATCTCTGGATTCATTTCGAAACATGGCCTTGGGCTTACCAGCAGGAACAGTTGAAGCTCTGACTACCACCTGTCCGGCAGCAAAACCCGCAGCAAAATACATCGCTACTTTACCGTTTCTGTCCAAAATTTCTCGAAACGTACTTACAGGGATACAGTAAACTAGGGATTCCTCATCCGATCTTGCTGAAAGCACATAGGGCCGCTCTCCGAGTAAGGCTAATACTCCAAACACATCTCCCTCGTCACAAACTTCCTTAATCTCCGATCTTTCGCCTTTCTCCTCCAGGAGCACGATGGAGCCTTCTTTGAGTACAAAAAAATGAGCTTCTGCCGGCTGACCTTGCCGGAATAGAAGTTCATCTTTTGCAAAGTAGCTGACTTGAACCTCGCTGGCCACCTGCTCCAAATCTTCCTCAGAGAGAAAGGAAAAAGGTGGATACCTTTTCAGAAACTCCGAAACTCGATTGACAATTACATTAGCCATGGTTGAAATATACTAATTCCAAATCCACTCTTGTCAATAATGACAATTTGACATTTATTTTCTGTTGGTACAGCTTTTGAAAAATTATATTTCCAGTTTAGAAAAATGAAGCAAGTAAATAAGGTTTTTATATTTTTCAGGAAAATCAGTTGGGCGCTGATTGTAGCTTTCATGTTGGGGGTTCATAATTTTTACAAGCAGGAAATGGATTCTCCTGATACCATTGTTTCTTCAATTGAAATTGATGCAGAGGAGGAAGATTCAACTCCAAAGCTTTGAAAAAAGAGCCAAGAAATAATTCTTGACTCTTGATGGAATCGAAATTTATTTTCTTCCTTCAATAATCTGATTCACTACTTCCGGGTCGAGAAGCGTGCTGGTGTCACCCATATTGTCCAGACTATTTTCAGCCACTTTTCTCAGGATTCTACGCATGATTTTGCCCGAGCGGGTTTTGGGTAGGCCTGGTACGATTTGGATTTTGTCCGGCTTGGCAATTGGGCCTATGATTTTAGAAACGGTTGTTTTGATTTCATTGACCAAATTCTCTTCCGTTCGATTTTCCATATCACAGATTACATAGGCATAAATACCTTGGCCTTTGACTTCGTGAGGATAGCCAACCACGGCCGACTCGATTACCAATGGATGCTCATTGATCGCGTTTTCCACCTCAGCTGTACCCATACGGTGCCCAGAAACATTGATTACATCATCTACCCTACCCAGAATTCTGTAATATCCATCATGATCCCGCTTCACTCCATCTCCTGTGAAATACATGTTTTCGTAGGTGGAGAAATAGGTCTGCTTGCATCGATCGTGATCCCCGTAGGTGGTTCGAATCATGGATGGCCAAGGGAATTTGATGCAGAGATTTCCCTCCACAGAGTTTCCTTTAAGCTCTTTTCCTTCAGCATCTACAATGCAAAGCTGAATTCCCGGTAGCGGCAAAGTCGCAAATGCTGGCTTGGTCGGTGTAATTCCTGCGATAGGCGAAATCAAAATCCCTCCTGTCTCAGTCTGCCACCAGGTATCCACGATAGGACATTTGGACTTTCCAATATGAGTATGATACCAATGCCAAGCTTCTTCATTAATCGGCTCTCCCACAGAACCCAGTACTTTCAGAGAACTCAAATCATAGCCGTCAATGGGCTCCGTGCCGTACGCCTGCAATGCCCGAATCGCCGTTGGAGCAGTGTAAAACACATTTACTTTATGCTTTTCGCAAACCGCCCAGAAGCGTCCTGCATCAGGAAAAGTAGGCACTCCCTCAAACATCAAGGTCGTCGCTCCTGCGAGCAAAGGTCCATAAACAATGTACGAATGGCCTGTAATCCAGCCAATGTCTGCAGTACACCAATACACGTCACCGGGAGAATATTGGAAGACATTTTCGAAACTGTATTTGGTATAGACCATGTAGCCACCGGTAGTATGCACCACACCTTTTGGCTTTCCGGTGGAGCCGGAGGTGTAGAGGATGAAGAGCATATCTTCGCTATCCATCTCCTCCGCTTTATTTTCAGTAGATTCATTGGCTACCACATCATGCCACCAGTAATCCCGACCCTCCTTCATCTCTACTTCCTGATGGGTTCTTTGATAAACGATGACAGTTTCCACGGAGGATTTTTCCAAAGCCTCATCGACCACAGATTTTACCCCAATCTTCTTATTTCCTCTAAAATTTCCGTCTGAGGTCAAAACTGCTTTTGCTTCGCAGTCAATGATCCGGTCTGCAAGAGCAGTGCTGGAAAATCCGGCAAAAACCACGGAATGAATGGCTCCGATTCTCGCGCATGCCAACATGGCCACCGCCGCCTCAGGAACCATGGGCATATAAATGATCACCTTGTCACCCTTTCCAATTCCTTTACTCTTCAGCGCATTAGAAAACTTACATACCTCAGCAAAAAGCTCGCGATAAGTCAGTGTACGTCCCTCTTCGCTAGGATCATTGGGCTCCCAGATGATGGCAGGCCTATCGGCCAAAGTGTACATATGCCGCTCAAAAATATTCTCGGTAATATTGAGTTTACCATCCACAAACCACTTCACATCAGGACCTTTGAAATCCCAATCCAGCACTTTGGACCAGCGCTTTCTCCAGTGAAAAGAATCCGCTATCCGAGCCCAAAACTCCTCAGGCTGGGTTACACTTTTTTGGTATTCATACAAATAACCGCTCAGGGTATGTATTCGATCACTCATAGTACTTCTGGTTAATTTTATGGTTTATTCGTTTTTTGTTTTTGGTCGGAGACCAAAGAGATAGCAAGATAAAGATCAAGGCCAAAAAGACAGCCTGATTTCAATCCTTTTCCATATTCGGTTTATAAAAAATTAGCCCCGAAGAAAGATTTGCCAAATATTGTTATTCGGCCTCCCATCCCTAGATCAATGCTCATGAGCCTGACCTGCTCCTCTTGGAATACGGATTTCCTGCACCATATCCTGTACCGACTGGGGTGGGGCTGGAGTAAAGCGCGATACCAGGCTACAAATCACGAAATTGATCAACATACCAATGGATCCGATTCCTTCAGGGGAGATGCCAAAGAGCCAATTGTCGGCTGTATTCATCTCTGGGCTCACAAATTTGAAATAAATGATATAGGCCAAGGTAAATGCCAAACCACTGATCATCCCTGCAATGGCCCCCTCCTTATTGATTCGACTTGAGAAAATACCCATAATAATTACTGGAAAAAATGATGCCGCGGCAAGGCCAAAAGCAAATGCTACCACCTGAGCAACAAAACCTGGAGGATTCACCCCAAAATATCCCGCAACTACTACTGCACATGCGGCTGCAATTCGAGCAATCCGAAGTTCTTTCTTTTCTGAAATCTCAGGCTTAAAGGTCTTGAACAAATCCCGGGACACCGAGGTAGAAATCACCAAAAGCAAACCAGCCGCAGTAGATAATGCCGCAGCCATAGCTCCAGCGGCGACAAGTCCAACGACCCAGTTGGGCAGCTGGGCAATTTCCGGACTGGCCAGCACCATGATATCTCGGTCTATGCTGAGTTCGTTTCGTTCGGCATCGGCTACATATTGTACTACTCCATCTCCATTTTTATCATCCATGGTGATCAAATTGGTCTTTTGCCAGGTATTGATCCAAGTGGGCAATTCTGAGATCTGCTTTTCCGAAGTGCTCTCAATTGCATTGTAGATCCCAAAAGCAGCTACAGCGGGAGCGGTAGTATACAGAATGGAAATAAACACAAGGGCATAACCTGCTGAAAGCCGGGCATCTTTTACTCTAGGCACTGTAAAAAATCGGACGATCACATGAGGCAATCCTGCGGTACCCACCATTAAGGCCAAGGTGATCATAAAAATATCCGTCATACCTTTCCTTCCATCGGTATATTCTGAAAAACCCAATTCAGCCAAGACTCCATCCAGCTTATCTAAAAGTGGAGTTCCATCTGCTAGTTCCCCTCCTAGACCTAGCTGAGGAATAGGATTGCCAGTAAGCTGCATGGAAATAAAAATCGCAGGAACCATGTAAGCGAAGATCAGCACACAATATTGAGCTACTTGGGTATAGGTGATGCCTTTCATTCCACCTAAGACTGCGTAAAAGAACACGATACACATTCCGATCACTACACCCCATTCGATGGGAACTTCGAGGTAGCGAGAAAAGACAATTCCCACACCGCGCATTTGACCAGCTACATAGGTAAAGGAGATAAACAAGGCACAAACTACAGCGACCACTTTGGCAGTCTTCGAATAATAGCGGTCCCCGACGAAGTCAGGCACAGTAAATTTTCCAAACTTCCTGAGATAAGGTGCCAAAAGCAAAGCCAAAAGCACGTAACCTCCAGTCCAACCCATCAAATAAACTGATCCATCATATCCTGCGAAAGATATAAGGCCGGCCATGGAGATAAAAGATGCGGCAGACATCCAGTCAGCGGCAGTAGCCATACCATTGGCTAGGGGGGATACTCCTCCACCAGCGGTGTAAAATTCTTTGGTAGACCCCGCTCTAGTCCAGATTGCGATCCCGATGTAAAGGGCAAAAGAAAGCCCCACAAGTATATATGTCCAAGTTAAAATTTCCATTTCTTCTGTGCTTTTGAGAATTACTCTTCGTTGACATCAAACTCCTTGTCGAGCTTATTCATACGGTAGACATATACAAAAATCAAAATCACAAAAGTGTAAATGGAGCCTTGTTGAGCGAACCAGAAGCCTAGTTTATAGCCTCCGAGTCGGATTTCATTGAGTGGCTCCACGAGCAGAATCCCAAAACCAAATGACACCACAAACCAAATAACGAGCAGAATCCCCAAGGTTTGGAGATTTTTCTTCCAATAGGCTTTTTTGACAGTTGAGTGTTGCTCATTCATGGGTTGATGTTTTGGGTCGGATTAGACGAATCAAAATCTGATTTTCAGCTTTGAATCTCTTGAATATACAAATTCAATTCAAAGACATCACTCCGTCCCTAAAGGACATCAGGTTTTTTAGAATAAGAATTCTGAAGCAATAGCTAGAGCAGCAGCAATAAAACTCACAAGAAGTTTATTCCAATGAATTTTGTGGTGTGGGCTACTCTCAAAAAATATTGTAGTGGAGATATGCAAAAACCCTCCCGCTACTAATCCATACAATACTCCAATTCCTTCCTTGCTCAGCAATCCTGACTCAAAGAAATAAGCACTTGTATACATGCCAAGAGGTGATGCTATAGCGAAAAGAGACAAAAGAATTAGAGTCCATTTCTTACTCAAGGCCGAGCTAAGCACTGCAGCTAAGGCAAAAGCTGCCGGCCCTTTGTGCATAAGAATGCCAGCTAAGACCGTTTTACTACTGTGCACGTGCCCCAAGACCTCTCCTTGATCCACAATTAAATTACCATGTGAAAGCAGAGTGCCTTCAAGAAATGCATGTACAAATAGTCCAATCATTACAGTGAAAACCCCACTTTTCTTAGCTCCATGATGCAAATGGATATGTCCATGCTCAATCCCGCTAGATAAGAATTCGAGGACCTGTTGGAGCAAAAAGCCAAAAAGAATCCAAAGCCCCATACTTCCAGCGGGATAGCCGCTTGTGAAAAGTTCAGGAATCAAATGAATAATAGTGATCGAAAATAGATACGAACCTGCAAAGACCAATACGAGCTTGAAGTACTTATCCCGAAAATTAGGGGCAAGGAAAACCAATGCTCCTGCGCTCATTGCTGTAAGAAATAAAAGAAGAAAATTGATCCCCATAATCTATGTGCTCTCCAACACCTAATCGAAGGAGGCATTGATAAAACTGAGGCAAAGGTAATAAAATTCAATAATGTTGCATTTAGCAATTATTCCTCCACCAAAAATGACAAATACGGCTTCAAAGACTCGGAAACATAGGTTTTGTATCCTCCATTTGCATCACTATAAATCAGAAAAACCTCGATCTCTTCCAGTTCCTGGTCTAGCGCAATGGCTTTTTCTGTTCCCATCACCATGATTGCCGTAGCATATGCATCCGCTGTCATGCAGTCTGAGGCCAAAACAGTCGCGCTTAAAAGACCATGCCTTACAGGGTAGCCTGTCTCTGGACTGATGGTATGAGAAATCATTATCGAATCCCGAACATAGAAATTGCGGTAGTTCCCAGAAGTGGCCATTCCTTTGTCTTGCACTGCAATGATGCTATAAATATCGCTAGCTGTGGACTCCTCGTCTGGGCGATTTACTCCTAGCTTCCAAAGCTCCCCTTTATCATTTACTCCCTTGGCGACAAGATCCCCGCCAATTTCTACCAAGTAGTTCACAACGCCTTGTCGCTCCAGATAGGAAGCGATTTCATCCGCTCCATATCCTTTGGCAATTGCGGAAAAATCAAGATAAATCACGGAGTCTGCTTTGGTCATTTGTACCGAGTCAAACATGATTTTCTCGAAACCTACCGACCGAACCAATCTAGCGATATCCACAGAATCTTTCAGTGTAGGTCCTCCCGGACCAAAACCCCAAACATTCACCAAGGGGCCAACTGTGGGATCGAAGGCTCCTTCTGTTTTTTCAAAGACCTCCTTGCTTTTCTTCAAAACCGGAAGCATAAAGGGTAGCTCAAAGCGTAAGGTATCCTGAGCATTGAATCGGCTGATCTCAGAATCCGGGATGTAGGTGGAAAGACTCTCATTGAACTTCAGCAGCAAAGAATCAATCTGCGGCTTAAAATCCCTTCCCTCAATATCCATGTAGGTCACATTATAGGTAGTCCCCATAGTTTGCCCATTCAATGTCATCTTGCCGGCAGTGACCACAGCAGAAGTCTCTTCAGTTTTCTCATCCCCACCATTTCTCCAGGTGTAGACCAAGATCACCATCAATAAAAGGATCAAAGAATAGATTATATTTTTTCGGGCATTCGCTCGCATAGCTCAATAATTTGGGACAAAGTTAAGCGATAATTCTACTTTGGGGGTAACCCCGTAGGCGGAAAAAAGAAATGACAAAGGCTGATTTTTCTATATTTGCGTAGCTACGCGAAAAAGATGAGAGAAGACTACCTAACAGGAGATGAGGAACATTTGAGTTCCAATGATCGAGAGATCGAAAAGGCATTGAGACCACTAAGTTTTGAAGATTTTACTGGCCAAGCCAAAATCATTTCAAACCTCAAAATCTTCGTGTTGGCTGCTAAGAAAAGGGAAGAGACCCTAGACCATGTCTTACTTCATGGCCCTCCTGGCCTAGGTAAGACCACGCTGAGTCATATCATCGCAAACGAGCTAAACACAGGGATCAAAATCACTTCAGGACCTGTCTTGGACAAACCATCCGATCTAGCCGGTTTGCTGACCAATCTAGAAGAAGGAGATGTGCTATTTATCGACGAGATCCACAGGCTGAACCCAATCGTGGAAGAATACCTGTATTCGGCCATGGAGGATTTCCGGATCGATATCATGTTAGACTCTGGCCCAAATGCCCGTTCCGTGCAGATTTCCTTGAGCCCATTTACGCTGATCGGAGCTACGACAAGGTCTGGTCTTTTGACTTCGCCACTCCGGGCCAGATTTGGGATCAATAGTCGACTGGAATACTACGATGCAAAGCTTTTGACTGATATCGTGATGCGATCCGCAGGAATTCTTCAAACCCCAATTGATGAGATTGCTGCTTTTGAAATAGCCAGAAGAAGTCGTGGAACACCGCGAATCGCCAATATGCTTCTCCGACGTACACGAGATTTTGCAGAAGTAAAAGGAGATGGTAGAATAAACTTAGAAATCGCCCAGATGGCGCTAGATGCGCTAGATGTGGATAGCAATGGGCTAGACGAAATGGATAATCGAATTCTTCTTACCATCATCGAAAAATTCAAAGGTGGTCCCGTGGGTCTAAGCACTATCGCAACAGCTTGCGGAGAAGAAGCAGAGACCATCGAGGAAGTCTACGAGCCCTTCTTGATTCAAGAAGGATATCTGAAGCGAACGGCCCGTGGCCGGATGGCGACTGAATTGGCATACAAGCATCTCAAGATCAAGCCCAATCCCGGGATGGGAACTTTGTTTGATACTTAATTGAACTCCGTATTATCAAGACAAAAAAAGGGAGCAAATCTGTTGATATGCCCCCTTTTTTTTAAAATACTTTTTATTTTTTCAAAGAAGCCATATCAATCACAAAGCGATACCTAACATCCCCAGCTATGGTTCGCTCATAGGCTTCATTGATTTCATCCATAGCTATCACCTCAACATCTGAGACAATGTTATGCTCCGCACAGAAGTCCAGCATTTCTTGGGTTTCTTTGATACCTCCAATTAAGGATCCAGCGAGGCTTTTTCTCCCAAAAATCAGCGAAGTGGCATGAATCTGCTCTGGTGTGGGTGGAACACCTAGTAAAACCATCACCCCGTCTGTTTTCAAAAGATTCAAATAAGCAGAATAATCATGCGAAGCTGATACCGTATCCAAGATCAGATTGTAAGTCCCTTTCAGTCTTTTCATGTTTTCCGGATCAATAGTCAGCTCAAAATGATGTGCTCCAAGAGAGTCTGCATCTTTGGCTTTTTCTGGGGAGCGGCTCAGCATGGTCACTTCAGCACCCATGGCAGCAGCAAGTTTCACAGCCATATGACCCAATCCTCCCAATCCGACTACGGCTACTTTATCTCCTTTTTTTACATTCCAATGTCTCAACGGAGAATACGTGGTAATCCCTGCACAAAGTAGCGGAGCCACCCCTTCGACAGGAAGCTTATCCGAAACGGAAAGCACAAATTTTTCAGTGACTACAATATGTGTGGAATAGCCGCCATAGGTGATGGTTTTCTTATCCTGAAGGTAGGAGCTGTACGTACCAGACATTCCCTTTTCACAGAATTGCTCCAAGTCCTCGTCACAACTTCCGCATTTCCCGCAAGAATCCACCATGCAGCCCACACCCACGGTATCGCCGACCTTATGATTTTTGACTTCAGAACCTACAGAAATGACCTTACCAACGATTTCGTGTCCTGGGACAACTGGGAAAATGGTTCCTCCCCATTCATTTCGAGCAGTGTGAATATCCGAATGACATACTCCACAATAAAGAATTTCAATTTCCACATCATTTGGGCCCGTAGTTCTTCTTTCTAATTGGAAAGGACCTAATGGCTGATCTGCATGTTTAGCAGCGAATGATTTCACAGTTCTCATAAAAATGGTCGTTTGGGTTAAAATAAAACTTAAAACTAGAGTTCTTTAGCCGCCTCTTCGTCCAAGAACCAGATAAAGTCCGGTGTATCTGGATTGACGAGACTAGCGGGATACTTTTTGTAATCTCCTTGGTGACGTGTGATTTCTCTGACGATTTTAGCCTTGTTTTCACCAGTCACCAGAAAGGCAACAGCCTGCGCGGTGTTGATCACTTTTCCTGTAAGGGTAACTCTTTTCTGCCCACTCGTGGGATGTGCAGCCACAGCACAATTTTCCTCCGAATCCCAAAGCTCCATCGAGTCTGGAAAAATGGAAGCTGTATGACCGTCGTCACCAAGACCCAAGACGATCAAATCAAACTCTGGCACTCCATTTTCTGCTGGAAGCTGCTTGTCCAGTAACTCCCCATAGCGTTTGGCTTCTTTTTCGGGATTGTCCTCACCACGCATTCTATGGATGTTTTCCTCTGGGATCTTGACCTTAGACAGCAAATGGTCTCGAGTCATTTTAAAGTTACTCTCCTCATTCAAAGGATGAACACAGCGCTCATCCACCCAATAAATATTGACCTTAGTCCAATCTATCTCTTCCCCATAATTCTCGGCAAGATGATCGAAAATTTTCCTTGGACTATTCCCTCCTGAAAGTGCCACATGAGTGACCTTATCAGATTGAACAAGGGATTTGAAAAAAATAGAAAAAGCACTCGCTAAATCTTCCTTGGTTTTCGAAATTCTAATTTCCATCGTAAGAATTATGGTTTTGGTTTAAAATTATCTCAACTCAAAATACAGAATCCTGATTCATCGGTCAGCAAATCCCCCGGATTTCTCCAGCCAAATTTCTCTGCGATCAATTCATCAGAATTTTTTGGCCCCCAAGTACCCGCTGCGTAACCAAACGTAGTCACTGCATCGCTTTCTTTCCAGCACTTCAGAATAGGATCCACAAAATTCCAGGCTGCTTCCACTTCGTCCGCGCGTGCATACAAGGTGCTATCGCCTTGCATGGCATCCAGAAGCAATCTTTCATACGCATCCATCACTTGGGCAGAATCTAGATCAGAATAGTAAAAATCCATATTCGCCTGCTCCACATGGAAGCCAAGCCCTGGCACTTTTACCCCGAACTTGATCAGAATCCCCTCATCGGGCTGAATACGAATAATAAGCTTATTGTCCTGACGATAGGTGTCTTGACTTGGAAAAACCTGATGATGGGGAGTTTTGAAATGGATTACTGCCTCAGTCACTTTTGTAGGCATTCTTTTGGCCGTTCGTACATAGAAAGGCACCCCTTTCCAGCGCCAGTTATCCACAAAAAACTTCACCGCAGCGTAGGTTTCTGTGGTAGAGTCTGGGTCCACACCTTCTTCTTCTCGGTAGCCTTTCACTTTTTCACCATTGATTTGGGAGGCGACGTATTGGCCGCGAAGGGTATTTTCCAAAATATCCTTTTCATCCTTCATCACCCGAAGAGACTTCAGCGCCTTCACCTTCTCATCTCGGATTTCTTCAGCGCTGGAGTTGATTGGCGGCTCCATGACCAGTAGGGAAATGATCTGGAGCAAGTGACTTTGGAACATGTCCCTGAGTGCGCCGGATTTATCATAGTATCCGCCTCGTTTTTCCACTCCCACCGTTTCGGCATTGGTGATCTCCACATGATGGATATAATTTCTATTCCAGAGCGGTTCGAAAATAGAATTAGAGAACCGGGTTACTAGCAGGTTTTGAACCGTTTCCTTTCCAAGGTAATGATCGATTCGGTATACCTGCTTTTCCTCAAAATAATGGTGGAGTCCGTCGTTTAGCTCCTTTGCGGAAGCCAAATCATACCCAAATGGCTTTTCAACGATGATTCTTTTCCAGCCGGTATCTTCTTTGGTTAGTTCCTGATCACAGAGATTTTTTGCGATAGATTCATACAAGCTTGGGGGAGTGGAGAGATAGAAAATATAATTTTCCTCAGTGCCATGCTCTTCATTGAGTTCCTTGATTCGTTTGGCCAAGTTGGCGTAGGAGTCCGTGTAATTATCTCCCAGGTCCTGATAAAAGAGTTGATTGGTAAATTGTTGGATAAAGTCCTTGTCCTCTTTATCTAGCTTTGATTTCAAAAAATCACTTTCAGATACGACTTTCTCCCTAAATTCAGCATCGGTCATAAAACTCCGACTCGTGCCCAGCACCACGAATTTCTCGGGTAGATGCTGCCCTTTATAGAGATTGTAAAGTGCCGGAATGAGCTTTCTGGCGGTGAGATCTCCAGATGCGCCGAAAATGACTAACATCTGGTTTTTTGTTTTTTTCATCTAGACTCGTCTCAAATATGAATTTGGCCAGGGGAATAAATTGGGGTTTGAAAACCATTTCTCCCTTAATTCCCTCAAAAGCTCAAAGGTAACCCTTATTTTTGGCTATTGCTTGGGGAGAGGACTCCAATATTAAGCAGAAAGTTCCACGCCATTTTATTTTTGGCTTTTAAACCTACAAGAAGGAAATAGAATATGACACATGACTTTTACGATTTTGGACTGATAGGACTTGGGGTGATGGGGAGAAATTTTATTCTCAACGTTGCAGACAATAATTTCAAAGCCCTAGGCTATGATCTCGACCAAGAAAAAGTGGATGCACTGATCCAAGAAGGTGGAAACACCGAGCGTGTAAACGCCACTACAGATCTGAAATCCTTTACCGAAGGTCTTTCACACCCCCGTAAAATCATGCTGCTCGTTCCCGCGGGCAAAATCGTAGATCAAGTGATCGAAAATCTTTTACCTCACTTGGACGAAGGAGATATTATCATTGATGGAGGCAATTCATTCTTTACCGATACGGACAGACGAGAAAGCTACCTACAAGAAAAAGGAATCAACTTTTTTGGCTCGGGCGTATCTGGAGGTGCCAAAGGAGCCCGTCGAGGACCGAGTATTATGCCCGGAGGAAATCGAGAGGCTTACCAACATGTGAAACCCATTTTTGAAGCAGTCTCTGCCAAATACAAAGGCGAACCCTGCGTGGCCTATTTGGGACCAAAATCCGCTGGAAACTATGTAAAAATGGTGCACAATGGCATTGAATACGCCATGATGCAGCTGACTTCTGAGATTTATGATATTCTGAAAAAAGGAGCAAAATTGACGAATGAGGAGCTCCATGAGACTTTTTCCACTTGGAATTCGGGAAGGCTGCAATCCTTTTTGGTAGAAATCACTGCGGAGATTTTTGATCAAAAAGACGAACTCACGGACGCGCATCTGGTGGATATGATTTTGGATAAAGCCAAACAAAAAGGAACCGGAAAGTGGACTTCCCAAAATGCAATGGACCTCGGGATCCCGATCCCAACCATTGACATGGCGGTGAGTATGCGGGAGATATCCGCCCTAAAGTCCGAGCGACTAGCTGCAGAGAAGCTTTATCCCAAAAAGGATATTCCGGCTCTCGACAAGGCCAAGCTGATAGATCAAGCAGAGCAGGCGCTTTATTTTGCATTTATCATGGCTTATGCCCAAGGACTTCATCAGCTTGCAGATGCCTCCGAGGAGTATGGCTATGACTTGGACTTAGCCACCATTGCTAAAATCTGGCGAGCAGGATGCATTATCCGTGCTGGTCTTTTGGCTGATATTTCTGAAGCCTTTGCCACAGAGCCAAAGCTGCCAAACCTGATCTTATCATCAGCCTTTGTCCCCAAAATCCAAGAATCCATCTCCGCTGCCCGCGAACTCGCAATCACTGCGATCAACCATGGCATTCCTCTTCCTGGATTGAGTAATTCGCTGAGCTATTTTGATGCATATACTTCGGGTAGACTACCCCTAAACCTGATCCAGGCACAGCGGGATCATTTCGGTTCGCACACGTATGAGCGAATCGATCGGGAAGGCATCTTCCATACCGATTGGAAGGAGAAATAAAGTTTCAAACTATTCAGCTCCGGAGAGATTCCGGAGCTTTTTTTTGCCAAAAAACAGAATTTTATCTCGACCAGGAGTCATTTTCTAAATAAATACTTAAATTTCTTTTAGTTAATTTTTTAGAAATTGAAAAGAATAGTGGTCAAAAGCGGAATTTGGAAAATGTATTGAAACAAGCTGTAAAAATATTGGGGGTAAGCAAGAAGTCTACTCTACATTGGCTAAGGCATTCTTACGCGACCCATTTACTGGAAAGTGGTACTGATCTCCGATATATCCAGGAACTATTGGGGCACAAGTCAAGCAAAACGACAGTCCCGATAGCTATCGGGAACACGCATGTAAGTCAGAAAAGTCTTCAAAATATACGGAGTCCCTTTGACGACCTTTAAAAATAAATATTACCAAAGGTGCATATACACGACCAAATTTGGACGAATAAGTGTACCAAAGGTGCACAAATAAACAAGTTGTGTGGCATATAAGACAAGAACTAAGGATATAAAAGAAAGCATTGAATATGGCAAAATCAAATAATTTTTTCACTGATAAAAATTCTATAAAAACTGTTGATTTATTTCGAATAATATATCTTATAATAGCAGTTTTTGCATTCTTTATTACAGAGGCCGGCAGAAATATTTATAGACCTTTTATATATGAGAATGGCATTAATGATTTTGGAATTGCGGACAGCATTGGTAATTCAGGGGGAATTGTTGTTCAGATATTTTTTATGTTAGCAATTTTGAATTCACCGAAAAAAAAAGTGTTTCGTGTAATTGGATTTATTACAATAGGTTATATAATTTATGAAATATTACAGCCATATTTACCAAGAGGTGTTTTTGATTGGAAAGATATTTACGGAACTTTTATAGGTGGAGTTATTAGTATTATTATTTTTTTTATTATTAATAAAATAGTTAAAAATAAAGTGATATATAAATTATGAAATAGAAATACGCCAAACAACAAAAAATATAGTTCATTTGGCAAATAGCGCTAAAAATGAAGATGATAGCTATTAATAAATATAGTAGTAACTTGAAAATTTGGAGCGTTGAAATGCCAAACGCACCATATTCAAACCGTTACAAAAAATATAACTAAACTCTACACAATGAAAAAACTGAAGTTACTATTTTTTATTTTAATTGGACTTACTGTTTTATCTTGTTCAACTGATGATGAACCTAGTCAACAAACAAACTTTTTTAAAAATGCATATCTAGAGATTCACACTTTAGATGGAACAACCTGCTATGCGGATTTATTTTTAACAAGCGGAACAGCAACTATAGGTTCCGATAACTCAGTCAATATAAATTATGATGACAATGTCATAGTTTTCAATGATATTCGAATGAATGACTGTCAAATCAGAAATCCAGCGACTAGAACTTTTGATATACAAAATGGGTATAAATCAGAACTGAACACCATTTCTGTTCCTGGTGTTTACCTTGACATTGCGTTTAATAATGCTGCTCAATCTTCTGATATTATATTCGTTGAATTAAAATTTACATCAAGTACTGCTCTAAATTTTGAAATCTATTATGAAGATGGAACTGTTATTACTGAATCATATTCTGGAACAATCGAAATATATCGCTTGAATTAAAAACTGTTTGTACCAACGGCTTCCATGAATAATCAAAAGTTCATTTTTTAGCAATATTTCTTTGTTTTGCCTGCCCGACGTTCAGGCGGGGCGGTTTTTGATCCTCCTGAGGCGGACAGGCTTGATTGCTCACTTTTTGGCTTGCCGCAGGCAGGACTGATTGGAAGAAGTCAGGAATAGACAAGGTGATGCCATGTGGGTGGTTTGCCCACCTCCGGTCGGCAGGTCCAATCGCCTTGTTCTTTACTTCTGCTATATCAGTCCATATCTTGTGATATGTCTGAATTCTTTTTTGATGACAATGGGTAGTAAAGATCGAAAGTCTCCACTGATGCTTGTGCACATCGATCCCAATGAATAACTTAGGAGAAACTTCGGTGTCCATGATATCTTCTTTTTGGTTCTACTACTCTTACGAAGCAGATTAGATCATGGGAACTATTGCTAATACGGGCTAACGGCTTAAAAATGAAGATATTGTAACTAAACAACATTCGGTCTGGCGGAAAAAGATTCGGTTTCAAAAACCCGCACTTGCCATAGCTAGGGCCGTTTTGCTTCATCCCGATAGCTATCGGGACAAACCACTAACCAAATGATAAAATTCTTTAGAAAAATACGCTACGACCTTATGGAAAAAAATAACGCGGGGAAGTATCTTAAATATGCCTTCGGAGAAATAGTTTTGGTTGTAATAGGAATTCTTATTGCAATTTGGATTAACGGAACATATAATGATTACAAGGACATAAAAGTAGAAACAACAATTTTACAGAAACTAATAGCTGATATAGAAGCGGATTACGAACATATAGTGGAGATTGAAGATTATTATTCAAGACACTTAAAAAATCTACAAGGAGCCAAATATGCTTTTTTCAAAAATAATAACGATTCAATAATTAAATACATTAAGAGAGGTTATAGTGGTGCCCAACTTCAAGATATCAATCCACGAACATCTACCTATGACGAAATGATAAATTCCGGAAAATTATACAATCTTTCAAACGAAAATTTGACCGATTTATGTATAGATTATTACGAAATGCTTGAGGAAAATACTTATGAAATCAGACAAAGTAGAGTTGAATACAGAAATATCAACTTCAGTTCTGAAATGAACGAATATTGGCTGCTTTACCTGGATATAAGAGAAAGTGACCAAAATGTCGACGACTTATTAGAATCATTTGTAGCTGATAAAAATTCAACTGCTTATAAAACTATGAAACAATCGACCGGCTATGGAGAAATGCTAATCAACGATTTTTCGAAAAATTTGACGGAAATCAAAGAAGCTAATCTAAATCTGCAAGAAAAATTAAAAAAAGAAGTTGCCACTAAAAAATAACGACCGACAAAAATGGCTATAATTAATTTGTCGCTCTTGCCTACTTCTGAAAATCCTCGCGGATTTGCAGTTTGGTTTTTACTTGCAAAGTTAATTGCGCTGCCTTCCTCTCACTTCGCTCGTCGGAGGCACTAAGCAAATACGCATAGCCTAGACCGTTGTGCTTCATCCCGATAGCTATCGGGACTAACCACTAACCAATGATAAAATTCTTTAGAAAAATTCGACAAGACTTACTTTCAACAGGAAAAACGGGAAAGTATTTTAAATATGCAATTGGTGAAATTGTACTTGTGGTAATTGGAATATTGATCGCTTTGCAGATTAATAACTGGAATGAATCAAATCAAAAATCCAAAAAACAAATTGAATTGCTAACAAGTCTTAGAAATGAAATAAATGCAGATATTATTTATATGTCTCGTCAGGATTCAATTTACTCAATAGTTGAAAACAAATTTAAGATTGGGATAAATCTATTCTATAAAGCACGAAATATTAAGGATATAGATTCAGTAAATCAATTTACACCTCAATTATGGAATGATTTTTCGATAAACAAAAATACATATAACGAAATGCTAAATTCCGGTGATATGTACCAAATTAAAAATAAACCACTGCAAGAGAACATTGTAAAATATTACCTCAATGCTGAAGAATACAGGTATTATTTTAGAGAGATAACCAAAGAGCTGAGTCATTTATTTGTAAAAACTCCTGACATTTATCCATATAAGTTTCTTGTCTCTCAAATAAATAACCCTAAAATCAATATGGCATCAATTGATACAACTTGGATAAATAATCCATCATCACCAACTTATCAAGCTATTGTTGTATTTTTTGAAAGGAACCAAGAGTATAATATTGAATATCGAAAAAAAGTCTATAAAAGAATGATGTCTGATGCTGATAGCCTAGTTAATGAAATTTACAAAGAACTTGGCAATATGAATAAATAACGAAAGCACAATCGAGAGGGCGACCATGAGCCATCAACCCAGAGTGCGTCTCTCACACGCCAATCTCGAAAGAATACAGAGAGCTAATAGCCCCAATTAAGAGTTCCTATTTCCCACTGAGCGGGAAAAGCTATCAGTACAGACACTGCCGTCTGGTGTACTTCAGCTGGCCTGCTGTCTTCCCACTCACTAGAAATATCCACAGGATATTTTCTCAAGGCTGATTCCTCCAATGACAAACCAAGCCAATGACTTTCAGCAAGCCTTGCGTACCTTCTGGACCTTACCCCTCCGCTTAAAAGACTTTATTTTCAAAGTGCGTATTTTTATTTGTGATCATAAATGCTATGCATTTTACTCGTAGGAAGGACCATCTTTTTACTCTATATTCAACCTTCAAGGCACACACAAAACCTATAAAAAATAGCGCCCTGTAGGGTGCTACAACTCATCCCAATCCCTTAGTGCCCACTAACCACCGAAATATGAAAAAAACTTTTATACTTTTTGTTGTAGTCCTAACAGCCTTTGGATGTGATCAGGCAAACGAAACTGGCCCAATTTTAAGTAATGACAACCAAATCACAATTGGTCACATTGACTCACTCCAATCTGATATTCTTGGAGAAACCAGAAAAATATGGGTACATCTACCAAATAAATATCAGGAAGGCAAAAAGTATCCTGTCATATATTTACTGGATGGTGGCGGAAATTTTAATACAGTAACCGGTTTGATGAAACAATTGAGTATCAATTCAATGGTTCTTCCGGAAATGATTGTTATTGCTATTCTAAATACAAATAGAAGTCGCGATTTAATACCTACTAAAGTTGATATTGATTATCGCACCGGAAATAAACTTGAATATGACAGTGGTGGAGGTACTGCTTTTCTTGATTTTATAGAAGACGAGTTGATTCCCTATGTTGACAGCACCTATCCAACAAGCTCTTATCGAACGTATGTGGGACATTCATTTGGTGGACTTAGTGTGATACATGCCCTCACCACCAGAAGTCATCTTTTCAATAATTATTTGGCAATTGATCCTAGTTTTTGGTGGGATAATATGGCATATCTGGAAACTGTAGACTCCCTGTTATCAGTGAAAGATTATTCTAATAAGGGACTTTTTGTAGGTATTGCAAATACGATGATTGGAGGGCAAGACTATGCCACCGTTGAAGAGGATACCTTAGGAACATCAGCACACATTCGATCCGTATTGAAATTTTCAAAGTCATTAGAAAAGAAAGACAATGGATTAAATTTTGAATGGAAATACTACCCAGAAGAAAATCACTTTAGTGTTCCACTGATTACAGAATATGATGGCTTACGATTTCTGTTTGATTGGTATGATTTCAAGTTGAGGTATGAGATACTGTATACAGAATTATTCTCCACTGATGAGTCTTTGGAAATGGTGAAATCCCACTATGAAAACGTATCACAAAAAATGGGATACGAAAACAAGCCTGATGAGTCATTGATTAATAGACTTGGGGTCCGCTACCTGCAAGACAAAAAGTTTGATCAGGCAGCTACCTTATTCGATCTTAACATTGCCAACTTTCCAAATAGCAATAATGTCTACGACTCAAGAGGAGATTGTTACCTAGCTGCAGGAGACTCCCTGAAAGCAGTAGAGTTCTATAGAAAAGCCCTGGAAACCGGCGATAATGATTATTCTCAAGGAAAAATAGATAGGATTTCAAAGGCACTAGAAAAGTAAAAATGCAGTCACTTACAGGGAGTAAGATAAATGGCAAGTTCAATGCTTAACCTAACTGCAGATAGGATAAAGGTCATCTAAATACACATTGGGCTTCATAGTCTCAAAACCCAAATTTTACTAAATATCCTATCTTTAGAAAAACTAGCTTCCGATGATCAAATTTTTCCGGAAAATTCGCTTCGACCTTATGAATCAAAATAAGCCTAGTTCTTCGTCAGGAAGGACTCAAAAGTACCTCAAATACGCAATTGGCGAGATTTTTTTAGTGGTTATAGGAATTTTAATCGCTTTGCAGATTAACACATGGAATGAAGAGAGAAAGGCTTCTATTCAAGAATTAAACTTACTAGAAAATATATATGATGATATCAATTACAATCTTGACAGAATAACGATTGTGTTTATCGAAGATTCCATTCAAAACTATCGGAATAAAAAATTATTGGAAATACTATCAGATACTCAGTCAAAATACGATGACTCGCTGCAGATTTACTTTGGTACAATGACGAGATATGACGTTTTTTCGCCAAGAAGAACTGCATATGAAGCCATCAAATCGAGAGGCTTGGAATTGATTCGGAATAAAGGCCTTCGGTCTAGGATCACCGAACTGTATGATGAAATCTATATTTTAAATGAGCTAGTACTTGATTTACGAAAAGATATTCACCTCAATTCGATAGACCTCCTAAACGATAGATTTTTGACGCTCGACAATGTGCAATACAAAACTCCGATCAATTTTGAAGACCTAAAGTCCGATCAAAAGTTTTTCAACTCCCTTTCTTACATCACTGCAGAAAGTGAGAATTTTTTATCTCATCATAAAAATATGCAAACACAAACTGAAGCGCTTCGAGCACTCATTCTTGCCGAAATAAAAAAAGACTAAAGCCCATCCATGGCTATTTCCTTTCACTTCTTTTTTTCGACTTCTAAAAGCCGACCCCATGTGTGACGAGGATTTTTGCCTACAAAGAGGAACGCTTCCAAAGATAAGTCCCAACCCATGGGAAACTCTTAGCCAAGATTTGTATTTTAAGATCAGAAAAAACTTATGCATGATCGATTTTTTTGGGGTTATCCTTCATTTATGGAATTATGCTATTTTTAGGTTAGTGATAAGAACTGTAAATCAAACCTCCCCAATATTGAAATTCATTAATCTGGCTTCACTCCAAACCAATTTTCGACCTTGTACTGAAACCCTAATTTATATGAAATCATCTTTGAAACTTTGGTTCTTGGCAAGCATTCTTGCTTCATGCACTACGCAAAACAATGAATCTGAAATGTCAGATTCAAATAAAAATGAGGGATACGTTTATAATGGAATCAGCTACGATGTAGTAGAAAATGAATTAAAAGAGGCCTATTTTGGAGAGCAGCACTTACATACTGCCGCCTCTATGGATGCCTTCATTGCCGGCACTCGACTCACTCCTGATGATGCTTATCGTTTTGCTCAAGGAGAAGAAGTACTTGTCAATGGGAAGCCTCATACTATAAACAGACCATTGGACTGGGCAGCCGTTACTGATCACGGGGAATTTCTTGGAGAAACCTATACTTTGATGAATCCAGGAACACCAGGGTATGACAGTGATGCAGCTAAAGCGATGCGAGATGCCCCGGATCTGAAAACAGCTTTGACTGTTTATAAAAAATATGTGCTCGATGCACTGGCTGGGGGGAATGCACATCCAGACTTTTGGCAAGGGTATGAAGCCGTGAAATCTCAATGGCAGAATAATATTGAAGCCACAGAAAAAAATTACAAGCCAGGAAAGTTCACCACTATCCATGCCTATGAGTGGAGTTCGGCTCCCAACACTGCCAACCTACACCGAAATGTATTTTTTAGAGATACTAATTTGCCTGACATGCCATTTTCATCCAATGAAGGACCATCTCCTCAAGAACTTTGGGACTGGATGATCGCTCAGGAAAAAAATGGGGTGAAAGTTTTTGCCAATCCTCATAATCCCAATGAAAGTAAAGGCATGTTGTTTCCTGAAGTAGCCATGAACAACAAGCCTATTGATAAAACTTATGCAGAAACCCGCCAACATTTCGAAAGAAACTTGGAAATGATGCAAACGAAGGGGAATTCAGAGGTAGTCCCTAATTTCTGGCCCAATGATGAATTTGCCGATTTTGAAAATGCTGTTTCACTTCAGGAGTACAATGGAAGAGTCTTTGAGAAGCATAATTTTATCCGATATGGATTAACTAGAGGGGTGAAGTACAAGGAAGAATTAGGAGTGAATCCATTCAAATATGGCTTTGTCGGTGGAACGGACAGCCACAATGGTGTTATGTCCAATGTAGAAGAATTCAACTATGTAGGCCACCATGGTATGGCAGATGAAACTGCATTAGACCGATCCAGAAATGAGCAGGATGGAGAAATGTATAACCGGGATATGAACCCAGGGGGATTGACTGGTGTATGGGCAACTTCCAATACTCGTGAAGCTATCTGGGACGGAATGCATAATCGCGAATCATTTGCCACTTCCGGACCAAGAATAAAAGTTCGATTTTTTGCAGGAAATGGCTTTCAATCATCCTATAACTCCTATGAGGAAATGGTGAAAGATGGCTATGCCAAAGGAGTACCGATGGGGCAAAATTATGAAGGAAACGAGGCTCCTGAGTTTTTGGTATGGGCGATCAAAGACCCTATTGCTCCAAATCTAGACCGCATCCAAATCATTAAAGGCTGGGTTGAAAATGGTGAAATGAAGGATACCATTTTTAATGTTGCTGCCTCTGAAGATCGGTTAAAGTCTGATGGCACCGTAACCCCAATCGACGCCCCTGTGAACATGAAAACAGGTGAATTCAACAAAGAAAAAGGTGCACCTGAATTGATGGCAGTATGGAAAGATCCAGTATTCGATCCCAATCAAAATGCCTATTACTATGTCAGGGTTATTCAGCTACCTACAGCTAGATATAGTTTGTGGGATGAAATTAGAAATCCTGATGTCCACTATCCAGAAGATACCAAAAGGGTAATCCAAGAACGAGCTTGGGCTTCACCCATCTGGATTGAGCCAGGGAATTAAAATTTATGAAGAAATTCTTTAAAGAACCTTTAGTGCATTTCATGCTCTTAGGGGCCTTAATCTTTGGTTACTATTATCTTACAAATGATACAGAAGATCCGGAGGCTGCTATTGTAATTGATGATGCAGAATATGATTACCTATTGAGTTTATGGAAAAACCAATGGCAGCGAGAACCAAATGAGGATGAAATCAAGGCCTTTTTGGATCATTATCTGCGTCAAGAAGTTTATTACAAAGAAGCTTTGGCTTTAAACCTCGATCACAATGACGTCATAGTGAAAAGACGTTTGGCGCAGAAAATGGAAGCTGTTTCTAATGATTTGAATTTCATGATAAATCCCCCGACAGATGAGGAATTGAAATCATTTTTTGCCTCCAACCCTGATCTATTCCAATTACCTCCAAGTTTTACATTTCAGCAGGTTTTATTTTTATCCAGTGAACCAAATCTTTCGGAGCAATTGGAAAGCAGCAAAAAGGCATTGAACGCAGGTGATGAGATTCCTGATTCAAGAAAACTTAAGTTATCACTCCCAAATCAATGGAATAACAATACCCTTGGCGAAATTAGTAAAGCTTTTGGAGATGATTTTGCCCTCGCTCTAGATGGCCTGCCGACAAACCAATGGGCGGGGCCTGTTACTTCGGGATTTGGACAACATTTGGTATTTATTTCTAGGAAGGACAGCGGTGAAATGGCTGACTTTGAAGAGATCAAACCTTATGTCCTTAATGAATTTGAGTATCAGTCCGAGCTTGAGACACAGGAACAGATTTATCGTGAGCTACTTGAAAAATATGGTGTAAAGATTACTTCCGAAAAGGTACCTCAACGTGTCAAAGAAAGCTATAATAACCCATGAGGCTTTTTGTAAAGATTCTTTTGACCTATTTTTTAATCCTGAGTGGTCACTTCCTGTATGCACATGAAGTGCGCCCGGCCTTTTTACAAATTCAGGAACAATCACCCAATAGTTATGCTATACTGTGGAAAGTGCCTCGAACGGTCGATAAGGTCTTAAATATTCAACCTAAATTTGAGAATAGCTTCACGCTTTCGGAAACATCTCCTCCCCGGATATTAGAAGCTTTTGTATTGTACAGCTACCAACTGGAGGGAGAGCAAAGTATAGCAAATACCAAGCTTTCTATTGACCAGTTAAATTCCACAGGTACGGACGTACTGGTTGATATTCAATTACTGAATGGGGAGCATCATAGCTTTCTTTTGAGGCCAACACAAAATTCTATTCTAATCCCCGAAACCACAAATAAATGGAACGTTGCAAAAACCTATGTGATACTAGGAATAGAGCATATCCTAATGGGTTTTGATCATTTACTATTTGTATTAGCACTGGTAATAATCACCACAGGATTTAAAACCCTTTTGAAAACGATCACGGCATTCACTTTGGCACATAGCATTACCTTAAGCTTTTCAGCCTTGGGAATTGCAAATCTGCCCGGTCCTCCCGTCGAAGCTGTAATTGCCTTAAGTATAGTATTTCTTGCCTTAGAAATATTAAAAATTCAGAAAGGTCATTCCTCTTTGACAAGTCAAAAACCTTGGATTGTTGCCTTTGCTTTTGGCCTCCTGCATGGATTTGGATTTGCAGGAGCCTTAGAAGAAATTGGTTTGCCCCAAAATGAAATTACCTTGGCATTAGCTACATTCAATATTGGAGTGGAGTTGGGACAAATCTTATTCGTTTTGGTAGTTTTGGTTTTACTGAGATTAGTTCAAGCCATACCTCCATCAAAAGAATGGACAAAAAAACTAGTGCCTTATGCTATTGGCTCAATGGCTGTATTTTGGTTGATTGAGCGGATTTCCGGTTTTTAAATCAAAAAAATGTTTAAGATGGTCTTAGTGCAAAGCGCGCCCAAGTTTTGACCTATCGTAAATTGATAATAATAAGCAACCCAAAGTGATCCATCGAACTTGACATTTTGCTTTGACGAGATTGCCCCTTATCCCAAACCGCTGATTACCCATGTTAAAATTTTTTAGAAAAATCCGACAGAAACTACTCTCTGAGAGCAAATTCACTAAGTACCTCCTGTATGCAATTGGTGAAATAGTCCTTGTGGTTATTGGAATTTTGATTGCACTCTCTATTAATAACTCAAACGACCTTAAAAACCAACGCCAGAAGGAGCTCACCCTACTGACTGAAATGCGTCAGAATCTTAAAATAGATCTTGAAGATCTCGATTTTAACATCAAAGGAAGCTTTGAGCGAATCCAAGCCAACGAGATTATCTTGAAAGCTTTGCAAGAGAGGGTACCGATGAATGATTCCTTAAAGCCATACTACGGAAACATCATTGGCAATTTTCAATTAAGCAACAACACTGCAGCCTGGGAGAATCTTAAATCTGTGGGAGTAGATTTGGTTTCTGACGATTCACTCAGAAATGCAATCTCCAATCTTTATGAGGTCAAGTACACCTATCTCGAAAATACTACAAAGGGAGTGGACGATGGTCATCAGTGGAATACCTTGTATCCACAGTTCCTTGACCTGATCAACATGGACCAGGTTTGGGTTTCCGCCGAGCCAGTAAGTCATGAGGCTTTGATGGATAATCGAAAATTCCAGGAAACGCTTAAGATGAATCTCTTTATCCGAAACTTTATGCTGGACCAGTATGAAACGATCCATCAGGATGTCAATTCCCTTCTAGACCAAATTGAAAGACATCTGCTTACCTTGAAGGAACAATGATAAAATTCTTTAGAAAAATTCGATTCGACCTTATGGAGAAAAACAAGGCTGGAAAATATCTGAAATATGCTATTGGGGAAATTGCTTTGGTGATGATTGGTATTTTGCTAGCACTTCAAGTAAGCACCTGGAATGAGACTAGGAGAAATCAGGCTTTAGAGGATGAATTCAAAATTGGATTAAAAAATGACCTTCTCAGAGATAAGGAGAATATAGAGTTTTGTCTTGCCAATATTGAAGGTAAAATACTCGCACATGAAATATTAACCAACAACTTGTCCGAATCCTATGACACGGACAAAGAACAACTTGATTCACTTTTTCACTTCCTACTGCAACCGCTAGTGTCCTTTTTTCCTGTTTCCGGGACTTTTGACACGGCAATCTCAAGTGGCAACATCTCCAATTTCACAGATAAAGAATTGATTGAAAAAGCACATTATCTATACAATTCGAAATATCCAAGATTGGTCTATAATGGAGAACTGGTAGATCAGAGAAATTTAAGAATTCGTGAATTGTATGTACGTGAAATAAGACGGAATGAGATAGGGAACTTCGATTCAGACAGGCTAGAAGATCTTTTAGACGATATAGACCGAGTAAACTTTGGAAATGGATTCAGAAAAACAATTTTCGAAGAAACTCTACAACTTATTGATGAAATTCTAGCCAATTAAAGACAGTATCGCGACTGATAGCCAAAAGGCTTCTGGTCCAACAATGCCCGCTACGAAACGATGATAAAATTCTTCAGAAAAATTAGGGAAAATTTACTTTCAAAGGGTAAAACTGGTCAGTATATGAAGTATGCTATTGGGGAAATTCTATTGGTGACCATCGGTATTTTAATTGCTTTATCTGTAAACACTTGGAATACCAGTAGGCAAAACTTAGCAACTGAAATTGAAATTTTAGAAGAGTTAAAAAAAGGATTGATTCAAGATAAAACAGTTTTGGAGGGAGCCTTAAAAAACTATCGAAGGGACTCAATTCATCTGCATCGCCTTGATTCCTTACTCAAGTTTCCCAACCAAGAGTATTCAGAGGATTTGAACACTCTCTTTGGAAAAGTTTATGGGATTAGATTTAATCGACTCAATAGCGCCTTCTACGAAGACCTAAAATCCGCAGGACTACAAATCATACAGAACAAGGACCTTCGTCTCCGTATTGTAAATCTTTTCGAAACGAATTATAAAATCTTACAGGGGCATCTGGATAATGAACAGAACATTAATCAAGTCACTAGACCCTATTATTTGGCCAACTTCACTGAGATTAATTTTCAGGAGTCTGCCAATCCAATAGATTACAAGAAAATTTGGACCGACCCCTATTTTAAAAACATTGTTCATTACCGAATTATCACCTTGAATTTGAATCAGTTGCAAGAATACAATAAGGCCATAAATACTATGAATGATCTCATAGGCGAAATTGATTCATATCTCCTTAGCAAATAGTGAGGAAGGAGAATTGTCAGTATTCTGGGCTAGGAATTAACAACATACCGACTTCTGTTAAACCACTGCTGCTATTCCCTTACCATTTTGCCTGGAAAAATTCTATCTTAATGCATGGACTACAGAAAGCTCGGCAAAACTAACCTGGAGGTTTCCATTCTTGGATTCGGGGCATCACCCATGGGCAATGTTTTTGATCCAGTCTCCGAGTCTACTGCTGTAACCTCTGTGCATCTTGCATTAGATCATGGGATCAATTTTTTTGACGTCGCTCCTTTTTATGGACTGACCTTAGCCGAGGAGAGATTAGGGAAAGCACTCAAGGGGCATCGCAAAGACATTATTTTGGCCAGTAAGTGTGGGAGGTATGATTTACAGGATTTTGATTTTTCTCGAAAGCGAATTCATGACAGCATCGATGAGACTCTGAGTCGATTGCATACGGACTACCTCGACCTATATCAGCTTCACGATATTGAGTTTGTGGACAAAAATCAAATCATCAATGAAGCCTTACCTGCCATTCAGGAAGTAAAAAAATCTGGAAAGGCACGATTCGTTGGGATCACCGGCCTTCCTGTGCGCTATTTGGCACAAATCGCTCGGGAAGCAGAGGTCGATACTGTTCTATCTTGGGCCCATTACAATCTTTTGGAGGATGAAATCTTGGATGATTTAGTGCCTCTTTCAAAGGAAAAAGGCTTTGGCTTGATGAATGCCGCACCCCTGATGCAGCGCATTCTCTCTGATGCCCCATTGCCAGAATGGCATCGATCTCCCAAAGAAATGAAGGCTCTGCAGCCTCAATTGATCTCGCTTTGCAACTCATATGGCTTAGAGCTAAGTCAAGTAGCCATTAGTTTTGCGACAGCACACACCGACATTTCCACGACGATTACGGGCATGTGCAAACCCGAAATTGTGCAAAAGAACGTGGAGGCGCTTGACCTGAATATTCCGGTAGAGCTTTTTGAAAAAATAGAAAAACTAGTAGCCTCTGTGAAAAACCAAATGTGGTTTGAGGGAAAAGCAGAAAACAATATTTGATACCCAAAACTATGAAAGCACTGTTCCTAACCCGAGTCGGAGAAAGCGAAATCCGAGAAGTCGAAAAGCCAGAGGTAGGGGAAGGTGAGGTATTGCTTGAGGTAAGCAAAGTTGGTTTTTGTGGTGGAGATTTAAACTCATTCAAAGGGATGTTTCCACTTCAGGAATATCCAAATATCCTAGGACATGAAGTTGGAGGTACTATCGTCGCCAAGGGCAAAAATGTACCAGAGCAAGTCAAAATAGGGACCAAAGGCACGGTCTATCCCTATCTCGCCTGTGGCAAATGCAAAGCCTGCAAAAAGAATCGTCCGAACTCTTGTCGAGAGAATAAGACCATGGGCGTCCGAAGGCCTGGAGCAATGACGCGCTATATCAGCTTGCCATGGCAAGACGTGTTTACGAGCGAAAAACTCAATCATCGAGAGCTTGCCCTTGCCGAACCATTGACCGTAGGATTTCATGCCGTGGATCGTGGGCGAGTAACATCAGAAGACGTAGTGGCAGTGATTGGCTGCGGAATCGTGGGACTCGGAGCTGTGGCTTCCGCCGTGAATCGAGGGGCAAGGGTGATCGCAGTGGATTTGGACCCCAGCAAACTTGAAATCGCCAAACAGATCGGTGTTGCGAAAACCATAAATCCAAAGGAAGAAAATCTCCACGAAGCCTTGCAAAGCTTTACCTTCGGAGATGGTCCAGATGTAATCATTGAAGCGGTCGGAAGCCCTGAGACTTATCGCGCAGCCGTCGAAGGAGTTGCCTTTACAGGTCGGGTGGTTTGTATCGGCTACGCCAAAACAGATATTGCTTTCAATACTTCACTCTTTGTACAAAAAGAGATAGAAATTCTCGGTTCGCGCAACTGCGTGGGCAGAAAGGATTTCCCAGAGGTGATCGACTATTTGGAATCTAGGAAATTTCCTGTAGAAGCGGTGATCAGCAAAACCATCAGCTTGGAAGAGGGGCCTGAAACCTTGAAAAAATGGGCTCAGGATGCGAGTGGAATAATTAAAATTATGATTGACTTTGAAAAATAACCTATGATCAAATCAGCAGTGACCATCGCCCTCGTACCTCAAATCAAATCCGGACCTTGGATTTTTTGGGAAGACTTGGAGAAAAGTATGCAAGAGGCATCAAGCTTAGGCTTTGATGGCATAGAACTTTTCACCCCGGCTCCCGAAACCATGGAAATCGACTACTTGAAAAAACTGCTTGTCGAATATTCTCTTGAATTAGCCGCAGTGGGAACGGGTGCGGGAAAAGTGCTTCATGGATTGACTTTGACAGATCCTGATCCAAAAATCCGACAAAAAGCTAAGCAATTTATTTCAGGGATGATTCGCTTTGGGGCTGCATTAGGCGCACCGGCAATTATTGGTTCTATGCAAGGAAATGCTATGCCTGGCACGAGTCGAACTCAAAGTCTCGAATGGCTGGGAGAAGCTCTTTCTGAATTGGGTACTCAAGCTAAAAATCATGGAACATTTTTACTTTATGAACCACTGAACAGATACGAGACCAACCTGATCAACACTCTTTCCGCTGGATCCGAACTCCTCAAAACTCTTTCCAATACGAATGTAAAACTCCTCGCAGATCTTTTTCATATGAATATTGAAGAGGCCGATTTACCAGCAAGTCTTGCCCAAAATATGGAAACTGTGGGTCACATTCACTTCGCAGACAGTAATCGAAACCCAATCGGGTTGGGTCATACTACAATACAGCCGATCTCAGAAGTCATTCAAAAGTCTGGCTATTCTGGTTTTGTATCAGCGGAGGCTTTTCCTTACCCTAGCCCAACGGAGGCTGCTCAAAAAACCATTTCCTCCTTCAATCAATTCTTCCGATCCTAATTATAGAAAAATGAAAAAATTTCACTTTGCGCTCGACCTGATTGACGATCCCGAATCCATCAAAAAGTATGAGGAACATCATGCCCCGGGCAATGCCTGGCCTGAAGTGGTGGCTCATGACAAGGCCTGTGGAATTTTATCCATAGAAATTTTCCGAACTGGAAACAGAATGATCTTAATTATGGAAACCGAGGATGACTTTGATTTGGAAGAAAAAGCAAAAAAAGATGCCGCCAATCCAATGATCAAAAAGTGGGAAGACTTCATGTGGACTTTCCAAAAACCCTTGCCTTGGGCTAAACCCGGCGAAAAATGGGTCCTGATGGATCAAATATTTAAATCGGACTACTAAAAATGAAAACACTGAAAATGAAAAACCATTTCTTCATAGTTCTTTTTTTTGTGATTTTGGCTTGCCAAAGTCCTCAAAGTGAACCAGAGGATCTACCAAGAATTGCCATTGCCGGTCTTGCGATCGAGTCGAGCACTTTTTCACCAGCTCTCTCTCATACTGCAGCTTTCAAAGCCAGACGAGATGAGGAGGTATTTACTTTTTACCCTTTTCTGGATGAAGATTCTGTAAATCGAAAACGTGCAGAGTGGATTCCAACGCTACGTGCACACAGCATTCCAGGTGGAGCGGTTACTCGTGGGGCCTATGATTCCTTAGTGAATGAAACTCTAGAGCGACTCAAGGCTAACTTACCCTACGACGGTGTATTTTTCGATATTCATGGAGCCATGAGTGTGGTGGGACTCGATGATCCAGAGGGTGATTTTATAGAAAAGGTAAGAGAGGTGGTCGGATTTGAAACCCTCATTTCCACTTCCATGGATCTTCATGGTAATGTTTCTCCTCGCCTAGCAACAAACTCAGACTTGATCACTTGCTATAGAATGGCTCCTCATGAAGATGCTATTCAGTCTAAAAAACGAGCAGTATCCAATCTCTTGGATCGGTTGGAATCAGGGAAAGGCAAACCAAAATATAAGGCTTGGATACCAGTTCCTATTCTTTTACCCGGCGAAAAAACCAGTACTCGAATAGAACCAGGAAAAGGTCTTTATGCAAAAATTCCTTCTGTAGAAGCCAAAGCTGGTGTAATTGACGCTGCCATCTGGATGGGATATCCTTGGGCTGACGAACCAAGAAACCACGCTGTGGTGATGGTGACGGGAGACGATGAAGCAGAAGTACAAAGCGGTGCAGAAATGCTTGCACAGGCTTTTTGGGAAGTGAGAAATGAATTTGAATTTGTAGCACCTGTGGCGACTTTGGAGGAGAGCTTGGAAATGGCTCTGCAAAGTACCGAGAGCCCATTTATGATCAGTGATATGGGTGACAATCCCACTGCTGGAGGAGCGGGTGATGTCACTTGGACTTTGAGGGAAATTTTGGCGAGACCAGAATTTAAAACTTCAAATGGCCCTTCTTTGATCTATGCTTCTATTCCAGGTCCAGATTTGATATCCAAAGCACTCGAAGTCGGGGAAGGAAACGAAGTGAGTGGCTACGTAGGCGCTGCCGTAGATGATCGTTTTGCTCCTCCGATTTTATTAGAAGGAAAAGTAGAATCCATCCTAGAGGGAGATATCGACGCGGAGGTAGAAGCAGTCGTTTCTGCTGGGTCGATCAAAGTAATTGTTACAAAAAAACGTAAGCCATATCATCAAGAAGAAGACTTTACCAACTTGGGTTTAGACCCAAGAAACACGGATATCGTGATGGTGAAAATTGGCTATTTAGTCCCAGAGCTGTATGACATGCGCAAGGGCTGGATTATGGCTTTGACTCCAGGAGGAGTAGACCAGGATTTGGAGCGCTTGGGCTACCAAAGAATCAATAGACCCATGTTCCCAATTGATCGAGATATGGATACGCCAGATTTAAGTGTGAGATGGATCCCTGAGTCAGGGAAGAAGTAAGTCGGTGTTAGGATACTTTGAGCTTTAACTCTCCGTAAACCTTGACCACTTTGACTTCAAAATACTGATTGATAAATGCCTTGCAGTGATTTTCTGCCCACTCCGCACGAGTTTCGGAATCGTGAAGAATTGTCATTCTTAGCATGGTTTTCACATATTGCTCGTGCTGACCTAGCTCTTTGACATATCCGATCAAAGCTGCTTCCCAATTTTCTTTAAAGGCATCGAAGTGCGTTCTTCCGTCAAAAAGAATCTCGAGTTGGTTGTCCCCATGATAGTAACGATAGATACCACATAGCTGCCGGTAAATCATTTGTAGGCGATCCGTAGGAAATTCAAACGTATCCAAAATTTTGGCATACGTCTGATCCATGAGCTGTAGTGGATTATACAGGTAAGTGTACGATCGTTTTAATTCATAAATCATCTGCTCCATCAACTCCTCTTCCAGAGCAAATTGAGCCTGCCGGAGGATGTAGTTTTTGTCAAGAGGAAAAATTTTTTCGATCATGGGGTCTGGGTACTAGCTGCAAAAATAGAAAATCCTACTCTTTGAAACGAATATACTTTGGTGAAATGCATAAATACAGCAATTTCTCTTTATTCTTTTCTGAAAAATAGTGGCCTATTTCGAATAAATGGTAAAACTTACCAGTCTGGAGTTGTCTTTGGTTGGTAAGCCTCCATTTGATCCAAAATATAGACCGGATCATCCGAGACTATCAGGCTTTCCGAAAGATTTCCATACAAAAACCCCGATTGATTGGCGTGGCTCAAGAAATCCAGAAGCTTATCATAATATCCGGCGATATTATAAAGTGCCAAAGGTTTTTGGATATAGTGGAGTTGATTGAGGGTCATAATCTCAAAAAGCTCCTCCAAAGTCCCGATACCTCCAGGCATGGCTATGAATCCATCACCTTGTTCGGCCATAAGCCATTTTCTATCTCGCATAGTCTCTACTATTACGAGATCCGTACAGCCTTGATGCGCCACTTCTCGATCTACTAGTTTTTGAGGAATAATGCCAATCACTTCTTTTTTGGCTTGTAGCATTTGATCTGCGATCACTCCCATCAGGCCCACATGCCCTGCTCCGTAAACCAGAGCAAGGTCGCGGCGAATCATTTCCTGGGCCAACTGGATGACTCCTGTTTCAAATTCCGGGGAATTCCCCACACGAGATCCACAATAGACAGTTACTTTTTTCATAGGTTAATTGATCAAAACCCCAAGGTAATACAATGTGAACTTTCGGCTATGCCTGAAAAGTAAATTATCGATTACTTTAGTGCTATGAAAATTTGTTTTGCCACCAACAACCCCAAAAAGATCGAAGAAGTAAAAGCCGCTTTGGGAGATCATTTTGAAATTGTTTCTCTAAAATCCATTGGTTGTGAAGAGGAATTACCTGAAACAGGCGAGACTTTGGACCAAAACGCCTTTCAAAAGGCTCGCTATGTAAAAGAGCATTATGGGGTTGATTGCTTTGCTGATGACACTGGTCTCGAAGTAGAATCCCTGAATGGAGCCCCAGGCGTCTATTCAGGAAGATATGCAGGCGAACCCCGCTCCGATCAAAAAAATATGGATAAACTTCTCGAAAACCTAAGACCCCATACCGATAGATCGGCCCGATTTCGCACGGTAATCGCTCTGCTTATTGGTTCGGAAGAATATAGCTTTGAGGGCATTGTGGAAGGAGAAATCCTTGAAAAAAGACAGGGGGACGGTGGATTTGGCTATGATCCAATTTTTAGCCCTGATGGATTTAATGGGTCTTTTGCAGAAATGTCAATGGCTCAAAAAAATGAGATCAGCCATAGAGGTAGAGCGGTGAAAAAACTGTCAATTTTCTTAAAGGGAAATTAAATTCTGATTTTGCCTGAAAATTTTAAATAAATTTGCGCCCATGTCAAAGCCGTTTACTGTAGGAATCACGGGTGGATCTGCCTCAGGAAAGACTCTTTTCCTCGAAAAGCTTCTGAATAGTTTCAATGCAGATGAGATTTCACTGATTTCTCAAGACAACTATTACAAGCCATTGCATCTACAGCCCAAGGACGAAAATGGAGTGGAAAACTTCGACGTCCCAAACAGCATTGACTTTGATGCATATGCGTCTGACCTCCGGAAAATCCAAGCTGGAGAAACTGTACAACGTAAGGAGTATACTTTCAACAACCCGCACAAAACACCAAAAATTTTAACCTTTCCCTCCACTCCCATCGTCGTAGTAGAAGGGATTTTTGTTTTTTACTATCCTGAACTTGCTCAACTTTTGGATTTGAAAATCTTCATAGACGCTAAGGATCATATCAAGCTAAAACGGAGAATCATTCGGGACAAGGTGGAGCGAGGATATGATCTGGATGATGTGCTTTATCGATATGAAAACCATGTGATGCCCACATACGAGAAGTACATTGAGCCATTTAAAAACGATGCAGATCTGATTGTTCCAAACAATCACAATTTCAACAAAGCCTTGGAAGTGATCCGCACCTATTTGCGCTTAAAGTCAGGGAAATAGGCAAAAATTCGAATTCTAATCGCGATCGTTTCATTTATTACCTATATTTGCGACGCATGAATAAAGCCAACAGAAATAGTCATTTGATCCGACAGCGCCTCAGCGTGGCGTTGGCAATGCTATTTTGTTTGTTTTTCAGCAATCTGGAATACGTAAGCGAAACCGTCAATATCCCATCAATTGAACAACAAGAAGAAAATTCTGACGAAAGAGAGCAGAGTTTTATCTCTGTGGCCGTTGATGCGGTGGTACCTTTCGCCGTTCAAGTAGTCCAGGCAGTTTTTCAATTGATCTATCAAGCTCTTGACCTTGAAAATCAAGGTTTTGCTTTAGAATCACCATCCATAGGCTTCACCTCTTCCTTAGGAGAAGTATTTTTTGAACGGATTATTTCCCCCCAGGGGCCCTAGTATCTCATTCATTCTCGATTTACCCGACAGCAAGTATCCTTGCTTGTCCTTCATTGTATTTATCTAAACTCAATTAATAATTATCCTTATGCAAAATAAAGGTGTCATCGTGTTTCTGACCGTGATTATTACAGCGCTATGTCTGTATTATCTGTCATTCACATTTGTATCAAATGGCGTCAAAGAAAAAGCGCAAGCTTATGCTACTGACGCATCCGGCAATGTTGACTTTGCCAAAAGAAGAGCTTACCTAGATTCTATCTGGAGAGAGCCAGTTTACAATTTCCTAGGATCTGATTTTACATATCAGGAAGTAAAGGAAACTGAACTTGGACTTGGACTTGACCTCCAAGGTGGTATGCATGTCACTCTTGCCGTTTCTCCAGTGGAGATCGTAAAAGGCCTGGCAGGAAATCCAAAGGACGAAAATTTCAACGCGGCAGTAGAAGAGGCTAGAGAATTGGCAAAGACTTCCAATGAAAAGTACATTGATCTTTTCTATGCTTCTTTCCAAGAAAAAAATCCAGGGAAAAATCTTAGCTCCATTTTCGCCACTGCTGCGAATAGAGGCAGAATTTCTCTTGAATCCTCTGATGCAGAGATTTTGGAAATCATCGATGGTGAAATCGAAAGTGCAATCGACCGATCGTTTAATATCCTTAGAACTCGAATCGACAGATTCGGAACTTCTCAGCCAAATATCCAGCGAATTCAAGGTTCTGGAAGAATCCAGATCGAACTTCCAGGTGTAGACAATCAGGAAAGAGTTAGAAACCTCCTTCAGGGAGTAGCCAAGCTTCAGTTTTGGGAGGTTTCCGAATTGAATGAATTCGGAGGTGCCATTGAAGCCATCAATACAGCTTGGGTTGCAGATCAACAAACTGCTGAGCCAGAAGTAGAAGAGACTGCCGAGGAAGTGAACGAAAACCTCTCTGAGGAAGATTCTCTAATCAATGCCCTTGAAAAGCAATTGGAGGAAATTGATCCAATGCAAAACAATAGCGTTTCTCCATTGATCAGCCTAATCAAGGCAAACTACGGATTAGTATATGACATCAAGGATACCTTGGTCATCAACCGAATCTTGAAGCAGGAGCGATACAGCCGAATGATCCCAAAGGACCTAAAGCTTCTTTGGGGTGTAAAGCCTCAACTTGCTGAGGATGGAACAGAAATTCTTGAGCTTTACGGCATCAAAATGAGAAGAGGTTCTGACGAAGCTCCACTAGAAGGTGACGTGGTCACTGACGCGAGACAGACATTGGATCAAACTTCAAGACCTGCAGTTTCCATGCAAATGAATGCTGAAGGCGCTAGAAAGTGGAGAAAACTGACTTCTGAAAATATCGGAAGAAGAGTGGCAGTAGTACTTGATGACTATGTATACACCGCTCCAGTCGTAAATGGTGAGATACCAAACGGACAGTCGGAGATTTCAGGAAACTTTGACTTGCAGGAGGCTCAAGATTTAGCAAATATCTTGAAGTCAGGTTCGCTTCCAGCTCCTACTCAGATCGTAGAGGAAAGCATCATCGGCCCTACCTTGGGTAAGGAAGCCTTGAATCAAGGATTGCTATCTATGGTTGCTGGTCTTGTGATTGTTGTACTATTCATGGTAGCATATTATGCCAAGGGTGGATTAGTCGCTATTGCAGCACTAGTATTTAACATCTTCTTTATCCTTGGAATCCTTGCTCAGTTGAGTGCGGCACTGACCCTTCCAGGTATTGCAGGTATTGTATTGACCATTGGTATGTCGATCGATGCGAACGTACTGATTTTCGAGCGTATTCGTGAAGAGCTTCGCAACGGCGTAGGCTTACTTCAAGCGATCAGCGCTGGTTATGACAAGGCATTCTCTGCCATTCTTGACTCCAACGTGACCACATTCTTGGTGGGTGCGATTCTTTATGCCTTGGGTCAAGGACCTGTGAAAGGGTTTGCGATTGTATTGATGATCGGTATCGCATCTTCATTCTTCTCAGCGGTATTTATCACAAGAGTGATTGTATCCTGGATGAGTAAGAAAGGTGATAAGAGCTCTATTAGCTTCGAAACTCCTTTGGCCAAAAATGCTCTTAGCACTTTGAACATTGACTTCTTGAGCAAGCGAAAAGTTGCCTACCTAATTTCTACAGGAATCATTGTAGTCGGTCTAGGTATCGCTGCATTTAACGGATTGAAATTCGGTGTAGACTTCACAGGTGGTCGATCTTACATCGTTGCCTTTAATCAACCAGTATCAGCTTCAGAATTGAAAGTTGGTTTGGACAATGAGTTTGACGGTTCTGTAGAGGTAAAAACTTATGGTGCCAACAATGTACTCAAGGTCACGACTTCGTATCTGATCAATGAGGATGATGCAGAATCAAACTTGGAAGTAGAGAACAAGGTGAAAGAAGGTATTTCTGCAGTGACAGGATTGAATTTCACAGCAGATGCAGCAGATCTTGATGAGACAGAATTTGCAATTACTGGATCTTCTAAAGTGGGTGCAACTGTAGCAGACGACATTAAAACTTCCTCTGCTGAAGCAATGATTGTGGCATTGATTGCAATCTTCCTTTACATTTTGGTAAGATTTAGAAAGTGGCAATTCTCTTTGGGTTCTATCATTGCCTTGATTCACGATACACTTTTCGTGATCGCGGCCTTTGCCATTGCTAGTGCCTTTGGTGCGACCTTCGAGATTGATCAAGTATTTATCGCGGCGGTGCTGACCGTAATCGGTTACTCCATCAACGATACGGTGATTGTATTTGATAGAATCCGTGAAAATATTGAGGCTAGAGGGACACATCATTTGGTGAAAGTATTCAATGACGCCATCAATCAGACCTTAGGCCGTACTTTGATTACCTCATTCACAACTTTGATTGTGGTGATTGTTCTCTTCGTATTCGGCGGAGAAGTTCTTAGAGGGTTCTCCTTTGCTTTGCTTGTGGGTATCCTTGTCGGTACTTATTCTTCCATCTTCATTGCAACCCCAATCGTGGTTGATCTAATGAAAAAAGAAGGAACTGAAGCAAGTAAAGAAGAAAAGAAAATCGCTTAAAACTAATTAAGCTTGAATTTTGAAGGAACGAGAGAAATCTCGTTCCTTTTTTTTTACCCTGGAGGGAAATTTATATTAACTTATCTCTTCAATTTTTTTCACATTCAAAATCAAAAAACCTTAACTACTCACAATGAAAATTTCAAAAGCGGACTTTGAGTCCATGAAGGCTAAGTATGACGCGGAAGTAAAAAAAGGTAAACCCGCAAAAGGTAACAATGGTAGAGAAAAAGACGATCAGACAGATTGGATCTTTTTTGATCGTGAGACGCTCGAAAGCCTACTTGCAGAAGCAGACAAAGATCCAAAAGTTGGGGGGATCCAATTCTATTTTACCGAATACACAAAGGAAACCGCACAAAAATATTATCCAAAAAATCCAGATAAATACGAAGGGCAATTAAACTTAGTCCTAAAGGCGGGAAACCTCCGCGAAGGGGTGGTAGAAGCCACAGATACTGATGATGGTGGTGATTATCAAAATAGAGGGAAAGTATGCCCTCCAGACTGCAATCCAGAGCCTTGATCCGGCTAAAGAATGGATAATCTCCTAGAAGCTCTATTTGATTGGTATTTCGTCTCCATTGATCTTTTACTGATCGTGGGGACGATTTACTTTTTCAAGTTGCCAAAAGAAAAAAAGCAGAGTCGGTTTTACTGGCTCCCTTTTTTGATTTTAGCCTTTACCGTCTTATACGAAAATCTAGGTGCCGTCATTTTTTATAACCCTGACTTCAACGCATGGGTTAACAAGATATTAGGAAATACGGTATACCCCCAATTTAACATCTGGTTTTTCAACATCACCAATCGATACTGCTCCACGATCTTATACCTCTTTCTGATCAAAACTTGGCTAGAACCATCCAAACAGAGATATCTAAACTGGATGATCTTAGGGTACATTCTTTTGGGGATTATATTTTTGGTTACAGGATATGAGCCCATTTATTTAAATCAGCCCGTCACTTTTGCTGTGGGTGCTAACATGATTCTTGCCGGCTCAGGGCTCTATTTTATTGGCTTGATTACCTATGAAAAGTACTTGGCGGCGGATCCTATAAGGCTACTCTCTTTTTGGCAGATGACCACCATTCTTTTTACCTACTCCGTCACCTATATCAATTCAGTTTCCATCACCTACCTCTATGAGGTAAACCCTCAGCTGGGAGTGAGTTTAATCAATATTGACATGATCATGAGTATTTTAAACCTATTCATTTTGATGTTGATCGTAGTATCTCCTAATTTGAAGTGGATCAAAGAAGAACCCCTATATGGATCCCATTGAAGAACAGATTTACGTCATAATTTTTGCCACTATATTCTTGGCTGGCTTGATGTCCACCTTTGTCATCTCAATGATTTTTATCCACAGGCAACGTCAGAATCAAAACCGGCAAAAAATAGAACATATGCAGGCGGAGTATGAAAGAACCATGCTCAACATTGAGAACGAAATTCAAAATGAGACACTCTCTCACATTGGAAGGGAGCTCCACGATAATATTGGACAGCTACTCTCCTTAGCAAAGCTCAATTTCAACTCTTCCAAACCTGAGAAAAAGACTGAGGGCCAAACAATCCTGAATCAAGTAATTCAAGAAGTACGAGGGCTTTCCAAGACCCTTAATCTGGATTGGGTAGAAGAAACTAGTTTGGAAGATTTTATCCAGCAGCAATTAAGTAAGATCGAATCCACGGGTTTTTGTAACACTAAATTAGATTACCACGGAGAGCAACTTCAACTCAATAAAGATCATAAGCTGGTGCTGATCCGAGTAATCCAAGAAGTACTGAACAATGCAATCAAACATGCAAGCCCAAAAAATATTGAGATATCGCTTGAGTCAAATGGAAAGGGCAAGAATATTTATATCAAGGATGACGGAAAGGGATTTGATGTCTCCAAGGCATCTAATGGCTCTGGAATGAGCAACTTGAAAAAAAGAATGCAGACCATAGGTGGCGAATTTTACATTACCTCTAAAAAACAAAAGGGAACAGAAATCAAACTTTCATTGCCTAAGTAATTCTTTCATCTTATTTTCGGAATCATTCAATGTCTATGATCCGAATCGCCATTGCAGACGACCACACACTCTTTGCCAAAGGACTTGCCAGTCTTTTGGAAGAGCAAGATGATTTCAAGGTTCAACAGATTTTCCCAAATGGGCAGGAGTTAGTCGATTATTTGAAAACTGCCACGGTGGAGGTCGTTCTCACGGATTTGAATATGCCTGTTCTGGATGGCTTTGGAGTGATCGAAAAACTCAAAAAGAAAAAACTCGGACCCAAAGTCGTGGTGCTATCCATGTACGACGATGAAAAGATGTTCAAACAATGTGTAAAAAAGGGGGCCGATGCATTTTTACTCAAAGACTCCGATCCGGACGAAGTGGTCTTTACCATTCATGAAGTTTTGGAAGGAAGGCACGTGTTGAATTTTGACCGAGTACTTAGACAAGCAAATCCTAGTTCGTTTTTTGATGCCTTCCGAGAAAAGTACAAACTCTCGAAGCGTGAATCTGAAATCATTCACCTAATCAAAGAGGGGAATATGAACAAGGAAATCGCCGAGATGCTTTCGCTAAGCATCCAAACAGTAGAAACTCACCGAAAAAATATCCACCAAAAACTACAAGTCAATTCCAGGATAGAATTGATCAATAAGATTCACGAAATGAACCTATGATGGCTACACCACTCAAAACAGTATTGGTAGGATACGGCTCCGTGGCCGAAAAAATGCATGGACCCCTGATCGAGGTCTGCGAGGGCCTCTCCCTTCATGCCATTGTAGAGCGAAGCGGTGATCGATGCCTAGAAAAATTCCCAAACGTCAAGGTTTTAAAAAGTTTTGAAGCGGCATTATCCGATCCCTCCATCCAATTAGTTGTCATTACGACCCCAAATGAGTTTCATTTTCCCATGGCAAAAGCCGCACTAGAAGCAGGTAAACATGTGGTGGTGGATAAGCCGGTGACGGTTCAATCGGTAGAAGCCGAACAGCTTAAAAAACTAGCGGATGAAAAAGGACTGATTTGCTCAGTGTTCCAGAACCGTCGCTTTGACGGGGATTTTATGACTATCCAAGAAATCATCCAGAAGGATCTTTTGGGCGAATTAGTCTATTTAGAGTCACATTTTGATCGATTTCGGCCCGAACTCAGGGAAAACTGGCGAGATGAAGACGTGCCGGGCAATGGGGTTACTTTTGATCTGGGCACCCACCTGATCGATCAAGTGGTCTTGCAATTTGGAGCTCCGGAGTTCATCCAGGCAGACATTCGCAAGCAGCGAACTCATACCATTGCAGACGATTACTTTGACATCACGTTGGATTACGGCTACTTCAAAGCCAGAGTCACCGCGGGAGTTTTGGTCAATGCTCCCACTCCGAAGTTTTTACTTTTAGGAAAAAAAGGTTCTTATCAGAAGTTTGGGCTGGATGTACAAGAAGCTGCTTTCAAAGCAAATGAAAAGCCAGAAGGTGAAGACTGGGGGGTGGAATCCATGGATAGGTTTGGAACACTATATCTGGAAGATCATAGCCGTCCTTATCCTACTGTGCCTGGAGACTATCGAATTTTTTATAACAATATCGCCGACGCAATCCATTCGGGTGCGGAGCTGAAGGTCAAAATGAACCAAGGTATCCAGGTTCTAAAGATAATCGAGGCTTCCTTCGAGAGTTCTCAAGGTAAGCGCTCCATTTCCAGAGCCGAAGGTCAGTGGTAATCTAGGATTCATGCGCATTTCAGCGAATCTAACCCCAGATATCAATTTGTTTCTTTAATTTTGCCGCCATGGCAAAAAAAGAAACTCCGGCAGAAAACGCCCAATTAAAAGATATCATTTCCCATGCGAAAGAGTATGGGTTCGTCTATCCTAGTTCAGAAATCTATGATGGTCTTCAAGCTGTCTACGACTATGGAGCGTATGGGGTGGAATTGAAAAATAATCTCAAGCGACTTTGGTGGGAAACCATGACCCGCACCCAGGATAATATCGTGGGGATCGATGCAGCAATTTTTATGCATCCGACTACTTGGAAGGCTTCAGGTCACGTGGATTCGTTTAACGATCCCATGATAGACAACAAAGACAGCAAGAAGCGCTACCGTGCCGATGTCTTGGTGGAGGAATATGCTGCAAAGTTTGAACGGGAGGGAAATGTCGGCAAAGCAAATGAGCTCACCGCTACTCTTGCCAAGCTTCTCGACGCCGAAGATCTGGAAGGTGTGAAGCAACTGATCATTAATGAAGGCATTACCTGCCCCATCAGCGGTACTTCCAACTGGACTGACGTGAGGCAGTTTAATTTGATGTTTTCTACCCAGGTGGGATCAGTGGCAGAGGACTCCTCTACGATTTACTTGAGACCAGAGACGGCACAGGGTATTTTTGTGAATTTCTTGAATGTGCAGAAAACTGCACGGATGAAAGTTCCTTTTGGTATCGCCCAGATTGGTAAAGCTTTTAGAAATGAGATCGTAGCCAGACAATTTATTTTCAGAATGCGGGAATTTGAGCAGATGGAGATGCAATTCTTTGTTCGACCTGGCACTGAGCTAGACTGGTACCAGCAGTGGGCCGACATGCGGATGAAATGGCATTTGGCGCTAGGCACCCCTGAAGAAAAACTCAGAAAGCACAACCACGAAAAACTCGCCCACTATGCCAATGCGGCCATGGATATCGAGTATGATTTCCCATTTGGGTTCAAGGAAGTGGAAGGAATTCACTCACGTACCGATTTTGATTTGAAATCCCATCAGGAGTACTCAAAAAAGAAGCAGCAGTACTTTGATCCTGAGGTGAACAAAAACTACATCCCTTATGTGATCGAGACATCCATAGGTGCAGATAGACTGTTTTTATTGACGCTTTGCAATGCCTTTACGGAGGAGCAGACAGAAGAAAAGAGCAGGACCTACCTCAAATTCCACCCAGCGATCGCACCAGTGAAAGCAGCGATATTGCCAATTACCAAGAAAGATGGCTTGCCAGAAAAAGGAAAAGAAATCGTGGACTTACTCAAGTATGATTTCAATATCATTTATGAAGATGCGGCATCAATTGGAAAACGATATACTCGTCAAGATTTGATTGGGACTCCATTCTGCATCGCTGTGGATCATCAGACTTTGGAAGATAATACCGTGACTATTCGTCATCGAGATACGACTGAGCAAGAGCGAGTAGCTATTTCGGAGCTTCATGGGCGAATCGCCGAAGCCACTAGCTTCAGGCGAATTTTTGAGAAGCTTTGAGTAAAAAATTCTTGACGAACATTAAAATCCCCGCCGAATCGGGGATTTTTTTGTTTTTTTAACCAAGGTTTCACCATTTTCCTCCTTAGTTTTAAGCCATCGAAACTATGAGTACCAAAGCATTGATCATCGGTTCTGGAATAGCGGGGATTGCCGCTTCCATCCGCTTAGCGGTTAAAGGTTATAAGGTGGAAGTCTATGAAGCCAATGCTTACCCCGGTGGCAAACTTTCCGAAATCCAAAAGGACGGATATAGATTTGATGCAGGCCCCTCGCTATTTACTTTGCCTCAGCAGGTAGAAGAGCTTTTTGCGCTAGCAGGAAAGAATACGCCTGACTACTTCCAATACACCAAACTACCCGTTGCCTGCCACTATTTTTGGGAAGATGGATCTAAAATTAAGGCCTTCGCAGCCGTGGAGCAATTTGCCAATGAGGTGGAACGCGAGCTCGGGGAACCCAAAGAAAATATCCACCTCGCACTGGAAAACTCGAGATTTATCTATGATCATCTGGCGCCACTCTTCATGCATAAGTCCCTGCATAAGTTATCCACCTGGACCAATCCCGATGCGCTAAAGTCCTATCTGAAGATGGGTAAACTAGGGATTTTCCAAACCATGGATGAAGCGAATAAGAGACAGTTTGAAAACCCCAAGCTCGTACAGCTTTTCAATCGCTACGCGACCTACAACGGCAGTAATCCCTACGAGACTCCAGCAACGCTGAATATCATTCCACATTTGGAATTCAATATCGGTGCCTTCTTCCCCAAAAAGGGAATGCATGATATTACCCTCAGTCTCTACGAACTCGCCAAAGATCAGGGAGTGAATTTTCACTTTGATCAAAAAGTAGATGAAATACTCGTAGAAAATGGCCAAGCAATGGCCATTCGCATCAAAGAGGAAGTGATTCCTGCCGACTTGGTGGTAAATAATATGGATATGGTCAATGCGTATAAGACCATTTTGAGCAAGCAAAAGCAACCCAAAAAACTACTGAATCAACCCAAATCCAGTTCGGCCCTGATTTTCTATTGGGGTATTGAGCGTACTTTTCCGGAATTGGACCTTCACAATATTTTCTTTTCGGATAATTACCTGGAGGAGTTTGACCATATTTTTCATAAAAAAGAACCCTACAAAGATCCGACGGTCTACATCAATATCACCTCTACCCAAAAGCCAGACGATGCTCCAGAGGGTTGTATGAACTGGTTTACCATGATCAATGTGCCCAATAATCAAGGACAAGACTGGGATCGGGTGATCGCTGAGGCCAAGAAAAATATTATTCACAAAATCAATCGAATCCTCAAAACGGATATTGAACCGCTAATCGCTACGGAGGAGATTCTGGACCCACGAAGCATAGAGCTCAAAACTTCCTCGGCACAGGGAGCCCTGTATGGCAATAGTTCCAATAATAAATTTGCCGCTTTCCTTCGACATGCCAACTTTTCCTCGGATATCAAAAACCTATATTTCTGCGGAGGATCCGTGCACCCGGGAGGTGGAATTCCGCTTTGCTTACTTTCTGCAAAGATTATGACAGAGTTGATTTCGTAAGTAAAACCTAACTTTCGGAAGAAAAAGCCTAAAATATACCCTCAATTGAGATTTTTTTACCCGCTGTTTCCTGTACTTTCACATCGTCTCGTACTCGTACCCGAGATTCGCATCAACCACCTTCGGTATGGCGAAGTATACAGAGGTATCGCTGTTTCTTTGAAATACGACTCTTCAGCTTTCAAAGCTAAGTTTGGAAAGAATCGTCAATAGCCTCCCTAATCAAATCATACTCATAGCCCTTGGACATTAAGTATTGAGAGACTTTATACTTCTTTTTGTAGGGATCTTGCTCTTTCTCTTTTTGCCATCGGAGCTCTACCTGATTGCAAAGTGTGTCATAATACGCAAAGGGATCTATCTCCGCTAGCCCAATTTTAATCAGTGATTCCGGAATTTGGCGCATTTTTAATTCCATACGAATGCGGTTTTTTCCCCATTTTTTAAAATTGAATTTCCCTCGGGCAAAAGCTCTAACATAGCGCTCTTCGTCAATGAATTTCTCCTGAATCAAATACTCCAAAACCTGCTCCTGATCTTCCTCGGCAACTTCCCGCTCCTGCATTTTGCGCTTGGCATCCCAGACACACCTTTCTTGATAAGCACAAAATGCCATCATCTTTTCCTGTAATTCAGTAGAATTCCAAGATTTTTTTGTTCGATTGGAAGAAGATTCTTTTCGCCACATGGACAATTTCTGTAATTTGGGGCTTCAAAAGCTTTTCAACTCATTTTTATCAAATTTAAAATTTTAAAACTGATCATGCGTAAAAAAATCATAGCCGGAAACTGGAAAATGAACATGACTTTCGATGAAGGTCAAAAACTTACTTCAGAGATCGTCAACATGTACAAAGACGAATCAATCTCTGATGTGGAGGTAGTCCTAAACGTACCCTTCCCTCACATCATGCCAGTAAAAAAGCTGATCGGCAAGACTCCAAGAATATTTGTTGGCGCACAAAACTGCTCAGATCAGGACTCCGGTGCCTACACTGGAGAGGTTTCGGCAAAAATTTTAGCATCCTTCGATACTGACTTCGTTATTCTGGGCCATAGTGAGAGACGCCAATATTTTGGGGAAGACAATGAACTTCTTGCAAAAAAGGTAAAGAAAGCATTGGAACATGGTCTCACTCCAATTTTTTGCTGTGGAGAATCTTTGGAGATTCGAGAGGCGGGAACGCATCTGCCAAATGTAAAATTCCAACTCAAGCAATCTCTTTTCGACCTAAGCGCTGAAGAGTTTTCCAAAATTGTAATTGCTTATGAACCCATCTGGGCGATAGGAACAGGTAAAACTGCAAGTGCCGAAGAAGCACAGGAAATGCATGATTCACTTCGAAAATCCATTGCTTCCAAGTATGGGAGTGAGGTGGCCAATTCTACTCCAATTCTTTATGGCGGAAGTATGAACGCTGGAAATGCGAAAGAACTACTATCCAAGCCAGATGTGGACGGAGGATTGATCGGTGGAGCATCTTTGAAATCTCGAGACTTTCTAGAGATCATCAAGTCTTACTAAACCGAATGGACTATCTGGAGTTTAAAATCACCTGTTCGGAAGAGTTCAGGGATATCTTGGTGGCAGAGTTGTCTGCCATCGGGTTTGACTCCTTCCTCGAGTCAGAATCAGGCCTCGACGCCTATGCTGCCGAAGAAGGCTTTGATCGCTTAGGGTTTGAGGAAATTATTGCTAGGTACAAGGACTTGGCAGACATCCAATTGACAGAGGGCATTCTACCTAAAACCAATTGGAATGAAGAATGGGAAAAAAACTATGATCCCATCCCCGTGGATGACTTGGTCTATGTCCGTGCATCCTTCCATCCACCCGTAAAAGGCTTCAAGCATGAGATCCTCATCAATCCCAAAATGTCTTTTGGCACGGGCCATCATGCCACTACTTTTTTGATGCTTCGCCATCAAGGTGAGATCGACCATCAGGGAAAAAGAGTGCTAGATGTAGGCTCAGGAACAGGCATTTTGGCAATAATGGCCGCATTACTCGGAGCATCAGAAATCGAAGCTTTTGACATTGACGAATGGTGCGTAGAAAATGGAAATGAAAACTTTGCCTCAAACCACCTAGACATAAAAATGGGCCTAGGAACCATTCGAGAGGTAAAACCTCCAGGCATTTTCGATATCGTTTTGGCCAATATCAATAAAAACATTCTCTTGGACGAGATGGCACTTTATGCAGATTTGATTCCTTCTGGTGGATTTTTACTCTTGAGCGGCTTTTATGAATCCGATATTGAAGATATTTTGGCAGCAGCCAAAAAACATAATCTGGGCAAAGTAAAATCTCAAACGAAAAATGACTGGGCAGCATTGGTCCTAAAAAAATCATGAGTGAATTGATCCTTTACGCAGTTGTATTTTTATTACTCATAGGGCACTGCCTGATGGCTGGAAAAATGTACCGACAAGTGCATGAGGATCAAAATCTCAGTGTAACCGAAAAAAATGACTGGAAACTCAAAGCCTTGATCCTACCCATTTATTTCTTCCCCAAGTATAAATCCACAAAATCCTAGGTTCATTTGACTTGATTATCAAGACCTTCAGACTTTAGGACCTCTACCCATAAAAAGAGGTGTCGAGGGAGTCGGATGGATTAGCTAAATTAGCCCCATGGAGTATATCTGGAAGCAAATCCCAAGATCAAACGAAGCCAAAATTGACGACCTGAAAAAGGCGATCAATGTCAATGCGATCCTGGCCAATATACTTATTCAGCGAGGTATAGAGAGTTTTGATGAGGCCAAGTACTTTTTCCGACCCTCTCTCGATTCGCTTCACGATCCATTTCTGATGAAAGACATGGACGCGGCGGTAAATCGAATTCTCGCTGCGATTGAGGCCGAAGAAAAAATTCTCATTTATGGTGACTATGACGTGGATGGAACCACTGCGGTAGCACTGCTTTATAGTTTTCTAAGGGGATTCTATGAGAATATCGAGTTCTACATTCCCGATCGGTATCATGAAGGATATGGGGTCTCGGAAAAAGGCGTCCGATATGCCGCTGACAACGGCTTTGGATTAATTATCGCTTTGGATTGCGGAATCAAAGCTGTGGACAAAGTGGCTTTGGCCAATGAATTGGGAGTGGATTTTATCATTTGCGATCACCATACCCCCGGAGAGAAACTACCTGCAGCAGTGGCCGTTTTGGATGCAAAACGATCGGATTGTAATTACCCCTATAAAGAACTTAGCGGTTGTGGTGTAGGATTCAAACTTGCGCAGGCACTATCCAAAACACTTGGCCAAGATGAGCAGAAGCTATATCAATATCTGGATTTGTTGGTCGTGAGTATTGCTGCGGATATTGTCCCTATTACAGGAGAAAATCGGATTCTGGCTTATTTTGGATTGAAGCAAATCAATACTTCCCCACGCCCGGGTCTGGAGGCCCTCAAAAACGCAGGCCACCTTCAAGAATCTATCACCATCTCTGATATCGTTTTCAAGATAGGTCCAAGGATCAATGCATCTGGAAGGCTCGAGCATGCGAAATCCAGTGTAGAATTGCTCATTTCGGAAAGTTTGATGGAGGCATCTGAACTTGCCAAGGCTGTGGATGTGGTGAATAACAATCGCAGGAATTTTGACGAGAATATCACCCGGGAAGCCTTTGCCATGATAGCAGAGATGGAAAGCTCACGGGCTTGGAACGCGACTGTACTTTACAAAGAAGATTGGCACAAGGGAGTCATCGGGATCGTAGCAAGCAGATGCATTGAACAATATTATCGTCCCACCATCATTCTCACCGAGTCCAATGGTAAAGCCACCGGAAGTGCACGCTCTGTTGTTGACTTCAATATATATGATGCTATTGCCGAATGTGCTGACCTTTTGGAGCAATTTGGTGGTCACAAATATGCCGCGGGACTGACCCTACAAGTGGATAAAGTACCCCTATTTCAAGAACGTTTTGAGGAGGTGGTGAAAAGTAGAATCCGAGACAAGCACCTCATCCCAGTGATTGAGGTGGACGATGAAATCTCTGTCGATGAGATCAATCCTTCCTTTTACAATATTCTCAAGCAAATGGCACCCTTTGGTCCGGGAAATCCTGAACCTGTCTTTGTGCTAAATAATGTACGCGCAGAAAATGTCGTGGTACTTAAAGAAAAACACATCCGATTTGAGATATTGCAGGAAGGCCAAAAAACAAGCTTGGTCTGTTTAGCATTTGGAATGGCCGATAAGGCAAAGGATCCTCAACAGACGACCAAAGAACTTTTAGAGAGCAAGATGTCGTTCAGCTTAGTAGGAGAGATTCGCGAGAATGTTTTCAGAGGAAATAGTAGTTTGCAGATCTATGTGAAAGACATCAAATTCGATTGATATGAAATTAAGAGGAGATAATCTGGTAAAAATCTATAAAGGCCGAAGAGTGGTCAATGACATTTCTGTGGAAGTGGAGCAAGGCGAAATCGTCGGACTGCTCGGACCAAATGGAGCCGGAAAGACCACCTCTTTTTATATGATCGTAGGACTTATTCAGCCCAATAATGGTCAGATTTTTCTTGAAAATCAGAATATCACCTCCCTTCCCATGTACAAGCGCGCAAAGTTGGGAATAGGATATTTGGCTCAGGAGGCTTCGGTTTTCAGAAAGCTTTCCGTAGAAGAAAACATCATGGCCGTGCTGGAAATGACCAAAATGACTAAGGCCGAACGAAAAGAAAAAACTGAGAGCCTTCTAGAGGAATTTTCGCTCACCCACGTAAGAAAGAATTTGGGAATGGTCCTTTCCGGAGGAGAACGAAGACGTACCGAAATCGCTCGTGCACTGGCAGTAGATCCTAAATTTGTCCTTTTGGATGAACCATTTGCAGGTGTAGACCCCATCGCAGTGGAGGAAATCCAAACCATAGTTGCCAAACTGAAAAACAAAAATATCGGTATTCTGATCACAGATCATAACGTCAACGAAACACTCTCCATCACCGATCGAGCCTATTTGATGTTCGAAGGAAAACTTTTAAAAGCTGGAAGCGCAGAAGAACTAGCGGCTGACGAGCAAGTTCGGAAAGTTTATTTGGGTAGTCAATTTGAGCTCAAACGAAAGATTTTTAACTGATGGAAATCGTCAATTCCTTTATGGCTTGGCTCTTCAAGAGCCGACTCAAACAAATCGAACATTTCAAGAAAAACCCCTTTGCTGCTCAAAAACAGATTTTTGAAGAGCTCATTGAGGCAGGGCAAAAAACGAAATTTGGAAAGAAATTCGATTTTGGCTCGATAAAGTCTTATGCAGATTTCGCTGAGCGAGTACCGATACATGACTACGAAAGCATCAAACCATACATAGATCAAACTATGGCTGGAGAGCAAAATGTGCTTTGGGACAGCCCCATAGAGTGGTTTGCCAAATCATCAGGGACCACCTCCAGTCGAAGTAAATACATACCGGTAAGCACAGAGAGCCTTGAAGAATGCCATTACAAAGGGGGAAAGGACTTGGTGTCAGTCTATGTGAGGAATAATCCTGATACCAAAATGTTCATCGGGAAAAACCTGGCCATCGGGGGAAGTCTAGAAAAAAATCCACTCAATCCTCAAGGAACCGCAAGAGCAGGTGATATCTCCGCCGTGATCATGCAAAACCTTCCCATTTGGGCTCAGATCATTCGAACCCCAAGTTTGGAAGTCGCTCTTATGAACGAGTGGGAAGCGAAAATAGAAAAGCTAGCGCGGGACACCATGAATGAAAACGTGGTAACCATTACCGGAGTACCCACTTGGACCATCGTATTGCTCCAGAAAATTCTAGAACTGAAAAAAGCCAAAAACATACTTGAGGTTTGGCCCAATTTGGAGGTTTTTTTCCATGGCGCGGTAGCCTTTGGACCCTATCGAGCTGTTTTTGAAGAGCTTATTCCTTCTAAGAAAATGCGTTATATGGAGACCTATAATGCTTCTGAAGGATTCTTTGGCCTGCAGGATCAACCTGAGTCTGACGAGCTGTTACTGATGCTAGATTATGGGATTTTCTTTGAGTTCATCCCAATGGAAGAATGGGACAAGGAAAACCCGTCGGTGATCCGCCTCCAAGATGTGGAAGTTGGGAAGAATTATGCCCTAGTCATCACGACCAATGGAGGTCTGTGGAGATACAAAATCGGTGATACTATCCGCTTTACTTCCACAGCCCCCTATCGATTCAAAATATCCGGACGAACCAAGCATTTCATCAACGCATTTGGGGAGGAAGTAATCGTAGAAAATGCAGAAAAAGCCATCCAATTTGCGGCAGATGAGACCAATGCCACCATCGCAAATTTCACGGCAGCTCCAGTTTACTTCGAAAGCTCCGGAGCCAAAGGAGCCCATGAGTGGGTCATCGAGTTCAGATCGGAGCCAGATGATTTTCCAAAATTTGAGAAATTACTGGATGAGAAATTACGGGAAATAAACTCTGACTATGATGCCAAGCGCTACAAAAATCTTGCATTAAAAGAGCCTGTGATTCATCTCGCACCTAAGGGGATTTTTGATCAATGGCTCGCCAAAAAGGGAAAGTTGGGCGGACAGCACAAAGTCCCAAGACTTTCTAATGAGCGGACCCATCTGGAAGAGATTCTGGATTTGATCAACGCATAAAGCCCACTTCTAAATTTTGCCTATTTCTGGTTTATCTGGAAATAGGCTTTTTTTTGACCATTTTTCATTACTTTTTGTATTTAAAATTCTATCCAGAAAGGTTTTACCCATTTCAAGTGCTGAGATTTTTGGATAGAGCAAATTTCTATTAGCAAAAACCCAGAACTACCAAAGAAATGCTTACTCTTCTGATTATCCTTTTTACCCTTGGACTGATCCTTCTAGCCATTGTCAAGTATGATATCCATCCTTTCTTGGCACTTTTTTGCGGAGCTATTCTTTACGGATTATTATCTGGTATGCCTGGAGATCTCATTCTTAAATCCATTTCTGAGGGCTTTGGAGGAGTTTTGGGAAGTATTGGATTGCTCATTTTACTTGGAGTAATCATGGGCACTTTTCTGGAAAAAACAGGTGGTGCTATCGTGATTGCCCAAAAAATTCTATCCTGGATTGGAGAAAAAGCGGTAACCAAGGCCATGATGGCTTGCGGGTATATTCTATCTATTCCCGTATTTGGGGACAGCACATTCATCATGATGAATCCTATCAGCAAGTCCTTATCTATCAAAGGAAAAGTACCTTATGCTGCTACCACTGTGGCGCTGGCTTTGGGCGCTACAGCGAGTCACTCGCTGGTACCTCCCACCCCGGGACCTATTGCCACTGCCGGAATCCTCGAGGCCGACTTGGGCATGATCATTTTTTGGGGACTTATTGTCAGCTTGACCACCATGATTCCTGCATATATTTTTGTGAACAAAGTGGTGACTAAAATGCCTCTCGAAGCAAAATTTGTGGCTGATGAAGAGCAAATAGATAAAAGCACCTACCCCTCGGCTTTCTCAGCTTTCCTGCCTATCGTGCTTCCTTTGGTCTTGATTATTTTGGCTTCAATCGCCAAATATCCAACCGAGCCCTTTGGAACTGGAGGTTTTTATACTGTCATCGTATTCGTTGGTAGCCCAGTAATCGCTTTGCTGATTGGTGCTTTTCTTTCTTTTTCATTACCGAAAAAGTTTGATCGAAAAATCCTTTCCTCCACTGGTTGGATTGGTCAAGCCATTTTGATAGCGGCTCCGGTTATTTTGATCACTGGAGCTGGAGGAGTATTTGGGAAAATGCTTCAAAACTCGGGAATTGGAGATCTGGTAAGCCAAAGCATGACAGGCTCCAGCTGGGGTATTTTTCTACCCTTTATCATCGCTTTTTCTTTGAAAACAGCCCAAGGCTCATCCACAGTCGCCATGATCACTACGGCATCGATAATTGCCCCTTTGCTTGGAAGTTTGGGATTGGATTCGGAGTCTATGAGAGTCTTTGCTGTATTAGCCACAGGAGCCGGAGCTATGGCTATCTCACATGCCAATGATAGCTTCTTTTGGGCGGTGACTCAGCTGTCTGGTTTGAGTATCAAACAAGGAAATCAATCACATAGTATTGGTACGCTCATCATGTCTTTGACGGCCATCACGATGATCTTTATCATCAGCCAGTTTTTCTAGGCTTAGCGAGCAGTCCAGCCTCCATCTACCGTAAGCATTGAGCCTACCATGTATGTGCCTGCATCGCTAGCCAAGTAAATGGCCGCGCCTTGGATTTCCTCCAATTTCCCCCAGCGACCGAGTGCTGTTGCTCCAACCACGAACCTTTTCCCTTCCTCAGTATCTGCTATAGGAAGATTCATTTCAGTTAAAAATGGGCCTGGACAAATCGCATTTACGGTGATATTGAACGGAGCAAACTCTAGAGCCAAAGCTCGTGTCATTTGGACCACAGCTCCTTTGCTCGTGGCGTAGGGAGTTCGATTCGCCAATCCTACCAAACCAAGCGTGCTTGCTAGGTTGATAATACTTCCTTTTTGGGCTTTCTTCATGTACGGAGTGACTGCTCGGCAGGCATTCCAAGTTCCGGTGACATTGATATCCATAACCTTTTTAAACTCCTCAGGAGTCAGTTCATCTATAGCACCACGGATATTGATTCCTGCGCTATTAATCAAAACATCAATTCGTCCAAAGACTTCAAATGCCTCTTTTGCCATGGCTTCCATCGCAGAAAGGTCACTCACATCTCCAGAAAAAGAATGGGCTTTCACTCCATAGCTTTCAGCAATCTTAGCCGCAGATTCTGCGCCTTCTTTTGCATTCCTACTCACTAGCATCACATTTGCGCCAGCTGAAGCCAAACCCTCAGCCATAGCTAGTCCAAGGCCTTTAGATCCTCCGGTGATGATGGCAGCTCGCCCGCTTAAGTCAAAAAGTTTAATTCCTGGAAGTGATGAATTTGAAGTCATGAAAATAGATTTAATGGTTAGTGTTCGAATTACCCTAATCTTAGGGATTTTTTGCTGAATGCTAAAGAGGAGAGAATATTCATTTCCTCATTTTGAAATTTTTGGGCCTCACTCAGTCCTTCCAAACTAGGAAGGCTTCCGGAAAATGAATTTTCCCGAACTAATTTCAATGACTGAGCTAACTCGGAGGCAGGTCTGGCATCAAAGGTCCCCCAATATTTATCAGATAGACAGGGCACTTTTAAGGGGTCTCTTGTGATCATTTCCAGAGAAAAACGAATGTCTTTGTTGCTAGATTGACAAAGCTTCACTGCTTCCTCCAAATCAATAATTCCCGATCCTAAAGGCACCTCGGACAGTAAAAATCCATCTTCGTATTCCTTTACCCCCATATCTTTGACATGGGTAGAAAAAGAGTAGGGAGCCAAATTCCGGATCACCTCCATTGGATGCTCAAGCAGAGAGACATTATTGCCAAAATCCAAGGTGACCCCAACCCATTCACTTCCCAGATTTTCGATTATTTCCACCAATTCCATGGACAACCAGTCCTTATGATTTTCTACTGCGAGCTTTACCTTATGCTTCCGAACGATCGGTTCGGCGCGCTGAATCGAGGCTATTGAAGCTTCTTTGAAATCGAGATATTCTGCTGCCGATCCAAATGTTTCGTAGCGTCTACCGCTAAGACAAGCAGTTCGCAAAACGGTAGCTCCGGCTTCTTTGGCAGCTTTTACTTCAGTTTCAAAAGCAGAAATTTCATCTGATGATTTCGGTAGGGAAATACTTCCCTCAAGGTACAAACCTAATTTTTCCCGAGTATCTCGCACCGATTTGGAAAAGTCTTCAGTCCATCTACGCACGCCCACCTGAACACCTCCCGCACCGATGGCATGACAATGCTCCATCAGCTGAACTGCATCCTTGAATCCCGGATACATAGCATTGTCAGTTTTGGCTTGCCAACGAGTCCAATAGGAATGAACTACCACACCCATTCCTACCCCCTTGAGACTTTCGGGAAGCCCAGAAAAAGGTATGGTCATCGCCAAAGCTCCAAGGCTAGCCTTTTGCAAAAAACTCCGTCTCGAATCCGCAAATGCCAAATTATTTTGATCTGATTTCATGAATTATTCTTCTGGACTGCCAATACTTTGTTTTTCCATGTGTTCGTTCAGCTCAGGGGCACTCCATGGATAGACCCGCCCCTGTGATCGATGTCGGGTGAATGAAACCGTCCTACCCGTAATTGGCTCGGCCTGATTTCCCCATTCATTTCGAATATAAGTTAATATCGCTGCAATGCTTCCATCATCCATGGTAGAATGAGCAGGCATCACAGGCAAAATATCGGGAGCGTCATAAGTTTTGCCAGCGACCTCAAGAGGACCTTCCATCCCATGTAAAATGATCAATGCTAATCTTTTTTCATCCCCAAGGACCCACTCAGAACCAGCAAGGGGTGGACCCATACGAGTAGCTCCAGCTCCATCCGAACCGTGACAACCCGCACAAGTAGTCAGGTATTTCTGTCTTCCTTCGGTAAACTGAATTCTAGCTTTTTCATCCAATAGACTTCCAGTAGCTGCCAGAAGTGTCGGTTCGTGTCCTGGCCAGACGAAGAGACTTTTCAAAGCATCCAATTTAGACTCGTCCAGTGGCAAATCAGGGCTTTTCAGCAGATCAGGTTCTTTGGCCAAAGAAATTGAAGCGGTAGATTTTGGGTCACCCGCTTGAATAGCCATCCCAGTCAAAATTACTTTAGCTTTCCAATCATCCTGAATATCTTCTCCCTCAAGCATCGCAAGTGTGGCCGAAACCTGCTCAGAATCTCCATTTTTCACCACAGCGGTGGTGAGGGTTTCTAGGAAAATCTCCTTCCCCATTTCACCCTGCTTCAAATCTGGATCTGACCAAAGTGCTTGTAAAAAATTAAACTCTCTTCCTTCCAAACTACTCATCATTGCATCTCGGATAAGAGGCTCTTCACCGTACGTATTCAAAATCGGTTTCAATATGCTCAAGGCTTGATCAGTATTCAAAGTAGAGGAGCTCAAAGCTAGCTGCAAGGCTTCCTTTTGGCTGGCACTATTCACCATGGAAGACATCGCCTCTCCCAATTGGGTTGCAATTTGTGGAGAATCTGCAGCCCGCCTTTCTAAGAGTCTCATTGCGACTGATTTCAGAACTGGACTTTTCTCCTGAAGCAAGTCAAACAACAAAGTTTCATCTAATATGCCCATTCCCTCAAGAGCCCAAACTGCATGAAGCCTAGCTAAATCGGACTCTGAATTATTTACCAAGGCCTTGAGCGGAGCTATACTTTCGGGATCATTTTTCTCCACCAAAAGTCGCTGAGCCATATCTCTATGCCAGCCATTTTCATGACCAAGATTCTCGATCATTTCTGCCACAGACATTTTGGAATAGCTCGGCGGCGGGCTAGGCTGCCAATCTTCCGGAACTATCTTCCAGATTCTGCCTAGATGGACCGGCAAAACCAATCCTCGGTCTATAGTTTGCTCCTTCAAATAGGGAGTGACATAGGAACCGTGCTGGATCAAACCTCGATACATATCGGTAATATAAAGTCCTCCATCTGGCCCAATAGCAGTGTTAGTAGGTCTAAATCGCTCATCAGTTGATGCCAAAAACTCCTTTCCAGGATTAGGATCAAAAGCAGTCAAAATTGCCCCTTTTTCCTCGACCACATTTCTTTTGATTAAATTTCCTGAAGGCTCAGCCACAAAAATATTTCCGTAGTATTCCGTAGGAAAAACGGTGCTACGATACACCACTGGAGAGCAAGCTGCAGTAAATTCCAAAAGCCTGTTTCGCTCATCCAAAGTGCCGGGGATGTATCCACGGTTCACCGCTGGATTGGATCGAATGGGAAATACTTTTCGATCTATGGTAAGGCCATGGTCAATTCCTGTTGAAGGCTTATGATTTGCGTTTCTGGATAAATAATTGGCAGGTACCAGATCGCCATGAAGCTGCGACCAGTTATAGTTGTAAATAAGTCTCCCTTCATCATCTTGGCTCATGCCCCACTGTCCACGCGCTTCTGTACTATCACGAATCCATTCTCCATTTTGGTAACGATATCTAAGTCTAGACTTGGCTGAATAGTACCAATTATCCATCGCTCTCAGTAGTCCATTATCAGAGTGCTCTGGAATTCCGTTTTGGGAATAAGTAGAGTCAAAAAGTACCTTGGTATCCGCCACCAAATCTCCATCCAAATCCTGGGTCATCCAAAGAGAGTTATTTTCAGCTACTAAGGCTCCACCCTTAATTAAACCGAGAGCTCTTGGCATAACCAAACTATCCAAGTAAACGGTGCTTTTGTCCATTTCTCCGTCTCCATCCAGATCTTCCAGAACCGATATTCGCCCGATGGGCAAATCTTCTTCTGAACCCTCGATATCTGTCATGAATCCCCGCATCTCCACCACCCATAGCCTACCATCCTCATCAAAGGACAATGCCACAGGATCCTGAACCATGGGCTCGGAGGCTACCAATTGGATTTTGAATCCTTCTTCCACTACAAAGGTTTCCAACTCTTCTTGTGGGCTCCTCGCTGGAGAATTTTCTGTTTCTACCGGAGTTTTGACTTGGGGTTCACAAGCGGTCAACAACACTAAGCCCACAGCAGTGCCTATGAATGAATTTCGGAGCATTGGAGGTAATTATTTTGGGTTTAAGATCTAATTTCAAAAATCCTTTGATCTATAAATCAGATTATTACCCTATAAATTGCCACTATTTTACCAAAATGACAAACCTCATTTGTAGGAAAGGTAGCTGTGTGCTTCTCTTTAAAAAATCCCGAACAAAAAAGCAGTCTGTCTAGACTGCTTTTGCTGAATCCATTTGGTTGATGATATCTTCGTAATCCAATTTATCCCAATTCTCTGTAATCAAGGGATTGGCCATCACTTTATCCATAATGGCCTCCTGGAGTTTTCCGAGAGCATATGCTTCTGCATAACCCATATCAGAAAAGGTCACCATGGTATAGAGTGGAACCCAATCATTTGGGTAAAGCTGGTGCAATTTCGCTTCGATTTTTTTGCGAAGGATAAAACGGGGATCGGAAACCGAATCTCTCATTTCCACAAAATTCTCCATTGCTAGCTGGCAAATGGCATCGGTATCGTCCTTCCGGATTTTTTGGAATTTTTCAAAAACCATATCCCAAGAGCTTTTTCCATATTTTTCGATGAGACCATTTAGAATAAAGCAATCCTCAAATCCACAATTCATTCCTTGGCCATAAAATGGGACCATTGCATGAGACGCATCACCGATCAAAATACTTTGCCCTTGCACCCAAGGATAACACTCTACGTTGATCAGTGAGGACGTAGGGTTACGAAAATACTCTTCTGTCAAATTCGGCATCAATTGATATGCGTCCTCAAAATAGCTTTTGAAAACACTCACCAAATCTCGCTCCTCAGTAATCTTGGCAAAGCAAACCTTTGTCCCTTCAAAGGGAAGGAAAAGTGTACAGGTGAAAGACTTATCTGGATTTGGAAGCGCGATCAGCATAAACTTCCCTCTTGGCCAGATATGAAGAGCATTCGGATCCATCGCAAAATCCCCAGATGCCGTAGCGGGAATGGTCAATTCTTTATACCCATGCGAAATGTATTCTTGCTTGTAATTAAAGCGAATCTGCTTCTGCATGGACATCCGCAGGGATGAATAGGCTCCGTCTGCTCCGATAATGACAGGAGCCTCCATTTTCTTTTCTCCTTCTGGAGTTTCAAAGGTGATTTCTTGGGTCCTGAAATCAGTATTTAAACACTTGTGATCAAAGAAAAACTTAACCCCAAGGCTCTCCGCTTCTTCAGCAAGAAGCTGATTAAATCGCCCTCTTGAAATGGAATAAATCGCTTGCTCTTTAGTTCCATAAGGAGAAAATGTAGTGCCTCCATGTTCATCATGAATTTTACGACCATACATGGGAATCGCGAGTGGAAGCACTTTCTCCTTAAGCCCTACTTTATCCAAGCTTTTCCATCCACGATGGCTCAAAGCCATGTTGATCGATCGACCACCTTCCGTGTAGGGTGTTTTTCTCTTGTCGGGCCTTTTGTCGTAAACCGACACATCTAATCCTTGACGTCTCAAATAAATTGACATCAGCGAACCGATAAGTCCTGCTCCAAGAATTGAAATTTCTTCAGTTTTCATAGGGTTAATGGGTTATCCCTCAGATCTCTTTAAGCGAAATCATGGAGAGATTGTTCCAATATCTTTCCAAATCGATATACATCCAGAAAGCTATTGTACATAGGGGTGGGAGCCAATCGAATCACATTTGGGTTTCTCCAGTCGCCAACGACGCCATGGGCATACCAAGAATCAAATACAGCTTTTCCTCCTTTATGAATCAGCAAAGATAACTGACAGCCTCTTTCTGAGGCAGTTCTCGGAGTGATTATTTCCAGAATCCCGGAATTTCCTGAAATCTCATCGATCAAAAACTCAAGATATCCAGTCAATTTCTCGCTTTTGGCCCGAAGTTGTTCCATTCCTGCTTGCGCAAAAAGATCCAAAGAAGCTTGATGGGCTGCCAAAGCTAGAATGTTAGAATTTGCCAGCTGCCATCCATCCGCACCATGCATGGGAATAAATCCCTTCTCCATCAAAAAGCGCTGCCCTTCATCATGACCCCACCACCCTGCAAATCGCGGTAAACTCTGATCATCAGCAAATCGCTCATGAACAAAGATCCCTGAGATATTACCTGGACCAGAGTTCAAATATTTGTAGCTACACCAAGTCGCAAAATCCACACCCCAATTGTGTAGCTTCAGCGGTGCATTGCCAGCGGCATGGGCCAAATCAAAACCACAATAAGCGCCAACTCCGTGTGCTGCTGCAGTGATGTCTTTCATGTCAAACAACTGACCTGAATAATATTGAATTCCACCCATCATCACCAAGGCCAGACTTGAGCCTATCTCCTTCACTTTGGCCAAGATATCTTCGGTTCGAAGGATATGTTCCCCCGCACGCGGGGCCAATTCTACAATAGTTTCTTCAGGATCGAGCCCATGAAACTTCACTTGACTTTCTAGCGCGTATTGATCAGATGGAAATGCTCCAGCTTCACAAAGTATTTTGGTTCTTTCACCCTTCGGCTGATAAAAAGACACCAGAAGAAAATGAAGATTACTTGTCAAATTATTCATGGCCACCACCTCGTGGGGATGAGCACCTAGAATTTGAGCGAGAGCTGGTTTAGACTTTTGACGAACGTACATCCAAGCATCTTCCCCCTCAAAATGCCCATCCACAGCTAGATTAGCCCAATTTTCGAGTTCCTTCTCTAGATATGTTTTCACTGATTTGGGCTGCAAGCCCAAAGAATTACCACAGAAGTAGAGTGCATCTCGCCCATTGACTTTAGGGAAATAAAACTGATCCCGATATGACCTAAGCGGATCATTCTGGTCCATTTTTAAGGCAAACTCCTCAGTGAATTCAAAATTAAGATTTGGCATGGCCTAATAAGTCAGATGTGGATAGAGATGTTTATTTTTCTAGATAAGTGCCGCATTCTATGCAGGTTCGCTTTTCGTCATCCGACCAAAATCCATTCATGATTGGAGGCAATTGACTGACAATATCCTTGAGCTCCACATACTCTTCGTGTAGCTTATTGCCGCAGTTTTCACAAAACCATAAAAAGCCATCTTTTTCACCTTCTCTTCGATAGCGTTCCATGACTAGGCCTACGGTATTGGCAGGACGCTGTGGAGAGTGAGGGATTCGTGGTGGAAGAAGAAATATCTCTCCTTCTTTGATTTCAATAACTTTTGGCTCTCCGTCCTCAATGATTTTCAAAACGATATCCCCTTCCAATTGATAAAAAAACTCTTCGCCCTCCTCATAGTGGTAATCTTTTCTGGCATTAGGCCCACCAACCACCATCACGATAAAATCCTCATTGCCCTTGTAGACCTGCTGATTGCCCACCGGTGGTTTGAGCAAATGACGATTCTCGTCGATCCATTTTTTGAAATTGAAAGGTTTTGCGATTGCCATAGAAATGCATTTTTCTTTTGAGACCCTGATGTTACTAACTCAGAACAGCCTTAAAAGTATTAAAAAACGTGCGTTTTTTTGGTTACTTTGTATAAAACCCAAAGAACTATGAACACACCCATCTTCGACATGCATTGCGATTTGCTCTCCTATCTGAGTAATGTGGCCGGAGCAAATGCTTTCAACAAGGACGATATAGGCTGCGCTATTCCCTGGCTTTTGGATGGTGGGGTTCGGACCCAAGTGACCGCCATATACACCGATGTAAATGAAGGCAGTATGAAGCTTGCAAGTAAGCAAGCAGATATTTTTGTGGAGCTGCTAAAGCAAGACTCCAGAGAATTAGCCCTTTGTGATTCGATTTTCTTAAATAATTGGGAGAAAGAACCAACGCTAGCCTTATTGGCCTCCATAGAAAATGCAGCAGGACTTGGAAATGAAAATGCTGAATGGAAGTCGGTTACGGAGCAACTGGAAAGTATCCTCGAAAAAGTAAATCGCTTAGCCTACATCAGTCTCACTCACCATACCGAAAACAGGTTTGGAGGAGGAAACTACACCAAAGGCATAGGCTTGAAAAAGGATGGGCAAAAACTTTTGGACTACCTCTCCGGAAGAAAAATCCCGATTGATCTCTCGCACACCTCCGATCTGCTCGCCGAGGGAATACTCACCCATCTCGAAAAGGAAAGACTCAATGTGCCGGTAATCGCAAGCCATTCAAATTTTAGAGTCATTTGGGATCACCCTCGCAATCTAACCGATGAGTTTACCCAAGAAATCATCCATCGAAAAGGTATCCTGGGAGTAAATTTCCTAAGAGCTTTTTTGGATACAGAAAACCCTGAACGACTTTTTGATCACATCCTCCACGGATTTGAAATAGGTGCTGGTGAGCAAATTTGCTTTGGCGCGGACTTTTTCTACACCAAAAATTTTGGCGACCCAAGCAGGATTCCTTTTTACTTTCCTTTGGCTGAAAACGCAAGCAAGTACCAGAGCATTCTGACCACTCTCAGCCAAAACCTGAATCAGGACCAATTGGAAAGGTTGGCTTACAAAAACGCCTTGCACTTTTACCAAAATCTCTGGAACTAATGTCCTCACACCATTTTGTAAAAGAACAACAAGAACCGGCAGTTTTCATTCTTTCGACTGGAGGCATAAGTTTGGAAGATATCGGACCCATGCTCGAATGGGTACCAACCGTCCTCGTAGCTGAAGAAGCTGCCGAAAAAGTCCTGATTTGGGGAATAAAAGTGGACGTTTTGATCGCATCTCCAGAATTTCAAGCCAGTCACATACACCTTTTGGAGGAGCAATATCCTTTGAAATTTCTGACAACGACTGAAGGAAAGGAGCTGGAAGAAGGACTTCATTACCTTCGAGCTTCGGACCACAAGGCAGCGCATTTAGTAGGATTTCAACACACAAATTTTGAAAGTCTTCGACCCTGTCTTGAAACCATCAATCTCACCTTGGTGGATGATGGCTGGAAATACTATCCGGTTCAAAAGGGAGGCTTTTCTAAATGGTTTGGTGAAACATCCATCCGGATTTTAGGCCAAGAAAATAGTCCAATTCAGCTCAAAAACAGTCTTGGAGAGATGATCTTTCCCATTCAATATCTAACCCAAATCGATCTTCCAGAAGGAGTCTCCGAATTACAATCAAGTAGTATTTTCTGGATTGGCGAGGCCCTAAACCAGCACTAGCTAGCTACGAATTGCTTTTACTATCCTGCCTTTGCCATTCAAATCCTTTATGATTTCAGGGTTTCGATAGCCGAGTTCTGTCAGAAGATTCAGGACTGCATCTCCGTAATTTTCATTGATTTCAAAGTAAAGCTTGCCATCGATTTTAAGCATATCAAGTCCCTTTTCAGCAATAGCTTGATAAAAAATTAAGGGGTCTTCATTACTGACGAAAAGTGCTAGTCCTGGCTCAAAATCTAGGACATTGCGATGCATTTCGGCTTTTTCGACCTCTGGAATGTAAGGCGGATTGCTGACCAAGATATCTAAATCCTTGACGCTTGGCATTTCCTTGAGGATGTCGCCTTGCAGAAATGTGACATTCGCTCGTAAAAATTTAGCATTCTTTCGAGCAATCTCAAGTGCTTCTGGAGAAACGTCAAGCCCATAAACTTCGGGGCCGCTCATTTCCAAAGCCAGAGAAATCGGAATGCAACCCGTACCAGTACCAATGTCAAGAACCTTTAATCCAGATCTCTTATTTTCCTTCAGAATCAAATGGACCAATTCTTCGGTTTCATTTCTGGGAATCAGAGTCGCTGGGCTGACATAAAACTCATGCCCATAAAAGGGAGCTTTGCCCAAAATGTACTGAATGGGCTCACCTATTTTGAGTCGCTCTAAATCGGAATAAAAATTTTGAGGCAAATGCTTTTCATCCAAAAAACCCAACATATCCACTCTCCGGAGCCCAAGATGATGCTCAAATAACCAGTGAATCAAGCTTTGCGCCTCTTGCTTCTCGTAGATTTCTAAGTCCTTCGAAAACTTATCGACTAAATCTGAAAATTTGCCCATTTGAGATAAACCCCTTTCCTAAATCTTTTCGTAAAAGTACACAATTCAAACCCTTACTAATGAAAAAAATCTATCTCTTCCTATTCGGCTTTGGTCTTTGCACAGTAGCCTTCGGACAATCCGGCAAAGAATTCTGGTTTGGATTGGATGCCAGTTATTGGCAAAAATCTATCAAATCAAGCACGTTTTTTCAGCAAGAACCGAATCAGGAAAGATTTGGAAGTGTCAGACCTATGATCGGACTCAAACTAAATCAAAAATGGGATGTGGGGATCATGGTCAGTGTGAATTCATATATCGAAGAGCTTTCACCCCTTAACTTTACCCAAGAATTTGGGGTATTTGATGAAGAGGGGATGCTCCTTTATAATGACTCTAGGACCACAGTTTACCAGACCACGATTGACAATCAACTTTTCGGGGTCGGGATTTTTGCACGTCGCAATTTCCAACTGAATGAAAAATTTTCATTCAATCTCAGCCCCTATATCCTGAGAGAGTCCGGGGATTCTGGCGTGATGAATTTCTACTTTCCGGCAAGCTCTTTCTACCCTTGTATCAATTGCCTATCTATTTTTCCTGGCCCGATTGAAGTACCTACAAGTGAAGAAAACTGGAGATTTGGAGTAGATGCTGCCTTTGCCTATCAGGCCACCAACTGGATGAAACTGGAGATCAGAGCGAATCTGCTTGAATTTAGGCGACAGACCCTCACGGATGAGCGAAATCTTTTAACAAACGATTTGGCCATTTTTGACCCATTTCTTTCTGCAACGCAGGGATATTTTGATAGCTACACAGACTTTGGCTCAGCGGTAACCCGGGAAGGAATTAGATTTGGCCTAGTGTTCAGCCCCTTTTAAAAGCAAAAACCTTTTTGTGATAAAGAAATCCTAACTTTGTGGATTATTCAGCAATTCATGAGGTTACACAACAATACCATCCGCGGCGTACATACTGCATTAGAATCTATTTTTCAAGAGGGACAATATGCCGATAAGGTGATTGCCCGCACGCTTAAATCCAATCCCAAATGGGGAGCTAGAGATCGGGCATTTATTGCGGAGACTACCTACGAAATGGTTAGATGGTGGCGTTTGATCAATTTTCTGAGCAAATCCAAGGAGCCTTGGGACCTATTTGCAACCTACTGGCTCATGAAAGGAAATGAGTTACCTCTATGGGAAGAATTTAAAGGAATCAACAAGGACAGACTTAAGGAAAAATATGCGGAGCTGGATAAGCCTGCCATTATTGAATCTGTCCCAGACTGGCTTTATGAATTAGGTCAAAAGGAACTGGGCGAAGACTGGGAGGATGAAATTCATAGCCTTAATCAGCAAGCCGATGTGGTGCTGCGTGTAAATACGCTTAAAATCACCCGAGAGCAACTCAGAAACAGATTGGCAGAAGATGGGATCAAAACCCATATCGTAAAGGGTTATCCTGATGCCTTGATTCTTGATGAACGATCCAATGTTTTCCTCAATTCGGCATTCAAAGAAGGACTTTTTGAAGTACAGGATGGTTCTTCCCAGCTTGTGGCGGCAGCACTTGCTGTAGAGCCTGGAATGCGAGTGATTGATGCCTGTGCCGGTGCAGGAGGCAAGTCCCTCCACTTAGCAGCTTTGATGCAAAACAAGGGTAAAATTCTATCCATGGATTTGGAAGAATGGAAGCTTCAGCAAACGAAACTTCGCGCTCGACGATCTGGAATTCAAATCATTGAACGAAAAGTAATCGATGGATCGAAAACAATTAAGCGACTCAAAGATTCCGCAGATCGACTTCTGCTCGATGTCCCTTGCTCAGGTCTAGGTGTATTACGAAGAAACCCTGACACCAAATGGAAGCTTTCCGAGAGTAGCATCAAGGATGTACAAGAAAAACAGCAGGAAATCCTCCAGAGCTATCCATCTATGCTCAAAGTAGGCGGTCAGATGGTCTATGCGACATGCAGTATCCTGCCATCTGAGAATCAGCTTCAGGTCCAAAAATTTCTTGAAAGTGATGCCGGTAAAAACTTTGAGCTGATCGAAGATCAAAAGGTTTTGTCCAAGGATAGTGGCTTTGATGGGTTTTATATCGCCAGATTACTGAAAAAGGCATAAATCCCACCCTCTCCTATTTTCAAAAGTATTCCGTATTTTGAAGCAAAAGTCAAAAATATGGAACTAGAGCAGGTATTTTCTATCGTCAATTCTACAGCTTTCTTTAGCTGGATATTCTTATTCGTTTTTTACAAAAAGAAGTGGGTCTTCCAAGCCATATTTTCAGGAGTGTTTGTCTTGATGGCCTTGACCTATCTGTTTTTTATAATTAAAGGATTAGGAGGAGAGTCCCAAGGTGGGTTTGACAGCTTGGCTAATGTAAAAGCGCTTTTTTCAAGTGATGAAGCCGTCCTTGCCGGTTGGATTCATTATCTGGTATTTGATCTTTTTGTAGGGATGTGGATCGTCCAAGACGGAAAGAAAAGAGGAATTAACCGTTGGGTTTTGCTGCCTTGTTTACTTGGAACCTTCATGCTCGGACCGGTAGGCCTTCTGCTTTACATTATTATCCGAAGCGTTCATCTGAAGCGCTTCCCTCATAGCCCATACGATGAAGAACTGGTATCTTGAACTCGTACGTAGAAATCAATTCTTAGCCTATTCAGGATTAGTCTTTCTGATAATGGCCCTGACTATGTGTCTCGCTCCTTTATTTGACTCAAGAGAACTTTTTGGGGTGAGCGTCTGGAATAAGCCCATCAAGTTTTACATCTCCACCACTGTTTTACTTTGGACCATTGGGTGGATCATGCATGATCTTCCTAACAAAAAACAAGTGCGATTCATCAGCAAAGGAGTGTTCATCTGCCTGACTTTAGAGTTGGTACTCATTACCTACCAAGCCATACAAGGCAAGGCTTCTCACTTTAATGTGACTAACCCATTAGACGGAGTAATATTTGGAATGATGGGAATGATAATTTTTATCAACTCTCTTTTCTTCATCTACCTTCTCATTCTATTTCTAAGGGTTAAAACTCTTCCACGTGGATACCAAGTGGGCATCATTTCCGGTCTTTTTATTTTTTTACTGGGTGGCTATGAGGGATACCTAATGGCTGCACGACTGAGCCATACTGTAGGTGCAGCAGATGGTCAAAAAGGTGTGTTTTTTCTTTCTTGGGCAAAGTCCTATGGTGACCTCCGCATCTATCATTTCCTGGGATTGCATGCATTACAGGTGCTTTCTTTGATCGGTTGGTACTTTTTTAAAGACCAACCAAAGGCCATGTGGGTCACGGCATTAATCTATTTTATCCTATCCTCAGGAACACTCTGGCTAGCCTTACAGGGTAAAAGCTTTTTCTAAACCTCCTAAAATTATTTTTGCGAAGCATATCAAGCCTCAAAAAATTTGTCTGTATCTTTGACGGGCAAATAGGGTTACCTACAACCGATATTTGCTATGAACAGAAACTCAGATAAGTTCCTCTACGAAGCACTCACCTACGATGACGTGCTTTTAGTCCCAGGTTACTCCGAAGTACTCCCACGGGACACCGACACTTCCACACAACTTACCAAAAAAATCAGGCTCAATATTCCGCTTGTATCTGCTGCTATGGATACTGTGACGGAGGCCGAATTGGCCATTGCGATTGCTTTGGAGGGTGGGCTCGGCTTTATCCATAAAAACATGACCATTGAGCAGCAAGCCGCTCAAGTGAGAAAGGTAAAGCGATCTCAAGCAGGAATGATCTTGGATCCCATTACTTTGCACGTGAGTGCCAAAGTCAAAGATGCCGAAGCGATCATGCGAGAGTATCATATCGGTGGTATCCCAGTGGTGGATGAAAACAGAATCCTAAAAGGGATCATCACCAATCGCGATCTGCGATTTATCAAGGATCAGAATCGTCCGATTAAGGAGATCATGACCACAGAAAACCTGATCACCGCTAAGGCAGGTGTATCCCTAGAAGAGGCCGAGGAGATCCTTCAAGAATACAAAATAGAGAAGCTTCCAATAGTTGACGAAGATCATAAGCTATCAGGACTAATTACCTATAAGGACATTCTGAAAAGAAAAGACAAACCTCATGCGTGTAAGGATGAGTATGGTCGACTTCGTGTAGGTGCTGCAGTTGGGGTTACCGCAGATATTGTGGCTCGGGTGGAAGCACTAGTCAATGCAGGTGTAGATGTGGTATCTATTGATACTGCACATGGACACTCCAAGGGGGTAATCGAAACCTGCAGAAAAATCAAGGATGCCTTCCCTGATCTTGAAGTGATCGTAGGAAATATTGCTACCCCTGAGGCGGCTATTGCACTGGCCGATGCCGGAGCGGATGCGGTGAAAGTGGGTGTGGGTCCTGGGTCGATCTGTACCACACGAATCATTGCAGGGGTCGGAGTACCACAACTCTCAGCCGTATTCGAATGCGCTGAGGCTTTGAAAGATAGAAACGTACCGGTAATTGCTGATGGTGGAATTAGATATTCTGGCGACTTGGTAAAAGCCATCGCAGCAGGTGGAAGCTCTATCATGATCGGATCTTTACTTGCCGGAACTGAAGAAGCTCCAGGCGAGATGATCATCTTCCAAGGAAGAAAATTCAAATCCTATCGAGGAATGGGTTCTTTGGAGGCTATGGAATCAGGATCTAAGGATCGCTATTTCCAGGATGCTGAAGATAACATCAAAAAGCTTGTGCCAGAAGGAATCGTAGGACGAGTGCCTTACAAAGGCCTTGTTGCTGAAGTATTATACCAATTGGTGGGTGGACTTCAAGCAGGAATGGGGTATTGCGGCACTAAAACTATTGAAGATCTGAAGAGAGATGGGAAATTTGTGAAAATCACAGCTGCCGGGGTGAAAGAATCTCATCCACATGATGTGAGCGTGACCCGTGAAGCACCCAATTACAGCTTGAAATCATAAAAAAAAAGGCTGGTCTTAAGACCAGCCTTTTTTATTTCTCCAAAATCTTACGGATCTCAAAGTCCTGTAGGTGGCAATTGAGCCAGCCTCCTTCTAAAGTTGCGTTGTAATACTTTTTGTAAAAATTAATCGCTGGCTCATTCCAATCCAGCACCTGCCACATCATACCGGAACACTCTTCCTCCAGGCCCTTCTTCATCACGGCATTGAAAAGCAATTTGCCCGCTCCATGGCCTCGCTCAGACTCCGTGACAATCAAATCTTCCAAGTAGATTCGCTTCCCTTTCCAAGTTGAGTATCGATAATAGTAGATGGAAGTGCCGATGATCTCCCCTGTATCCTCTTTTTCGCATACAAAAAAACCAAAAACAGGATGAGGCCCAAAGCCATCCTTCTCCATCAGTTCCACGGTATTGATTACCTCCTCAGGAGCTTTTTCGTAGATGGCTAGTTCGTGGATCAATTCCAGAATGCGGGGTAAATCTTCCTTTTTTCCTTCTCTGATAGTATGCATGGTATGAGATTCTGGGGTTAAATTAGAATTTGAATTTAGGATGGGCTAAATTTAATCAAAACCCCGAGATATGTTTTTAGCCATTGATGCCGGCAACTCTAATGTAGTTTTTGCGATTTATGATGAGGAAAAGTCCAGCTGGACAAACCAATTTCGTCTCAATACGGAGCCGGAAAGCCTTAAAAGTCAACTGACCAAAAAAGTACCTCTTTACTTTTTGGAGCACCAACTTGGCCCACAGGATATTCATCAAATCGGCATGAGCTCCGTTGTTCCTGAGATCAACTCCATCCTTCTAGAATTTTGCAATAGCTTTTTGGGAACCAAACCTTATTTGATCGAAGCAGCCAGCTACAAAAATATACCCGTAAAAACGATCCGACCCAGAGAAATCGGAACCGATCTCATGTGTAATGTGCGAGGAGCTTGGGAAAAATACCGCCAAGCTACAATTATTGTAGACTTTGGAACTGCATTAACTTTCACTGTGGTCAACGATCTCGGTGAGGTGGTGGGAGTTAATATCGTGCCTGGGTTACGTACTGCGATCAATTCACTAGTATCAAACACTTCCAAATTACCAGAAGTAGAACTCAAACTTCCCAAATCTGCCATAGGAAAAAACACCGTCCATGCGATTCAGGCAGGCATCTTATATGGCTACACGGGATTGGTCAAAGAAATGATCCGAACGATCAAGGCAGAAACCAACAGCGATTATAAAATCATTGCAACAGGGGGGCTAGCTTCAATACTTAAAACTCTAGAATCTGAGTTTGACGAAATTGACAAGAACCTAACCTTGGAGGGCCTACGTTTGATTACTTTAGAAAACCGCTAGTCCAATACTTCAGATCGAATAATCAAATTTGGATTTGGGCAGTTTAGCGCATAAGCCTTTCGCTCACGACTCGAGCAAACCCCAGGATAGTCTCCTTCCAAGCCTTGCATATCCCACATCAGCTGAAAATGTAAATGCGGTGGCCAATCTCCATTTTCCGGGAATGGACCCACGTGACAAAGTAATTCGCCGGAAATAACATGCTGCCCTTTTCGGAGAAACTTCAAATCTTCTCGCGACAAATGCCCATAGAGGGAATACAATTTTTCCCCATCCAACTCATGTTCTAAAATGATCGTCGGTCCATAATTGGCAAAGCCCTCATTGTCTCTAATGCTGTGAACCTTCCCATCCAAGGGAACAAACACCTCAGCCCCGGCTTTGGTCCAGATATCCACTCCAAGATGAATATTTCGAAAATCTTCAGCCGCAGTCGCAAACATCTCCGCACGCTGATAAATCGCCCGGTGCTCTAGATACCCACCTATTCCAAATGCTTTGCCTTGACTTTCCAATTGGCCAAAAACATAAGAATCAAACGATTCAGTATTAGACAAATCCACCGATTTCAACCCCTCATTGCTTGGGCTGAAATCAAGTTTTGTAGTATTCTTTGTAGTCAGTTCTATTCCCATGATGGGAAAAAAATCCATGTCTTTCCAATTCATGCCCGAAGATTACAAAAAAAGCTACCAAGCCCTAAACCAAGAGACAAATTTTGAAAGCTTAGTGTCTTTCTATCCATACAAAAATCTGTACATTTCGGAATGGAAGAATCACATTTCCCTACCCTGAACGACATTCGATTTGCCGCCGTGCGAATCAAAACATTCACTCACCACACGCCAATTTTGACCTGCTCTGCGATTAATGAAATGGCAGGTTGCGAAATTTTCTTTAAGTGTGAAAATTTCCAGAAAGTAGGTGCTTTCAAAGCCCGTGGTGCTGCCAATGCAGTGATGAAATTGACAGACGAACAAAAGTCGAAGGGAGTGGCCACACATTCCAGTGGAAATCATGCTGCAGCTCTAGCTCGTGCCGCTACAGTGGCCGGAATCCCGTCGTACATCGTGATGCCCTCCAATGCCCCAGAAATCAAAAAGAAAGCCGTCAAGGGCTATGGAGGAGAGATCATCGAATGCGAGCCAAATCTCCAGGCGAGAGAAACTACCTTGGAAGCCGTGGTCAAAAGAACTGGCGCTACCTTTATTCCTCCTTATGATTTTATGGACGTGATCGAAGGTCAGGCCACCTGTGCCTTGGAATTTCATGAGGAGCAAGATGATTTGGAAATCATTATGGCTCCGGTGGGTGGAGGCGGATTATTAGGGGGAACGGCCTTGCTGACCCATTATTGGGATCCCGAGATAGAAGTGATTGGGGCTGAGCCTACAGGAGCGGATGATGCCTATCGTTCTTTTAAAGCAGGCCGACTTATTCCACAGACCAAACCCAATACCATCGCAGACGGACTATTAACTTCTCTTGGAGTTTTGAATTTTGAGATTATTCAAAAATACGTTTCTGACATCCTACTGGCTACAGACTCTCAGATCATTGATGCCATGCGTCTGATCTATGAACGGATGAAAATCATTATCGAGCCCTCTTGTGCTGTACCCTTAGCAGCCTTATTGGCAAAAAAAGAGCGGTTTAAAGGGAAGCGAGTTGGGATAATCCTATCTGGAGGAAATGTGGATTTGGGAAAATTGCCTTTCTAGAAAAACCCAAGCTTTTCGACTTGGATTTTTCAAAGTTCTCACTTTAGCTTTCAGACTTTAAAGCCTTATTTCTTGCTTTCCTCCACCGCACGATGCGCAGCTCGCGCTGCAAAGGCCATATAGGTCAAGGAGGGATTCTGGGTAGAGGTCGAAGTCATCGAAGCGCCATCAGTCACATATACATTAGGCACCGCATGCAGTTGATGATGCTTATTTAGCAGGGAGGTTCTCGGATCTTTGCCCATTCGCACGCCACCCATTTCATGGATATCCAAGCCGGGCGCCTGCTTGCTATCGCTGGAGCGGATATTGGTGAAACCAGCCTTTTCAAACATTTCAGACATCTGCTCGATGTAATCCTGTGTCATCTTCTCATCGTTTTCGTCATAATCCACAGAAACTTTGAGCTGAGGCATCCCAAATGGATCAGTAAGTTCCGGATCCAGAGCTACATAATTGCTTTCCTTGGGGATCGTCTCACCCATCATATGAGAGCCCACATACCACGGCCCATATTGATCGGGATTGAGTAGATTATTTTTCAGCTCCAGCCCTATTGCATCTGTATCGGGCCTTGCCCCTCTTCCCGAAGAAAATCCAGCTGCATAGCCACGAAGGAAGTCCGTCTCCTGCTTAAAGACATTTCTGAATCGAGGGAAATAGCCTGCTACAGGTCTCCCTCCTGCCGTAGTATATTCGGAAAGGCCTTCATATTCAGCATTCACTCGTGCGCGATAATTATGAAAGGCAATGTACTTGCCCAATAAGCCATTGTCATTACCCAACCCTTCCGGGAATCGAGAAGATTTGGAATTGAGCAAAATCAAGTTGGTATTCAATGCAGCCGCATTTAAGAAGATAACAGGAGCATAAAACTCCTCCATTTCTTTAGTCTCCGCATCGATGATCCGCACACCCGTGGCTTTTCCTTTTTCTTCATCATAAATCACCGAATGCACCACAGCATTTGGCCTCATGGTCAAGTTTCCAGTGCGCATGGCCCAAGGAATGGTTGAGGAATTACTGCTGAAATATCCCCCAAAAGGACATCCACGCTGGCAGAGGTTTCTGCTTTGGCAGAGCGCTCTTCCTTGATCGGTAAATTTCTCCGGACTGCCATTGATATGAGCCATCCTAGCAGCAATCATATGTCGATCATTACCGTAATTCTTTTTTAGACTTTCCTGAAAGTGCTTTTCCACCACATTCAGTCCGAAAGCTGGTAAAAACTCTCCATCAGGAAGATGTGGCAATCCGTCCTTGTTGCCGGATACCCCCGCAAATTTCTCTACATGGCTGTACCATGGCGCAATATCCTGATAGGAAATCGGCCACTCTACTGCGTATCCATCACGAGCCGGACCATCAAAGTCATACTGAGACCAGCGCTGAACATGTCGCGCCCAAAGCAGGGATTTGCCTCCGACCTGATATCCACGAATCCAATCAAAGGGCTTTTCTTGTACATAAGGGTGCTCTTTATCCTTCACAAAAAAGTGCATGGCATCCTCACGAAACGCGTAGCATTTACTGATCACTGGATTTTCTTTGACGATATCCTCGGTGAGCTGATTACGATGTGGGAACTCGTAAGGAAGCATATTGGTCGTGGGATAATCTTTGATATGCTCCACGTTTCTCCCTCGCTCGATCATCAGGGTTTTTACGCCCAAGTCACAAAGCTCTTTTGCCGCCCAGGCGCCGGAAATCCCAGATCCCACCACGATGGCTTCGTAGGTGCGTTCTTGTTTGTTCTTAATGTTCAGATTAGCCATTAATTCTTGGTTTTTGAATATCAGAAATCAATACTGCTCCATCATATGTTCCGGGAATCAGCGAGTATGGTATGACTTCTGTTTGAATGTATTCAGAGGCCATATAGCCCTGAATGGTCAGTCGCTTTGCTGTATTTAAAAAGAATTTGGTTGCGTCATTTTCTACTTCCTCTGCCTTCAGCCCTTCTTTTATAATTTCCTCACGTCCATTATCGCTGAGTTTTGAGAAGGCACTGCCAGTTTGAGTTTTTACGTACTGTGGAAAAGCTCTCAATCCAGTAAGAAATTTTTGCTGCTGCTCAGCGTTCATACAATCATTTACCATAACGAGGATAAAGTCCGGAACTTCAATGTCCAGAGCTCCTTTGATCTCCCCTGCGGGAATAATGGTGTTGGAGATACTTCCGAGTAAATCTTTCTCCGATACGGTGATTTGGAGCTTTTCGTAAGCCGAAATGATATCATTTGAGCTAAAATCGCAGGAAGGAATCAGGGCCATTCCTCCAGTGACCAGTGCCAAATGCTTAAGGGCGATTCGTCTATTCATGTGTTAAGGTTGTTTGGGTAATTTGGAGGAATAATGTAAGCAAAAGAGCCAGTAAATGCCACTTTATTTTGCCCTTCGGGCCAAAATTTCCGCCAACCAATCTGCATGAAGCCTTCGGAGCTCTTCCAAAATTTCAGGATGTTCATTTGCCAGATTTTTCGATTCAGTTTCGTCCATCTCCAAGTTCACGAGATACAAAGAGTCAGATTCTGAGAAACTTAGCTCCTTCGTGGGATCTCTGGGATTTCCCAAAAGTTTCCAATCACCCTTTCGTACCGCCCAAGAATTTGTGGTGACTTCCGGATTTCCAGTGGCCCAAAACATCGTCTCATGAGGAGAGGAAGAATTTTCGAAAATTACCTTTCGCAGACTAAATCCATCCAAATCACTCGCCTGAGCCAAATCCACCTGAGCCAAATCAGCCAGGGTAGGAAGCCAATCCACCGCACCTGCCCATTGCTCACGAACTTCGCCCTGAGGAATTCCTCCCTGAGGCCATGAAATGATCGCTGGCACACGGATTCCTCCCTCTAGCATGCTAAACTTTGCGCCAGCATAGGGCCCTGCATTTCCCCCACCGAAATAGGCTCGCTCTTCTGCGCTATGCCCATGATCGGATTGGAACACGATGATGGTATTGTCCAATTGTCCAGATTGCTCCAAATGATCCAGCACATTTCCTACCAACTCATCCATGGTGGAAATAAAGGCTGCATATTCTCTTCTTGGACTTTCCAATTCTGCATAATGTTCAAGCCAGCTCGCCCGACCTTGATAGGGATAGTGGGGCATATTGATTGCCCAATACACAAAAAACGGGTTTTCCCCAGCCTGGGTAAATTGCGTCAATTCCTCCACCATCAAATCTCCAAAAAACTCACCCTCTCGATAGATTTCCTGTTCATTCTGGTACAGATCGTGAAGATTGGGCCCATTCCAAAAAAAGAAGTGAGAGTAATTATCAATGCAACCTCTTTGATGCCCAAAGAAATAATCGAAACCCTGACCATTGGGGAGCTTCTCCGGAGTGTGGCCCAAATGCCATTTCCCAATCAATGCAGTCCGATAGCCTGCGGGTTTGAATAGCTCCGCCATGGTCACTTGCTCGGTTGGCATGCCTGATTTCCCTTCTGGATCATTGTTTGGAGTATCCACATTGCCATAGAGCCCCGCATTGTAATTGTACTTGCCAGTCAAAAGGCCCGCACGAGAGGGCGAGCAAACTGGGGCCACGGAATAAAACTGAGTAAAACGAACCCCGGCAGCGGCCAACCGATCCAGATTTGGCGTGGCCAGATCTGTACTCCCATAGCTATTCAGGTCCAAGGTTCCTTGATCATCCGTCAAAATGACCAAAATATTTGGAGGTACGGATTCTGGGGCTTTTTCGGAAGGTGCTTCGCAAGCGATTAATCCTGCCAGGAAACTGGCGATGAGATAGTTGACTTGTTTCATTGCTTTTCTTCAAGTGTGTAAAAATCTGGATTTTCTGCCCCAAGCTGTTGATGGCTTTCGACATGAGTGAGCAATTCCAGCACGATTTCGGGATGATCTTTGGCCAGATTGTATTTTTCCGAAGGATCCGTATCCAAGTCAAAAAGCAAAGGAAGGGGGTCCTCAAAGTGCTTGTTGCCTGTTTGGCTATGGGTTCGAATATGAAGCTTCCATTTGCCCTTTCTCACTGCAAAAACAGTATTGTCAAAGCCATAATAGAAAAAAGTACGTTCCGAGTCTTGGGTCATTTCTTCTGACGAAAACAAATCTATTCCATCCACCACTCGATCCACAGGAATCTCAGCTCCCACCAATTTGGCTACCGTGGTATAAACATCTTTGGTCGAGGCTATGGACATATTCACTCTGCCCGGATCTACCTCCCCAGGCCACCAGAGAAAGGATGGCTCCCGTTGACCACCTTCCCAAGTGCTTCCCTTTCCATCGCGAAATAATCCCGACGAACCGCCCAGTTCATCTTTTATAATCCAGGGGCCATTGTCTGAAGTAAACCAAACGAGCGTATTTTCCGCCATACCGTTTTCCCGAAGGTAATCCAAAATCTGTCCTACTGACCAGTCTATTTCCTCTATCACATCACCATATTGACCTCTCTTGGATTTGCCCTGGAAAGCCTCTCCCGGATACAGCGGCACATGAGGCATGGCATAGGGCAGGTAAATGAAAAATGGCTCATCCTCACACTTTCGGATAAAATCCAGTGCCTTTTCTGTGTAAAGTGCCGTCAATTTGGTCTGATCGGGATTCAGTTCCAGCGTGTCATTCCCGCTGAGCAAAGGAATATCCGGCCATTTGGGGGGAATCATATCATTGCTATAGGGCAAACCCAGATATTCATCGAAACCATTTTGCAAAGGCAAAAACTCCTGATTGGTCGTTCCCAGATGCCATTTGCCATACATGGCAGTACGATAACCTTGAGCTTTCAAGAGCTCAGCAAGGGTTTCTTCCTTGGGATGAATTCCTCGTGGAGAATCAGGATTCAGCACCCAGCCAAACCCTGATCGCTCAGGATATCTGCCCGTGAGCAAGCCATACCTGCTCGCGGTGCAGGCTGGTGAGGTGGAGTAAAAATTGGTCCAGCGCATGCCCTCCATCGCCATGCGATCCAGATGTGGAGTTCGGATGGTCGGGTGTCCATTGATTCCCACATCTCCATAGCCCATATCATCGGCGAAGAGGATGATGACGTTTGGTTTTTGTTGAGCTGGCGCAAAGCTCATACTCAAGAGCATAAGCAGTAAAGCCGAAAGAGTTTTTTTCATCATTCTTTTGTTAAAACACCTATTTCCGCCGCAGTGGATGCATTTCCATCCGTGGTTTGCTGGGAGATCAATCGGATATAGCGGGCAGGTTTGGCTTCAAATCTTACTTCCTGCAGGATGGGATTATTCGCAATATTTGAGAATTCACCTTTGGCCACAGCTTGCCAGTTTTCCCCATCTGCACTAACCTCGAATTCATATTTCTGTATAAATCCACTGGGATAGCGAGCCTGCATGGGAAGGTAGGTAAAGCCGCTGAGGGGATAAGATTCTCCTAAGTCGATCTGGAAAATATTGGGATCTGCCGTGGCATAGCTTCCCGGGTTTTCATCGATGGCTTGCTGCAGGTTTTCGCTACTCCAATTTTCTTTGGAAATATCTAGTTGCTCCCGAAGTTCCTCGCTCGATTTGCCAGTCTTTGGATTCTTGCTTAGGGCGCGAAGAGTAAGTGCAGAATTTACCGGAATTGGGTTTTCGTACAAAATACTAGGCTCCGAACCATCCAAAGAATAATACACCTGCAAATCCCGATCGGCGGGAACCAGTCGAACCAAACCCGACTTTTCCCGAGTGAATTTGGGAGGCAAAAGCATGGGTGTTGCGTGGTATAATCCCACTTCCGAAATTACCGGAATGTCCTTCCCATCCAGAAATCGAATCCTTACTTTCCTGGCCTTTTGATCCGAAAACTGAAGAATTCGCTTGTAGCCTATCGTAGTTCCCTCCGCAATTTTTTGCCAGCCCTCCTCGCTTTCTTTTTCTAGGACAAAGCTTTTCACTCGCTGCCCAAGTGGAGTAAACTCCTGCACGAGAAGGCGATTAAAGGTGGTCTCTATCCCAAAGTCAAAAGTCAAAGAGGCTTTGTGCTCCCCATCGGGTACGGTCCAATAGCTTTCGTACTCCTCATCGAGTACATTTTGGGCAGTGAAGCTTCGGCCTCTTTCGCCGGAGGCGCTCACCTCGGACTCTCCCAAGAGGTTAAACTCAAAATCTTGTTCTATTTTCTTTCCCAGAGCCAAAATAGCCTCCTCATCCTTTTCATGGATCAATCCTCGCCGGTCCACAGGAAAATTTATCAAAAGGGAGCTATTTCGACCAATACTCTTATAGTAGATTTCCACAAGCTGATCCAGCGTTTTGACCTTGTGATCTTCGTATGCATGGTAGTACCAGCCCGGGCGAATGCTCACATCAGACTCAGCGGGCACCCAGTGCGATCCATTTTCCTGACCGGTAGCCCACTTTTCAGAATACTCGGGCATGCCTGCATAGACAGAGTCGCGATACAGATTCGACCAGGTGGTTTCGTAGGCAAAGCCATGTTCATTTCCTACCCAGCGAACGTCGGGTCCTGCATCGCTGAACAGCATGGCGTTGGGCTGAAGATCTCTGACCAACTGATGTGTGGTGTGCCAGTCGTAGTAGCTAAACTTATCTACTTTTCGGGTTTCATTAGCTCCGCCATACCAGCCGTCGCCGCCATTCGCGCCATCGAACCAAACCTCAAAAATATCTCCGTAATTGGTGAGGAGCTCGCTGAGTTGATTTCGCATATAAGTGATGTATTCCGGCTTGCCATAATCCGGATGATTTCTATCCCAAGGGGAATAATAAATCCCCACTTTCAGCCCATACTCACGACAAGCCTCCACAAACTCTTGGATCAAATCGCCTTTTCCGTCGCGCCAAGGGCTATTATTTACAGAGTGCTCGGTGTAGGCCGAAGGCCAAAGTACAAATCCGTCGTGATGCTTTGCAGTGATGATCAATCCTTTCATTCCCGCTTCGGACGCGATTCTTGCCCACTGACGAGCATCTAAGTCAGTAGGATTAAACTGCTCGGGAGATTCGTCTCCAAAGCCCCACTCTCGATCTGAGAAGGTGTTCATATTGAAATGGACAAATCCATAATATTCTAGACGCTGCCATTCGATTTGCCTTTCGGAGGGGATTGGCAAAACAGGCTCGGGGGGACTTATATCCGGTTTGCATGCAAGGAGGACAAAAACAAGTAGCCAAAGGTGTCGATTCATAGCTTAGGAATTGAATAGGATATTAAGGATTTTGAAGGGGAATAGAAAGTTTAATTTTGATTCCTTATCCCTTTACTTGACCATTGGTATGGAAGGAAATTATGGATTCTAAAAAAGAAAGTAAATTCACGCATGAAGAAAATCTTTACGCTTGTTTTCCTTTGCTTAAGTTGGGCAGCCAATGCACAAATACAACTAGTTTTTGTTGATTCTCAAACACAAATCCCCCTGAGTGGTGTCTTGGTTGTAGGCCCAGATGGGAAAGAGCAAGTCTCAAACGAAAGTGGAGTGGCTAGCTTCCCAGATACTGAAGTACTCTTGTTCACTTTTAGCCTAGAAAATTACGCGAGCATATTACGGAAACTCGGACCTGGCAATCATCAAATTGCCTTAACCAGAGCAGCTACTAACCTCTCCGAGATCACCGTTACCGCTTTTGAAACCGAAAGAACACTTCTGGAGCAATCCGCGGCCATTGCTCTGGTAAGTGAGCAAGATTTTAATCGATTCAACGAGACCTCCATCGTCAATGCGTTCAATACCAAAGCAGGCGTTCGGATAGAAGAGCGTGCCCCTGCCAGTTATCGAGTTTCCATTCGCGGAAGCTCGCTGCGGGCTCCTTTTGGTGTACGAAATGTCAAGATTTACTGGAATGACGTGCCTTTCACAGCCCCAGATGGCACCACGCCCCTGAATCTCCTAGACCTCGCCAATATTCGTACAGCCTCTGTAATCAAAGGCCCGTCTGGAAGTATCTACGGAGCAGGAAATGGAGGAGTAATCAATCTAAACAGCCCTGCAGAAGTGGCAGGAGGCAGAGTTTCCTCCGAGTTTATGGCTGGTGATTTTGGATTGAGTAGATTCAGGTTGGGATTAGCCCAGCAAGTTGGCTCTGGGGGATTTGAGGCTTCATTTGTGAGCCAAAAATCAGACGGCTACCGAGATCACTCCGCCATGGATCGAAAGGTATTCCAACTTTCCGGAGTATTTAATCCCTCAGAAAAGCAGCAAATTCGCACTCAATTGCTGATTTCCGATCTGAATTATCAAATCCCGGGAGGTTTGAATGCAGACCAATTGGCAGAAGACCCCACTCAAGCCCGACCAGGCTCGGCTGCGCAAAATAGCTCAATAGATCAGCAAACGATTTTTGGTTCGCTCGGACAGGAGTACCAATTCACAGAAAATACGAGCAATACCACCACACTCTATCTTAGCACCACCGACTTTGAAAACCCATTTATCTTGGATTACAAAAAGGAACTAGGCTTCAGTTACGGTGGTCGAACCAAATTTGAGTTTAATGACCAGTTGCTAAAAAAGCCCATCCGCATAGTGCTGGGTGCAGAAGCACAGGGAGGAATCACCGACGCGCAAAATTTTGGCAATCGAGCAGGAGTGGCAGACACCATCCGATTCTCGGATAAGCTGCGAGCAAGTCAGTTTTTCCTTTTTGCGCAAGCGGAGTGGAACCTGACGGATGAGCTACTCTTCACTTTGGGCCTTAGCCAAAACTACTCCAGCTTTGAAATCGACCGACAAGTGGATGCTTCCGGCGGACCTTTGGGTGTGCAGAAAAGAACGTTTGATCCTATCCTCATTCCCCGTGTTGCTTTAAATTATAGACTGGGCGAATATTCATCCGTCTATGCCAGCCTGAGCAATGGCTTTTCTCCGCCGACCATCGATGAGGTCCGCACAAACGAGGGAAGTCTGAATCTGGATTTGGAGGCAGAAAAGGGCGTGAATTATGAAATTGGATTTCGCAGAGGCAAAGGGAATTTCAACGTTGATCTCACCGCTTATTATTTCAAATTGGAAGAGACCATCACCACCTTTACTAATGAGCAGGGTGTAGTTCTCTTCCAAAATGCCGGAGCTACCGATCAAAAAGGGATAGAAGCAGCGATCGACTATGGAATTATCAAAAGCAATTCGGGCTTTGTGCGTGATCTGACTATCGGGACGGCCTATACCGGGCAGTTTTTTGAGTTTGTGGATTATCAAAAGCGAGAAAACGACTTCTCGGGAAATGACCTGACAGGGGTACCTCAAACCACCTTGGTCACTCGATTAGATCTCCGCACGTCGATGGGAATTTATGCGAATATCACCCATCAGTACGTCTCTGAAATCCCGCTAAACGATGCGAACACGGTTTACCAGGATCCCTTCGATCTGGTCAATGTTCGCTTAGGCTGGGCCAAAAGGCTAGGGGCTCAATGGGATTTGGAGGCATTTGTGGGGGTGGATAATTTGCTTGATGAAGTCTATTCGCTCGGCAATGACCTCAACCCATTTGGAGGAAGATTTTATCAGCCCGCTCCTGCCGAAAATTGGTATGGAGGGATTAAATTGGCATTTAACTACTAAGCAAATTTTATGAAACGGAGACTTTTGATTTTTACGCTAGTCATTTATTCTTTCAGCTCTGCGATAGCTCAAGAAGAAAAACCCAAATGGGAACCTAGAGAACCAAAGACCTTTAAAACCTCTCATAGTGGAACGTTTGGAGGGAAATCGATGACCTACGATGCGGTAGTTTCAGAGACATTTATTAAGAACTCCGAAGGTGAAGTGACAGGGGCGATGTGGTCGACGGCCTATCTTCGCACTGGCACCAATGTCAATTCGGCCAATAGACCAGTAATGTTTATTTTCAATGGAGGCCCGGGATCAGCTTCCATTTGGCTGCATGTGGGCTTTTTTGGTCCAAAGGTGGTCAAAGTCGATAGCGAAGCCAAAGTGGACGATGGAGCTGCTCCTTTTGAGTTTGTGGAAAATACCCAAGCACTTTTGGACTTGACAGATTTGGTCTTTATCGATCCGATTGGAACAGGATTCAGTGAACTAGAGGGTACAGGCAAAGGAGAAGACTTTTGGGGATTGAATGCAGATGCAAGTTCAATCGCCCAGTTTATGCGAACTTGGGTGAGTAAGCATAAGCGCTGGCAGGCACCGAAGTTTTTGGCGGGAGAAAGCTTTGGTACTACCCGAGCAGCGAAAACCGCCGAAGTGCTTCAGGGCGGAGGTCAAACGATGGCACTCAATGGCATCATTCTTATTTCACAGGCCTTGGACTATGCAGGCTCGACTTCCGTTCCGGATAATTTGACTTCCTTCTTCACCTATTTACCCTCTCAGGCGGTGACAGCCTGGTATCATGGGAAAGCCGGTCAGGGGAAAACGATTGAGGAATTTGCCCAAGAGGCCAGAGACTTTGCTTATGGCGAATATTTGGAAAGCTTGTTTCTCTCCCAAAAGCAAAGCCCTGCACAAAAAGAGGTTATTGCTGAAAAGCTAGCCTACTTTACCGGGCTGGATAAAGGATATATTCTTCGGTCTGATAATCAGATTTTGATGGGAAGATTTAAGAAGGAACTGCTTCGAGAGGAGGGGAAAGTCATAGGGACACTGGACGGAAGATTTTTGGCGAAAGAAACCGATCCCGTAGCTGAAAGCCCCGTTTTGGGTGATCCAAGTAGTTATATGACAGATGCGGCCTATACGGCTGTTTTCAATGACTACCTGCAGCGAGACCTAAAAGTGGAAATGGACCGACCATACTACACTTCTGCGGTAAATATGAGCGGCTGGGACTGGAAGCCTACCTCCGGTGGCTATTGGGAGCCCTCTTACGTCAGCACCGCCCGCTCCTTGAGTGAGGCGATGCATCAGAATACCCAGATGCAGGTACTTGTGGCCAATGGATATTACGACCTGATTACCCCATTTTTTGACTCGGAGTATACCTTTGCTCGCCATGAATTTCCTCAGGAGAGAATCAAGATGACCTATTATGAAGCCGGTCATATGATGTACAATCGCCAAGAGGATTTTGATACTTTGGCTAGGGATATTCGGGAATTTTTAGAAAGTATTCTAAATTAATCGATCTGAGGAACCAATTCACGAACGTTTGATTTATCAAAAGAAAAAAGAATGCAAAGACCTGATTTTAATCCAGAAGAAGTAACCAAAATCATCCGTGGACGAAGATCCATGTTCGTGGCTCAATTCAAGGAAAATGACCCGATCGATGACTCCATCATCGAAGAAATGCTCGAAAATGCACGATGGGCACCTACACACAAGCTCACCCAACCCTGGAGATTTATTGTCTACACGGGTGAGGGCCTGAAGAAATTTGGGCAGTATCAGGCGGATATGTACAAGATGCGAGCAGAAAAGAACGGTACGCCTTTCATCGAGGCTACCTATGAAAAGTTCCTCAACAATCCGCAGAAAGCATCTCATGTGATCGCGATTTTGATGAAGCGGTCTGAAGGGATTCCCTTAATGGAAGAAATCGCTGCCACAGCTATGGCTGTACAGAATATGTATCTCACAGCATCAGCTCATGGTTTGGCTGGGTATTGGGGTACAGGCGGTCCCACTTTTTGGCCTGAGGCAAGAGAAGATTTTGGGCTTGAAGGAGAAGATATGTTAATGGGTTTTTTCTATGTGGCCAAGCCAGCGTCTGATCAGTGGCCGGCTGGAAAGAGAGACTCATTGGACGAAAAAGTAGCGTGGATTAGAGAGTAATATCTCCAATTAACTCATAAAAAAAGCGGTGGAACTTGAAGTTCCACCGCTTTTTTGATTTTCAACTCATTTTAGAATCCTACAAATGCAGGAGGAGTCACACCATTTGATCGAAGATAAGCGATAGCGGCTCCTCTATGATGAGTAGAATGATCATCCATCATGGCAATCACTTGACGTCTTGTAAGGTCATTTCCGAAGGCATTGATTACTTCGGCTCTATCTGCCTCACTGAGTCCAACCACAGCCGATTTGCCATACTCGTATGCTTTGGCAACATACTCTGCAAGCTCAGCTTTAGAAGCGGTGGCTACATCTATCTTTAGTGCTGAAGCATCACTTCCTTTCAATAGTCCTTGGCTTATTCCCACGATCGCAGAAGCAATGTGGTGGATTTGCTCCTTGAAAGACATGGCTTCTGGGTCTGTCTTGTAATCCATTCCCGAGTCGGGCATTGCATTCAAAACGTCAATGGTAAACTGTTTGCCATGATCCCATTTTGTCGCAAATTCAGCCATAGTGGTCTGAGCTTGAAGAGATCCGGAAAGCATAATTGCTGTAAGCAAAAGTGCTCCTGAAAAATATTTAAAAACCTGTTTCATAGTAATGTGGTGTTTGTTTATACGTTAAAGTTGTACTATTTCCACACTAAATCCAATCGAAAGAGTAATTTTAAGCCATGAGAAAATTAGGCCTTTTTCTTTCCTTATCACTCCTGCTAGTAGCATGTTCGGAGAGCTATTTGCCCAAACCTCCAGGATATAATCGCATCGATTTGCCTGAGCGCAGCTTCGAAAGACTTGAGGGTAGCCTGCCCTATTCATTGGATTTTTCGAGCCACAGCCGAGTGGAAAAGGACTCATTCAATCTAGCAGAAGAAAATTGGATTAATCTCCACTATGTTGATTTCGGGGCCAAAATTCATATGACGTACAAGGAAATCGACGGGAAAAACGTCGACTTTAAAACTCTTTCTTCAGATGCTTTCAAGCTAACTGCAAAGCATCAAATCAAAGCTTATGGCATCGAAGAGGCTGTCATGCTCACGCCTGAAGGATATACGGGGGTCGTTGCCGAATTGGAAGGTGAGGTTCCTACTCAATTTCAGTTTTTTGTGACAGATTCCACTAAGCACTTTTTGCGGGGAGCGCTCTACTTCAACACTGCCACTAAGAATGACTCCTTAGCACCTGTCATCGAATACATCAAGATGGACATGGCCCATCTGATGAATTCGGTCAAGTTTGAGAACTAATTAAGCTTTTTCCAGGATTTCAGGACTATTCCTCCACCGGTCAAAGCAATGATGGCACCAATAGTTCCGCCTAGCGTATTTCCATAGATGAAGAAACCAGTAGAGAAAAGAGCGGCATACACCATCACTGAGCCCACAACCATCAGTCCAATTTCCTTCGGAAGCTGACCTATTTCCTGCTTTTCATTGGGGTATCGGTCTAATACTTTCTTCCAACCAAAAGCCGCTGGAGTAACTTTTCGATAGAAACTTAGCAAAACCTCGTCTTTCTCTGGCTGAGTAAGGAAAGTCACCAAGAGCCATCCAATAGTAGTAATGGAAACACTATACACAAGTTTTAAATAAGCTTGGTTTTCAGGAATCATAATCCACTCTACTTTTGGATTGATCACTTCAAAAAAGATCGCGACCACAAATGAGATCGCCATTGCTGAAATCTCTGTGTATGCATTGATTCTCCACCAAAACCAACGAAGAATAAAAATCAAACCGGTACCAGCGCCAATTTGAAGTAGGATATTAAACGCATCCAAAGCACTTGAAAGAGCCAAGGCTAAAACTGCCGAAAGTGCCATCAGGCCAACGGTAGAAATCCGACCCACAGCTACTAATTGCTTATCGGTTGCCTCTGGCTTGACAAATCGAAGGTAAAAGTCATTCACGATGTACGAAGAACCCCAATTCAAGTGCGTTGACAGTGTAGACATTACTGCCGCAATCAAGGAAGCCAGAACAATCCCAATTAGACCCGTTGGGAGAAAAGTAAGCATGGCTGAATAAGCTAAGTCATCTCCCAATTTATCCTCAGGAATATTTGGGAAAGCGGCGGACAGGTCAGAAATGTTCGGGAACACAATGAGGGAACCCAAAGCAATCAAAATCCATGGCCACGGACGAAGCGCATAGTGTGCAATATTGAAAAACAAGGTTGCACCAATCGCATTCTTCTCATCCTTTGCAGAAAGCATACGCTGAGCAATATAACCTCCACCTCCAGGCTCTGCACCTGGGTACCAAGTGGCCCACCATTGAATCGCAATAGGCATCAAAAACAATGGAATGTAAGCGTTAGGATCAGAAAAATCTGGAAGGAAGTCCAGTTTCCCAGCTACATTTTCATGTGTCAAAAGATTGTCCAGAGTGCCAATTTGAGGTAAGTCAATGATGTAATAAGCCGCACCAAAGGCGCCTATCATTGCAATAAAAAACTGAAAGAAATCTGTCAACAAAACCCCTTTCAAACCACCCAAAGAGCTATAAATCACTGTGACAACAGAAGCAATTAGCAAAGTCTCTACGGGACTCAATCCTAGCATTACTCCACCAATTTTAATGGCAGCCAAGGATACGGTGGCCATGATGACAACATTAAAAAATACTCCTAAATATAAAGCTCGGAAAGCACGCAGAAATGCCGCTCCTTTGCCTGCATAGCGTAATTCATAAAATTCCAAATCGGTAGTGACTTCTGATCTACGCCATAATTTGGCGTAGACAAAGACGGTCAGCATACCCGTCAAGAGAAATGCCCACCAGGCCCAATTGCCTGCTACTCCATTCTTTCTTACCAAGTCAGTAACGAGGTTTGGTGTATCAGCTGAGAAGGTGGTTGCCACCATGGATACCCCAAGAAGCCACCAAGGCATATTTCTTCCAGAAAGGAAAAACTCTTTAGCCGAAGAGCCTGCCTTTTTGGAAGTGAAAACCCCAATGAGCAGAGAGACAACAAAAAAGGCAGCGATGATGCCCCAATCTATAGCAGTAACATTCATGGATGGTGGGTGGTTAGGTGATGGGATTATTATTTTTTTTATAAAAGACTAGAGACTTTTTTAATAATTTTCACTAATGTATCAAATTTTAGGGAATTGAAAAATCTTTGCTTTTTGATTTACTCTATTTCAATTGCTTAGCTAAAGTAAGTAACAGTAAAAATTGCAGAGGTCAAATACCGCAAGGGTATTTCAAATGGTTAATTTAGATTTGGATAATGGAAAAAAACAAACTCGTTTCATTGCTTTCCCACTACAATCTTCCTGATTCTCTTGTGAAGTGGAGTGTCTTTGGGAAAGGATTAATTCATCAAACCTACTTGATAGACCTTGGAGAAAAGAAATATATCCTTCAAGGCTTTAATCAAAACGTCTTCAAATTCCCAGAACGAATTGAGCAAAACCTAAATCTATTCGGAAAGGATCAAGGTTTAACTCAAGGACTTCCATTTCAATTGCCTCTACCCATCCCTACAAAAACGGGGAGCCTTACGACCTCATTTGATGGGAAGTTATTCAGACTTTTTGAGTTCGTTGATGGAGTCACCTTGCAGCAAATTCAAAATTCCCGGCAAGCCTTTCTAGCTGCGGAGGCCTATGCCTCTTTTTCTCGCTGGGCAGAGCAGTTTCCTATCGACTCCTTTGCTGAAACTATCCCTAATTTCCATAGACTAGACTTGAGATATTCGCGCCTTCGAGACGTGGCTAAAAACCAAGCCCCATCTAGTCCTGAAGAGAGTGAGGTTCTAGATTTTTATTTGGGACAAGAAAAACTAATCGCTGAATACTTACAAACCATAGGTCAGGTTCCCTCGAGACTCACACACAACGATACCAAAATCAATAATCTGATTTTTTCCAAAGATCTGAGCAAGGTGGAGGCAGTCATCGACCTAGATACCATCATGCCCGGATACCTTCTTTATGATCTTGGTGACTTGGTGAGGACGGTTGCCAATACAGAGGAGGAAACTAGCCTCAACTGGGCGAATCAGCGAATCATTCTCCCTATTTACGAACAACTGCTAGCTGGTTATCTGTCAGGAGCCTCCCATTGGATAAATGAAGCAGAAAAGAACTCTTTGCTCCTGGGTGGTGAAGTAATGACCTGCCTGATGGGCACCAGATTTCTCACCGATCACCTCGAAGGTAATGTGTATTATCACGTGGATTATCCCGAGCAAAATTTCCATCGTGCCAAAAACCAAATGCATTTACTTCAAAGTCTTCAGTCCTCCCGGCCCGAAGTGCAAAAGATCCTAGATTCGCTTACCCAAAACGACAAAAACTGACAATCCAATTGGCAATTGACTTTACAGCCCTTAATTTGGTTTTTCCTTTAATCGATCCAGATTTTGCCGGGTATTTTTGACACTAAAATTGAATTTCTGAAGGGCGTTGGGCCTCAACGCGCCGCGCTGATCAATAAGGAGCTGAATATCTTCACCTATGGTGAATTGATCCAACATTATCCCTTTCGATATGAGGACAGGAGTACATTTTTTAAAATCAACCAGCTGAAACCAGACCTAGAAAACGCCCAAGTAATCGCCAAAGTGCGCAGAGTGGAAATCATTGGAATGGGTGGAAAAAGAAGGCTAGTAGCGGAAGTTGCTGATGAAACTGGAGTCATGGAAATGACTTGGTTTAAAGGCATTCAATGGGTCCAAAAAAAATTACCCGTTGGAGCGGTTTATGTGTTTTTTGGAAAACCGGCACAGTTTGGACGGAAATGGAGTATTGCGCATCCTGAGATGGAGCCACTGAGCCAATCGAGGGAGCAACACAATAGTTTTCAGCCGGTATATTCTACTACGGAGAAGCTACGCGCTCGATTTTTGGATTCGCGAGGTATCTCTAAAATTCAGGAGCAACTCCTGCAGGTTTGCTATCCACACATCCGAGAGACCCTTTCTGCATCCATTCTCACTCGATTTAATTTGATCGGCAAAGCTGAGGCCCTTCGCCAAATCCATTTTCCTACCGATCCCAAACTTCTCAACGCGGCCCAAAAAAGGCTGAAATTTGAAGAATTCTTCTTTTTGCAGCTTCGCTTGCTCAAAATGAAAGTGAATCGAACAGCTAAATCCCCAGGACAGGTTTTGCCTAATACTGATTTATTGAATGACTTCTACGCAAATCATATTCCTTTCGAACTAACCAATGCCCAAAAGCGCGTGATCCGTGAAGCATACCGAGATATGAAGTCGGGAAAACAGATGAATCGTCTGATTCAAGGCGATGTGGGAAGTGGCAAAACTATGGTAGCATTTATCTGCATGCTCATAGCCATTAGTTCGGGAGCCCAAGCTTGCTTGATGGCGCCAACGGAAATCTTGGCAATCCAGCATTACGAGGGATTGAAGGAATATGCAGATTTGATGGGTTTGAAAATTGACCTGCTCACGGGATCTAGTAAAACCAAGGCACGGCGAGAGATTCATGAAACCTTGCTCTCGGGAGAATTAAAAATTCTTATCGGCACGCATGCACTTCTCGAAGATGTGGTCCAATTCAAAAACTTAGGCTTGGCTATAGTGGATGAGCAACACCGATTTGGAGTAGCCCAGAGGGCAAAGCTATGGGCAAAGAACAAGGAATATATTCCCCATGTACTAGTCATGACAGCCACACCGATTCCTCGAACTTTGGCCATGACTCTTTATGGAGATTTGGACGTGTCTGTGATCGATGAGCTTCCCGCGGGAAGAAAACCAATTCAAACGGTTCATCGATACGACAAGGATCGTCTTTTGGTCTTCAGTTTTATCAAAAAAGAAGTCCTCAAGGGGCGGCAAGTTTACATAGTCTATCCACTGATCGATGAATCCGAAACCTTGGATCTCAAAAACCTGATGGATGGATTTGAGAGTATTTCTCGAGCATTCCCAGAATTCCCTATTAGCATTGTTTATGGAAGCATGAAGCCCGAGGCAAAGGATTTTGAAATGCAGCGCTTTGTCAAGGGTGAAACCAAAATTATGGTCGCCACTACGGTGATAGAAGTTGGGGTAAATGTGCCCAATGCATCTGTCATGATCATAGAAAATGCCGAACGCTTTGGATTGTCCCAACTCCATCAATTGCGTGGGCGTGTAGGTCGAGGAGCCGAGCAAAGCTATTGTGTCCTGATGAGTAAGTACGAGCTTTCGAAAGATTCTCGAGTTCGCCTCGACACCATGGTACGCACCAACGATGGATTTGAAATCGCAGATGTAGATTTAAAGCTACGTGGTCCAGGAGATATGATGGGAACCCAGCAAAGTGGAATCACAGATTTGCTAATTGCAGATCTGAGTAAAGATGCTCCACTATTGACCTTGGCTAGAGATGCAGCCGAACTCACGTTAAGTGAAGATCCTGGGCTTGAAAAACCCGAAAACCAACCCATCTTGATTCAGATCAAGAATCAAAAAAAACATGCTGTCAATTGGAGTAGGATTTCTTAAGTGTCTTTCTTTTTGAATAGAGAGGCCATCCGTCGGAGGAAAGCTTTCTCTTTTTCCCAAAAAAAAGAAAACTGCCCAAAAATAAACCCATAGATCAGGAGGAAAACCTGATACAATGGCAAGACTAAAAGTAGATAAAGGAAGGTATTGAGAAAGCCTCCCTTTTCTACCCCAAAGAAATCTAAAATTGGATTTTTGATAAATAAAATGGTAAAGCCCGTGCAGGCGAACACAATCAAAACCATGACTACTTGCAGAAGACTATCCAGTTTCCACTTGGTTTGTAGCCTCTTCAGCCAGCCATCTTTATTTTCCTTTTCTGCCATTTTACCGGTTTAATTCCAGACGAAGACCCCTTCGTTCAGTTGACTTAATGCCTGCTTTTTCACTTTAGAGTCCACCAATACAGATACATTGTGTCTGCTACCTCCGTAGGACAACATGCGGACCGGAATCCCTTTTAGCGCATCCAATACAGACTTGAGAGTTCCTTCGTCTTCAGCGATTTTATTACCGACGATACAGATGATGGCTTGGTCTGAATCCACCTCGACCATTCCAAAGGCTTCGAGTTCTTTGATGATTTTGGAAAGGTTGCCTACCTCATCGATCGTCACCGAAACAGCCACCTCAGAGGTAGTGATCATATCGATTGGAGTCTTATACTTTTCAAAGATCTCAAACACCTTTCTCAAGAAACCATAGGCGAGAAGCATCCGGCTAGATTTGATTTTGATCGCTGTGATCCCATCCTTAGCTGCAATCGCTTTTACTCCTACACTCGGAACCTCAGCTTTGATCAAGGTACCGTGAGCCTGAGGCTCCATTGTGTTTAGCAGGCGAACTGGAATGTTGAACTGCTGAGCTGGCCAGATCGATGCAGGGTGCAAAATTTTCGCTCCAAAATAGGCAAGCTCTGCCGCTTCATCGAAGGATAGCTCGGCGATGGGACGAGTACGATCCACAATTCTTGGATCATTGTTGTGCATCCCGTCGATATCCGTCCAAATCTCACATACGCTTGCATTGATAGCCGCAGCAACGAGGGAAGCTGTATAATCCGATCCTCCTCGCTTAAGATTATCTACTTCGTTTCTGTGGTTTTTACAGATATATCCCTGAGTGACAAAAAGCGTCTGATCCGCATCATATTCAGCCAAAATCGCTTTTAAGCGTTCGCTAATTTTATCCAGCTCCGGCTCGCCATTAATGTCAATACTCATAAAGTCCAAGGCAGACAAAAAGTTGGCTTTGATGCCATGCTCCTCGAGTAAGGTGAAAAATAGCTTAGTAGAAAGCAATTCTCCTTGAGCAAGAATATCCAGATTTAAAGCTTCATTGAATGAAATTTTCAAGAGGATATTTAAAAACTCAAAATGCTCTTGAACGATTTCTTTAGCCTTTTGAATTCCTGCTTCGCTTGACAAAAGTTTTGGATAAAAATCCAAATAATGCGCATGAAGCTCATCAATTCGCTTTTTGGCGAGAGCCTTATCTCCTGAAGACAGCGCCTCACCAATACTAGTCAGCGCGTTTGTAGTACCGGAAAGTGCCGAAAGCACTACAATCGTAGGCTCTTCGCTACTGGTGACCAAGTCTTTGACTTGATGCATACGCTCGGGACGACCTACAGAAGTCCCTCCAAACTTCATGATTTTCATCAAAAATCGATTTAATAGGTTAATTTTTAGAGACTAGAATCCTAGCATCTTGATGGCTGTGATAGCTGCTTCGTCTCCTTTATTGCCATGCTTTCCTCCTGCCCGATCCAGAGCCTGCTGCTGCGTATTAGGTGTGAGAACACCAAAAATCACTGGCTTGTTATACTTCAAGCTTACATTTGTGATGCCGTGAGCCACCGCATCACAGATGAAATCAAAGTGCTTGGTTTCGCCCTGAATCACACATCCTAGACAAATCACCGCATCGATCCCCTCTTCTTGAGCCATCCACTGAGATGCTAAAGAGAGCTCGAATGAACCAGGTACATTTTTTCTAAAAATGTTCTCCTTCTTCACTCCGTGATCCAAAAGTGTCTGATATGCTCCGGAAAATAGAGATTCGGTCACCTCTTCATTCCATTCAGATACAATGATCCCAAAGGTTCGATCACTAACATTTCTGATATTTTTCGAAGAATGATCGCTTAAGCTTTTTAATGAAGTTGCCATGGTTTTTTAATTTCTGTAACAAAAAAAAAGTAAGACCTGCGTCTTACTTTTTATTAATGTGATTTTAAATATGCATTAATTAGAAGCAAGACCTTCCAGTCTAGCCTTATGTTTTCGGGCAGCAGCGAACTCGAAAGACTCAAAGTACTCATCTTCGATAGTTTGGTACGCTTCGATCGCTTCTTCGATCTGGCCTGCCTTTTCATACGCAATCGCCAACTTGGAAAGATACTTTGGAGTGAAGTACTTGTTTTCGTTGTAGTTAGCCGCTTTTCTATAGCTAGAGATTGCCTCAGCAGTATTACCAAGCTCAAGATTTGCATCTCCAATAAGCGAATAAGCTTTTGCCTGCACTAGAAAATCATCTGAAGAAAACTGCTCCAAATGAGTCAAAGCATCACTGAAATTACGCTCAGAAAGATAGATAGAACCAATGTAAAAATGAGCCAGATTGGCTGCATCCGTTCTTGGATAATCCTCTACAATAGATAGGAAACCTGGATTGATTCCATCCCCATTGAGTGCATAGTCTACGCTGTCCTGCTCATAAAAATACACGGCTTGGAACATCTCCTCCTGTGCATTTTCGTTTTGGTTTTGATTGTTGATTTGGAAGAAAAGAATTCCACCAATCAAGATAATTGCAGCGGCAAGAACGCCACCCAATATTTTGCTATTTTGTTTTAGAAAAGCTTCACCTCGTCCTAGTCTCTCAGCGATTTCTGCTGGATTTTCTAGAAGATCGTTTTCGTGTTGTGCTTGCTTTTTGCTTCTTTTAGTTGCCATGCTACTCAAATTTCAGCCGCAAATATACGGTTTTTATATTTCTCTCAAAGCCAAATAAAAAAGCCATGAACCTAATCCAAGATTCATGGCTTTTCGGGGATATTTTTTGATTTATTCCATTACAAAAGGATAGTCTTCCTGGACATATACATCTTTAAATGCATCCTGTCCATCAGGCCATGGAGACTCTTCTGCAAATTTCACTGCGTCAGCTACTTGTTTTTTCACTTTAGCAATGACTGCATTAATCTCATCCTCAGTCATGATTTTATTCTCTTTGATCGTGGACAAAACCTGCTCGATTGGATCGCGCTGCTTGTATTCCTCTACCTCCTCTTTTGTTCTATATTTCTGAGGATCAGACATGGAGTGTCCCTTATATCGGTAAGTTCTGAATTCCAACAAAGTTGGTCCATCTCCTCTTCTAGCTCGCTCAGCAGCTTCTGCCACAGCTTCATGAACCGCTTCCACATTCATTCCGTCTACCGCGAATGAAGGCATGTCATAGGACTCCCCGATTGTGGACAGGTCATCCACATTGGATGATCTGCTTACCGAAGTTCCCATGGCATAGCCATTATTCTCGATTACAAAAATCACTGGAGTCTTGTAAAGCATAGCCAAGTTGAATGCCTCGTGAACAGCACCTTGACGTACAGCTCCATCACCCATGTGACAGATGCAGAGATTTTTGGTTCCCTTATATTTCTCAGCGAAACCAATACCCAGACCCATAGGCACCTGAGCACCTACGATCCCATGGCCTCCCATGAAGTTTCTTTCTTTATCAAAAATGTGCATTGATCCACCCTTACCTTTGGTAGTTCCGGTGGCTTTGCCATAAAGCTCTGCCATGACGGCACCTGGATCAGTACCTAAGCCAAGCGGATGCGCATGGTCTCTATAAGCAGTAATCCACTTGTCATCCTTCGTCAAAGCAGTAATTGCGCCAGCAGCGCAGGCTTCCTGTCCTATGTACAAGTGACAAAATCCTCTGATTTTTTGCTGACCGTAAAGCTGTCCGGCTTTCTCCTCAAACCTCCTCATTAAGAGCATGCTTTCGTACCAGAATGCATAGGTCTCTTTCGAATATTTTGCTTTAGCCTTTGTTGCAGTGCTTCTTTTTGCCATATCTAACTGATCAAAATGTGCTATTTTAGGCCTCAAATATAAGCAACGCTCCCTAAAAATAAGGCTGCCGCCCAAATAATTACCCAATCTCATGTACCTCAAGTCGCTAGAACTTATTCAATTCAAAAATCATGAGAAAACAAAACTGGAATTCTGTCCTGAAATAAACTGCTTCGTGGGGCTCAATGGCAGCGGAAAAACCAATATCCTCGACGCCATCCACTATTTGTCACTCACCAAAAGCGCCGTACAGTCAAGCGATACCCTCAATGTACAGCATGAAAAACCCTTTTTCACCATAAAAGGGGCCTATGAACTCTCTGACCGAAGCCTCAATGTACGCTGCACCATGGAGCTGGGTAAAAAGAAAATGATCTATACCGACGAAAATCCTGTAGGAAAAAACAGTGAGCATGTGGGTGCCATTCCGCTTGTATTGATCGCTCCAGACGATACCGAACTCATCAAAGGAGGCAGTGAAGGTCGAAGAAAATTTTTTGATGGGATGATTTCTCAACTCGATCGTAACTATCTGAATTTATTGATCCGATACCATAATTTTCTAAAGCAGCGAAATGCCCTTTTGAAGCAATTTGCAGAATCAGGAAGAAGGGATTTGACCTTGCTTGAAAGCTACGATGAACAGCTGATTCATCTCAGTATCGCCTTGGCTAAGCGCCGAAATGAGCTTTTGGAGGAACTTGCCCCTTTGCTCCAGCGGGACTATGAGGAGATTTCCCAAGGACAAGAAAAAGTAACCATTACCTACGAAACCGAGGCCCTTCGGGAGGATTTTGGGGACTATTTTAGGTCGCTTCGCAAAAGAGATTTTATCCTTAAAAATTCTGGTGCTGGCATTCACAAGGATGACTTCAATTTCCAAATTGAAGGTCATCCCATTCGTAAAATTGGGAGCCAGGGTCAGCAAAAGTCATTTATTATCGCCTTGAAACTGGGACAATTTCAAATCTTTGAAAAAGCGAAGGGTGAGAAACCTCTGTTACTATTGGATGATATTTTTGATAAGCTAGATGATCAACGCATTGCGCAGATGATGCAGTTGATCTCCAGACATACGTTTGGGCAGATTTTTCTGACCGATGCTCGTCCTGAACGATCACAGAAAATCCTCAGTGAATTGGATTCGGAAGTTTACTTTTTCGGGGTAGAGCAAGGAAGGGTTAATGCCTTACCATAAAAAAAGAGGCAGAAGCCTCTTTCAATTTTTTACCACAATTTCTCCGGATATTCTCCAGATTCATGAAGGTTCTTGAGCGCATTAATCACCACCGGCTTATCTTCTGTATAGGTCACACCAAACCAGGTTTTGCCCCCTGGCAAAATCTCAAAAGTAGCTTTGTCTTCCTTAATCAAATTATTGGCTACTGTAGGGATGTAAAATTCAGATTTAAGATTGTGAAGATTGGCTGGAAGAAATTCCTCCCACATCCGTTGTATATCTGCAAAGACATCCGCGTGGAATCCCCAGAAATTCATACTCACCGGAGTGCCCTCTGCAATTTCCAAAACTTCATCTTCCCCCCTACTTAGGATCTTATCTCCTTCTCTGGCTATGGATGTTCGCTCGGTCATTCCAATGAGCTGGCCCTTCTCATTCGTCTCACAGACTCCGCGGCTTACGGTTCCATTTTCGGAAAGTACGTTTTGGATGGCGTACCCCACCATGGCGTGAAGATTTGATTTGACTTCGGTTGAAAGAAATTTTCCGAGAACTTCGAAGGCTTCTTTGCCATAAAAATCATCCGCATTGATCACAGCAAAAGGTTCTTGGATCGCATCCTTCGCACAAAGTACCGCATGAGCTGTTCCAAATGGCTTCACTCGATCTGCTTGTCTCAACTCAGCCGGCACAAAGCTATCGAGCGACTGAATCACCCAATCCACTTCGATTTTGCCTTCAAGCTTCGGCATAAACTTTTCTTTGGCGATTTGAAGAATCTCTTCCCGAACGATAAACACCACCTTGCCAAATCCAGCTCGGATCGCGTCAAAAATAGAATACTCTAAAATGGTCTCCCCATTGGGGCCAAAGCCATCAATTTGCTTATTCCCGCCATAGCGGCTCCCCATTCCTGCAGCTAATACTAAAAGTGTTGGTTTCTGATTCATTGCCTCTGTTGAATTTTTAAAGGCACAAAATTAAGTCAATATTTTAGCTGCCCAAGGTTTGGGCGAGTTTAAAAGTTGAAATAGAAGAGGATAAAAAAAATCCCCAATCCTAAGATTGGGGATGTGGCTTACATTGCAGGTTGAAAATACCGATTGAGAATCGCTCCATGGAGTTTCTCAAAGGTACTGTAGCACCAGTGTCTAAATTCTTCAGCTTCATGTGGACTAATGAGTCGTAAGCCCTTTCTAAGTTCTCTCTCAAATAAATACCTACTGAAGCTGACCTTTTGAAGAATGGTCTTTACATAATCGATCATACTTTAAAGAGTTTAGAAGTTATTAACTGATTTTAAGTAGTCTTACGAGGCCAAATCACGAGATGTTACGTTATTTTGCCAGACATTGTACAAGATTAATCCCTATTTTCGCAGACATGAGTAAAACGTATTTTCTTACAGCTTTCGTATTGCTGCTCTCGTTTTTTTCGGGAGTGGTTTTGGCTCAGGAAGTTACGATCGAACTTGGCCCAAAAGAGATTGGGCTTAATGAAACATTTACCATCAAAGTGACGATGGCGAATGAAAAAATAAAATCCTACGATCAGTTTCCGGATATCCCCGGTTTTGAAAAGCAGGGCATCTCCCAGTCCTCTTCCATGAACCTGATCAATGGACAGATGAGTAGTTCGAACAGTATCATACAATACTATAAGCCTACTCGAATAGGAACTAGCCAACTTCCAGCTTTCGATATTGTCATCAATGGAAATACCTTTTCGTCCGTAGGACAAAGCATCAAAGTCACCGAGGCTAAAGCCAATCAGGGCTTAAGAACCAATCCAAGTGATCCTTTCGCAGATTTTTTTGGTCGATCGGTGCCTTCAGAACCTGAATACGTTGAGCTTGACGACGATGCCTTTTTCTCCCTTTCTGTGGACAAGCCAGAGATCTATGCGGGGGAGGGTTTCACCTTAAATATGGCATTTTACATGTCTGAGGACAATCGAGCGCCTTTTCAATTCTATGAGCCAGGCCGACAGCTAGACAAAATTCTTAAGGAGGTCAAGCCCACCAATGCATGGGAGGAAAACTACAACATCACTAACATCGAACCCGAAAAAGTGATGATCAATGGAAAAGAATGGGTGAGATACAAAGTGTATGAGGCTACTTTTTTCCCTTTTGCCGAAGGCGAAATCAAAATCCCTACCATCGCATGGGAAATGATCAAGTATAGGGTGGCCAAGAACCCCACCTTCTTTGGAGCCAATAGGCAGGAAGACTTTAAGACTTTTTATTCCGCCGCCAAAACCATTAAGGTGAAGCCACTTCCTCCACATCCGCTCCGGAACGAAGTCAGCGTGGGCGAGTTTCAGCTTCGCGAAAACATTCAGGATGTGCAGGTAGAAACCGGTCAAGGCTTTGACTACAGTTTCGGAATTAGTGGAGTGGGCAATATCAATTCTGTTTCTAAGCCAGAATCTCTTTCTGTCCCGAATCTTACCACCTACGATCCAAACGTGAGACAACAAATCAACCGGGGCTATGGTCGGGTTTCAGGAATTAAGGAGTTTAACTATTACATCACGATCAATGAGGCCGGAGACTATAGGCTCGCGGATCAGTTTCAATGGATCTATTTTGACCCGAAAAGAGAAGTCTATGATACCTTGAGATCGAACGCGACCATCAAAGTGGTGGGAGAGAGCAAAGTCAACGAATCCATCTCCAATCTCCGACTGGGAGGTATTTACGACCGAATTGCGATCGAAGACAATCGGTTTTCAAACGAGGAATATAAGTACTATTTTGCCGCTGCGATCAATGGCCTGCTCCTATTGGTGCTGATTATCCTGGCCATTTTGATCATAAGAAGAAAATAATGGGAAATTCATTTGGTAAGCTTTTCAAGATTACGACTTTCGGCGAGTCGCATGGCAAGGCTTTAGGCGTCACCATCGAGGGTTGTCCTGCAGGGCTGCCTATAGATGAAGAGAAAATTCGACTTGAAATGCAGCGTAGGAAGCCCGGCCAATCCAAGATCACCACGCAGCGAAAAGAAGAAGACGAAATCGAGATTTTATCTGGAGTTTTTGAGGGAAAAAGCACAGGTACACCGATCGGAATCGTGATTCGAAACGCAGACCAAAAATCCAAGGACTACTCCCATATCTCAGACAAATTCCGACCATCTCATGCGGATTTCACCTATTTCGAAAAGTACGGAATCAGAGATTACAGAGGAGGTGGAAGAAGTAGCGCGAGAGAAACTGCCGCTCGAGTGGCTGCAGGAGCTATTGCCAAACAACTTCTAGAAACTAAAGGAATTTCTGTCCAAGCATTTGTTACTCAAGTCGGTAATCTGAAGCTGGAAAAAGCTTATCAGGAAATGGACCTCGCCGAAGCCGAAAATAATATTGTGCGCTGTCCAGATCCAGAAACTGCCGAAAAGATGATACAATTGATCGATTCGGTTCGGCTAGAAAGAGATACAATTGGTGGGGTCATCAGTTGCGTAATCAAAAACACACCCGTTGGACTTGGAGAGCCAGTTTTTGACCGTCTTCATGCAGAGCTGGGCAAGGCTATGCTTAGCATCAATGCCGTCAAAGGCTTTGAGTATGGAAGTGGTTTTGAAGGCGTAAAAATGAGAGGATCTCAGCATAACGATGCCTTCGTGAAAGAAGGAGATCATATTAAAACAACAACCAATCACTCCGGAGGAATTCAAGGAGGCATTTCCAACGGACAGGACATTTACTTCAATGTGGCTTTCAAACCCGTTGCTACGATCATGCAAGACCAAAGCTCCATTAATGAAGCCGGTGAATCTGTGACCGTGTCTGGAAAAGGTCGTCATGATCCCTGTGTGGTGCCTCGTGCTGTGCCGATCGTGGAAGCCATGGCGGCATTGGTCATAGCGGATTATCTTTTGTTATCAAAAAGCAATAAACTATAAGCCTGAAATATCTCCACATGCTGAAAAAGATACCCTTACACACAAAAATCATAATTGGTCTCGTCTTGGGATTGGTTTTTGGATTGGTTGTTATCAAAACTTCCATTCCTAATTCGTTTACCTTAGACTATATCAAACCTATCGGGACCATTTTCATCAATGCTCTGAAAATGATAGCAGTTCCATTGGTTCTGGCTTCCTTGGTAGTGGGGGTGTCAAATCTTGGAGATATTTCGAAGCTAAGTAGAATCGGAGGCAAGACTATCATCATCTATCTTTGTACGACCGTTTTAGCGATTTCTATTGGACTTGTTTTGGTAAATATATTTCAACCTGGTACAAGCCTTCCTGAGGATACTCGCGAAAATTTACTACAACTCTATGAGGGAGATGCTGGATCGAGGTTAGGACAAGCCGCACAATTAAAAGAACAGAGCCCACTTCAGCCCTTGGTGGATATCGTTCCGCAAAATTTCTTTCAAGCTACGACCGATAATAGCGCGATGCTGCAAGTAGTATTTTTTGCAATAATAGTTGGAATCTCTTTGCTTCAGATTCCAAAGAAAAAAGGTGAACCTGTCATTGCTTTTTTTGACGGGTTCAATGATGTGATCATACAGATTGTAAATTATATTATGCTGATCGCACCTTACGGAGTTTTTGCTCTGATGGCATCCCTCATTGTGGAAATTGCCGGAGACAATCCTGAATCAGCTGTTCAACTTCTCTTAGCCCTTTTGAAGTATAGTTTAATCGTGGTCGGAGGCTTACTTACGATGGTTTTTGTGGTTTATCCTTTGTTGCTTCGGTCATTTACCAAAGTGGGATACTTAGATTTTTTTAAGGCGATTCGACCCGCTCAACTTTTGGCCTTCTCAACAAGTTCCAGCTCAGCCACACTTCCTGTAACCATGAAACAAGTCGAGGAGGAAATTGGAATTTCTGAGGAGGTATCGAGTTTTGTACTTCCGCTAGGAGCTACTATTAATATGGATGGAACAAGTCTCTATCAGGGGGTCGCAGCGGTATTTATTGCTCAGGCCTTGGGGATGGACTTAAGTATTTCTCAACAATTAATGATCGTTTTGACGGCTACTTTGGCATCTATTGGATCTGCAGGAGTACCAGGAGCAGGATTGATTATGTTGATTATTGTGCTTGAATCTATTTCTGTGCCTGCAGCTGGCATTGCCCTAATTATTGCTCCAGATAGAATTCTCGACATGTTTAGAACCGTTGTGAATGTCACAGGAGATGCCACAGTCTGTACAATAGTGGCGAGTACCGAAGGCGAAATGCCAGAAGGTTTGCTTAGAAAGTCAAATCCATTCACTGCTAATGAAAGTGTACAAGAAGATTCTTGATCAAACTATTGGATCAAAAAAAAGGGAGCTTTGATGATCAAAGCTCCCTTTTTGTTTTGTAGGATTTATTTTAATCCACCAGTCATTTCTTCAGGTTTTACCCATTCGTCAAACTGTTCAGAAGTCAGCAAGTTTAGCGCAATCGCGGCCTCTCGGAGACTTGTGCCTTCCTTGTGTGCTTTTTTGGCGATAGCCGCAGCATTTTCATAACCAATGTGTGGATTCAATGCGGTCACAAGCATTAGAGAATTCTCCAAATGTCGCTTGATCATTGGTGCATTTGGCTCAATACCCACAGCACAATTATCATTAAAGGAAACACAGGCATCGCCAATCAATCGTGCAGACTGAAGGAAATTGGCTGCAATCATTGGTTTGAAGACGTTCAACTCAAAATGTCCGCTTGCTCCACCAACTGAAATTGCCACATCATTACCCATCACCTGGGCGGCCACCATGGTCATAGCCTCCACCTGAGTTGGGTTTACTTTTCCAGGCATGATTGAGGATCCTGGTTCATTTTCTGGAATCAAGATTTCTCCTATACCCGATCGTGGTCCAGATGAAAGCATCCGAATGTCATTCGCAATTTTCATCAATGAAACTGCCAATTGCTTCAAGGCTCCATGTGCCTCAACCATGGCATCATGGGCGGCTAGAGCCTCAAATTTATTGGGGGCCGTAACAAATGGCTGTCCTGAAAACTCAGCAATCTTTTCTGCCACTAATTCAGAGTAACCTTGAGGGGTATTAAGTCCAGTTCCAACAGCCGTACCTCCTAATGCCAACTCTGACAAATGATCCAAAGTATTTCTCAAAGCCTTTAAGCCATGGTTCAATTGAGCCACGTAACCAGAGAATTCCTGCCCTAAAGTGAGTGGCGTAGCATCCATAAAGTGCGTACGCCCGATTTTCACCACATCCTTGAAAGCATCTGCCTTGGTATGAAGCGTGTTTCTCAATTTTTCTACCCCAGGAATGGTTGTTTCCACTACCATTTTATATGCAGCGATGTGCATGGCTGTTGGGAAAGTGTCATTGGATGACTGTGATTTGTTGACATCATCATTTGGATGAATTTTTTTCTTTTCATCCTCCAAAGACCCACCGAGTAAAACATGACCACGATAGGCAATCACCTCATTTGAGTTCATATTGGATTGAGTCCCTGAACCAGTCTGCCATACCACCAGAGGAAATTGATCATCTAGCTTTCCATCCAAAATTTCATCACAAACTTGAGAAATGATATCGGCTTTCTCTTGGGCTAGCACACCCAGCTGGGCATTGGTTTGGGCCGCTGCCTTTTTCAAAATGGCAAAAGCACGGATGATTTCGATGGGCATTTGATTTTTCACACCCCCGATTTTAAAGTTATTAATAGACCGCTGGGTCTGTGCGCCCCAATACTTGTCTGCAGGCACTTCTACAGGCCCCATGGTATCTTTTTCTATTCGAATGCTCATATGATTGGTTTTTTTGGATCGCTAAATTAAGGTCTAAAGCAGTTTATGCCTAAACTTTGGAAGGATTAATCCTTCATTTGGAAACTGATCAAATTGATGAAAATCTTTCGAGAGAGCTTGACCTGCCTTTGGAAAAAGAAATTGGAAATGAAATAGTTTAGTATGGCCAAAGCCAGACAAATCCCGGAATAGACGTAATCCGCTTTTCCCCAAATGAAAAAAGCCGAAAAGCCTATTAATACCAAAGACCAAAAGGCCAAAAAGAAAATCGCTCCAGGAAAAAATTTATACTTCAAGAAAATAATGCTGCCCCTTGGAGTGTCCTCTATTTTGCCCAATATCAAGGGCAAAAATGTATCCCCTCGATCGATCACTTTTGAAATCCGAAATCCTGAGTCACCCACCAGGCCGTTGAATAAAACATTTTTCCGTGACCGGGTGCGCTGATCTAGATAGTTGACCTCGCTGGTTACTTTTTTCAAAGAGTTAATCACTTCTTTTTTTGAAAAAGAACTAACCAACGTCTCCGAATGAAAAGGTAACCAGTGAATCATAACTATTTTACGGCGATACAAGAAATCTCCACCCGTACATCTTTGGGGAGTCTACTTACCTCAACTGTTTCCCGGGCCGGAGGGTTTGATTTAAAATATTGACCGTAAGCCTCGTTGATGGTGCCGAACTCACCCATGTCCTTAATAAAGATGGTACACTTGACCACATCAGCGAAAGAATAGCCTGCAGCACGGAGAATCGCCTCCATATTTTTCATTACCGCATGGGTTTCTTCAGTGATATTTTCATTGATTAATTGTCCCGTATCTGGATCCAAAGCAATATTCCCAGATACGTACAAGGTATTTCCAGCAAGTACCGCTTGAGAATAAGGGCCGATTGGAGCAGGAGCTTCTTTTGTAAAGATGATTTGATTTGACATCGTGCTATTTATGGTTTTCTAATTTTCTATGGATTCTTAATCTATGCGGCTACTTTCCTTTGGCTTCGTTCCAATACACGTCCATTTCGTTCAGGGTCATATCGCCGAGGCTTTTCCCTTGTTCTCTGGCTGCATTTTCAAGGTATTGGAAGCGCTTGATAAATTTCAGGTTGGTTCTTTCCAAGGCTTCTTCGGGATTGATATCTATGAAGCGAGCATAATTAATTAGCGAAAAAAGCAAGTCCCCAAATTCAGCAGCGGCCTTTTCACGGTCAATTTCCTTCTCATCATCTGCATTAAACTCCTCCTTAAACTCCTGCATTTCCTCCTCTACTTTCTCCCAAACCTGACTTTTTTCCTCCCAGTCAAACCCAACTCCACGAGCTTTTTCTTGGATTCGCATAGCCTTGATCAACGCTGGCAAAGACTTCGGTACTCCGCCTAAAACGGATTTATTGCCTTTTTCTTGTAATTTGATCTTTTCCCAGTTTTGCTTTACTGCCTCTTCATCTTTGGCCTCCGTATCTCCATAAATGTGCGGATGCCGGCGGATCAGTTTTTCGCAGAGTGCATTGGTCAAGCTTGCCATATCAAAGTTCCCTTCCTCAGATCCAATTTTGGCATAAAACACCAAGTGCAACAGCAAATCCCCTAGCTCCTTTTTGATCTCTTCTGGGTTTCCTTCGAGTATGGCATCTGAAAGCTCAAAAGTTTCCTCGATCGTAAGGTGTCTTAAGCTTTCTGTGGTTTGCTTCATATCCCAAGGGCATTGCGCGCGAAGCTCATCCATTATGGTCAAAAGTCTGTCAAAAGCCGCCAATTGATCGGCCCGGGTACTCAAATTAGTCATGACTGAGGAAACTATGATGAAAGTGTGGTCGTTCTCAAAGTAAAGCTTTAAATTTGCGCAATATTATTCGTTATGGCAACAGTATATCTTACCCTCGGTTTTGTAGCACTTTTCTTCATTTTGATGTCTGTACGTCTACTTTTCATTAAAGGTGGAGAATTCAAAGGAACCTGTGCTTCGCAAAACCCTTATCTCAATAAAGACGGCGGTACCTGCAGCTATTGTGGGAAAACTGTCGATTCGGATAGCGCTTGTGGCAATCCGGACAATGAAGTGGACAAGGTACTGGCCAAATTCAAATAATCACCCTGCTTTTCAAAGGCAGTTTTTTTTCGAAAATCTTCACATAAATTATTTTAAGTGGCATTAATTAAGTCAATCTCTGGAATCAGAGGTACCATCGGGGGCAAAGTAGGCGAGGGCCTTTCTCCTGTGGATGTTGTCAAATTCGCTGCAGCGTATGGCTCTTGGGTCATTCAGACAACTCAAAACCCTAAAGTAGTCATTGGTCGGGATGCCCGTATTTCGGGAGAAATGGTCTCACAACTAGTTGCTGCCACTCTTCAAGGATTGGGAATAGAAGTGATAGATTTAGGCCTGAGCACCACTCCTACGGTCGAGTTGGCTGTTCCTTTGGAGAATGCTGGAGGAGGAATCATTCTCACTGCCAGTCACAATCCAATTCAGTGGAACGCATTAAAATTACTCAATACCAAAGGGGAATTTATTTCGGCAGAAGAGGGTCAAGGTATTTTAGCCCGAGCTGAAAATGAAGATTTCACCTTTGCAGAAGTTCGGAAACTGGGGGCTTATCAAAAGATAGATGACTACATGGATCGCCACATCCAGCATGTGCTCGATTTGGAGCTTGTAGACGTGGAAGCTATTAAAGCACGTGGATTCAAAATCGTGGTGGACGCTGTGAATTCAACTGGAGGAATAGCGGTACCAAAGCTTTTGAGAGCATTGGGAGTGGAGGTCATTGAAGAAATGTTCTGTACCCCAAACGGTGATTTTCCGCATAATCCAGAACCACTTCCTGAGCACCTTCGGGACATTTCTAAAAAGCTTTCCAAGGGCAATTTTGATTTGGGAATCGTCGTAGACCCTGATGTGGATCGCTTGGCCTTTGTAAATGAGGATGGCTCTCCTTTCGGAGAAGAATATACCTTGGTGGCTGTAGCTGACTATGTATTGTCAAAAACCCCAGGAAATACCGTGTCAAACCTAAGCTCAACTCGTGCCTTAAAGGATGTCACCCTAAAAAGGGGCGGTCAGTATACTGCCGCTGCAGTAGGCGAGGTGAATGTGGTCAATCAGATGAAAGCTGTAAATGCGGTGATCGGTGGTGAAGGAAATGGCGGGATCATTTACCCAACTTCCCATTACGGCAGAGACGCTTTAGTGGGCATTGGTTTGTTTTTAACGCACTTAGCAAACTTTGGTCATTCCATTTCAAGGTTGCGCGCGAGCTATCCGAGTTATTACATTTCTAAAAATAAGATTGAGTTAACCCCCGAAATCAACGTAGACAAGATTTTGGTGGAGATCAAAAAGAAATACAATAAGCAGGAGATCAACGATATAGACGGCGTCAAAATCGAATTTGATAAAGAATGGGTACATTTGCGGAAGTCAAATACGGAACCTATCATTCGGATTTACTCCGAATCCGAATCTGAGGCCACAGCTGAACATCTTGCGAAAAAAATAATTCAAGACATCAAAGAAGTGGTAAACGCTTCCATGACTTAAAAAATTATTAGACTCGAGCAATCTTTTAAAACCCAGCCTAATGAAAGTATACCTTGATAATGCCGCCACCACAGCTATGGACGACCGTGTCATTGAGGCCATGTTGCCATTTATGAAAAATCATTTTGGCAATCCATCCTCTGTGCATAGCCATGGAAGAGAAGTACGGAATGCGATCGAAAAGGCGAGAAAAAAGGTAGCTGAGTTGCTTAATACAAGCCCATCTGAAATTTTCTTTACTTCAGGAGGAACCGAAGCTGATAATACGGCCCTAATCTGTGGTATAGAATCTCATGGACTTACCCACGCCATTACATCTCCTCTAGAGCATCATGCCGTACTGCACACCCTTGAGGTTTGTGAAGCCAAAGGGCATATCAAATTGAGCATTTTAGATGTAAATGAAAAAGGAGAGATTGATTTCGGCCAACTGGAAGAGTTGTTGAAAGCTCATCCAAAAAGCATTGTCTCACTCATGCAAGCCAATAATGAAATCGGAAACCTCAACGATTTAACCAAAATCGGAAATCTCACTCAAGAATATGGAGCTTTCTTTCATTCCGACACAGTGCAAACTATGGGGCATTACGTGCATGATCTTGCCACCCTGCCTGTAGATTCGTTAGTAGCTGGAGGCCACAAATTTCATGGCCCAAAAGGTTCTGGCTTTTTGTACGTGAACAAAAAGAAAAAAATCCATCCATTCATACATGGAGGCGCTCAGGAACGGAATATGCGTGGAGGAACCGAGAACGTGATTGGGATCGTAGGAATAGCCAAAGCGCTCGAGATCGCTTATGAAGATATGGCTGGACACCAAAAGCACATTGAGGGCCTCAAGTCTTTATTTATTGAGGAGCTGAAAGCAGCAATTCCAGATGTACAATTTAATGGGCTTTCAGAAGACTTAGAAAAAAGTCTTTACACAGTCCTTAATGTAAGCATGCCGCCTTCAGAGGCCAATCGTGGGATGTTACTTTTTAATTTGGACCTGGATGGTATCTCTGCTTCAGGAGGCTCTGCCTGCAGCTCAGGGGCTACGGTGGGATCACATGTCCTTCGTGCTCTAAATCATTCGGCAGAGCGGGATGCTGTACGATTCTCCTTTAGTCGATTTAATTCGAAAGAGGACGTTTTCTACACCGTCCAAAAGCTGAGAGAGCTTTACGCAGTCGAGGCCTAATTTTAGGATTTAAATTTCTCCAAAAATCGCAGCTGGTATCAAGATCAAGGCATTGTATGTCCCATGGAAAAGCATTGCTGCTCTAATCCCATGATTGATCCGAACATAACTTAATACTAACCCCAGCACGAATTGGGCTCCCACGAGTAAGGGAACATAATAGAACTTACCCACCCAATCAAATCCGGTGTAATTTCCTAAATGAACTAAGCCAAAAAACCCTGCTGACATAAAAACAATCAGTTTCAGTTTAGGAGGTTGATCATCCTTTATTTTCATTAATAGGAAAAACAAATAGCCGAGAAAGGCCAGAGAAATAAACCAAAACTCTGAAATCACTAGGATTGATAATCCCATTCCCCAATAAATAGAAGACTTTTTATAGTCCAAGTGAAGTCTAAAAATAGGTTCCTCGATTAGCGGAGCCAACACAATCACTCCAGCCACAACAAACCATTTATAGTTTTCTAAGAGTTCCTCGAGGGCATTGTCAAATTGCCCAACATCCAGCTTTTCAAGTAAGAAGGCGTAGGGAATAATCACAACCAAAACCAAGCCTAGCAGAGTAAAAAAATCTTTGGCCGAAATGGGCTGATAGCTCTCTGGACGCTCAGGGTTTTTTATAAAATCTATAACTTTTTTAAGCATGTGAGATTATTTATCAGCAGGATTATAAGCAATGGAGTAAGGCGACCAAATTTCATAAATAGGGTCACCTTTGGAACTCAAGCCCGAGTGATGCCACTCGCCATCAATAACCTCAAAGTCGAAGCTCAATGAGGCACCTACACGAGTGTCATCTCGGGAGAAAAAGGTTATATTTTCTACGTATTTGCCGTTTTCGGCTGTGTAAGTTCCTCCTCCGGATCCCATAAATTCTTTAGTTTCCGAATTAAAGGCGATCCATTGAAATCTTCCACCACTCAGGATTTTAACGGTTCTTCTAGCTTCGGGAGTTGATCGACTGATTTCATCATTTCTTTTTCTACCAGTGATCACCCAGTTTCTGGTGAGTTGATCAGGATTCCCATCAATTCTTTCCCATATTTCTACCAACATCCCATTGTCGGTGTCTGCTGAGATCACCATTTTGCCATCCACCATATCGAGTTTAAATGAAGTGGATGTACCTACCTGAAGGGGATTCAGTGTAAAAAAGTCTAAGGTTTCCGTATACTTCCCATTACCAACTTCGACAGGACCACCTCCAGCAGCAACGAAATGATTGTTTTCAAGCATTTTAGCACCAAATGCGAAATATCCATCTTGGATAATCTTCACATATTCAGTATCCGTGACCATTTGACCATTTTGATGTGTCAATTTCCAGGCGCCTTCCACATCTTGAGCAGAAGCAATACCAATAATAAATAGAATGGGAAGTAGAAGAAGATTTTTCATGGTGAGTTCGATTAGCTTATTCATTTCCAAATAATTAAATAAAAAAGTGGATTTAAAAAACAATTCGCAAAATTTGGTCATTATCTCTTGCAGAAGGCAAAATGAAAAAGTTTACTCTGGGCAAATCCCGAGACCACCTGTTTGAACTTGTACCTGAGGGTCGGATCAAAAAAATGAAAATTGGAACAAAAACACTTGGGCTGGTCCGGCGTGGCTCGGAGTGCTTTGTATTTGACGCATTCTGCCCACATAGGGGAGCCCTGCTCACCGAAGGTCAGGTAAATGATAGAAACGAAATCTCATGTCCGCTCCACCAATATAGATTTGAGCTAAAAACCGGTAAGGTTAAGGTTGGCTACTGCGGTGATTTGGAAACTTATCCGGCTATCCTTACCGAAGCGGGCCTGGAAATTACAATGCCTTAACTCAATAAAGTCTAGCACCGTTTGGTACTTTGCGCTCCACTGTGCTGATCACCACTCCACCCTGCTCAGAATCAAAACCTGTAATCAATATTTCAGACATGAAATCCGCGATTTGTCTAGGCGCAAAATTGCAAACACAAACCACTTGTTTCCCCATCAAATCCTCAGGAGAATAGAGATTGGTCAATTGAGCAGAAGATTTTTTGATGCCTATTTCTTTACCTAAGTCTACCCAGATCTTATAGGATGGTTTGTGAGCTTTTTCAAAAACTTTTACATCGATGATTGTTCCCACCCGAAATTCAATCCTTTGAAAATCTTTATAATCAATCGTTTGCATAGACATATTTTTTACTAATTTTATGAACAATTTCTACATCGAAATCGTTATCAGGAAGCAAGTCAGAAATATTATGTTTACAAAAACGATTAATACTTCTTTAAATTCCAAATTCCTCACACTTTTTGTGATGTCGTTTGGCTTTTTTGCCATTGAGAGTTTTGCACAGTCCGAACAAGAACCAGTTCGTATGGAAATACCTGCTGAAACTCCTGCAGTGGATGATTTAGACTTGACGAGGGGAAATATCTCCAAGGAAATTCAGAAAAAACCCGCTTCTCAATCTTTTATCAAAGCGGTAAGCCCTCAAGCTAAAAATAATAAATCAGCGACCGAACCAATCGCTGAAAATAAGGACGCAAAGAAAGAGGAATCTGCCTCGACATTATCTTTCAACTTATTTCTCTACATCGTAGATAAGTTTAGAGCCGATTAAGGGTTCTCTCCCAGAAATTTTTCAATATCATTCAAGGAAATTTTTCCTTCAAAAAATGCGCGTCCAAAAAGTACGGATTGCACGCCTAACTCCCTGAGAATCTTAAAATCATCTACACCTCGGATTCCTCCACTCGCTCTAAGATTAATAGAAGGGAATTTAGTAAGTACATCTTGATACAAAGTAAGATTCGGGCCTTCCATTACACCATCACGGGAGGTGTCAGAAACTTTCACATATTTAAGTCCACGTTCGTGGAAAAACTCAATATGATCAAAAAGGTCGATCTTGGTCTTTTTTAACCATCCGCGGATTTTAATTTTATTGTCAACTGGGTTGGTATCTGCAGCAAGAATTATTTTCTCACGTCCGTAGGAAAGAATAAATTGAGCAAACCTTTCGGGATGATTAGCCGCAGCTGTAGAGATGGTCACTGTTTTTGCACCATTTTCAAAAGACTTGATGACATCCCCATCCGTCAAAACACCCCCTGTAAAATCCACCATTAGATTTGTGTAACCTGCAATGGCTTCAAGGATGTGATAATTTTTAGGCTCACCACGTCTAGCACCATCTAAATCCACCAAGTGGATTCTTTTGATACCTACTGATTCGAAATCTTGGGCAATACCAAGAGGATTGGTCGAAATCACTTCCTCGGTAGCAAAATCACCACGTTGAAGACGGACACATTTTCCATTGATTAGCCAGATAGATGGTATTATTTCGAATTTGCTCACAGTAAAATTTAAGTAGGTTCGGTCAATTGATTTAAAGATAATACGGGATATTAAAATCTTAATGATCCAGCGGAATAATTTATAATTTTTTAATCAAAATCAAACTTCCAATAAGAATTAGAAAAAACCTAAGGAATGATTACTGAAAGTTCAATTTGCCAATTCTACCTCCAGCACCTGAAGCCCACACCGATCGACCTTTTGAATCAGATTTCACTGCATGGAAGGATTCCCCCGAAAAAGATGTCCAAGTATCTCCTTGATCTAGAGAAATATCCCCCCCATTGGGGCCTACGGCAATCACCCATTTCTTTCCCTTCAAATAAGTGACTCCAGAACGGTACCCATTTGGACTAGCATCTGAGGTTTGCCAGCTTTTTTGTCCGAGCTGAAACATTCCTGAAGTCCCTCCCTTTTCCTCAGGTTTCAAATAATCACCTCCAACAGCTACGATTCGTTGATTCTCAACCAAACAAATTGCGAAGATGCCCTGGGAAGGCTTACCCTGAAGGAGAGGGCTGGTATAGCTCTCCCAAGTATTCCCTCGATCCAAGGATTGCCAAATCTTTGACTCTTTGCCACCACTTCCTATCCAAATAGAATTTTTAAGGGCAACCATCGACGAACCACTAGCGGCGAAGCCCGCTTCACCTTCAGTCACATTTGGAGCCTGATCTATCCTTTTCCAATTATCCCCACCGTCCTCTGTGACTAAAAACATCCACTTACCATCCACTGGGTCTCCAAATACATAGCCGCGCTTCTTATCCACAAAGTGAATTCCATCGAGAAAGGCTGGTGGTGACTGGGTAGATTTCAACTCCCAAGTTACTCCTCCATCCGTAGTCTTATAAATCACAGCCGGCTCTCCTGCAGAAACAGCTACAGCTACTTTCTCATTAAATGCATGAATGGAGCGAAAATCGACAGAGTCTAGCCCCGCGATAATTCCGTGGTTCCAGCTTTCACCTCCATCAATCGTCTGAAGCCAAGTCCCTCTGGATCCGCTGGCCCACACGACCTCATCTGAACAAACGGAAAGACCTCGAAGTGATGCTTTAACTGGCGTCTCTTTTAATTCCCACCTCGCATTAATTTGCTGGGCAACTAGTTCAGAAGTACCAAAAACCATCAAGAATATGACGCAAAGAGATATTTTCATCAAGCTTTTACGTCTACATTTCGGTAAGCCTCAATCAATTTCTCCTCACCTGATTTACCTGGCTCAGCATTTCCATGCTCCATCCCACAGATTCCTTCAAAGCCTTTTTCATGGATCCATTTGAAAACATTGGCGTAGTTAATTTCTCCTGTTCCAGGTTCTTTTCTGCCCGGGTTATCCCCGATTTGTATGTAGGCTATTTCATCCCAACATCTCTCCATACTAGCAATGAGATTTCCTTCATTTCGCTGCATGTGGTAGATATCATACAGGATTTTGCAGCTTGGACTTCCCACAGCTTTACAGATCATGTGCGTTTGATCCGAATGTCTTAAAAACAATTCTGGCGTATCACTAAGTGGCTCCATGACCATAGTGAGGCCATGTGGCTCAAAGATTTCAGCACCTCTCTTCATCGCCTCGATCACGTTTCCTGTCTGTATTCCTAAAGGCATATTTCGATCGTAAAACCCAGGCACTACAGTCATCCATTTGGCATTGACTCGCTTGGCTGCTTCTACCGAGTCCCTACAGGTTTTCAGGAAAACATCCATAAATTCCTGCTTTCCTGTCGTGAGCGAAGTTTGCCAATTTTGGCCTCCATCGACGACAAAGACTCCCATTCTCATCTCAAGTCTAGCTATTGTCTCTCCAATTTTGGACTGATCTGCTACACTACGTTGGAGGAGACCATTATCCTCCAAAGATCGGAACCCTTGATCAGCCATAAATTCAAGCTGCTCCACGAGACCATCGCCCGCAGAATTTTTAAACATGCCAAAATGAGGCGCAAAATCCAGTGTAAAAGTCGGTTCCGCAGCCTTGGCTACCAAGCTCTCAGCAAATGAAGCTCCTCCTATAAAACTAGAAAGTGTTGCTGTAGCGCTAAGATTTTTGATGAATTTCCGTCGTTCCATGATTACACAACTTTGGTTTTGCCTGGAATTGCATGTGGATAATATCCGTCTTCCTTAGGAAGAATTTTCGGCATCGCATCCCAAGACAATGTTTCTGGAAAGAGGTCAACCTGACCATTGATTGCCTCATCCCAGGTAATCACCTTACCCGAATAGGTTGCATACCTTCCCATGATGGAAGTCATGGTACTTTTAGCGGCATTTTCAGCATCGGCAAATTTATATTCTCCCTTCACCAAAGCATCCCAAAGCTCATTATGCTCTTGCTGGTAAGGGTTGACATTATTTTCTCGATCATGCTCATACAGTACATTTCCTTTCCAATCAGACAGTACTCCATAATTTCCTGCACTTAAATACGCCTTACCATTAGTTCCTTGAAATGACTCATCCACGCGATTGGCTGCTCCAGGAAAATGTCTGCACTCGCTATGGATTACTGCACCATCTTCGTAAGTAAAACTCACCACATGATGGTCGAAAATCTCACCATGATCCTTACCTGTCCGAACAAGTCGACCTCCAGTACCTTCTGCCTTGACAGGGTAGCCCTTTTTGACCCAGTTGGCCACATCGATATTATGGACATGCTGCTCGGTAATATGGTCTCCACAAAGCCAATTGAAATAATACCAGTTTCTCATCTGATATTCCATTTCAGTCTGCCCCGGCTGACGCTCACGCACCCAAACTCCACCATCGTTCCAATAAACCTGACCTCCAGTGATATCTCCGATTTCACCGTTATGAATTCGGGCGATGGTCTTTCTATAATTATCTTGGTAGTGGCGCTGCAGCCCGACTACCACATTGAGTTTTTTTGCTTTTGCTTCTTCAGCCGCTGCCAAAACTCTACGAATACCGGCAGCATCTGTAGCCACTGGCTTTTCCATAAAAATTTGCTTTCCTTGCTTCACCGCTTCTTCAAAATGCATAGGCCTAAATCCAGGAGGAGTAGCCAAAATCACCACATCAGCAAGTGCGATCGCTTCTTTATACCCATCAAACCCGACGAATTTTCGATCCTCAGGTACGTCGACTTTTTCTGCACCGTACTTAGCCATTATAGGCTCATAGCTCTTATCCAGCCGATCTCGAAATGCATCCGCCATGGCCACTAATTTGATTGGATGGCCTGTTTCAAAAGCTTGAAACACTGCCCCTGTTCCTCTTCCTCCGCATCCAATCACTGCAAGTTTCAAATGATTATCTGGGGCCGCATAGGCGCCCGAGAGCGTAAAAGGATTTACCATCAGTCCTCCCGAAACTAAAGCAGAGGTCTTGATAAAATCTCTTCTGGTTTTCATGTCTTTCATAGGTTTATTGTTTGGATTAATAATCAGGTATCGGTTCTCTTGAATAATATGCTTCGATTTCGTCCTCAGATGGAGGGCTCAAAGGTCTAACTACCCTTAGGCCAATAAATGGAGCTTCTGGAAACCACCATTGGCTTTTTGGTATTTGCGGATCTAGTTGCTTCCACTTTGGGGAGCTCACATATCTTCTTTTGGTTCCGATTTCTTCGCTTGGAGTAGCATAGCTCCCTCCTCTCACCACTCTGGGATAAAGCTTTAAAGCCGGATTCACAGGGTTTTTGTCGGGAGATTTTGAGTAAAACTCTAAATCATATTGATCAGAAGTCCACTCGAGTACATTCCCATAGATATCGTATAAACCCCATGGATTTGGCTTTTTAGATCCTACAAGCTGGGTGGTTCCTTTTGAGTTTTCTTTAGTCCATGCGTATTCTTGTAGCATTTTTGAGTCAGTCCCGAAGAAATAATCCTCCTCGCTTCCTGCTGCGGCCGCATACTCCCATTCAGCTTCAGTAGGTAAACGATAGAAAATACCAGTTTTCAAGTAAAGCCAGCGGCAATATTGAATGGCTCCATATTGAGTCATCCCCACGGCGGGCTTTCCCTCTTTCCCCATTCCAAAGGTCATATCTAAATAAGGCAAACTAGGTCGAGTCAAGCCATCGACTTGCTCACTCAGTGGAGTTTCGGAAATCGCTAATTCATAGTTTTTATCCAAAAAAAGCTCAAAGGCATCCCAGGTCACCTCATGTGTTCCCATCCAGAATGCATCCAGCTCAACCTCATGTTTGGGACTTTGATCAGATCGTTCCGGATCATCACTCCCCATCCAAAAAGATCCAGCGGGAATCGGAGTCATACCAAAATCAACTGGGGTACCCGGAATAGTTTGAATATATGATCGAAACTCCTCCTGCCTATTCGGGGAGGAGGAACCAACATGATCCAAAACCAAAAAATACAGTGTAAGAAAAAGCAAGGCTTTTGGGAAGAGCATATCCAAATTCAATAAGAAAACCCTTCAAAATAGCAGAATTAAAAAGAAAAAGAAAGAATAATCCTTGTCGGCCTTACATTCTTTTTACCACCTCGCTTTTAGGGATTTTCAGCGACCACATCCCCCGAAGATCACCGATACGATGACCCGTTGCCTTATCTTCAGGATATAAAGCGTTGATTTTTTCGAGGGTTTTCGGGCTGATTTCACTAGTGGGATCCCCATGGCAACTTAGACAAAACGCCCCCGGAATTACAATAGCTTTGGTGTAAAGATAGGTCTCGCCTCCCTCTATTTTCTGAATATTGGGATCCGAAGCAATGTTGTTTTCAGCATTATATTCATAGGCCTCAAGAATGGGCTTCTCTTGCTCCGTGGGCTTATCGGATGGCTTTCTAAATCGATTTGAAGCTCGGCGGATTTCAATTCCATTCGCTTCACCAACTTCCCCTAGAATAGGTAATGCCTTTACATTACAGAATTCAATAGCCCCTTCTGGACCACCATCTGCTATTGCTTTAGTAAGTGCTGATACAAGTTGCCCCTGCGCTTGAGTACTGATAGAATCTCCCCAAATCATGGCCTTTTGAAGGATTTCAGCTTCAGTCAGTCTTTTTACTTCCATGTTTTTATTCACTTCATCAAAGACTTCTTTGGAAACGCGCTCACCACTTCCACAGGAAAAAAGGATCATGCAAAAAACTACAACTAGGTATTTCATAATTCTATATTTATCTATTCCCTAAGTTAAGGATTTTCACTTTTTTACTTCAAATTCATCAGATTAACCCGTAGAAATTCGAGTTGATTGAAAATTAAATTAATTAATATTTAAAGAGTGTTATTTTTGATTGATGCGTAAATCCCTATTTCTGCTTTTTCTGATTTTTATTACCACTTTGGGTTCAAAAGCCCAGACTTGGACGAGAATGCAAAGCTGGGGATTGGACTTAGAAACCCTTTCCTGGATCAATGATTCGGTGGGCTATGCCGCTGGCGAAGATCTCCTCATCAGCTCTCAAGATCGTGGAGTTACATGGAAGGAAATCGATTTTCTTCCAAATGCGCGAGTTTTGGACCTTTCATTCTTAAATGAAACCATAGGCTTAGGGGTGGGAGAGAATGGAATGATCATCCGGACTTCGGATGGCGGTAATACCTGGTCTGAGATCAATAGCCCTACAGGAAATAGCTTGAAAACCATTGCCTTTTTTGATGAAGCCCTTGTTTTAGTACTTGGTGAAGGAAATCTTATTTTGGCTAGTCAAGATCTAGGTTTGACTTGGACCGAACAAAATTCTTTTCCTAGCATCGGAATCAATGATCTAACTTTTACAAGTAGCGATTCCATATTTATCGTCGGTGAGTCAGGCCAAATTCAACTTTCCGTTGATCAGGGGGAAACTTGGACCCCGAAAAGCACATCTACCTCTGAAGCTTTGAATAAGCTCACCTTCTCCAGTCAGGGAGTTGGATTTGCCGTGGGCCAAAACGGAACCATCATTCGATCATTGGATGGAGGAGAAAACTGGCTTTCACTTAACTCCACAGTAAGTATAAATCTAAAAGATGTGGACGTGAGTCCCACCAATGCCAATTTTATTATCGTGGTGGGTGAAGAAGCCACAGCATTGCGGTCTACCAATGGAGGAAATTCCTTTGGCAAAGCGAATCTTGGAGCAGGAAATATCCGAAACCTGAGCCAGATCAAATTTTCGCCTACTCAAAATACAGCCTTTGCACTTGGTAAGGATGGGTATTTAATTTCTTCCACGAATGGAGGAGGAAGCTGGACCACACGGCTCGCAGGTATAAGAAATGATTTTACAGATACCGATTTTAAAACTGATCGATTTGGTTTTTTTGCTGGGGCAAATGGTGCTTTTTATTTAACTGGTAATGGCGGATTATCCATCATTTCCCGCCCCCTTCCTGAGGATTTGGACATCATTAGTCTGGACTTTTGGAATACAGGATTTGGATATGTCTCCGGTGCAGATGGTCGCATGTTTAGGACGGGCAATGGTGGCACTTCATGGGTAAATGTGAGCGCCCCCACTTCAGAAAACATTAACGGTTTTTATCTTTTCGCCCCTTCTGTCTTATATATCGCCGGGAACTCAGGGTATATCGCTAGATCTTTTGAGTCGGGGGGAAATTGGAATGCCGAGGTCGAAGCCAATACCACAGAAAACCTGAAAGACATTACGTTCTTTGATTTCCAGGTAGGTTTTGCCATGGGTGAAAATGGACAAATCAGCTGGTCCAATGGGGGGAACGTGTGGGAAAACATACCCAAGCTCACGGATGAAAATCTGAATGCCTTGGCCAAAGTGGATAGTTCCACCGCCATCATTGTAGGACAAAATGGTGTGATCTTAAAATCCGAAGACAAAGCCAGAACTTGGAGAAGGATTAATGTACCATTTACTGAAAACATCAAGGATGTAGACTTTTGGGACGACAAACTAGGTCTAGCAGCGGGAGACAATGGCTTTACCATACAAACCAAAGATGGTGGTGAAACCTGGACTAGAATCCCGAGTGGCACCCGATCCAACCTTACTGCCGTGAGTATAGGGAATCCCTTGGTTGCCTTTGCCGTAGGCGAAGATGGCACCCTACTCAATTACACCTGTTTTCCTCCTGGGCCACTCAGCGAAATAACCGGCAACGCGACTAGTTGCCTAGGAAGGCAGACATACCGCATCGATGAACCTCAGGTCGAAGGAGCTTTCATCGAGTGGCGAGTAGACGGAGGCACAATTCTACGAGGACAAGGTACAAGTAGCATTGAAGTGGAATGGGAAATCCCAGGAAGAAATGCCGTTTTGGTAACCAATGAAAACTTCTGCGGAAATGGCGATACCTCAGCATTAGAGGTGACTGTTTCAGATATTCCACCAAGCAATCTTCAGATTCAAGGTACTGGAGCTGTATGTACAGAGCTACAAAACAAATACGCGGTGACTTCTTTACCTGGCGTGGACTATCAGTGGCAGGTAACAGGCGGAAATATTATTTCTGGTCAAGGAAATTCAGAAATCATCGTTGTTTGGGAGGAGAAAGGTCTCCAAGAGGTGCAGCTAATTTTGGAAAACACCTGCGGTAAATCCAATCAAATAATTCTACCAGTACAAGTAAGCTCTCCTCCAGAGCAGCCTTCAGAAATCGTAGGTGAAGCTCTCGTGGGCTTAGGGGAGGCCGTTTATGAAATTGAAGCTGTAAGCGGGGTGAATTATACATGGGAAATTCCCAATTCGGCTGGAAGAATCACTTCTGGCCAAGGAAGTCCTAGAGTCACCATTCAATGGGGAAATGAAGGCGAGTTTACCATTACAGTGACGCCTAGAAATGAGTGTGATGAGGGAGCCGCACAAAGTCTCTTGGTGGAGGTGAACATCATCACATCCCTAAAGCCAGAGATCGATCAAGATTTGAAAATCTATCCCAATCCGAGTCAAGGTAGGCTATGGATAGAAGCCCGTGATCTTAGCCAATGGTCAAATGCGGAAGTCATCTCTTCCAATGGCATGCTGATTCGCTCGATCGAGATCAACCCTGGAGCTCACAGAATAGAATTCGATCAGCTTCCCAGAGGATTGTTCCTAGTCCGACTAATTGGACAAAAAGATGTGATTGTACGTAAGGTGCTAGTGCAATAATTTATTCAGACTCACCGCGAACGGTGACGTACTGAAATATATCACCGATTCCGCCATTCTTGATGAATGCTTTTTTAAGGATCGCTTCGGGGATATATCCCGCTTTTTCGAGCACACTCATGGAAGGCCCATTGAAATCATAGACTTGAGCGAAAACACGTTGAATATCAAATTTTTCGAAAACGTATTTGGTAAAAAGTGTTACGGCCTCGGTTGCAATACCTTTCCCTGCAAAAGGCTCTCCAACCCAAAATCCTATTTCCATATTCGTACGGAGCTCTGCTTTTCCGAGTTCAGCCCCGATGGATCCTGCCAATCTGCCTTCAAATTCTATTGCGAAATTCTGTGGGGGATTAAATTTTTGATTGTGCTCAATCCAATGCCGAGCATCGTGAATTGTGTAGGGCTGGGGGAAGCTATCCTTGAGATTCATGGCAATCTTTGGATTATTTGCTAGAGGGTAAAGCTGATGGAAATGCGCTTCATTCCAAGTCACTAAGTTTATTCCTCTTTGTCCAGATATTACCATAAAATCGTCTGCTATCCCTAAAAATTTTTATTTATCAAATCTATCAATATTACCAAATAAATAACAATCGGTAATCATTCATCCATCCCTCCTGCTTTCATTTTCTCAAAATTTTCCGCCAAACGCAAAGCACTGATGAATTCTTCAATATTTCCATCCATTATTTCGGGCAGATTGTAAACTGTCTTATTGATACGATGATCAGTAACCCGGGATTGAGAGTAATTGTAAGTACGGATTTTATCAGCTCGGTCACCACTTCCCACCATAGACTTCCGCTGAGCACCCACTTCCTCATTGTGCTTAGCTAATTCTATCTCATAAAGCCTAGATCGGAGTACTTTAAGGGCTTTCTCAAAGTTCTTTATTTGAGATTTTTCATCTTGGCAAGTTACCACTAAGCCCGTGGGATTATGGGTCAAACGAACTGCAGAATAAGTGGTATTCACCGACTGACCTCCAGGGCCCGAGGAGCAATAGGTGTCCTTCCGAACATCATTCATATCAATATTTACCTCCACCTCGTCCATTTCAGGCAATACAGCCACGGAGGCAGCGGAAGTGTGAACACGGCCTTGAGATTCAGTGGCTGGGACTCGCTGCACGCGATGTACGCCAGATTCAAACTTCATCATGCCATAGACATCAGCTCCCGTCAACGTGGCGATGATTTCTTTATATCCACCTGCTGTACCAAAAGTCAAATCCAACACTGTCAATTTCCAGCCTTGCTTCTCGCAAAAGCGCTCATACATTCTAAACAAGTCTCCTGCGAAAATGGCCGCTTCATCTCCACCACTTCCTGCCCGAATTTCCAGAATAGCATCCTTAGAATCATTTGGATCTTTTGGAATCAATAATTGTTTTATTTCTTCCTCTAGGACTTCTCTTCTATCCTTCAATTCGTCGAGCTCGGCCTTTGCCATTTCTCGAAAATCTGGGTCTTTTTCCTTATCTAAAATTTCTTTGGTGCTATCAATATTTTGTAAAACCAAGGTGTATTCATCACCGACCCGAACAATTTTCTCTAAGTCCTTGTACTCCTTGGAAAGCTTGGTGTACTTTGCCATATCGGTCATGCTTTCCGGCAAAATAATCAGCTGGCCTACTTCCTCAAATCTGTCCTTTAGGGTTTGTAATTTATCTAGCATGCTTTTTTAATCAACAGGCAAAAGTAGTGAATTTTATTCGTGAGATGTAAAAACCAGAATTCAGAAAACATCGTTGAACCCCTCATATATATCCTAATCAATAATCCTAAATGCGAAAGACTCCCATTCTTTTATTCCTTGTCTTGGCTTTGGCCTCTTTCCAATGTGAAGACGACATCATCAACCCTGATTGCATCGATCCGGATCGGATCAGGACCAACGCTGTTTGCACCATGGATTGGAATCCCGTCTGTGGATGCGACGGTGTGACCTATTCAAACTCTTGTCATGCCAGCAATTCTGGGGTGTTGAGAACCACTCCGGGGGAGTGCGGTAGCTAAGGAAACTAATAAATAAACAGCCTCTAAAAATGAATTTAGAGGCTGTTTCTTTTAGTATGCAATAATGGATTATTCCACGGTTACTGATTTAGCTAGATTTCTAGGTTGATCCACATTACACCCTCTCATCACCGCAATGTGATAAGACAATAGCTGCAAAGGAACTACAGCCACCAGTGGGGTAAACGCTTCATGCGTGTAAGGAATCTCAATTACATGATCAGCCATTTCTCTAACGCTGGTATCGCCTTCGGTCACCACAGCAATCACCTTCCCCTTTCTGGCTTTCACCTCCTGAATATTACTAACTACTTTCTCATAAGAGCTGTCCTTAGTGGCAATGAAAATTACAGGCATCTCCTCATCGATAAGGGCAATAGGTCCATGCTTCATTTCCGCAGCTGGATAGCCTTCAGCATGAATATATGAGATCTCTTTAAGCTTCAAGGCACCCTCTAAAGCTACAGGGAAATTATATCCACGTCCTAGATACAAGGCATTCGACACATCTTTATATTCTTCAGATATGTACTTAATAGCATCATTGGCTTGCAAAGCTTTTTCAACTTTGCTCGGAATTGCTGCTAGCTCATGGAGCAATTCAATGTATTTCCCCTCAGGCAAAGTTCCTCGTTGATAACCCAGCTTGAGAGCCATCATCGCAAGAACGGAAATCTGAGCCGTAAAGGCTTTCGTTGAAGCCACCCCGATCTCAGGTCCCGCGTGGGTATAGCTTCCTGCATGCGTAGCTCTTGGAATGGACGATCCCACCACATTACACACTCCAAAGATTGTTGCTCCTTTTGATTTTGCCAGCTCAATCGCTGCAAGAGTATCAGCAGTTTCTCCAGATTGTGAAATTGCAATGATAAAGTCTTTTTCACTTACCACTGGGTTTCTGTATCTGAATTCTGAAGCATATTCTACCTCCACCGGGATTCTCGCAAACTCTTCAAAAAGATATTCCGCAACCAGACCAGCATGCCAAGAAGTACCACAAGCAGTGATAATAATTCGCTCAGCATTCTGGAATTTATTCATGTAGTCTCGAAGTCCGCCTAAAACCAGACGTCCGGATTTGGCATCTAACCTTCCTCTCAAGCAATCCTCAATAGATTTTGGCTGCTCATAAATCTCCTTCAGCATAAAGTGCTCATAACCACCCTTTTCAATAGCCTCCAATTCCATTTCAAGCTTATTGATATACGGATTGGTTTCTACGTTTTCAATGGTTTTTACCTGAAGTCTATTATCGCGAATTACCGCAATTTCATAATCGTCAAGATATACGACCTTATTCGTGTATTCTATGATAGGAGTAGCATCCGAAGCCAAAAAGTATTCATCCTCTCCCACACCAATAACCAGCGGAGAACCTTTACGGGCTGCGATTAGTGTGTTGGGCTCCTCTTTATTCATCAACACAATGGCATAAGCACCAACTACCTTGTGTAAAGCCAAGCGAAGGGCCTCCTCAAGACTGATGGGATTATTTACATAGATATCTTCAATGAATTTGACGAAGACCTCTGTATCCGTGTCAGATTCGAAAGTGTAACCTTTAGAAATAAGATCCTTTTTGAGTACCTCATAATTTTCAATGATACCATTATGAATAATAGCAAGCTTCTCCGTGGAAGAATAATGTGGGTGGGCATTGGTATCGTTCGGTTCTCCATGGGTAGCCCATCGAGTGTGGCCTATACCCACCTTAGAAAATACTTCACCGCGCTCCTTCAAATGCGCTTCTAGTTCGCTGACCTTCCCCTTCTTTTTATAGACACTTAAGCCATGCTGGTCCATCAATGCCACCCCGGCACTATCGTATCCTCGATACTCGAGTCGCTTAAGTCCTTTGATGATAATAGGTAGAGCTTCTTGCTGACCTACATACGCTACAATTCCACACATGATGAAAAAAAGATTAGGTAAAAATTTGGATGAACAAAGAAACAGCTTTCATGCCAAAAAAAATAATCCACTTCATTAAAAAAAAGAAGTGGATTAGGTATACTTTTTCGAAATCGATTGTTTAATTCCGCTTCGAGTAAATCACTCGAACTTTAATTTTATTATTATCCATCACAAACTGCCTTAAGGATCTTTTAAAGGCATCCCCTCCTAATGGAGAGTTGCCATACAGAAGCCAATCTTTTCGCATAATCTGGTCGCGGTAAATTGCGTTAGTATAGGAGGTTATTTGCACCTTATATTTCTCCTCATTCTCATCATATTCCAAAATAGCCGGAGCAATTGTAGACGGCTCTTCATTCCCATCTGGGTCAAGTGCAAGCTGCGGCTGGCCGTCTCTCTGAACGGTTAGAGGCTGACCATCGCGTGATCGAGTCAAAATATTATTTGTATCATCCGTAAAATTCATCACTAGGGAGGCAATGGGATTCTGACCTTCTGGCACTTCGTCTATTTCTCCCAACTCAAGGTTAATCTGATTGAAAGTTATTCCTCGTAGGGTATCCAAAAACTCATCAAATGGACTAGTATCTACCTTTATTACCATCCCTAAATTGGCCTTCATCCCTATTTTTGAGCCAGTTTTATAGGCAACTTGAGGGATTTGCACCACATCTGTAGGTGTTCCAGTTCGATCACTTCTTACACCATTGAAGCTTCTGGAAGAAGCTGAAGTAATTGAGTATTCAACAGAAACCGTATCGCCTGGAGCACTATAATAAACTTGAATTCCAGTCTGAAACCCCAGATTAATTCCGGCGGTGGTATTAGCACCTTCTTCGATCTCCACGGCTACGCCCGGAAGATAATCTCTAAATTGGAATAAATCCTCAAATTCGATCCCCCTTCTCATCTTGTCAAACAACTCATCCGCGAACTCCTCAGTGACTGGAAGTCTAAGCGTTGTGTCCTTGCTCTCCAAGAAAGTGACTTGATATGAGGCGATCGGAGTTTGTTCAAACATCAACTCGTCAAAATTGTAATAGAGCGTATCCAAAATTGGCTCTGAGAGACGATGTACAGAAAATAACTTAGGCTCATCTAGATCAGTACCGTTAACGCTTACCACGTCAAGGGTAAAGAACGCTGAATCTAGCTTAGAATCAACACCTGGCCTCGGCTCAAAAACATCCAGAAATAATCTAGTATAGCCAGTACCTCTTGTTTTCCCAAAATAGGGATCAACTTCGTCCCCCACCACCAAGATACTTTGGTTGGTGGTATTGAAAGAATCTAGTAGTACTACCTCTGCATCTAGTTCAAACTCCACAAAAAACACTCCAATCTGGTTGTTTTCAGGCGCGAGCTGCAAGCCCACCGTAGAGGGATCACTGCATGAACTGATGATAAGGAGGGACAAGATGAGCCCTAGAGCCGATTTAACCGGCGAGCTCGTTGTATTTTTCAAAAAGCTCGTCATGAGCCTGCGCTTCTTCTTCAATGCTGATTTCAAACTTCTTGTCTTTAGAGAAATCCTCTATTAGTTGGTTCAATTCTTTGGATACTTCATGGCCCTTCACTACCAAGTCTGCGTATTCCATACCCATCCTGATAAAGCCTTCAAAATCCTTGGTTTGCAAAGGTGCTAAAATTGCGTCATCAATATCGACCATCTTAACCTTGTTTAACAAATCGTCGCCAAAGGTATGAGAAAAGCCATTATTATAAATAGCAAAGACAGATTTTGTGTCCTTAAATAAAGGTTCGTTTTTGTATGTCGTTTTGAGATACATTGGAATCAAACTTGTCATCCAATCATTGCAATGAACAATATCTGGAGCCCAGCCGAGCTTCTTCACTGTCTCAATTACGCCTTTACAAAAGAAGATGGCACGCTCGTCGTTATCCTCATAAAACTTCTGCTGCTTATCATGAAATACATGCTTCCGCTGGAAGTAATCTTCATTATCTATGAAATAAACCTGAAGCTTTGCATTTGGGATAGAAGCAACTTTAATCACAAGCGGCTTTTCTTCTTCACCAACTGCGATATTAATCCCCGAAAGACGGACCACTTCATGCAATCTGTTTTTTCTTTCGTTGATAAGACCAAATCTTGGTACTAAGATCCTGATTTCCATACCCCTTTCCTGCATTGCTTGAGGAAGAGATCTGAGGAAGTTAGCTACTTCTGATGTTTGTAAGAATGGGTTGATTTCACTGGCAACGTAGAGAATACGTAGTTTCGACATGCTTATTGGATTTAAGTTGAAGGTGAAAAAATAACTGGGCAAAGATAAGAAAAAAAGGCCACATCGCCTTGTATTTCTAAATAATAATCTAGATTTGCCTCCATTTACCCTTCCCTAAATACGCGTTTTGAAAATCATCAAAATCCCTGAAGACTGGGATCAACTTTGGGCAAAAACCCTCCTCAATAATCAAAAAATAGGCTTTGTGCCTACTATGGGAGCCTTGCATGAAGGACACCTAGAGCTCGTCCGATATGCGATAAATGAGTGTGATTTTATTGTAGTCTCTATTTTTGTCAATCCCACCCAATTTAATAACCCATCTGATTTTGAAAGCTACCCCAAAACAATAGAGGCAGATTTAAGCCTACTTGAAAAAGAGGGAATCGATGCCGTTTTTATCCCAGAAACGCACACCATGTATCCGCGAGAGGTCGAATTGAGCCTGGATTTTGGGTCAATCGAAAAAGTTTTAGAAGGGAAATTTAGACCGGGTCACTTTAGCGGAGTGGGAATTGTGGTTAGCAAACTATTTAATCTAATACGCCCTCACAAGGCATTTTTTGGACAAAAAGACCTCCAGCAAGTGGCGGTAATTAAGCGGCTTGTAAATGACTTGTCCTTTCCGGTCAAGTTACGAATCATCCCCACCAAACGCGAAAAAGATGGGCTTGCGCTATCTTCTCGTAATGTAAGGCTGAGTCCTTCACAGCGGAAAGAAGCTTTAATCCTTATTCAAAGTCTGGCCAAAGCTCGGACTGAACTTTTAGCGGGACAATCATGGTTACAGGTGTCGCAGGAAATTCGAGAGGATTTCTCCAAGCAGCCTGAGCCTAGATTAGAATATTTTGAGTTGGTTCATCCCGACACGTTTGAGGTGTTTCAAACCTTTGACCCAAATCAAAAAAACTTCCTTTGCGTCGCAGCCTACCTTGGAGATGTCAGATTGATCGACAATCTGCAGGTTAATGACTAATTTCGCGGCAAATTTAGAGGAATGAACATTCAGATATTAAAATCTAAAATCCACAGAGTAAAAATCACCCAAGCAGAGCTTCATTATGTGGGCTCCATTACCATTGACGAGGACTTGATGGATGCGGCCAATCTCATCGAGAATGAGAAAGTTCATATCGTCAACATCAACAATGGCGAACGCCTAGAAACTTACGTGATCAAAGGTCGAAGAGGAACTGGTGAAATCTGTCTAAACGGTCCCGCAGCACGCAAAGCCCAAGTGGGTGATATCATCATTATTATTTCTTACGCCGGAATGGACTTTGAAGAAGCCAAAACCTTCAAACCAACCGTAATCTTTCCTGACGAACAAAATCGAGTAATTTGAAACTCCCCCCTAAACTCAAAAAAGCCTTACAGCTCATCTTATCTCTAGGTGTAGCCCTATGGATTTTTTGGTTTTTGTATAAGGATATAGAGCTCGATTCATTTCTGGCCCAAATTAAATCAAGCAAATGGCACTGGATTTTGGGTTCCTTGGCAGTATCTCTGATCGGATTTTGGATAAGAGGATGGAGATGGACCTTATTGATTTCAAAAGATGAGGGCAAGGCCGTGACTGCAAGTCGGGCCTACCATGCGGTGATGGTAGGGTATCTCGTGAATTTGCTCGTTCCACGTGCTGGAGAAGTAGCTCGATGTGGCGTACTTCAACGTACAAACAAAGTCCCAATGGGTCACTTGATTGGTACGGTCATCCTAGAGCGAACCATTGATTTTGTTTTCCTGTTAGCTACCATATTTCTAGCTTTTTCGGTAGAAAATCAGCTTTTCATTGAATTGGCTGGAGAATTCATTGACCTTGACAACCTCAGAGAAAAAGCCTTTTCCAACCTTCCGGTTGTCTTTGGTGGCTTTGTGGTTTTCGTCCTTACGCTCTATTGGATAGGAAGGAGATTTCGAGACCATGGACTAGTCCAAAAAATTCAACATTTCTTTCGAGAGGTATTGGGAGGGGTCAAACAAATCAAAAACCTGCAAAATCCACTCGGTTTTTGGTTAAGTTCTATAGTAATTTGGGTGATCTATTTCATGACCATGTACATGGTTTCCATGGCGATCCAAAGCACTGCCATTTTGTCCATGGGAGAAGTGTTGCTCGTCATGGTGATGGGTAGTATTGGCATGATTGCACCTGTACAAGGCGGGATAGGGACCTTTCATGCACTCGTGGCTCTGATTTTGATACAATTTGGAATAGCCGAAGCCGACGGAAAAATATTTGCAGCTATCATTCATGGCTCGCAAATGATCCTTATGGTTTTGGCTGGATTACTAAGTTGGTTTTGGATGCTCAGACTTCCTGTCGAAAGTCAACCAGAACAAGCTTAAATACGTTTAGCAAATTTGAAAATCGAAAAAATATGGGAATTCTTATCATAGTCGCTGTCTTCGCAATACTAGGTTTTGTGGTGAGCAGCAAGCTGAAAAGCAAATTTAAAAAGTACTCACAAACTGCATTGAAAGCGAACCTCTCTGGAGAGGAGATCGCGAAGCTCATGCTCGCAGATCATCAGATCCATGATGTGAAAGTACAATGCGTAGAAGGGCAACTTACCGACCACTATAACCCAATGAATCGTACGGTAAACCTAAGCCCTGAAGTATTCTATGGCAGAAATGCTGCAGCTACCGCAGTGGCCGCTCACGAGTGCGGACACGCAGTACAGCATGCAACACAGTACACTTGGTTAACCATGAGATCCAAACTAGTTCCAATTCAAAACATCTCTGGAAAAATCCTTAATGTAGTTTTAATTGCCTCCCTTTTTGGTGGATTTGCTCTCGGACTCCCAGTGCCATTTATCGGATACATTGTTGTTGGATCCTATGGAGTAATGACTCTTTTTACTCTAGTCACCCTCCCTGTAGAATTTGACGCTAGTAATCGAGCCTTAGCGTGGGTGAAAACACGTAATATTGTAACTCCAGAAGAATACTCAATGTCAAAGGACGCACTTACTTGGGCAGCGATGACCTATGTGGTAGCAGCTTTGGCTTCTTTGGCCACATTGGCTTATTACATCTTTATTTTCTTTGGAAATAGAGATTGATCCAGATCAAAAAAAAGAAGAGAAAGGGGGCTGAATTGTCCCCTTTCTTTTTTTTGATCTATTTTCATGCTTGGAAAATTTAAACCCAAAGAAATAATGAATTTTGAGTTATCTGAAGAGCATTTAGCTGTACGTGATGCAGCAAGAGAATTTGCTCAGACTGAGCTTTTACCAGGAGTAATTGAGCGAGATTCTGAAGCAAAATTCCCACACGAGCAAATCAAACAAATGGGCGAACTCGGCTTCATGGGAATGATGGTGAAAGAGGAGTACAACGGAGGTGGTATGGATACCCTGTCCTATGTACTAGCGATGGAAGAATTATCCAAAATCGATGCCTCAGCCTCAGTCTCCATGTCTGTAAACAATTCCTTGGTATGCTGGGGATTGGAGAAATACGGCACTGAAGCCCAAAAAGAAAAATATCTCAAAAAACTCGCGACTGGAGAAATTCTCGGCGCTTTCTGCCTTTCGGAACCAGAAGCGGGGTCGGATGCCACTTCTCAAAGAACGGAGGCTGTTCGAGACGGTGATCATTATATTTTAAATGGAACTAAAAACTGGATCACCAACGGCAATACAGCCAGTGTCTATCTGGTAATTGCCCAGACAGATGCCAGTAAGGGCCACAAGGGAATCTCAGTTTTCATCGTGGAAAAAGGATGGGACGGTTTTGTTGTTGGTAAAAAAGAAGACAAACTAGGCATAAGAGGATCCGACACACATTCCTTGATGTTTACGGATGTCAAAGTTCCAGCCGAAAACAGAATTGGTGAAGAGGGCTTTGGATTCACCTTTGCCATGGAAACACTTAATGGAGGTAGAATTGGAATTGCAGCTCAGGCCTTAGGTATTGCAGCTGGAGCTTATGAGTTCGCCTTGGCCTATTCGAAAGAAAGAAAAGCCTTCGGTAAGCCAATCAGTCAACATCAAGCAATTCAATTTAAGCTTGCTGACATGGCTACCACCATTGAAGCAGCAAGACTGCTCGTTTATAAAGCCGCTGTGCTGAAAGATCAAGGCCATGACTACGCACATGCCTCAGCAATGGCCAAGCTTTACGCCTCCCAAGTTGCCATGGACGTCACAGTGGAAGCGGTGCAAGTGCATGGAGGATATGGATACGTAAAGGAATATCACGTGGAGCGCCTAATGCGGGATGCCAAAATCACGCAGATTTACGAGGGAACATCAGAAATTCAAAAAATCGTAATTTCAAGAGGAATTCTTAAATAGAGCCAATTCAAAGGGTGCAAAATCAAAATTTGCACCCTTTTTTGCCTTTTTTTTATTTTTTTTTTCGCCAAATAGACTTTTACACTCCTGAAAGTGCTAATTTTAGGCTTCATCCTTCAAGTTTTTCATGGATTATTACAATAAAGTAATTGAATCTGTTAAGGTTCGATTTATTAAAGGCACGAATTATCGAGTGGAAAAGCCTCTTTCCATTCAGGACTTCTCAGACAAAGAAAACACCTTAATCCTTCTGCATCAGGGGACAATGAAATTTGGTGAAAACCAAGAATTGGTCAACGAAGGTGAAGTATTGTTTATCCCTGGAGGACATAAAACAAGCCTAACGCTCGGGGGTGGATCCAAAAGAAATCAGATCAAAATGGACAAATTCAGAGATGTCAAAAAGAAACATCTTCAGAGTTTGAGCTTTTTTGATATTCGAAACACTGAGGATGATTGCATCTCCATGATGAACTTTGAATCCAAGGTATTTGATGTAGTCAATTTCTTTAATTCCCTCTCTATTCCTGCATTTACGATTCGGTTCAATGATCGGATTGGTACCATCATCGAGGATTTGATGAAAGAGCAGGAGCAAAATAGCGTGGGTAAAGAGCGTTCGCTAAGCTGCCAATCTGAAGTATTGGTAATTGAAATTCTTCGTCACATTCTGAAAAATCAGCTTTTTGTCGAGGAGCTGTCCACAAACTCAACATACTTCAAGGATCCTAGGCTCATCGATCTTTTCAACTACATCAAAACTGAACTCGGCGGAGATCTTTCCAATAAGGTATTGGCACGTGTGGCTAATGTATCAGAAGATTATGTGGGGCAATATTTCAAAATGCTCACAGGAATCAATCCTCAAGACTACATCGAATACCAACGGATGGAAGCTGCCGTAGATTTACTCCGTACGACCAAAAAATCTATTCGAGACATAGGCAAAGAGGTGGGCTACAAAGACACAGCCTATTTTTGCCGAAGATTTAAAATGATGTATGGCGTGCCCGCCGGCAAAATGCGACGTCGCGAATCCTTAATTAACGTGTGAGGAAAAATTCCTCAACTCCTTATATTTCAAGACCTCAACCAAAAAGTTGGGGTCTTTTTCTATAGCATTACCGATCACTACAAGATCCGCCCCAGCTGCATAGGCAGATTTGAGTTTATCCAAACTGTCAATGCCTCCTCCAACGATGATCGGATTTTTGACTTTTTCTTTTATGGCTCCCACCACTCGTGCAGAAACAGTGGAATCCAGTCCACTCCCAGCATCGAGATACGTAAGCTTCATCCCCATAAATTTTCCCGCAAGGGCAGTATCCACACACTTTTGGATGTCTGAATTGGGTATAGGAAAAGTACCACTGGCATGATGAACGCTACCAATGTGGCCGTCATTCACCAAGATGTATGCGGTGGGAATCACCTCTAAGTCAAAACCATCCACCCTTCGCGCCGCCTGCACCTGCTCTTCCACCAAAAATCTAGGATTTCTCCCTGAGAGCAAACTCAGGAATAAAATAGCTTCCGCATCTTCGGAAAGTTGTGCATTAGAACCAGGGAAAATAATAAGCGGAATGTTTTGAGCTGCCTCTTTGATTAATCTCAAGGAATCTTGAAAAACGTCAGCATCCATCTGACTACCTCCCACCAGAATAAAATCTAGCGCAGATAAGCCATTATTTTTTGTTTTCAGGATGGAAAGAATGGAAGGATCAAACTTATCAGGATCGATTAGCCAGCCTAGCCCTTTTTGTCCCGTGGTACTCCAATCCAGAATTTGATCATAGATCGGCCCCTTGGTCCTCGCCATTTCCTGATGGATTAAGTAGTTCGGGGAGTATTTTTTCTTTTGCGAAAGCCAAACCAAGAATCAGAAGTCGTTGAGAGAGAGTTGGCCAAAAAGAAGATTTTGCAGGCTTGGTAAGTCGCTCTTCAATCTCCTCACTCAGCAGTCCCTCTTTCTCCAAAAGAGCCATAGCCTTTTCGATTTTTTGTTCCTTTTTTCTGCTTTTGCGATGAATAATCGCATAAGTGAGCAAGCCTCCTGCCAAGGCAATCCCGGCAAATTTCAAATAATCCTTCGAATCGTTTTGAAGTAAAGAAAGCTGCTGACTTAGAGTCTGCTCCAGCTCCTCACTTTTCTTTGCTAAATCATCCTTCTTGCTCATCATCAGAATCTTTTCTGTTTCTCAATATAAAGTTCCTTAGCGCCAGTTGAATTTTACTTTGTACCCTCTTGGAATATCTAGTATAAAATAGCCCAAAGAGAATCAACATGTAAAATAAGCTGACTAGGAGAAATCCCATAAATGGCTGACCAGTAACCGAACTCAAATAAAATGCAGTGGAAAGGCTAAGGAAAAGCAAAACCAAAAGAGTAATCGATCCAATCATCACCAACAAAATGAGTCGCGCCAAAACGCCGAGAAACTCATCTTGAATTTCGTATTTGACAAGGTCAATTCTAGTTTCCACTATTCCTTTGACCGTCTGAATGATTTCTCCGACTTTAAGCATAAAGATTTGAATCGTCTATTTTGGACTTTTTTTTATAGTCACAATATACTTTAATCCTATAGAGCAAAAAAATATCCTTTAATCTAGCACTTCTTGACTGGCGTAAAAAATCTCCCTCAATACACGATCCAATGCGATTCGGATCGCCTGATTTATCGGCATTTCAGTGGATAAATACGAATCGAGATCTGCGATTTTGGCATAGTAATCCGTAGCCAAAGGCAATTGTAATTCTCCTGAATTGATTCTCCGAGTGGCAGTTTGAAGCTGTTCTGCTCTTTCTTCTTTGAGCGGCTTGCAAATGATTATTTCCCGCGTTCCGGTTTTAGTTTTTCGAGCAGCTGTCCCAAAAACCCTACAAATCAAACCACGAGTAGAATAAGTACCGCAGAATCCTTTTGCATTATCCCCAGGCTTGGGCACAAAATTCATGCAGTGGTCGAGATCCGGATTTTCCTCCAAGAAGGCAAGCGCCTGTTCGGCCAGACCTTTGTCCACCAAATCATAGGCAAAGGGTAAAAACTCGATCGGGTAGGCCGATATTTTTGGTCGGCTGCAGCAAAAACCACATCCACTAAGGCAACCTAGACCCCCGTTTTCCCGATAATCTTGGGTGTCTTTATCTAGTTGCACAAACAAAGCCTTTACGGCTTCAGCTTTTTCCTTTAGATTCATAGAACAAAAACATTCTCAAATCAACTGTATAGAAAACTCCAACTATTCAACACCAGCGATCAGTAAGCAAAGCTGAGAAGAATTCGGGGATTAAAAAAAACCAAAATGGCAAACACTGAAAAAAAAAATGAAGAGGATAGAATCCGCAGGGCCTTCGCAGAAAAGAACTGGAACGAAATCAAAAGTTCCGACTCCTGGGCCATTTTTAAAATCATGTCCGAATTTGTAGAAGGGTTTGAAAAACTAGCGAAAATAGGCCCCTGTGTGTCGGTTTTTGGCTCAGCTCGAACTCCCCGAAATCACAAATACTATACCATGGCCGAAGAAATATCTGCCAAACTAGTGCGCCACGGATACGGTGTCATTACAGGAGGCGGTCCAGGTATTATGGAAGCCGCCAACAAGGGTGCTCATTCTGAAAATGGTAAATCGGTGGGGCTGAATATTGTCCTTCCCTTCGAGCAATTTGACAATATCTACATTGATCGGGATAAGCTTATGACTTTTGATTATTTCTTCGTGCGCAAGGTCATGTTTATCAAATATGCACAAGGCTTCGTGGTACTTCCAGGAGGTTTTGGCACTTTGGATGAGTTATTTGAATCTCTTACCTTGATCCAAACCAATAAAATCGGTCGGTTTCCGATAGTTTTGGTCGGTAAAGCATATTGGTCAGGCTTAATCGATTGGATCAAGGCCACGCTGCTGGAGGGACACAGCTACATTAATGAGGAAGATTTAGATTTATTTTCTCTGGTGGATGATGCCACAGAAGCCGTTAAGGTAATTGACGATTTCTATTCTCAATATTTACTTTGTCCAAATTTCTAATGAAAAAAAACCACGTCTACATTCTTTATTCCCTGCTCATCCTTTGCTGGATGTTGTTGATTTTTTTATTGATCAAACACAATTCTGCTCAGGATCAACCCACGCTAGCTATGAATTCTTCGGCAGCATCGGCCGGAACTAGCAGCGGACCAGCAGCACTTTTTGCACTACCGGACTCACTTACTTTTGCAGGAGAGCCTGTTCCGCTAGAAATCGCAGACGTGAGTGAAAGGCTAGACAGGGAGATTTATGTGAATGCCTATTGGCAATCGAATATGATCCTGCTGATGAAGCGCTCGAGGAAATTCTTACCAACGATCGAGCGAATTCTTGCTGAGAATGGAATCCCGGATGATTTCAAATATTTGGCAATGGCCGAATCTGCATTAATGAATGTAGCATCCCCGGCAGGAGCTCGTGGATTTTGGCAATTTATGAAAGATACGGGAAGAGAATTTGGACTAGAAATCACCAATGATGTGGATGAACGCTACCACTTAGAAAAATCAACCCTCAGCGCCACAAAGTACCTCAAGCAAGCTCATAAGAAATTTGGTGACTGGACCTCGGTGGCAGCAAGCTACAATATGGGACAGACCGGCTTTTCAAAAAGACAAGAAAGACAGCTTAGCCAAAATTATTACGACTTGTATCTCAACGAGGAAACCAGCCGATACATGTTCCGTATTTTGGCATTTAAGGTGATTTTTGAAAACCCAGCAAAGTACGGGTTCAATTTAAGCGAAGAAGATTTCTATCAGATGCCTCCCTTGCGCAGTATTCAAGTAAATGACGACATCAAAGACCTAGCCTTGTGGGCAAAGCAGCATAACTCAAATTACAAAAACGTCAAACTCTACAATCCTTGGCTCAGGGATGATAACCTCAAAGTGAGATCTGGAAAATCATACACTATCACAATACCCTAGCCTTTTACATGCGGTACAATTAAATTGCTTGTTCATTTATCGGTTGTCAGCAGCTCAAAGGAAGTTTTACCTTGCCCACATGAATCTCACACATGATCAGATGTACAAAGCCCTAGTCGAAAAAGATAGCCGATTTGAAGGGGTTTTTATTACTGGTGTAAAGACCACAGGAATTTTCTGTAAACCCACTTGTACCGCTAGGAAGCCAAAAAAAGAAAACGTAGAATTTTTCTCAAACACCAAAACCGCAATCTTAAAAGGCTATCGCGCTTGTAAAATTTGTAAACCACTGGAGGACACAAAGAAAACTCCAGATTATATCAAATCTCTGCTCGAGGAAGTTCGAGAAAACCCCGCTCAGAAACTCAAAGACTATGATCTTGTCCAGCGAGGAATCGAACCCGCAAAAATCCGTCGTTGGTTTCTAAAAAACCATGGGATCACTTTTCATGCCTATCAGCGAATGCATCGAATCAATACTGCATTTAAAAAGATATCCGAAGGCCAAAAAATCACCGAGGTTGCTTTTGATAGCGGCTTTGATTCCCTAAGTGGGTTCTCCGATTCTTTCAAATCCGTATTTGGAGTATCACCATCGAAGAGTAAATCGGCTGGAATAATCGATCTAAAACGGATCGAAACACCCTTAGGTACCATGATCGCCTGCGGGATTCAAGACGGGATTTGCCTACTGGAATTTTCCGATCGGAAAATGCTCGAGACCGAACTCAAGGACCTCGCAAAAAGGCTAAATTCAACGATCGTCTATGGTGAAAACCCACATTTCCCTCTCCTAGAAGAGGAACTGAAAAAATACTTTGATCGTGAACTTCAGGAGTTTAGTGTGACTCTGATTTCACCAGGAACAGATTTTCAAAATCAGGTATGGAAAGCCCTGAAAGAAATTCCTTTTGGTAAAACGCGATCTTACAAAGAGCAAGCTATGGCACTCGGAGATGAAAAAGCAGTCCGAGCCGTGGCAAGAGCCAATGGTATGAACCGAATAGCCATTTTGATCCCATGTCACCGAGTGATCGGAGCCGATGGCCAATTGACAGGCTATGCGGGTGGACTCTGGAGAAAACAACGTCTTCTGGAATTAGAATCAGGCCAGTTGAGTTTTTAAGGATTTATTCTCGGATTAATGCATGGCAGAGTTAGGGAGTTTTTTTTAACTTCCTGACTAACTGTAACATGAACTCATGCAAAAAACCCCGGCCATTCTTGCACTCTTGATCCTTAGCCTCGCTATTCTGGCAAGCTCTTGTGATTCACCATCGTCTGACAAAAGCCCTATTCCTCCTGTCATTGCACCTTTCGATGGCATAGATACCATTGCGACTAATGATTGGTGGAATCGCGCGCCCAACCCCATCATAGACGTCAAGGTCCCACGGGAGGAGGTCATCGCTTTTGGCATTTATACGCTTAGCGAGGACGTTTTGAAACTGTCCGCACAGCTCTTTCCCCTTTACCCAGATGAAACTAGAAGGGTACGATTGGAAATCAAAAAAGGTGAGGATTGGGAGGAAATTCAAATCCAAGAAGTGAATGATTTGGGTTGGTCTACAGTTTTCCGCGTAAGTAATTGGGATGGCACTCAGGATATTCCATATCGCTTACGACATGGAGAATCGGCCGTTTTTGAAGGATTGATCCGAAAGGATCCCAAGGGACAAAATGAGATCACAATCGCCGCACTTTCCTGCAATAGCAATAAAGATCGAGGAGATCGGGAAAACTACGTCCGGAACATCAATCACCAGAATCCGGACCTTATTTTCTTTGCAGGGGATCAGTCCTATGATCATCAAGAACATACAGCGGCTTGGCTGAAATTTGGAATGCAATTCCGAGAAACTTTCAGAAATCGCCCTGCGGTAACTATCCCAGATGACCACGATATTGGCCAGGGGAATCTCTGGGGAGAAAATGGCAAAAAAGCTCCGATCGTGGATGGAGCAGACGGAGGATATTTTTACCACCCTGAGTATGTGAAAATGGTGGAAAGAGCTCAAACAGCCCATTTACCTGACGCCTTTGATCCCACCCCTATCGAACAAGGCATCGGGGTCTATTATACAAACCTAGTGCTGGGTGGAGTGGACTTTGCAATCCTCGAAGATCGAAAATTCAAGTCAGGCCCTCGTCACAAAGTTCCTGAAAGAGGCCCTCGCCCAGATCACATCACTGATCCTGATTATGATCCAGCCTCCATCGATCTGCCAGAGCTAACTCTTTTGGGAGATCGCCAGTTGACATTTTTGGACACTTGGGGAAAAACCCACCCTGACAAAATGAAAGCCGTACTGTCACAAACAGGATTTTGCGGAGGGGCACATTTGCATGGAAGCCAAGAAAACAGACTTCATGGGGACCTAGACAGCAATGGTTGGCCACAAACCGGAAGAAATAAAGCTCTTGAAAAAATCCGGGAGGCAGGGGCTGTTCACATAGCAGGCGATCAGCATCTAGCCACAGTCATCAAACATGGAATAGATGAATTCGATGATGGGCCTTGGGCTTTTGTAGTCCCAGCGATTGTAAATAACTACTACAGCCGATGGTGGTGGCCTGAAGATGAAAAACCGGGAAAAAATTCCAATGATCTTCTTCCCTGGACAGGTCAATATTACGACGGTTTTAAAAATAAGATCACCATGCACGCTTACGCTAATCCAGACTCAGAATCCAATGGTGCAGGCTATGGGTTAATTCGTTTTCAACTGGATCAAAATACCGTGACCTTCGAATGCTGGCCTCGATATGTGGATGTGACTCAAGCAGAGGCCACTCAGTTTACTGGATGGCCCGTGACTGTAGCTTTGGATTGAAATTTTCAAACTTATTTCGTTTTCTTTTGGCAAAACTTATTGCCAAAGAAGTCGGTTACTCTCTTTGAATTCCAATCGGCCTTCCCTTTTAAATTTTGTAACTTCGCCGATTAATAATGCGCAGAATCCCTATGTCCCAAGCCTCTTCGACTCAGGAAGAATTTATTGAAATTTTTGGTGCTCGAGAGCACAATTTGAAAAATCTCGATCTACGAATCCCAAGAAATAAACTGGTTGTAGTGACCGGACTTAGCGGAAGTGGTAAGAGTTCTTTGGCCTTTGATACAATCTATGCAGAAGGACAAAGGAGGTATATGGAATCTTTCTCGGCCTACGCCCGCTCCTTTCTCGGAGGATTAGAAAGACCTGAAGTGGATAAGATCAACGGACTTTCTCCCGTAATCGCGATTGAACAAAAAACCACCTCAAAAAATCCTCGATCCACAGTGGGCACGGTTACCGAAATCTACGACTTCATGCGACTGCTTTTTGCCAGAGCGGGGGTTGCCTATTCGTACAAGACCGGTAAAAAAATGATCCGGCAAACGGAAGATCAGATTATAGAATTGCTCTTCACGAATTTTGCTGGAAAAAAACTCTATGTTTTGGCACCTGTGGTGAAGGGTAGAAAGGGACATTACCGGGAGCTTTTCGAGCAAGTGCGGAAAATGGGCTTTTCTAAGGTTCGAATAGATGGGGTGGTCATGGATCTGGTTCCAAAAATGCAAGTGGACCGATACAAGATTCACGACATTGAGATAGTGATTGATCGAATTGTAGCTGACGAATCGGATCGATTCCGGATTAGCCAATCGCTCAAATCGGCCCTTCAACATGGCAAAGGTGTAATGATGATCCGTGAAGAATCCGGTGAGATTCATCATTTTTCCAAATACTTGATGGATCCGGAAACTGGACTTTCCTACGACGAGCCAGCTCCTAATTCATTTTCCTTCAACAGTCCATACGGTGCTTGTCCAAAGTGCAATGGTCTCGGCGTGATCGAAGAAATCAGACGCGAAAACATCATACCTAATCCAAAGCTGAGTATCTCACGAGGTGGAATTGCTCCACTCGGAGAATACAGAGACATTTGGATTTTCAAGAAAATCGATGCCATTCTGAAGCATCACAAATGCTCCATTTCAACTCCAATCGAAAAACTTCCCGAGAATGTTATTGATATTTTGCTCAATGGCGACAAAGTAGAAGTGGCCGTGGAGTCCACCAAATACCCAGGAACGAAATGGCATACCACTTTTGAAGGAATTCTAAATTTCCTTCAGAAATATCAAGAAGGTAGCTCAGACAAGATTCGGGATTGGGTTCAGGAATTCACATCCAAAGAAACTTGTCCAGAATGCGAGGGCTACCGATTGAAAAAAGAGTCCCTGTTTATCAAAATAGATGAGACTCACATTGGGCAGTTGGCTCAGATGGATATCCGGACCTTAAATGAATGGTTTGATGGGCTTGAAGATCGCCTAGACGAAAAACAGCAAATCATCGGAGCCGAAGTCTTGAAAGAAATCAGAAAGCGAATCGGCTTTTTGCTTGACATAGGACTCGATTATTTGACGTTGAATCGCCCTTTGAAGACTCTTTCCGGTGGTGAGGCCCAAAGGATACGACTCGCAACTCAGATCGGAACACAGCTGGTGGGAGTGCTATACATTCTGGATGAGCCTTCGATTGGACTTCATCAACGAGACAATGAAAAATTGATTCTTGCTCTCCAAAGACTGCGAGATTTAGGTAACTCAGTTTTGGTTGTCGAGCACGATAAAGACATGATGCTAGCTTCTGATTATGTGCTGGACATGGGACCAGGAGCTGGAAGGCATGGCGGCCATATCGTGGCATCTGGAACTCCAACTGAAATTTTGGAACAAGGAGGAATTACAGCAGACTACCTCAAGGGAAAGCTTGGAATGGTGGTGCCTGAAGTTCGGAGAAAAGGCAAAGGAAAATCCATAAAACTCACAGGTGCCAGCGGTAACAATCTCAAAAATGTGACCCTAGAAATTCCGCTAGGAACCTTGGTTTGTGTGACGGGAGTATCAGGAAGTGGAAAAAGTACACTCATTCATGAGACTTTATATCCAATCCTGAATCAGCAATTTTATCGCTCCAAAAAAGAGCCGATGCCCTACGAGAAAATCACGGGACTGGAAGATCTGGATAAGGTGATAGAAGTAGATCAATCCCCCATCGGACGAACGCCAAGATCAAATCCGGCCACTTACACAGGAGTATTTTCAGATATAAGAACACTCTTTACCGAACTTCCAGAAGCAAAAATCAGAGGGTACAAACCGGGGAGATTTTCCTTTAATGTAAAGGGAGGGAGATGTGAAGACTGTGAAGGAGGAGGAATGAAACTCATCGAGATGGACTTCTTACCCGATGTACATATTCCTTGCGAAACCTGTAAAGGAAAACGCTACAATCGAGAAACCTTGGAAGTACGATTTAAAGGCAAATCGATCTCTGATGTATTGGATATGACTGTAGAACAAGCGGTGGAGTTTTTTGACAAGCAGCCAAAAATCCTACGTAAAATCAAGACGCTCAACGATGTGGGTCTGGGATACATCACCCTTGGACAGCATGCCACCACGCTTTCTGGTGGGGAAGCACAACGTGTTAAACTTGCCACTGAACTTTCCAAAAAGGACACTGGCAAGACCTTTTATATCCTAGACGAGCCAACCACAGGTCTGCACTTCCAGGACATCGAATTACTCATGCTTGTGGTGAAGCGATTGGTCGATAAAGGAAATACGGTTTTGATTATTGAACACAACCTCGACATCATCAAAATGGCAGATCATGTCGTGGACTTAGGCCTTGAAGGTGGAAATAAAGGAGGCAATATCGTGGTGCAAGGTACTCCAGAAAAGGTAGCTGGCTATGCCAAAAGTCACACGGGTAGATTTCTGAAAATGGAGCTTCAGGGCAGCTGAGCAGCCAATCCATGCTGAATTCCACTTATCAAATTATCAGTACGTGATGAGGTCAGTTTTTTATCTTTGTTACGAATGAATAGGGTTAAGCTGTATTGGATTCTGCAAATTTTCGGTTGGGGAGCTTTTGCGTTCATCAACATCTTTTTTGCATACCTCTCGGAAGGAACGGCTCCGGTCCAACCATGGGCCTTTGTGGTCTGGGCAGCATTCTATTTGATTTCCACTCATTTTTTGAGATTTATAGTAAAGTACTATGAGTGGTTTAAGCTTCCTCTTCCCAAACTAGTCGCACTCGCTATTCTCGCTACTTTAGGAATGAGTTTCGTGAATATGGTCGCCCAGATTCTTATCAATGTGGCTTTCAACACGCTCAATCCCGAGGAAGACTTTAAAATTTTGGTTATCCTAGCCAACCTATTTGTCAGTTTTATTTTCTACGCACTTTGGGTACTAGTCTACTTCCTTTTCCAATTTTTGGATAATTACAACACCTCTCTGAAATACGAGGCAAGAATCAATGAAATCCGACTCAATCACCTCAAGAGTCAACTGAACCCACATTTTATTTTCAATGCTCTCAATAGCGTCAGAGCCCTGGTAGACGAAGATCCTGCGAAAGCCAAAACAGCGATCACTCGAATCTCAAACATGCTTCGGTTTTCGCTTATGATGGACAAAAACCAAACGATCAATTTTGAAGATGAACTCAATACGGTTAAGGATTATTTATCTTTAGAATCTATCCGGTTTGAGGAGCGACTCAAGGTAGTCTATCAAATAGAAGATGAAGCTTACACCTATCAAGTCCCTCCAATGATGCTCCAAACCATTGTGGAAAATGGAGTTAAACATGGCATTTCCAATCTTGTAAAGGGTGGAATTATTGAAATCAAGTGTAAAGAAGGACTCAATGAGGAACTTTACATGCAAGTGAAAAACACCGGGCGGCTTTACGAAGCGCCTAATCTGAAAGTAAAAGGGGAACAAGGCCATGGACTCAGTAATACTGTGGAAAGGCTGAAACTTATTTATGGGGAAAATGCTACCTTTCGTATATTCAACTCAGGTACGGAGCATGTTGTAACCGAAATTAAAATCCCGAAACGAATTAACTCATCCAAAAAAAATAATACTTAATGAGAGCTATAGTAATCGACGATGAAAGATTGGCCAGAAAAGAATTGATCACCCTTCTAAATCAACTAGAAGCTGTAGAAATAGTGGGAGAAGCGGTCAACGCTGAAGATGCCAAGGAAAAAATCAAGGAGTTAAATCCAGATGTCATTTTTCTAGATATCCAAATGCCTGAAAAAACAGGTTTTGAGCTTTTGGAAGAACTGGATACGGTACCTCATGTGATCTTCACCACAGCATATGATGAGTATGCACTTAAGGCTTTTCAAGTCAATGCTTTGGACTATCTTCTCAAGCCTATTGAGCCAAAAAGACTCGAAGAAGCCATCAACAAGCTCATTAAGAAAGTTGAGACCAATAAAACAGTAGAGCAGGCGGCTGATACTAGTGGGCAGAAAAAACTCACATTAGAAGATCAAGTCTTTGTAAAAGATGGCGATCGATGCTGGTTTGTTGCTCTGTCAAATGTTCGTCTTTTTGAATCAGACGGCAATTACATCAAAGTTTACTTTGACAATGTCAAGCCCATGATTCACAAGTCTTTGAATGCCTTGGACGAGAGATTAGACGAAAAATCCTTTTTCCGTGCCAGCCGAAAGCACATTATTAATCTGGGCTGGGTGGAAGGAATCGAACCTTGGTTTAATGGCGGTTTAGTGGTCACTCTCAAAGGAGGAGACCGTATCGAAGTGAGCCGTCGTCAAGCCGCGAGGTTCAAAGAAATGATGAGTCTTTGATTTCATATGCAAAAAAAAGCATTTGGTTTATCCTAATAATTGCTTTACTTAGGAATATAATTCTTTAGGCTATGGCTTAATGGAGTTTTTCACCCTAAAAACTATACACTTTTGCAGTAATGAAAGAAGAGCGGATTTTAATCGTCGAAGACGAAATTAGTATTGCAGAAAACATTCAGGAGATCCTTGAGCTCCTTGGTTATGTAAATATTGACATAGCAAACTCAGCAAATCAGTGCATTAAGGTCATTAAGAAGTATCGCCCGGATTTGATATTTATGGATATCAAATTGAAGGGTGATAAAGATGGAATTGAGCTAGGAGAAATCGTGAAGCAAATGGTAGACGCACCGCTGGTTTACGTTACTTCTTATTCAGACCCCACGATCATCGAGCGAGCCAAGCGAATCAATCCAGCAGGCTTTATCGTGAAGCCATTCAATACCAATGATATTCACGCGATTGTGGAGATTGTGCTTTACAACAAGCGTACGAAGCCTAGCACGGAAGCACCAAGCGTCGCTGTAGTCTCAGATTCACCCTTTTTGGTCAATGATGCTGTCTTCATCAAAGCGGATAATGCATTTGAAAAAGTACCCTATGAAGACATCTACTATGTGGAAGCTAACGGCAATATGGTAGGTATTTTTACTCGAAATAGGGAGTATAGCATTAGAAAATCAATGAAGGAAATTGAGGACATCTTGCCTTCCAATCTTTTCTTGAGAGTTCAAAAGTCTTATATCGTGAATCTAGGCCAAATTGAAAGCTTCAATACCAAGGAAATCACGATGAGCCAAGGAGCCGTAGTCCAAGTCGGTCGGCAGTACTACAATAGCTTCCTTGCCAAACTGAATACTATCACGGAAAGTTAAGCAAACAAAAAGGCGGGAAAAATCCCGCCTATTTAGTTATCCAAACAATCAACCAAATTAACCCTTACGAGTAATCTTATGCAGGGAGAATTCTGTTCTCTCTGCAATTTCTTCATAGTGCACGATAGTGCTGATTTGCTCCGATTCAATTGAAATAGTTGGTTTAGTATTTTCAAATCGGGCAGTCGCTTCTTCAGATTTCATTTCCTTCATCTCCATATTTGCCTTCCAAACGATGGTGAAAGCCATCATCAATCCAAGGAAGGCGCAGATGCTTTTTTGTGTTAAGAATATCGTTTTCATTGTAGTGTTGGTTTAGTCCCTTTCGGTATTTCTACTTATGCCAAAAAGAAGCCGTAAATTTCAACTAACTGAAAATCAGTATTTTGATTTAATGTGGAATAGAAAATGTGTTCACTTACGTACAGGTTCACCTCGCTTCTGGACATTTTCAGGCCCAAAGCGGACAAAATCCTAGGTTTCAAATCCTTAGTCGCAAAAAGTATGTGACGCTAAATAATTTGAGACAACAAAAAAGCCACTCCAAATGGAGTGGCTTCGCTTATTTTAACAAATCTTAATCAAAGAAGCTCATTCGCCAGATTAGCAAGTTCAGAACGCTCTCCTTTTTCAAGCTTTATGTGCGCATATAATGGATGGTCTTTGATTCGATCGATCAGGTAGGACATACCATTACTTTGACTGTCTAAGTATGGTGTATCTATCTGAAAGACGTCACCAGTGAATACGATCTTTGTGTTTTCGCCAGCTCGAGAAATAATCGTTTTGATCTCATGTGGAGTCAGGTTTTGTGCCTCATCCACGATAAAGAAAATATTGGAAAGGGATCTTCCTCGGATATAGGCCAAAGGTTGAATCACCAGTTTTTCCTGATTGACAAGATCCGTGATCCGCTGATATTCCTTATCTGTTTCCTTGTATTGATTTTGGATGAACTTCAAATTATCCCAAAGCGGCTCCATGTATGGATTAAGCTTGGACTTGATGTCCCCTGGAAGATATCCAATATCCTTATTGCTCAGGGGTACTATAGGGCGTGCCAAGAAGATCTGCTTATAACTCCGCCTCTGCTCCAATGCACCTGCGAGAGCCAATAAGGTCTTGCCCGTACCTGCTACACCTTGAATGGTCACCAATTTGATATTGGGATCCATGATAGCATGAAGGGCAAAGGTCTGCTCAGCATTTTTAGGCTTGATATTATACGCCAGTCGCTTATCTACTCGCTCGAGAATATTCTGATCCGGATTGTAATAGCTCAATACCGAGTTTTTATTGCTTTTCAGAATGTAATACGCATTGGCCTTTCGTTTTCTGGTACCCAAAATGGCCTTTGCCTCAATAAATCCAGTATCATAGAGCGTATTAATATGCTCGGGATTCACATCGTCCATGTAATACTTCCCGGTATTTTCCAGCTCATTGATATTCTTGATTTTGCCGGTCTCGTAGTCTTCAGCAAGAATGCTGAGGGACTTAGCCTTGAGTCGAAGGTTGATATCCTTAGAGACCAAAATCACTTTCCGATTTTTCTCGTGCTCCTTGAGATAAAGTGCAGCGTTTAGAATCTTGTGGTCATTTTTTTCCTCCCCAAAAATCTCATTCGCATTCATCCGATTATCTGGATTCATCAGCACTCGGAAGTTCCCTTTGGTTTTTCCATTGAGTGGAGTCCAATTGTGAATCATCTGATCCTGGCTCAACCGGTCCAAAAGTCGGATAAACTCTCGGGCTTCAAAGTTTTTGGTATCGTTGCCTTTCTTAAACTGGTCTAGTTCCTCCAAAACGGTGATCGGAATGACCACGTCGTGTTCGGCAAAATTCATAATGGAGTTGTGTGCGTAAAGAATAACTGAAGTATCCAGCACAAAGATTTTCCGATCTTTATCGGACTTGGCTCTTGGCATGTGGCGCGGGCTTGAGAATTAGTAATCGATATAATTTAAAAAATAATCCGCGCCAAAATCCAGCATTGACAAGATTTTAAGGTTAATTAATTGTAACCTCTCCTTATTTGATTGACTATCAAGACAATAAAATTTAATCTGAATCAAGAAAAATTTCTATCTCTTTTATTCGAGTAGCGCGGCGATATCTGCTTGATCCAAAGTCTTCATGAAACTCTCCTCTGAGCCAATTAATTCACCTGCCAGAGCCAGTTTCCTGCTTTGCAAAGCCATAATTTTCTCTTCTACAGACCCTTTGGTGATAAACTTGTAGATGATCACTTTATTCTGTTGACCGATTCGGTGGGCCCGATCGATAGCCTGAGCTTCCACGGCAGGATTCCACCAAGGGTCAAGTAAGAAAACATACTCCGCCTTGGTCAAATTAAGACCTACTCCACCAGCCTTTAGCGAAATCAAAAAGACCTTTATTTCATCTTGCTCTTGGAATCGCTCCACTTGTCTCTGACGATCCTTGGTTGTTCCATCGAGATAGGAATAAGGAATTCCCTCCGACTCGAGATATTCACGTACGATGGACAAATGCCTTACGAATTGGCTAAAGACCAAAACCTTGTGCCCCTCTGAAATGGTGGACTGCAGCATGTAGGTGACATCTTCCAATTTTCCTGAGTCCCCCTTAAAATCATCTCTAACCAACTTAGGATGATTGGCTATTTGTCGGAGCTGAGTCAATCCACGGAGCAAGGTGAATTGCTGAGTGCTACGACCAGTTTCTTGAATCTCACTTACTATCTTTTCTCGGTAGTAGTTCTTCACTTCCTCATAGACCTCCTCTTGCTCGGCGGTCATATCGGAGTACTTCACATTCGTAATTTTCTCTGGGAGATCCGTAGCCACTTGTGATTTGAGGCGACGAAGAATGAAGGGCTTAATCAATGCGGCCAATTTCCCTGCCTTATCTTTATCCTTTTGCTTTTCTATCGCAAAAAGGAAGTTCTTTTTAAAACTAGACTGCGAGCCAAGCAAGCCTGGATTCACAAAATTCATTTGGGACCACAGATCCATAGTGCCATTTTCTACTGGTGTGCCAGTGAGAATCAGCCTCTGCTTGCATTTCAGCTTATTTACCGCATTTGCGATATTACTCGTTGGATTTTTAATGGCCTGTGACTCATCGAGGATGATATAATTGAAGAAAAACTCTTTCAAAACATCTACATCCAGACGAGTGATTCCGTAGCTAGTCAAGACTAAATCATATTCTCCAAACTGCCATGGATCTTTTATACGGTGAGTCCCTGTATATACCAGTATTTTCAGATCGGGAGTAAATTTTCTTGCCTCAAGCTCCCAGTTGTAAATCAAGGAGGTTGGCATTACCAGCAATGAGGTAAAACTTGGATTTTGCTCCTTTTCATAAGCCAAAAGCGCCAAGGTCTGTACAGTCTTACCCAGACCCATATCATCAGCCAAGCAGCCTCCAAACTTAAACTCATTCAAAAATCTCAGCCAATTGTAGCCTTCTTTCTGATATGGTCGAAGCACCCCTTGAAAAGAAGTAGGAATGTCAAATTGCTCAATTGACTCGAAATTCCGTAGATTTTCTAGCTTCCTGCTCAAGGTCAACTGCACCAAATCTCCCTTTTCCAATTCCTTGGCCAAAGCCAAATGATGCTTACGCATCACCATGGTATTTTCCTGACCCCGGTCTTCCATAAAGCTGAAAAGCTCTGAGTAATTTACATACCATGAAGCAGGGATCACAGCGATTTCCCCATTAGGAAGTTCAAATTCAGTCTTACCAGCCATCATCAGCTTCCTCAGCTTGGCAAAGCTTACTAAGTACAAGCCAAACTTGATTTTAGCATGCACATCGAACCAGTCAATGTTTTCATTTACTTCAATAGAAATCTGTGCTTTGCCAATGTGGTAAATCTTACCATTCTGTTCACCCACTTGCACGATCCGTATTCCATTTTCTTCTAAGATATCCTCATTTTGGCTGATCCAGTCAAAAGCTTCCGCCTTGGCCATTCCCACTCGCCCTTTTCGAACAGGCAAGCCCAAGTCGTGTAGCAATTTACCGTAAGACTTCTCCTTCTGAACACTTCGAACAACCTTATAAAAGGTGTATGTACCGTTTTTCTCTTCAAGCCTTACACTATTCTCAGAGAGTTGATCTGCCCGGTAATCGATATCACCATATTGAAATCGCAACTCAAAAGCAATCTGACTTTCTCCGGTATTATTGTCTCTGTTTTCAAAAAGATCTGCTGTGCCATTACTTGGCAGGTCACTGATCCCTACTTTCACTTGTGGAGAACCCCGCTCAATCTTAATCTCAAAACCATGCCCAATGACATCAAACTGAGTCAATAAATTAGCAATGAACTTTCTGTAATAGGTGGGCTCGAATTTCTTTTCGATGACCACAAACTTCTTTCGAAGAAAAGGGAGAAGTTTTTTTCCATCCAGCCCCTTATCGAAGTAATACAGTTCATGATTCATTAGAAGCCACGCAGGCTCATTACATAGCAAATAGCCGCCTTTTTGATCTATTTCTAGAATCTCCCCTTCATGCTTAAATGTGGGACGGTAATGTGTATTATCGGGATTTTTATAAAAATGAAAATGAACGGTTACCGGCTTGGGATGTACTCGAATTTCTTTCCAAATTGGGTTCTTGTCATTGGCCATTTCAAAAAGTCGCTTACCAATGAGCAAGGGCAAAATCTTAGCGCGAATCGCCTCTAAATCGGCTTCTATCTGCTCTTGAACTTTAAGATCCTCGGTCTTGGGATCATAGATTTTTCTAAGAAAATCTTTGGGCCGAATATTTCTTTTGATGTATGGCTTCACCACCACCTCTTGGGCCATTCCATCCATCAGCTTGATCAACTTATAATCCGCCTCATTTAGTTTTGAATCGAATTCTGAGGCATTTTGATAGCTGATATTTTGATTGGCCAAAGACAACCTTCCCTGTTCGTCTAGCTGAACCGCATAGGATTCAAATAGCAAACCGAGATACTCGTGACTATATAATGAATAGATAATTTCAAAAGGCTGATCGGGATTAACAATCATCGGGGAATTATAATTGGTGAGGTAAAACGCACAAAAGCGAGCAATCTTTCTTGAATGAGTTTTACTAAAAAGTAAATCCTTCAATGCAATCTGAAAAGTACTAAAAAAAGCGCAATTTCAGTGCATAAATGCCCTGTTTTCACAAAATCCAGTCAAAAGAAACTTATGAGAACTCGAAAAATTGGAGCTCCTCGCTGAATTCTTTAGAATTTTACTGTCCGCTTGAAATTACTTAAAGCGAGTCTTCAGACTTTTCTATTTCCTCCGAAAGCTCTATCTCTTCGCCAGCAGAAGGTTCTTTTTCTTCAGATTTTTCTGGAAAGAACTTACTCTGAAATAGCAAAATAATCGCTACACCAACGAAAATTGAAGCGTCTGCTATATTGAAAATGGGCCAAAGTGCTGTGTAATCCCCACCCCAAAGAGGTACCCACTCAGGAATATATCCTTCCCAAATATCGAAATAAAACATATCGACCACCTGCCCATGAAACCAAGGAGTCGGAGCGTTATAGGGTGCATTATTGAGCCATACGCCATAAAAGACAGAGTCCACCAAATTGCCTATGGCCCCTCCGAGAATCATGGCAATACAAAATATATAGGTTGGGTGTTGCTTGCTATTGATTATGTAATACAGATAATAACTGATCCCAAACATGGCTACCAACCTAAAAGAAGTCAAGATCATTTTGCCATACTCGGAGCCGAGCTGCATCCCAAAGGCCATTCCAGGATTTGTGGTGTAATGAAGTTTAAACCAATCTCCAAAAATCGGAATCTGCCCAGGAGTACCGAAGTCCATTTCAAAATGAACCCACATTTTTACTGCCTGATCAATTAAAATTACCAGAAGCGTAATCCCAAAATACTTGATATACTTATTCATTCATCTTTAGATTTTAGGCTTTGGCCACTTTTACCTTCACCTCAAAATCATCGAGATCCAGTACTGTCCCATTTTCAATTTCAGCCATTTTCTCCAGCTCTAGCGCTTGAGTTTCAGTTTTGATATACTCACCGAAGTGATCCACAGTCGCTTCGACCAGTTCATTCCCCGCTTCGATGCCGATGGTGATTTTATCCTGCACCTCTAGCCCCATGTCCTTCCGGAGATTTTGAACTCTATTGACCAAATCTCTCGCAAGCCCCTCCTCTTTCAAGGCGTCAGTCAGAGTTACATCTAGAGCTACGGTCACCCCCTGATCGGATGCCACAGACCAGCCTGGGATGTCTTGTGAACTGATCAATACTTCTTCCAAAAGCAAGGTGATGGCCTCTCCGTCTGCATCCACAGAAATAGTTCCATTTCTCTCGATCTCAGCAATCTCGGCCTGTCCCCAGTTTTTGATGGCGGCTACCACGAATCTCATCTTTGGTCCTAACTTCTTACCTAAAACCGGCAGATTAGGTTTCACATCTTTAACCAAAATTCCTGAAGCATCATCAATATATTCCACACGCTTGATATTCACCTCAGACATGATCAAATCCTCCACATGCATGATTTGCGTTTTTGTTTCTTCGGAAAGGACAGGAATCAAAATCCGTTCAAGCGGCTGACGCACTTTCATTTTCTCCTTTTTTCGCAAGGAATGCACCAAAGACGAAATCGTCTGGGCCAAGGTCATACTCTTTTCCAGCGTGGTATTGATTAAGGAATTATCTGCAACTTCCCAATCCGTCAAATGAACAGACTCAGCCTTTTCTGAACTGGACGCTGTAAGGTTTTGATACAACCAATCCGCATAGAATGGCGCAAATGAGGACATTAATTTGCTCAAAGAAAGCAAGCATTCATACAAGGTCTCGTAAGCAGCCTGCTTATCCTCATTCATGTCACCTCTCCAAAATCTCTTTCGAGCCAATCTCACGTACCAATTGCTGAGCTGGTCTACCGTGAAATTCATAATCGCTCGAGTTGCTCGGGTGGCGTCATATTGGTCCATAGCATCCTCCACCTCAAGAATTAAAGACTGAAGCTTGGATATGATCCACTGATCTAGCTCAGCTCTGCGGGCAACTGGCACCATCTTGGATTTATCGTAGACGAACTCGTCCAGATTAGCATACAGCGCAAAGAAATTATAAGTGTTTTGTAGGGTTCCAAAAAATCGGCGCTGAACCTCAGCCACTCCGTCAAGGCTAAATTTCAGGTTATCCCAAGGATTGGCATTGCTCAGCATGTACCAGCGCAAAGCATCAGGGCCGTATTCCTTTAGGGTCTTGAATGGATCCACGGCATTGCCCAATCGCTTAGACATTTTGTTTCCGTTTTTATCCAAAACCAACCCATTTGCAATCACGTTTTTGAAGGCCACACTATCGAAAAGCATCACCGCTATCGCATGGAGCGTAAAGAACCAACCTCGAGTCTGATCCACTCCCTCAGCGATATAATCTGCCGGATAATTGGCTTTAAAAATATCTTCGTTTTCAAAAGGATAATGCCACTGGGCATAAGGCATAGCCCCAGAATCAAACCACACATCAATAAGGTCAGGCTCCCGGTACATTTCCTGTCCAGAATCGGATACCAAGATCACGTCATCGACATACGGCCTGTGAAGGTCTAGCTCTTTGCCTTCATAGGGAGATTTTTCCATAAAGCCCTTTGAGATGGATTTTTCTATCTCGGCCTGGAGTTCAGCGATAGAGCCTATGCATTTTTCTTCAGACCCATCCTTTGTTCTCCAAATAGGCAATGGAGTCCCCCAAAATCTGGAGCGGGAAAGATTCCAGTCCACTAGATTTTCCAGCCAATTGCCAAATCGACCCGTTCCAGTCGCCTCTGGCTTCCAGTTGATGGTTTTGTTCAGCTCAACCAATCGGTCTTTGTAAGCAGTGGTTTTGATAAACCAGCTTTCCAGTGGATAGTAAAGTACCGGCTTATCTGTTCTCCAACAGTGTGGATAGCTGTGCTCGTACTTTTCTACCTTAAAGGCTTTATTTTCATTCTTTAGAATGATCGAAATGATGATATCTGTGTTCTTATAATCCGACTGCGACTCATCATCCTCAGTATAGTTTTTCACATAGAAATCCTTCACACCATACTCCTTGTGCGCTGTGATTACATGTTCTTTCATTTTCGCAGCGAGGTATTCTCCCACCACAGGAAGGAATCTTCCTTGCTTATCTACGACGGGAATGTCATTGCCCTTTTCATCCTGAACAAAGACTCCTGGGACATCATTCTGAACCAAAGTTCTAAAGTCATCCGCACCGAATGCCTTAGCCAAATGCACGATTCCTGTACCATCCTCGGTGGTCACATAATCACCAGAAATCACCGTAAAGGCCGGATGCGGAAGGGCTAATCCCTCGATGGGAAACAGCTGCTCATATTCCCAACCCAACATCTCTTTTCCTTTAAACTCCTCCACCACTTCAAAGGGGATTAATTTATCACCCCCTTGGTAGTCCTCGATTTTGAGTTCGGCCGCCTTGGGATTGAAGTAGGCATTCATTCTAGCCTTTGCCAAAATCACAAAACAGGGGTCAAAGGTATAGGGATTGAAAGTCCGAACTTTCACATAGTCCAGATTTTCCCCGATGGCCAAAGCCGAATTAGAAGGCAAAGTCCAAGGCGTGGTCGTCCAAGCAAGGATGTAGGTATTATCCTGTCCCTGGAGTTTAAACTGGGCAGTGATTGACGTATCCTTCACATCCTTGTAGGTTCCCGGCTGGTTCAATTCATGGGAAGAAAGCCCCGTACCCGCAGCAGGTGAGTAGGGTTGAATCGTGTAGCCTTTGTACAAAAGACCCTTATCGTACAGTTTCTGGAGGAGACTCCAGAGTGTCTCAATATACTTCGAATCGAAAGTGATGTAAGGGTCATCTAGGTCAACCCAGTAACCGATTTTTTCAGTCAGGTCATCCCATTCGTCCTTGAATCGCATCACCGTCTCACGGCATTTGCGATTATAGTCCTCCACAGAGATTTTCGTTCCTATATCTTCTTTGGTGATACCAAGTTCTTTTTCCACCTGAAGCTCCACGGGAAGTCCATGGGTATCCCAGCCACCTTTTCGCTTCACTTGGAAGCCTTTAAGGGTCTTATATCTACAGAAAATATCCTTGAGAGCTCTCGCCATCACGTGGTGAATCCCGGGCGTACCATTGGCAGATGGAGGTCCCTCGAAAAAAGTGAAAGTTTCAGCTCCTTCTCGATTGGCAATGGATTTTTCAAAAATCTGATGGTCTTTCCAATAGCTCAGGACACTTTCTCCTATGCCCGGATAGTCAACTTGTTTGTACTCTTGATATTTTTTCACTGTAGCCTTTCTGGTAAGCAAGTAGATTATTTTCTTTTTTGGGCGTGCCCCCGTCTGAAAAAGCCGGGGTCGGGCTATCCGATGTATCCCTAAATCCCGATTAACATCGGGCTTCAGGGATGCCGCTTCTATCCCTCACGCATGAGCAGGAATATCCTCCTCAAAAGCAGGCACAAAGATAGTAGAAAAACCCTTTTGGGGAGGCGGAATAGGAAAAAATGGCCGCTTCTAACATGCAAAACGAAAAGCCCTCAATTTGACATGGTGATAAATCTGGGCAATTGGAGGGATTAAGCTCAAAATCCACCACAATCATGGCATCAGTAGTTTGGGTTTGGTCAGAAGAAATTACCTTTAATCTTCACGCGCAAACCACTTGACTCGAAATGATCAACCTAAATTCATCCATTACCTTACCCTGCGGAGCGGTCCTCACCAACCGCTTAGCGAAAGCTCCTATGACAGAGCGCATGAGCAATGCAGCATACGAACCTATTCCTGCACATGAGCATCTCTACCGGATCTGGTCGGAAACGGGTTCGGGTCTACTGATCACAGGAAATGTGATGATAGATAAGGATCACATGGAGTCTGCCGGAAATGTGTTCTTCGGTGACGAAGCCATGATCCCCAAATTAAAGGCATGGACGGCAGCCGGAACCGTGAATGGAAATCACCTTTGGGCCCAGATTTCACACTCAGGAAGGCAAACCAACCGCTTTGTGAATCCCAATCCTAAAGCACCATCGCAAGTCCAACTGAATAAACTTTTACTCTTTGGCAAACCAGTGGCCATGACCCATCACGATATCGAAAAGGTGATTGTGGGTTTTCGGCGTGCCGCCAAAATCGCAAAGGCGTCTGGATTTACAGGAATTCAAATCCATGCTGCTCATGGCTATTTGCTCAGTCAGTTTCTCTCTCCCCTAACCAATCGCCGAACAGACGAATGGGGCGGAAGCTTGGAAAATAGAAGTCGACTGCTCTTGGAAATCGTCAAGGAATGTCGAGAAGAAGTTGGAAATACTTTCCCCATTTCTGTCAAGTTAAACTCTTCGGATTTTCAGCGAGGAGGATTCACTGAATCAGATTCTCTGGAAGTGGTAAAAAAACTCAGTGATGCAGGAATTGATCTTCTCGAAGTTTCGGGAGGAACCTATGAAAAAGTAGCTTTTTTCCTGGGAAAAGACGAAAAAACCCAAAAAGAAAGCACGAAGAAGAGAGAGGCCTATTTTTTGGATTTTGCTAAGCAGGTAAGAGAGATCAGCACAGTTCCCCTGATGATCACGGGAGGGTTTCGATCTTATGACTTTTGCAATGAGGTGCTCGCTAGTGGAGAGTGTGACCTGATAGGAATGGGAAGACCTTTTATCGGCAATTGTGATCGCATAGCGGATTTCATGAATGGAAAGGTTTCCTATCTGGAGAATCCTCCGATACGAACAGGCTTCAAAGCTTTTGAGGATGCTGCAGAAGCAGGTTACTACGCTCGGCAGCTCATCAATATTGCTGAAGGAAGAGGCTTAAAAGCAAATCTCAACCCCATAGCCTGTTCCATGTTTATCGTCACGCACGAGTTTAAAAAAGCTCGAGAAAAGAAAAACCGCTGAGTGAATTCAGCGGCTTTCTTTAAAAATTAAATACGAAAAGCCTCTTGAAATAATTCATCTCAATAAAGAGACTCGAATTTTTAGAATTTAACCTTCGCCTCAGTTTTCGATCCATCCCGCTGATAGACTAGCGTAGCTTCATCGCCTTTGGCGAAAGCACTCAAAGCTCGCATATAGCTCATCATATCCACGATCGTAGAGTCTCCCAATTGGACGATAATGTCTCCTTTTTGAAGACCAGCCGCTTGAGCAGGTTTGTCCTCCGAGACTCCATCGATCCGCATCCCCTGACCATCAAATAAATAATCTGGCACAACACCGAGCGAAACAGTAAATCTTGGAGAGTCCCCTGAAGAGTCCTTGGTCTTGGTAAAAGCCAATTTTGGCTCCTGATCCAGTTGGTCAATCAATCGATCGATGTATTTTACCACCAGCATTAGCCCATCATAATTGATGAGATCGGAGTCATCAGAAGGTTTGTGATAATCTTCATGCTGCCCCGTGAAAAGGTGTAGTACTGGCAGATCTTGCAAATAAAACGACGTATGATCTGATGGCCCAACCCCAGACTCAGAGGTCACCAATTTTAGGCTATCTGCATTTACCATGTCCAAAGCAGGAACGAAGGAAGGACTCGTCCCCACTCCATTAATAGCAAGCGTTTTTTCTTCATTTAGTCGTCCTACCATATCCATGTTAATCATGTAATTGACTGTTTCCAGATCGATGGTAGGGTTTTTTACAAAGTAATTCGATCCCCAAAGACCGTTTTCTTCACCGGAAAAGGCAATAAACAGGAAATTCGAGTTGTGCTTTTCAAACTTCAGAATTTTGGCCAAAGCCAACAAAGCTGCCGTTCCTGAGGCATTATCATCGGCTCCATTATGAATCGCCGAATCGCCTCGATGTAGCGATCCTTGTCCGCCCATACCCAAGTGATCGAAATGCGCTCCTATCACAATCGTGTTTTCTGACTTATTATCAATAAAGCCCACCACATTTCTTCCAGTCACTCCTTCGCCATCTGTTCCAATTACTGCTTCCTCGTGGGGATTGGTTGGTTTCGATACGGTAAAAGGTTGGAAATATCCTTCAGTTCCCTTGGGATCAAGACCCGCTTTTTTGAATTCAGTGGCTAGATATTCAGCAGCTTTTTCTTCTCCGGCTGTTCCAATAGCTCGGCCTGCAAGTTCATCAGCAGCCAAATAGGTCACATCTGTTTTCAAACCTTCGAGCAACTCTGCATCCGTAGGAGCTTGGTTACAGCTAAAAGTAAAAAACAATGCACTCGCAAGTATATAGTAGTAGTTCTTCTGGTTTTTCATTGTCTTAGAATATTTAGCGCAAAGATAATAATTGGTATCTTCGCCCAGCAATTTAAAACCATTCTAATTAGAATAATGAGATCATTAATTATTATCGCTCTTTTAGCAGCATTTGCTTGCAGCCCGAAGTCAGAAACCACCAATGAAATCAATACTGAAGCACACTCTGCTTCAGATTCTCTTTTGCTACAGCCAGAGGAGATGAAATACCTGAAGAACATTAAGCAGTTGACCTTTGGTGGCAATAATGCCGAGGCCTACTGGTCATTTGATGACCAAATGCTCGTCTTCCAGTCAGACTATGCCGGCTGGGGCAACGAATGCGATCAGATTTTCTACACCAATTGGAAGACCGACGATCTAAAAAATAACAAGCCACAGCTACTGAGTACTGGTTTGGGAAGAACCACTTGCTCTTATTTCCTACCAGACAACACCATCGTCTATGCTTCTACACATCTAGGTGGAGAAAATTGTCCACCTACTCCAGAAGCTAGAACTGATGGTAAATACGTTTGGCCTATCTATGATTCCTTCGACATTTTCACGGCTGATTTAGAGGGAAACCAGCTTGCTCAGCTCACATTCGAACCAGGATATGATGCTGAAGCTACTGTTTCGCCAAAAGGAGATCGAATGGTATTTACCTCCATGAGAACTGGTGATTTGGAGCTTTTCACAATGAATCTGGATGGAACAGATGTACGACAAGTCACTTCAGAGCTAGGATATGATGGTGGAGCATTCTTCTCACCAGACGGAAGCAAACTAATCTGGAGAGCGTCTAGACCGCAGACAGATGAGGAAATCAAGGAATACAAAGATCTTTTGGCCGAAGGGCTAGTCATGCCGACCAGCATGGAACTCTATGTAGCAAATGCTGATGGGACTGATGTAAGAAAATTGACTGACTTGGGTAAGGCCAACTGGGCGCCTTTCTTTCATCCATCCGGTGAAAAAATCATCTTCGCTTCTAATCACCAGACAGAGCGTGGATTTCCATTCAATCTATTTATGATCAATCTGGATGGCACTGGATTGACCAAAATCACTAATGACGGCACGTTCGACGCCTTCCCTGTTTTCTCAAATGACGGTAAATACCTAGTTTTTGCTTCGAATAGAAACAATGGCGGCACAAGAGACACGAATCTCTTTGTAGCAGAGTGGATTGGAAATTAATCCAAGTGAGTGAGCCATGTGGACCTGTCCTATTTGTGAGCGAGATCTGAAGCGAGAAAATCAATGGCATATGTGCATCAAGGCGGACTTGGATTCGCTTTTTGCAGGAAAGCCAAAGGAACTAGAGTTTATCTTTGACAAGATCCTTGCAGAGGTGATCGACTGGGATAACGTGATCGTAAGCAATACCAAAAAAGCGATTATGTTTGTTCACAATCAAACCTTTCTTGTAATCAGACCCATGAGCAAGTTCTTGGATCTTCAGTTTTATTCTAAGGAGGTGCAGTCATGCCCTCCTTTTTTTAAATCTAGGCAGGTCTCAAAGAAATTTGAAAACCATCTGAGAATTTTCACTTTGGAAGAACTTTCCCCAAAGCTGATTTCATGGATTCGAGATTCATACGAAATGCTTTAGCTTGAAAATCAATTACTCATAGTTTGATTTTTTTTTACTTTCACTTTAAAAATCTAACTTCGTAACAAACATCAACCCTACATAATGAAAATTTTAAAATCAATTTTAAGCCTGACCCTAGTGATGCTTTTCGTGAGTTCACTAGCCTTTACCTCATGTGGAGGAAAGAAAGAAGGAACCAACAATGCTGACCAAACTGAACAATCAGAAGGTGGTGAGCATCCTGAGGGAGGTGAACATCCTGAAGGCGGTGAGCATCCCGAGGGTGAACATCCAGCAGAGGGAGACAGCACCGAAACAACGGATAGCTAATCATGAAAACAGTAAAAGGAGGCTTAAGCCTCCTTTTTTTTATGATTCTGACTCACCTCTTCGGAATGAGAATTTGGAATTAACCTTTACTTCCTTTCCATCGATTTCCAAATAAGGATAGGCAAGAAAATTAATCGCTCCTGCTTCTGGCCCAGGGTTGAGTACCAGGTCTCGACCTCTACTTAGCTCAATTCGATTCGCTGGATGTCTGCCAAAATAATAGGTTGCAAGGGCTGTGTACTTATTCCCCTCGCTGATATCCACAGGCCACCATTTTCCATCTGCGTAGAATTCTGCCCAGCAATGATAGCCATCAATTCCTCCCTCATTTCGATCTGAGGGAATACTTGCCCCGATCGCAAAGCGTGCAGGAATCCCCACTGATCTAGCCAAGGAAATAAAGAAAGAGTGAAACTCAGTACAATTACCGGTTTTTGAATCACAAGCATAATTAGAATCTCCTTTGCCGTAATCTCCAACTTTGGCATATTTCATATTGTCAATGATGTAATCGTAGAGCACCCGAGCTTGGACCAGATGCGAATCGTTTATTTTATCGCCGATTTCCTCCTTTGCAATTTCTTCAAATCGACCGCCGGTAGGCATCAGTTTGGTTGAGGCCAAATACAGTTTGGGGTCTGGCATTGCTGCCTCATAAGGACCTTTTTCCTTTCTCTTTACGCGATAGGTTAGGGAGATTTCTTCCCCAGAATTTTCTGGGCCTAGCTCAAAAAACAACAAAGTGTTTCCGTAATTCCCGTCTTTGATTTCCTTGGTCCCGGTCGGTACTTCTTTGCTAACTAGCACTATTTCCTGAAAAGGATCCGACTCAGCAATAGGAATCCACATTTTCGCAGGGCCCTCGAGTTGCGGCAACTGGGCGGTATAGTAAAATTCAAATTCATCTCTACCTTCAACCACCCCAAGGAGGCTATTATTGGATTCCTCTAAGGGAAGTCTATACCAAGTTTTGTCTTCCTTATTTTGCTTCCATGAGTAAAATGGCTTCCCGTTCAATTTGTGAACCGTGGTGGACGTCACTCCCATGGATCCCGGCTCTCCCTCCATAAAGAAATCCACATCATATACATCTCCGCTTTCATCCACCAAATCCACGCAGGCAAAATGACTAGTAGGCCCTAGATTGGAAAGGTACTCAGTATGAACCCTCACCAGCTTCATTTTCAGATCGTGATTTTCGTCCTTCACAGGAAAAAACCCTTCATTTTCAGCCTGCTTTTCAGCAATAAAAGCCTTGATCCCTTGCTCAATTTCGTCAATGCTGACTTTTTGATAGGATTGAGTTGGTTTCGAAGACTCATTAGTTTCTTCCTTTTTTTCACATGAAAAAGAAAGAAAAGCCAAGAAACAGCTGAAGAAAACGATAGAAAGGTGATTTTTTGTCATTGAGCTAAGTTAATGGCTACTTGGGACTTTTTCGAATTTAGATCTTTCAATCAGTGGAAAAAACAAAGTGAGAAGAATAATCCTTCTTTACTCTCTCGATTTTTTTATCTTCAGGAAAGTCAAATCCTATGGAACGTAAAGTCACTATCTCCCCCTTTTGCCTCGCTGGGATATCCATTCGTACCTCCAATGCTAAAAACCAAGCAGCTGAGGATTTAGGAAAATTGTGGCAAGATTTTTACCAAAAGTCCATCCCTAGCTTGATAGAAAATCCGCTCTCCGAAGAGGTGATCGCAGTGTACACAGCATATGAGTCAGATTATCGTGGAGCTTATACGGGGTTCATAGGGCTAAAAGTGGACACAAATGAAAAGATCCCTAATGGTCTTGAGAAGCTTGAAATTTCTGGAGGATCATATTTAGCTATTTCTGTAAAGGGTGAGCCTAGTCAAAGTATTCCCAAAGCTTGGGTAGATATCTGGGCGAGAGAGGACTCTCTAAAAAGAAAATACACGGCTGACTTTGAGGTCTATGGGGAGGAAAGCAATAAAGGCCCCGACTCGAATGTGACTATTTACTTGGCAATAGACCAAACTTAAAGGAGCTCAGGATTTTTTTAGAATCCTTATATTAAGAAGGAGAAAACCAAAACAGCCCTCGAGTTTTTAAGAAAACTGCTCTTTTTAAGACTTAGAATTATGAATAAATATTTACGCCTAGTTCTCCCCCTCACCGTCACTTTGGCGCTTATTTGCCTGAAAATTTATTTGGGTGATCAGTCTAAGGATTGGCAGGGTGTCTTCAGTTATCTTCCTCATTTGAATACGGTTTTGATTATCATAGGTCTCACTTGGTCGGCCTTTGTTCTGATCAGAATTCTAAAGGGTATTTTTCTGAAACAATATGATATCAATCGAGAGGATAATCTCAGAGCCAGAAAGGTGTACACCCAAATAAACATCCTCCACAAAGTGGCCAATTTTGTGGTCATCTTGATCGGCGTAGGTTTGATTTTGGTCTCCTTCGAACCCATCCGGCAATTCGGAGTTGGGCTTTTTGCCTCTGCCGGAGTGGCAGGAATTATCATTGGTTTCTCTGCTCAAAAGGCCATTGGAACGCTCATCGCAGGTATCCAAATCGCCATTACTCAGCCCTTTAGATTGGATGACGCTGTGGTAGTAGAGGGAGAGTGGGGCTGGATTGAGGAGATTAACCTAAATTATGTAGTTGTGAGAATTTGGGACCAACGACGACTGGTTCTTCCTTCCACTTATTTCTTGGAAAAACCCTTTCAAAACTGGACTCGAAGCTCAGCAGATATCACAGGCACGGTTTTTTTGTACACCGATTACACTATTTCCTTTGATGCCATGCGCGAGGAGTTGGATAAAATTTTGAAGAGAACAGACTTATGGGATAAAAAAGTGAAGGTTCTTCAAGTAACGGAAGCCAAAGAACATAATGTGGAAACCCGAATTCTAGTCTCTGCCAAAAACTCTCCAACTGCCTGGGATCTGCGAGTATTTGTTCGGGAAGAAATGATCAAATTCATCCAAAAAAATTATCCAGAATCCCTACCCAAAACAAGGGTCCTACTCCAGCCCGAACCTAAAACTCCTGAGTCATGAAAAGATTTTGGCTGCTAATTTTTCTTATGGCAAGCATGATCCTAGTTTTTTTTGGACTGGCCATGGCTCTGGATCTTCCTTATTTAGGAGATGACGATAGTATCCAAGATTTATCCAGACCTCTTGCTCTTAGTTTAGGAGTGATTTTACTTGCTGCAGATGTACTGCTTCCAGTACCATCCAGCCTGATCATGATCACCAATGGCGCTCTCTTCGGCGTAATTTTAGGAGCAGCACTTTCTCTTTTAGGAGCAACTCTTTCCATATTAATCGGATGGCTTCTTGGTAAAGCAAGCGATCGATGGACAAGAAAGTTGTTGGGAGAAGAAGGCTTGCAGCAGGGTCAGCATTTTCTAAAAAAATGGGGAAATCTGGCCATAATTGTAAGTAGACCTATCCCCGTATTAGCCGAGACTATGACAATAGTATGCGGAAGTTTGGGTTACCCTATGTGGAAAACCCTCACATACGGAGTTTTAGGTCTGATTCCCACTTGTTTGTTTTATGCCTATACTGGCGATTTGGCCCTTAGCTTTGAAAGTAATTGGCAGAGTTTTGCCCTGGTATTGACTGTTGCCGCATTCGTTTGGCTTATTGGTCTTCTTGTGAAGAAAAAATCTTTACCTCCTGAGCTAGGCCCCTCCAAAAATCCATCATGAAATCACAACGCACCATCTCCCAGAATTCAATTTTAATTATGATGATCTTTTATGGGTTATCCAATTATGCAAGCGCACAGAGCAAGGATTCTGTTCGGATAGAAATTTCTGGATTTGTGGACCTTTATTATGGGCAAAACTTTGAGAACTCCGAGTCAGGTAGCAGGTTTCCATTCCTATACAATCACAATCGGCAAAACCAATTTGCCGTCAATCTAGCCCTGGTCCGCGCTTCCCTAGTTGCCGGACGCTTCCGGGCCAATCTTGGCTTGCAACAAGGAACCTATGCTCAGGATAATTATAGTGCAGAGCCTAAAGCCCTTCGCTGGATTCACGAAGCCAACCTAGGCTATGCCTTAAATGCAGAAAAAACTGTGTGGCTAGATGCAGGCGTTTTACCCTCGCATATGGGTTTTGAAAGTGCTGTTTCCATCGAAAACCTCACACTCTCCCGTTCCATTATCGCTGAAAACAGCCCCTATTTTGAGACTGGCGTGAAGCTCGGCTGGCAAAAAAGTGAACGTTGGTATTTTTCATTTATGTACCTCAATGGATGGCAAAGAATCCAGGCCATTCCAGGAAGAAACAATCCTTCTTTTGGCACACAGGCCACTTTCAGTCCCAGTAATAATCTAACCTTAAACTGGAGTACCTTCGTGGGAACCGATCAAAATAGAGAAGCAGGAACCTCACTCTATTTCAGTAATTTTTACCTGGATTGGACTCCTGGGGAAGGATGGAGATTAATTGCTGGCTTGGATGCCGGAAAGCGTACTATAGAGCTAGAAGCTGACCGAAACTGGTGGGGTACTTCTGTTATTTTGCAACGTAAATTCTCCCAGCGATTTGCCTCGGCCATAAGATATGAATACTATCATGATCCATTACAGGCCATCGCTCCTAGCAATGTTAATGAAGGTATCCAAACGAGTGGATTGTCGGTAAACACTGATTGGAAAATAGGGCAGCTCATCACTTTTCGACTGGAAGGCAGATGGCTCCAAGCTCCAAGCGAATTTAATCTTGGGTTAGATTCCGGTGAGAGTAGTAATTTCTTCCTCCTTGGCTCAGTGGCTTTATCCATAAATTGATTAGCGTAAAAGAAAAAATATGAGCTACGAAACCCTCATGTATTTCCATCTGTTGACGGTGGTTCCCTGTGTTTTCCTTGGAGGGTACCTTCTCGCAGCACAAAAAGGAGGGCAACTTCATCGCAGGATTGGAATAGTTTATATGGTATTGATGTCTTTGACTGCGCTGATTGCGCTTTTCATCCCAGCTGGTGTCGGTCCAAGATTCCTAAATCATTTCGGTTATTTACACATCCTCAGTTTTATCGTGATTTGGACAGTACCCACAGCTTTTTTGGCAGTGAAAAATGGGGATATCAAATCTCATCAACGCAAAATGATAATTCTTTACGTGAGCGCAATTCTGATAGCAGGAGGCTTTACTTTCTTCCCAGGAAGATTTTTACACGAGGTATTTTTTGGGTGAAAGAGCAAGAAATAATGCTCTAAAAATCATCATCCTCTTCTTCCTCGTCCAACCAAGGTCTATGCCTCTTGTAGAAATTTAAACTAAGCTCACCTAATTCATCAAAGTGCACAGAAACGTCTATTTCATTATAGACCTCTTGAAACTCCCAGTATCTACCCTCCCAAGTTTTGTCTGCTATTTTTCCTTTTTCAAAATCATGTAGAAAGAGCCAACCCTTTCCATCAGATCCATAAATTTCTACCAGGCCATTTACCAAAAATTCCAAAGATCCCATTTCATTCATGGTAAAGTTCGGGGCAATTAAAGAGGTAAGCTTAAGAAGTTCGCTTTTCGTTACAATAACCCGAGAGAAAAAATTAAGTATTGGAGGATTCAATTCTTTCTCATAGATCAACGTAGGTTCAACATGCTTGAGGTTAAACTCCAGATCTGTTGGCAGACTATCTTCATTTGGAAAATCCTCCAATGAAAAGTCTAAAAAGCTTTCAACTTTTGAAATGTAATCCATCATAATATTTGAATTAGTAGAAAAATTTAGTTTAAAATATAATAAATCATGATTTCACAGCAAGTGTAGAGTCTACCTTTTGTAAAGATTTATAGGAATTTTTGATCGGAAGCTACTTTAGGTTGAAATACTTTTTTGACTTGGGAATCAGAAGATTAAAATTTAATTTGATCCTCCTGTGATTTTTTGAAGGAGTCTGCGAATCATTAGGAAAAGCCTCCAAAATGCCTTTGACCAAATCCACTCTATCCAGCCAATTTATTTCTCTTCTCGAAACGAACAAGGGTATACTCTACAAGGTGGCCCGCTCCTATGCCAGAGAGGAAGAAGAAATTAAAGACTTGATCCAAGAGATAAGCATTCAGGCTTGGAAGTCTTTTCCAAAGTATAAGTCGGAGTTCAAATTTTCCACCTGGCTCTACCGCATAGCTTTGAACGTGGCTATTTCCAACTTGCGAAAGGAATCTAAGCGTAAAGAAATCCACCAAGATTTTGATGAAAAAATCGTTTTTAAAATTCCATTGGAAGAAAGTGCCTCGCAGCAATCACTTAAAATTCTGTATCAAGTAATCGGCACATTAAACTCAATAGATCGAGCCTTAATTCTCCTCTATTTTGAAGAGAAATCCTATCGTGAAATCTCAGAAATCATTGGGATATCGGAAACAAATGTAGCGACCAAACTGAATCGATTGAAGAAAATAATTAAAGAAGAATTCTTAAAACTAAACCAACTATAACATGAACGACCAGGATATTTTCACCCTCTGGAAATCCCAAGACCAAAAAATTGAAGCCATCATGGCCATTAATGCCAAACTTCTAAAAGACCAAATCAGTCAAAAGGCCAAGAAAGCCTTGGGTGGGCTCAAGGCTGAGAAAATTACCGGAATTGTCTTCGGAAGTGTGTATCTAGTGATCCTCGGTGCTTTGGTCAGCTTAGGAGTAATGAGTGGAAACTTTTCCGGAAATTATTTCCTCTGGTCAGTTACGGCAATTTTCCTAATCAATTTGAAAATATTTTCGGATTATATCCGGCACTTGGTCATGAGCTTGAAGATTGACTTTTCAGGGCCAGTGGCTGAAATTCAACCTCAACTCATCGAGTTGCGGCTCTCACTCATTCGAAGCGTTGGCTATGTTGGACTCCAGCTGCCGTTCTACAGCACCTTACATTTGCATAGCTCTTGGTTTCCTGACCAAGCAAATTTGGCGGGAATCATTATTCAATCCGTAATCACGCTAAGCTTCACTGCAGTAGCCATTTGGATATTTGTGAAATTCAGACCAGAAAACTCTAATCAAAAAACTGTCAAGTGGTTGATGTCCTTGGCGGGGATCAAAGAAGTGGATCGATCTCTGGCGCAATTGGAAGAGCTTAATCAGCTTGAGCTATCAAACTGATCAACCATTTTACGGCTTAGCCACTTTAGAGATTAAATGTTAGATTGCTTGTGAGTCAAAGCTTTAGCACAGCAAAACTCAATCTGATTTAAAGAAGATATTAATGATTAAATTCTTTCGAAAAATTCGTTTTGAAATGATGGATCAAAGCAAAATCGGCAAATACTTTAAATATGCTTTTGGAGAGATTATTCTGGTGGTCATCGGCATCTTGATCGCCATCCAAATCAATAATTCCAATCAAAAGCGCCTAGACCGAGAAGCGCTGGAGGGCTATTTAAACAGTATCGCTCAGAACATTGAAAGTGATCTGAAAAAAGCAGAAAAGATCAATGAAACCCGTCTGGAGCTATTTCCTAGAATTTCGCTTGTGCCCAGAATAATTGCTCCCGAGTATTCCCAAACCCTCCAAGAAGTATATGGACAGGATATTACACCAGACTTTCCTTATAGTGTGGACAACCTAGACTTTATGTCGCAAACTATAAATGATGCTTGGAAAAAGTACTATCTGACTCCCAACCTGAGTGGCTTCGAATCTTTGAAAAGCTCAGGTTACTTGGGTCAACTTCAAGGCACCGATTTGGAGAAGTTACTTTTTGATTACTATAACTTATTAGATGAGCTAACCACCCTAGAGAATAATTACAACGAGAGTCTTCAGAGTTCTTTTGACGACTTCGTCAATGCGAGTTTAGCTGGTTCCGTCCCATTTTTTTCCACAGGAACTCGAGACTGGAACGCAGAGCTGGATGGAAAGTTCTATCCAATGGTGGATGAGATTATTAATCACCCCACCCTAATTCCGGTCTTTTTTTGGCCCTATGAGTTGATTGAAAAATACGAAAACCTCTTGCGAAGGGGGCAAGCTCTGCAAAAAATGATTCTTTCAGGCGAAAAAGATTTTACTGAAGAGATTAATCAAACACTTGCTCTGGTATTTGACGAATACAGCGAAGAACCGTATCCGAAGGTGATAAGGCATGGATTTGATACTGGCTACTATGGATTTGCAACAGCCAGTGCATACAATGATCAGGGCGTGAATATGCAATACTTGGGCACCCATACCATTGTGCAATTTATCGAACAGCCTTGGGCGGTAGCGTATTGGTATGTAGGAAATGGTGTAGTGGACCCTAATCGTGTGAAAGATTATTCAAAATTCAAGACACTTCGTCTGAAACTAAAAGGTGTCCTTGGTGGGGAAAAAATAGCCATTAGCATAAAAGACAAATCAAATCCTACAGATGGAAGTGAGACCAAAGTTCCGCTCACCTTAACCAACCAATGGAATATCTATGACATTCCGCTGTCTAGCTTTGCTCCAACCCAAATAGAAGAACTATTTCTTGTCACGTCAATAATCGTCGAAAATCAGGCATGTACCATAGAAGTCGAGAGTATTGAGTTTTTATAGAGATGAAAATCACCTAATCAGGACAGGTCAGGATTATAGACTCTTCGTATCTAAGGGAAACAAAATTAGCTATAGGTGCAGTCGAATAATTTCGACAACATCAAATTTCTAATCGAAGAAACTTAGATTACTAAATCGGATTTATTTAGACATCAGAATTCCACTGACTATTTCCCCCACAATCAAAATCTTGTTTGATTTTTGTCCAAAAAGCTAAACAACATTATAATTAAGCTTTCGTTATTTTTTTAAACATTAAGACTTATGAAAAACCTTATATATGCCTTTGTCCTGACCTTTTTACTGTTTTCATGCGATGATGAAGACAAGGATCCCATATTGAATGCTAGTGAAGAAGAATTAGTAAACACGGTTGAAAATTCTGTATGGCGGATTTCTCTCTTTATTGAAGATGGAAAAGATGAAACATCAGACTACAGCGGAATCACTTTTAACTTCCTGCCGGCGGGAAAAATTGAAGCATTCAATGGCGGTCAATTGATGGAAGAAGGAACTTGGAAAACGCTCCGAGATGATGGAAAGCTAGAATTCTGGATCACCTTTACCCAAAATGAAATTCTGGAAGAAATCAGCGATGATTGGTATGTGTTATCGATGACCGCAACCAAGATTGAAATGGAAGATGATAATGATCAATTCATTGATAAACTGACCTTGCAGAAAAAGTAATTCAAAGGGTTTAAATTATATCTCTACTAAATAAACAAAAGCCTTATTTCCCTTATTCAAGCTGCCCTAATTCCAAAATAGAGCAAGTATTTTGGCTTAAAGCTTCTCAATTTCTTTTAAATACTTCTCCGCTTGCTCTAGAATCTCTTCCTTACTTTTCATTTTATCCAAGGTTCTGTAAGCCATCCCAATTCGTGGATTTTTCTCGAGTTTATCCCGATTTCGATCGTAAAAATGCCAGTACAAACTGTTGAAAGGGCAGGCTCCTTCACCTGTTTTTTTCCCCGGATCATAGGCGCAGTGACTGCAGTAATTACCCTGCTTTTTGATGTAGTTCGCGGAGGAGACATAAGGCTTGGTTCCCACTATTCCACCATCCGCAAACTGGCTCATGCCTCGGGTATTGGTGATTTCCACCCATTCGATAGCATCGATGTAAATGCCCAGATACCACTGATCGATTTCATCTGGGTCTATCCCTGCCAGTAACATAAAATTTCCCGTCACCATCAGCCGCTGGATGTGATGAGCATAGGCTTGCTCAAGAGACTGAGTGATGGAATGACTCAGGCATTTCATCTTAGTCTTCCCCGTCCAAAACCATTCTGGTAACTTTCGGTCGTGGCCAAAGAAATTCATCTCGGCAAAATCCGGCATTTTAGCCCAATAAATCCCACGCATATATTCCCTCCAGCCGATGATCTGCCGTATGAACCCTTCCACTTGGGAAATACTAATTTCAGATTGATTTTCTTTCCAGTAAGCCTCCACTTTCTTCACTACCTCCAGAGGAGAAAGCATCTTTGAATTCATCGCAAAGCTAAGTCTGGAATGAAAAAGAAAAGGGTCCCAAGTCGTCAGAGCATCCTGATAATCTCCAAAGTGGACCAATAAGTTTTCACAGAAATGGTCCAAAACTTCGAGAGATTCGGCTCTGCTTGTAGGCCAGTGAAAGGACTCCGAATCGATTGTTCCAATCGTTTTCACTCCTGCCTTCTCGATCATTTCCAACAACTCTTTTACGGATTTCGGATGGAGTTTTGGCTTGCGCAAAAGACGCTTATCCTTCAAGGCTGAGCGATTTTCAGCATCAAAATTCCATTTGCCCTCCACAGGTTCACTGCCTTCCATCAGGATGTCGAAATCCTTCCTCATTTGTCGGTAAAAGGTCTCCATGAGATAAGTTTTCTTTCCCGAGAAAAAGTCCTTCAGAAATCCCCGTTCGGTCAAAAAATGCTCAGTATCCACGGATCTGCTCGGAACACTAAGCTTAGCACAAATATCTTTCAGTTGTTGATCTAGCCTATATTCATCCGGGAGCTGATATTCAAACTGATCATAACCCCTCTCAGATACCAGCTTTACAATCATCTTTTCGAGATCTTGCTCATTTTCTGGATCATCGAGGGAAAAATAGCAGACTTGATGCCCGTCTGATTCCAATTGCGAGGCGAAATTTCGCATGGCTAGAAAAAACCCAATTACTTTCTGTATATGATGGGCCACATATTCCGTCTCTTGCCTCATCTCAAGCAATAGATAGGTGACATCTAAATTTGATTCATCAAACCAAGAGTGTTTACTGTTCAGTTGATCCCCTAGGATCAAGCGTAAGGTTTTGGGCATAAAAAATGGGGCTTTATCTACATAAAGCCCCATTAGGGGTGAAAGTTTAAAAAAATCAATATTTAAAGCAGGGCATGGAAGATTTTCTCCCTCTACCCTTTGCAGAACTTGCTAGGAAACTATAGCGCAGACTAATTTCATGTGCTCCTCCAGTATTTGCATTTCCTAAGCTTGAAAGAGTAAAATCATGACTATAACCCACATCTATTCCACCTCCTAGTGAAATTCCTACCAAGGCTACAATGGATTCATGGTTGGGCTGTCCTTCTTTGGCCACTGGAATACCTCGATACCAAACTCCCAAAACCAAAGGCTGGATATTCACTTGGGTACCCAAATCGAGCTGAGAAAAAGAACCTTGATTTTTGTAATTGAAAGCCAAAGTCATTTCACGGGTTCCTTGTCGATTGTTGAGAAAATTCGTCTCTGCCCCCCCAGAAAGGTCGAATCTTACCCCGCCATGCGCAGAAAGTTTCATTGGCAACTGACTAAACTCCCCATCTATAAATGAAATATTGGGCTGAGTCAAATGGTGTCCTGAAACCCCAAACCAAACATTTTCATTGTGAAACATCATTCCGAAGCTATAATCCATAAACTGATGACGCATATCTTCACCAAGATTTTCCCCACTGAAATCACCAATAGCTCCTGTCTGGTCATCAATCTGACTTCCGAAGATCATGTCTCCGAAATAGGCATCGCGATCCATATAGCTCACTTGTGCTCCCACTCGAAGGAAAGATCTAAATCCGAGTCGTAATCTATATGCGTAGGTTGCCCCGATTTCAGATGTGCTCAGGTTAGCCATGCTTTGATCTGACTTGTTGAAAATCAAACCAATTCCGGAGTTTGCTCCGAAAATGTAATGATCCACGTAGGCAGAGTAGGAAGTAAATGACTGGTCTAATCCTGGCCATTGGTTTCGATAATTGACTCCTATTCGGGTCATTTCACTGGCACCAGTCATAGCTGGATTCAGGTACAAGGGAGCAGCGTAGAATTGAGAGTACTGCACGTCTTGTGCTTTGGCCAAAAGGCCAAAGAATAAAAGCAGGGTGACAAGGGTAAAGAATTTTTTCATCTTTATCTGATTAAGGTGACTCCACCGGTTCGATGGATAATTTCCCCCTCTGGGGTGCTGTAAGTAATATTGTATAGATAATTTCCGGCTGGAAGAAGTTGACCATTATAGATCCCGTCCCAGCCTTTGTCTTCTTTTTGAGTGGTGGTGAACATACGCTCTCCCCAAGTATTGAATATCTGCATGCTAAAGTCAGTCACAGACTTGAGCTTTGGCATGAAGGTATCGTTCAAGCCATCTCCATTCGGGGTAAAGGCATTTGGAATCACCACCATTTCTTGCGGAATATTCACTTGAACAGTGTTGATTTCCACACTAGAGCAACCATAAATATCATATCCGGTCAGGGTCACTTCGTATATACCAGCCTTCTCAAATATGTGAATAGGGTCCTTGTCTACTGACTGGTTGCCATCCCCAAATGACCATTCCCAAGCGATGAACTCTTCTGAAATTTCACTTTCAAAAATGATCTCCTCATCAACCTGTACCTCCGGCTCACTTGTGATGGCCAACTTTCGAAAGTTGAAATCTAATCTTCCTCCCGAGGTCGTATTAGAAGGAAAGTCCACCTTAGATTCTGCTGAGACAACACAGCCTTTGGCGTCCGTGATCGTCACTTGAAGTGTGGTAGTTTGGGAGAAATTTATTTCACGATTTGATGCGCCACTTTGTCCCCAAGCAATAGTGTAAGGCTCCGTGCCTCCTTGGATGCTTACCCAAGCAACTCCCTGAATGGATCCCACAGCGCAGTCAACATCTAATGCGGATTCTATTCTAGCTGTCAATTCATTTGGCGATTCGACGGTCAGACTTTGTGTCATTTCGCACCCAGAATGGTTGGTAGCAGTTACAGTGTATGTACCAGGAGCCAAGTCTGTACGTTTCAAAACATCCTCTACCCCATCAGACCAAAGAATATTCAATCCCTTCTTATCTCCTTCGATTTCTATACTAGCAGTTCCATCATTCCCGCCAAAACATGAGACAGGCTGGATTTCTTGAATCCGAAGGTCTATTCCAGAAGACTGGTTTAAGGAAACTGTTTGCTGTACAGTACAGCCTTGCGCATCTGTGATACTGGCTTGGTAGGTACCTGCTCCCAAATTTGACAGAGAAGATCCACTTTGTCCTGTAGACCAAGAAACTGTATACGGAGCCTGACCTCCTTGAATGTCTAGGCTAATGCTTCCATCGTTTTGATCGCCACAAGTTGGGTCATCAACTGATGCAGAAACTTCGATAGCCGATGGTGCCTGGAGGCTATAATTTGCTTGAATAGAGCAACCTGTTTTATCCGTAATCATTACCGAGTAATCTCCAGGTGCCAAGCCAGATACATTAGCTGTACTTGGACCATGACTCCAGCTGTATAGATAAGGAGCACTTCCACCGGTTACATTTAAGTTGATTTCTCCAGACCCAGCAGATGAGCAATCCGGTTGCTTAATACTTTCCGAAAGGCTCATTCCTTCCGTTTCGGACTCAATTTCAAATGAAATAGAGACATCACAATTGAACATATCAGTCACAGTGACTGTATAGCTTCCTGGCTTTAGATTTGATGCTTCCCACTGATCTTCCAAACCATGGCTCCAGCTAATCCGATAGGGCTCACCACGCCCCACTTTCACCCCAATTTTCGCATAGCCATCCGCACCTGAACCACAAGAAGCATCACGCTTCTCCAGAGGGTTTAGAATAAGTGGATAGGGAGGTTGAACAACAATCCGCTCTACGTGAACTACTCCATCGGCGTCAGTAATATTTACTGTATAAGTGCCGGCAAAAAGATTGGAACGGTTTTGAGTGGTTTCGTTGGTATTCCACTTGAATGTGTACGGAGCTTTACCCCCTGTCACATCTAAAATAATGGAGCCCTTCTCGCTATGCGAGCAAAGGGCTAATTTTCCTGATACTGCTACGGAAATGGGTGATACTGTCTCTCCACCGAAAAGTCTAGCGGCAGCTGAATCTTGGGCAATAGACTGCTGACCTATCCAAGATGACAGCAGAATTAGTACCCAAATTCTCTTTAACAGTAAAGATTTTTCCATATAATCTTGTTACTGGTTTATAGTGCGTTTTTAGAACACCTATTTTGCAGTTAAAATCTTATAAAGTGTATTTCGTTATTTAGAATATTATTTTTTGTAAGTCACATACAACAAAATGATATTCTTAGAATCACTAGTATTTTGAAAATAAATAGATAAAAATTCTCTTTTGCAAGGTTTTCGATTGCTACTGTCAGCCAACTCAAAATATTAGAAAAGTGTAATTTTTCTTAGATTAGTTCAATAATCAAAAAATAGTTTTGAATCAGCTTTTTTTTAGTGATGAAATGAAAAAAGGGCCAAAAATTGGCCCTTAAAGTTTTTTTAATAAAAAGTAAAATTTTTTTGGTCAGCTCACGTTATTAGGCTCAAAATCAATATCTAAAGCAGGGAATGGTTCTTGATCGTTGATTTCGAGATTTAGGATCTCCCCACAAAAAAGTGTATCTCAAAGAGATTTCATGGGCTCCTCCACTGTTTTTCAAGCCAAGCTTAGAGGCTGTTACATCATAAGAGTATCCAATATCTAAACCACTTTCTAAAGCCACCCCTACAAGACCTATAATTGCCTCGTTGTTTGGGAGTCCATTCTTTGTAGGAAGACCTCTATACCATAATCCCAAAACGAGAGGTTCGAGAAACAACTGCGCTCCAATATCCAGTTGACTAAATGGATCCTGTTGCTTGTAATTAAATGCAAAAGAAATCGACCGCTCAGAGTACATGTGGGTAAAATAATTTCTGGTACCTCCCACCAAATCAAACTTAATACCTCCTTGAAGTGAAAGTTTCATCGGAAGCTTACTGGTCTGATCGTCTACGAAAGAAATGTTGGGTTCGGTCACATGATGCGCAGAGGCACCAAGCCAGATTTTTTCGGAATAGTACATTCCTCCAAAACTGTAATCCATGAAACTATAACGGGAATCAATCGGAATACCGTTAAGCTCATCCGTAATTCCGCCCACGGTACCATTTACTATATCAATCTGCGAACCAAAGACCAAATCAGAGAAAAAAGCATCCCGCTGCATATAACTCGCTTGAGCACCCAGTCTGAAATAACTATCCTCACCTAATCTCAATCGATACGCATACGAAAGGCCAATTTCATTGGTAGAAAGATTCGCCATACTTTCCTGACTTCCATTAAAAATGAGTCCAATCCCAGAATTATAATCAAAAATATAGTGATCGATGTAAGCTGAGTAGGAATTGAAGTTTTGATCGAGTCCTGGCCATTGGTTTCGGTAATTAACCCCAATACGAGTGAGCTCACTTGCACCCGTAAGAGCTGGATTTAAATAAATTGGCGCTGCATAAAACTGAGAGTATTGCACATCTTGGGCTTTGGCGAAGCCCAAAATCGAAATACTAAACAGAAAAGTTATGAATAGCCTTTTTATCATCTAATCAATACAAATACTCCTGATTTCTCTACGCGCTCTCCTGAGCGAGTCATAAATATTGCTCGGTAAACATAGTTGCCATTCATAGCTGGCTTCCCATTCAGTGAACCATCCCATCCCAAATCCTCTAGGGTAGTAGCTTCATAAATCAGCTCTCCCCAAGTGTTGAAGACGTAAAACTCCATAGAAGCTACCCCGCGGAATTGTGGCTTAAAATATTGATTTTTGACACCATTAGGAGTAAATGCATTGGGGACCATGATCATATAATCATCAAACACCTCTACCACTCGCTGGTATTCAGCCACACATCCAAACTCATCTATTGTCGTCAACGTCACCGTATAAGTTCCTTTTCTATCATATTCATGGGTTGGGTTCTGAGCTGAGCTACTTCCTCCATCCCCAAAATCCCAATTCCATATAATGACCTTCCCTTGGGAGATATCTTCAAATAGGACAGGCTCAAGAATCTGTATTTCTCCATTCACAATAATATTGCCACCTCCTAAATCAATTTCATAATTAAACTCAGGAATGAGCTGTGCATCGGAAATAATCACTTGAATCCGCTGCACCGGAGACCAACATCCTGCGTCTTTCAAGCTACTTTGAACACGATAATCACCGGTCTGGTCCACATCTTGGATTTCATCTAATCTGAGAATCGTTCCAGCAGGACTTTCAATGAGGTAGTCATAAACATTTGGATTATACCCCTCAATAAACTCGGTCAAATCAACTGTGCCCGCAGGGTCACATACAATTGATGGGTTGGAAACTCTTAAATTTGGAATCCCTGCAACAGTGATTCTAGCTGGGACCAGTGGCGGTGGACATACACCTGCTCCACCAACCCCGACGTAATATGTATAAGGAGAGGCGTCATCTAAAAGTCCATCTACAGTAAGACTTCCATCTGTCCCCACCTGATAGGTAACGCCATTCTGGGCACCATTTGGAACAGGCTGAGTACCCGCCGCATCAAAATACCAAGTGAAGGTCGGTGTGATACCCGTCTGACTAGTACTTGCGGTAATGGTCGCAGTCTCACCCTCACAGATCTCATCATCAGTCGTCGTCAACGGAGTCAACTCCTCCACCAAAACTACCGGACTAGCAACTTGGAAAATACAGCCTCCACTATCTCTGATTTCAAAAGAATAATCTCCTGGGCCTAGATCTATGAGTTCTATAGTTCCATTACTTGGTTGAACCGTTGTGAAGCTTTGTCCATTCCTGAAAACAAGAACGTCAAATCCGCCATATCCTCCGGATACATCGAAAGAAATCGAGCCGCTATCGGTGTTACAAACTGGGTTGGAGGAATTTATTGAAGTGACATTGATTGGTGCCCCTGGCCCATCTACCACAATTCCATCTACAAATGATGCACAACCACCACTACTCACCCAAGCGGAATAAGTACCGGGTATGACATCAAATACATTACTTGACTGGAAATTCACCCCATCTAACGAATATTCATAGGTACCACTTCCCCCTGCTCCCGTTAAAGTGATTCTTCCTTGCTCTCCGAAGCATTGTTCGTCTTCTGCTACGAAGGTTAAGGTCGGTTCATCAAAAACACCTATGGAAGGATTTGCCACAAATCCTGGACAAACATCCGTACCAACAGCGATTACATAATAACTTACTGGAGAATCATTTGCGTCAAGGCCATCTATGGTCAGCACTCCATTATTAGCAATAGTTATGATGTGGCCATTTACATCCGGGCTTGGACTTGAAACAAGTGGGTTAACAAGTCCCGCATCGTAATACCACTCATATGCCACTCCACTAGCAGCAGGGTTTACTTGTGGAGTTAAAACGGCGCTTTCACCCTCACATATTTCTATGTCATCGACTAATACCTGAGATGGCCCATATACTAAGGTGACTGTATCCGAATCAATAGAACAACCCTCAGCATCAATTACCTCTAGGTAATAATCTCCTGGCGCCAAATTTTCGACACGGATACTATTTGTAGTGCTTACAAAAGATTGGACTTGAGATCCATCTCGGTACACATTGATTTGATAAGGTGCCCAGCCTCCAGTTACCGTGGTAGTAATAACGCCTATATCCGCACCACAACCTGGATCGATAGATTGTAAAGGATTTATAGCCAGTGCTTGAGCAGGCCCATCTACCATCACTTCAAAAGTATCCAAACATCCTGTTGTGCTATTGGTCACCTCTATTTGATAAGTGCCTGGGGCAAAATCAAATGCTGCTAAAGAAGATTCATCAAAAGTATTTACCCCAACGACCTCATACAGATAATCAGAGTTACCTCCACTCTGAACACGGATTTTTCCATCAGCTGCTCCAAAGCAAATCTCAGGGTCCGTTTCAAATACTACCGAAGGTATAGGATTCACTCTGACCTCTACTGGAATTAATGACTGGTCGCAGGTATTTGGCCCTGTTACTCCCAAATAATATGTATATGCTGTACCAGAAGTTGGCAAGCCACTTATACTTATTTCTCCAGTTGAGCTAACTGAATATGAAACACCGGAAAGGTTTGGGTCTGAGTCACCATCCGAAATGGAATTATTTCCTTGAGCATCCAGATACCAAGTAAACTGTGGAATAGAAATTGGAACTCCCAATTCTATAATTTCTGGAGTCAAGATCGCTACTTCACCCTCACAGATTTCAGCGCCTTGCACAGTAAACTCAGGAGATACCTGATTGATTAGAGAATAATCAGTGGTTACTTGACAACCATTTGCGTCCGTAGCAGTAAGCGTGTAATCACCACCAGTAAGCCCAGTAATTGTAAACCCATTTCCGGAGGAAACTACGGTTACTCCTGTCACTACAGTCCCATTCTCCTCCAAAGTGTAAGAATAAGGCGTGGTCCCCCCTTCTATTTCCCAATAAATGGATCCATTATTTGGTTCGCAAATTGGAGATTCGAACTGAGTATTTGAAATAGCCAAAACATCTGGCTCGGTAATCGTAAAGGATTGAGAAGCTTCGCAATTAGTGTTCGTGTTCACAATTTGCATCTCATAGGTTCCTGCGGCCAGCGACAAAAACTCACCGGAAGTATTGGTTTCACCTGTTTCTAAAATTGTGAATGAATAGTTTGTGCTACCATATTCTCCCAAACTGCTAGGATCCAAAACAATAGTACCATTCGACTCGCCGAAGCAAAGTGCGTCGGTTACTTCAAATACCGGAGTGGGTAAAGGATTAACTTGAGCTATTCCCTCAACAATTTGATCTCCACAAACGACATTTAAGTAGTAAGTATAAGGAGTCACTGACCCAGGAAGACCAGAAATGGTCAATTCACCTGATCCGGAAATCGAGTAACTAATTGCAGGATCAGCAGGATCTACACCCGCCTGAATTGGCATAGTCAGTGCAGCATCTTTATACCAGAAAATATCCGTTGGTGAGCTACCGGAAACAGTATTGACAGGAGTCAGTACGACATCATTTCCTTCGCAAGTTTCAAATTGTGTCACCTCAAAATTTGGTAGTGGCTGCTCTTCCACTAGGAAGTCAAAAACAGCCTCGCAGCCTTCCGAATCAGTAATAATTGCGAAATAGGTATCTGGGAGCAAATTCAAAGCTCCAGTCAAATCTCCGGTAACGATTGTTCCGGTACTAGACCCTCGACGCCACTCAATCGAATATCCACCCCAGCCTCCGGTTATAGTGAGGTTTTCTATGCTTCCATTCGCTTCAGAGCAAGAACTTCTTAATACATCTGCTGTTGCGGCAATTGCGGCTGAAGGCCCCTCGATGGTTTGGACAAACGAGAAGCTACAACCATTTCCACTTCTTACATCTATCGTATAGTCACCTGGCGCCAATCCAGTAAATTGATTACTGCTGACAAAAGCTCCTCCATCTAGACTATATTCATAATTTCCATCAGCTCCAGTAGCATTAATGGTTAAAGTACCATCCGCGGCTTGGAAGCAGATTTCGTTTGTTGTGGTAGCGCTTGCATCCAAAGCATCAAAAACTGTTACAGTCCCTTCAAAAGGAGGGTTTGGGCAATATCCCGGACCTTCGGCAACCAAATAATACGTGAAATTACCTGAGGGTAAGCCTTCCAAAGTAAGCTCCAAAGTAGTCGGATCAATCGTGTAAATGATCCCATCTGAATCTGGAGTGGGACTAGAAACTATAGCATCTGTGGCCGCAGCGTCTTTGTGCCAAGTCAAATTAGGATTTCCGGTTGTGCTGATTATAGGGGTTAGGCTTGTAATTTGGCCCTCGCAAATTTCACTGGTCATTGGGTCGACTGTAATAGCAATGCCAGCATCATCAATCAAGGTTTCAGTAATCGATATTACACAAGAATTGGCATCCGTTATTCGGATTTCGTAATCTCCAGGAGCCAAATCTTGGATGGTGATTGGAGCCGTTGCATCTGTATCGCTGAAGGCAGGAGTAGAACTACCATCCACAAACATTTCCAAGGTATAAATTGGTGTGCCACCTCCGAAATCTATTTCTAATAGACCGTTGTCCACACCGCAGGCAGGTTGGATCACTTGAATGAATGATAAAGTCAATTCACTCGGCTCATTTACATCTACATTATCCAAAGTAGAAATACATCCTGTCACCGTATTGCGAATCGTAAAATTATATGTACCCGCAGTCAAGCCTCCAAAACTAGCTGAGGATTGATACGTCGCTCCACCGTCTATGCTGTACTCATATTCGGCGGCCGCCACTGCATCCACTGGAACCAAGGTGATCTGGCCATCATTTCCAGAAAAACAAGAAACATCAATCAAGTCTGCTCGATCTATCGCTGGACTAGGGCGAATGGCAACTTCTGAGACTATGGGATCATTCGAACATAGATTATCTCCAGAAATATACAGACTGAATTCATAAGGATTCACTCGCTCTGGTAAGCCAGTCACAGTGAGTTGACCAGTTGAGGAATCAATGAGATACGTGACTCCATTTGTGGTGCCATTCGAAATTGCATTTCCATTCTCATCTTCCCATGCATAACTCAAATTGGCAGCATTTCCCAATTCGACGACTTGAGGAATAAGTTCAGCCGATTCCCCCGGACAAACTAAATCATCGTTGACGTCAAAAGCAGGAATCGGAATCGCGGCAAATGGAATATCCGCAATAGATACTAAACAACTATTTTGATCTCGAATGTCAATGGTATATGTGGCGGCCGGCGGAACATCGCTCACAGTATAAGTATTTCCTGAAGTCGTAAAATTGAAACTTGATAGAGGTTGACCATTTAGCTGAATAGAATAAGCGGGAGTTCCTCCAAGAACTTCAAAGACAATTTCCCCATTATCCAATCCACAAGAGGGAACGGTTGAACTAATGAAATTTGTACTCAAAGCAGAACTTGGTCCATCGATAGTTTCTGTGATGGTTCCAACGCAATTTGTACCAGCTGATACATCTATCGTGTAGGTACCTGGCAGCAAGCCAGCAAACACGTTTCCACTTTGAAACGGCCCTCCATCCAAACTGTACTCATATGTTCCAAACCCACCAGAAGCATTGACGGTAATTGAGCCGGTTGACTCCCTACAAAGATCATCCACCACAGTAGCAGATAATCCTAATGGCGGGACAATCAGAGCTTGCACTTCTTTGAGATTTCCAGGCGGAGTAGCACATAGGTTCTGTGAAGGATCAGCAGCGACTTCTACATAATATTGGAAGGGCGCTGCATTTTGTGGTAAACCGGTAATGGTCAAAACCCCATTACCATCTACAGAATAACTCACTGCTCCTTCTACTAGCCCATTGGTAATCGGTTGAGTTTTACCATTATCCTTATACCAAAGGAAAGTCGCGGAAATTCCATAAATCGGATCAATTCTGGGCACAAAGGAAACGGTTGATCCTTCGCATACCTGCTGGTCATCTACGTCGACAATGACTGGAGTCCCTCTCTCATCTGTAACATCAAAAGAGAATGAGTCTTCGCAGATATTATTGGTAACAGGATTGGAAATGATTAAGGTATACTGTCCGAGATTCACTCCCGAAACACCCACAGTCGCCTGAATGTAAGCTCCAACAGTAGTTTCACTTACCGTGTAATTGCTAGCTGGTAAAACGTTACCAAATTGATCTTCCCATCTGAATACATAGCCGGGAACCAAGTCATTCAAAACGACATCTGTAATAGAACCGTCATTTTGTCCATTACATGTAGGGCCTATAATTGCACCAGAACTATCGATCGAAGGGAAAGGGTTCACTGTTACAGTTACAGTACGTGGCATTGAAGTCAACCCATAATTATCAATAACTGTGTAAAAAATAGTGTGAGTCCCTCTAAAACTTGGATCTGGCGTAAAAAGAATCTCCGCTTCATCCCTTTCCTGATTGAAATTTTGGTCGTTCAATTCCCCTAAAATGGATTCAAAGGTTCCTACTCCTGCCACGGTGATGGTTTGGTTGTTTGGATCGCATTTATCGGCACACACTCCTGAAAGAGCACAATTACCTACGGCAGCATCCCCGGCTGGATTGGGTGAATTATCCGGAGGCCCTGGATTAGTCTCGTAGAGTTGAAGACATCGTATAAATTGGTTTGCAGCTGGAAGGCTTACGGAAAAATCAAAAGTTAAATCCTCAGCAAAACAGACAGTCTCATCCAAATCTGGTGGGGCTGGGGCCAAGATCGGATCAATACTTGACACCTCTACGGTTACGTTCCGAATTTCATGAATACTTCTCTTAGCCGCTCCGGTGGCCGCAGCAAAGCCTACCTTTAAGTTTTGAGGTGAAGTGTAAGGGTAATTCACATTGTTAAAAATAGGGACTACTTGCTGGCCTGTGGGAGTGGTCACCAAGACTTCCATATTGATGGTGTAGGTCCCCGAACCGGTCGGTCTCAAGTCAATAAAGACCTTTCTATACCCATCCACACTACAATCGATAACCCGATTTGGCGCACCAATGGTAAAGCGTTGGGAAGCGGGTAGAAAAAATGATGAGTTTAATACATCAAATGGATATGGATCTGATGGATCATTGAAAACAATTTTGCCATCAATAAACGGATAACTCAAATAAGTTGGTGGATCTGGAAAACTAGCGGGAAAACCAGCTCCAGCTCCAGTCATTCCATTGTCCCGGGTGACATCTGCTGCTACCACAGGCCCTCTAATGGCTATTGAGTTTGGATATCTAGGAAAAAAAGCCGGAGACAATCCAGATCCATAAGAGAAAGGAGCTTCAAAACCACCCAGTTTCCCCTCATATTGATTCCCCCAATTTCCTCTTTCATCCAAACCTATACCCATATAGGCCCCTTTCAATCCATAACCACCTGCAAAACTTCCCCCACTGTATCGAAGAGGGGAATACCCCAAAGAGCCTCCCAAGCCACCAATCTCAAACTCATTGGGATTAGAAGGGGGAGTATTGTCATTAGGCCCAATAGTTCCGTCGAATAAAAAGAAACTAAATCCATCTCCGGGTCCTTCTAAAGGGTCCGCAGGGTCATAGGCGAAATACTCAAAGGAGGTCTTTATACCGTAGGCCGAAGAAAATGGCAAATCCACAAATACATAACCCGTTTGGTCAGGATCATTGTTGGTCAGCCTCAGAACTCCACTACCAGCCCCATCAATTGTTCCTGAGGTAAGAAGTGCCGAACCACCGAATTCTGTATTAATTCGGGTGGTACTACCTGTAAAAGGCTCGCAATAGGGAAAGCCGTCCCTAGGTATTACCACTTGAGCATGGGAAGACATCGTAGCTATGCCCAAAAGCAAAAAAACGAATAAAAATAGATGTCTGCCTGTATACTTTCTAACCATGACCAAGGTCACTAATTCCCCCAAAACAAAGGTACAAAAAACCAACTGCCTTGAGGCGTTTAAATGTGGAATGATAGGTTCTGAAACTACTAGGGCTTAGGATCGGGCAATCGATCAATTCGGGTTCCAAAACGAATGACTGAAATGAATCAGGCGTTCTGCCTCCAATGATCAATAACTATACCAAAAGGAACCTCGAATAGACCTAAAAATCAAGAACCACTTGATTTCTAAGCAAATCTTCAAAAACCTCTCGCTTACGGACCAAGGCTGCCTCACCATTCCAAATCAAAACTTCTGCAGGTTTAACTCTTGAATTATAGTTTGAAGCCATGCTAAATGAATACGCCCCCGCGTTCTTTATTGCCAAAATATCTCCTGAATTAACCTCAGGAAGCATACGATCTGCCGCCAAAGTATCCGTTTCACAGATGTACCCTACGATATTATACTTTTTTAAGGCGGAGGAAGGTCGAGCGCTGATGTTTTCCACCTGATGATACGCATCATATAGCATAGGACGTATCAAATGATTTAGTCCGGAGTTTACTCCTACAAAAGTAATTTCCGGCGTCTCTTTGACAACATTCGCTTCCACCAGAAGATAGCCTGCCTCACTAACCAGATACTTACCCGGCTCCAGCCAGAGCTCCAATTGCCTCCCATATTTCTCACAGAAAGCGTTGAACGCTTCCGAAACTTCTTCGCCAACTTTGAAAATATCCGTTTGCACGTCATCTGGCTTATAAGCAACCTTAAATCCACCTCCAAAATCCAAAAATTTCAGATTTGGGAAATTCATCGCCATATCAAAAAGCACCTGTGCTCCACGAAGGAAAACTGCAGCATCCAAGATATCCGACCCAGTATGAACATGAAGTCCATTGACCTGAATGGAAAATTCATTGACCACTTCCATTATTTCCTCCTGCTGGTGAATCGAAATCCCAAACTTACTATGGATATGTCCTACCGAAATTTTAGAATTCCCTCCGGCCATGATGTGTGGATTGATTCGAATGGCCACGGGAATTTTATCTCCATAGGTTTTACCAAATTCTCGAAGCATCACCAAATTGTCCAAATTGATCATGGCTCCAAGTTCGACTGCCTCTTGAATTTCTGAAAACCCTACACAATTTGGAGTGTACATGATTTCATTTGCTGGGTAGCCCGCCATCATACAAAGCTTCACCTCCTCTATGGAAACTGCGTCGACCCCCACTCCTTGGCTTCGCATAAGTTTGAGGATGGATACATTTGTCAAGGCCTTAGTCGCATACTTGATCTTTAAAGGAGCTTTAGCAAAGCCCTTTTTCAGATTTTGAATCTGAGTAGAGATTTTTTCGCCGTCATAAACATAAAGCGGCGTTCCATATTCTTGGGCAATCTCGGTCAACTCTAAGCCTTGTACCTTCATGGTAAGTAGATCAAATAGGTTTTTTAATAGCTTGCAAAGATAGAGATTAATGTTTTTTAAGGATAAGGAAAAGCCCCTCATTTTGGACTAAAAATGACGATTTTCACCCATTTTGACCTTAGTCTCCCGATGAAAAGGAATTTGTTGAGGGTTAAATATTGTTAAGCAAATAAGTCGGCTATTCAAAGCCTATAAATTTGTAACATGTCCAAGGCAAACATTACCCTTATTGTCGTACTGATGACCCTCGCTAGTTTTGGCTTGATGGGCTTCCAGTACTATTGGGTGAAAAATGCGATTAGTATCAATCAAGAACGTTTTGATCAAAACGTGTACACGGCATTGAGCAGAACCATAGAAACCTTAGAAAAAGGCGAAGCAAGTGGAATGATTCTCAACACCTTGATGGAAGATACTGCGCTTCAGGACTCCCTTTTCGAACCTATCGATCCCATTGAGTTAAGTTTCAGACAGCGTCAAGTAATCTCTAACCGTGCTTCGGTAATGGATTCCCTCGAGCTTAGCCTTGCTCCGCAAGTGAGCCCTACTTTTAGAAGACTTTTGCAGTCTCGGGGAGTAGACCTGAGAGTATTGGACGAGCTTCAGGACTTTTTTACCTACATGACTCCTGAAGTAGCTTCTGGAATTTTTACTCCAGATGAAATGGCCATCCTTCTACAGGAAAAAGAAAAGCAACTGAACTACCTTTCTGATTTGGAAAAGCGTGCAAGAGAAAACCCACAAGCTCTTCCAAGCCAGCCCGAATTGATTTCGGAAATCAATATTTCTTCTGATGCCTTTGATAAAATCCGAAAGGCAAATATGAAAATCAATTTCCTCAATGTCGCATACGAAGAGATGACCGCTGGGCAAAAAAATATCATGGAGCGAATCGACCCTGAGGAAGTAGCCCAGGTTTTTTACAAAGAACTAAGCGAGCGTGGAATTCAGGAGGAATTTGAACTTGGAGTGATCAATAACGAAGGAAAAGTCTTTGCGCTTAGTACGGTCACCGATACTGCTAGTCTTATCAATAATGGAGTACAGGCAAAACTCTTCCCAAGCGATATTATCGGCAGAGACAATTTTCTATCCGTTTATTTCCCAGAAAAGGACTACCACGTACTTCAGCAAGTATGGCTTCCTATTGGTTCTTCTGTACTTTTTATCGGAGTCATCATTTTCTGTTTTGTTTATGCCATACGCGTGATTTTGCATCAAAAAGCACTCTCACAGATCAAAAATGATTTCATCAATAACATGACTCATGAGTTCAAAACTCCTCTTGCGACAGTTAGCTTAGCGGTGGAGGCCTTACAGGACCCAGAATTATCGAGCAAAAGTAAATTTCGAGATCGATATCTAGGGGTCATCAAAGATGAAAACAAGCGATTGGTAGCTCAAGTCGAGAATGTTCTTCAAGCAGCTGCTTTGGACAAAAAAGACTTTAAGCTAAAAATCGAGGTGGTAAACATTCCAGATCTTATTGAGGAAAGTTTGCAGCATGTGAGCTTACAGATTGAGCAGAAACATGGGACATCCGTTTTTCACAACAAGTTAAGTGAACCCTGGATAGAAGCAGACCTTTATCATCTTACTCATATTTTCAATAATATGCTGGATAATGCTATCAAGTATTCACCAGAAAAACTGGATATTCAGATTACCGCAAAGGACGATGGCAATATCATTACGCTAATCTTCTCAGACCAAGGAATCGGTATGAGTAAGGATGCCCAACGGAAAATTTTCGATAAATTCTATCGCGTACATACTGGTAATGTCCACGATGTCAAAGGTTTTGGATTGGGCCTTTCATATGTAAAAACCATGGTTGAAGCCCATCACGGAACCATTTCAGTACAAAGTGACGTAGGTAAAGGAAGTACTTTCACCATTAACTTACCCAAAAAACAATGAGCAAAGCAAGGCTATTAGTCGTAGAAGATGACCCAAACCTCGGAGACATCCTTGAGGAATATCTTGAAATGAAAGGGTATGAACCCACCCTTTGCCGTGATGGTGAAGAAGGCTGGAACAAGTTTAAAAAGGACAAGTATGATCTCTGCTTGATGGATGTGATGATGCCCAAAAAAGATGGGTTCACATTAGCCAAAGAGATCAAAAAAGTACAAGAGGATCTTCCAATTCTCTTCCTCACTGCCAAAAATCAAAAGGACGATGTGATCGAAGGCCTTAAAATCGGCGCAGATGACTATATCACCAAGCCTTTCAGCATGGAGGAACTTCTCCTTCGGGTGAATGCAATCCTAAAACGGACCAAGAAGAGTGATGAAGTGGCTACACTGAAGAATTACTCATTTGGAGATTTCGTGTTGCATTACGATGAGCAGTATTTGGTAGGGCCAAAAGGAAAGCACAAACTCACATCAAAAGAGAATGAACTCCTTCGGATCCTAGCCGCTGAACTCAATAAGCTAGTCAATCGAAGTCATGCCTTGAAGCAAATTTGGGGAGATGATTCCTACTTCAACGCACGAAGTATGGACGTATATCTTAGTAAAATTCGGAAGCTCCTGAAGGACGATCCAAAAGTCCAAATCATCACCGTACATGGTGAGGGTTTCAAACTGATCGTCACAGAAGATTAAGTAAAAAAGACAGCCAAGGCTGTCTTTTTTTAACTTCAGCCTTATTTCAGCCTTGCGCCAATTCCGTTCCCTTCAGGAAAAAGTATTTCCTTCGGGCTGATTTTCACGCCCTCGGCCGGATCATGCGACAAAAGCATCGCTCCATCCATATCCACATAATCCAAAAGTGGAGCAATATGGGCAATCGCAGTAATGCCAACAGAGGATTCTGTCATACAGCCCACCATAGTTTTCATCCCAAGACTTTTTGCCTCACGGATCATTCGCAGTGCAGGAGTAATCCCACCCGCTTTGACCAGCTTGACATTAATCGCATGGAAAAGTCCATGGCATTTTTTCACGTCACTTTCTACGATACAACTTTCGTCAGCCATTACGGGTAAAGCGCTTTCTACAAAGACCTTTTTCATTCCTTCCAAATCGTCCTTTGCCAGAGGCTGCTCCATAAATTCTACGCCGAATTTCTTGAGTTCGAAAGAATACCGAATGGCCTGCTCGGCAGTCCAGGCACAATTGGCATCAATTCGAAAGACTGAATCCGTGTGCTTTCTCAACTCTCGTATAATTTGCAAATCGTCCGCCGTACCCAATTTTATTTTATAAATCGGCCAATCCACCTCCTTCATCTTGGCAACCATTTTTTCAACACTATCGATGCCAATAGTGAAGTTGGTTAGCGGGATATCCTTTGGATCAAGCTTCAGATATTCGTAGAGTTTTTGGCCTTTTTGCTTCGCAAAGAGATCCCAAGCAGCCATATCCAGAGCACATTGAGCAAAGGGGGTTTTTCGAAAATGATCTTTACCAAGACTCCAAAGCTCTTCTGGAGTCTCCCATTCTCCCGATTCCACAACAGGCCGAAAGCTCTCCAAAACTGCCGTCATATTGTCTATGGTCATGCCATAAAATGGATTGGTAGTGGATTCGCCTAAACCGTAAAAACTGGCATCTTCGAGTTTTACAATTAGAGTGTCCTGTATATCGCGACTTTGATGTGCGATGGTGAAGGTATGCTTCAACGGTAGGTCTTTGACAAAAAAAGAAAGCTTTAAGGGCATTTTGAGAGGTATTTGGTCAACAAATAAACTGATTTTTGATTTAACTTCTCTAGCTTTATGGCTTCAGTCGCCAAAACAAAAATTTTCATGAAAGTTACATTGAAAAATTCAAATAGCCTGTTTTTGCTGTTTTTGTTTTTATCCTTTGGGTGTAAACCAGCAACCGAAAACACCTTTGAACCCCTCTCTGTGGATCAGCTGGCCCAAGCTCAGGAAACCTTTAAAGAACCTGGAATAAAAAACCGCAGATTTAAGCATGCTGATTTGCAACCCCTGATCGAAAAACATAAAGATGCCTTTGAAGTAAATGTGCTCGGGGAATCGGTGGAAGGAAGAACAATCAGTAGCCTTGACTGGGGAAGCGGTCAAACCAAAGTGATGCTTTGGTCTCAAATGCATGGCAATGAAAGTACAGCTACCATGTCTCTTTTTGACCTGTTCAACTTCCTAAAGGCTAGTGGCGATGAATACGATGATTTGCGCGAATTACTAAAGACCTCGCTTTCGATCAAATTCATCCCCCTCATCAATCCTGATGGTGCGGAGCAGTTCAAGCGCAGAAACGCACTTGACATTGATCTAAATCGTGACGCTATCTCTCAGATTTCGCCAGAAGCCGTAATTCTAAAAAATGCAAGAGACACTTTCGAACCGGAATTTGGATTCAATCTTCACGACCAACAGATTTACTACAATGTCGGAAACACGCCCAAACAGGCAACCATTTCCGTTTTGGCGCCTGCCTATAATGAAGCCAGAGAAATCAATGAGGTGAGAAGAAGAGCTATGCAAACCATCGTGGGCATGAATGAAGTTCTACAGCAAGTAATCCCTGGACAAGTAGGGCAATATGACGATTCTTTCGAGCCGAGAGCATTCGGAGATAATATACAGAAATGGGGAACCAGCACCATTTTGATCGAGTCAGGAGGTTATCTAGGTGATCCGGACAAGCAATACATCCGACAGCTCAATTTTATGATCATCCTGAACGCACTGCACCAAATCGCAACCCAAGGCTACACAAACTACACTGAGGAGCAATATTTCGCGATACCTGATAATAGCATTCAACTTGTAGATTTAATCATACATGAGCTTCAGGTTCCAGTCGGCGATAAATATTACCCTGTTGACCTAGCCATTCGAAGAAGAGATTCTTCGGCAGGAGAATCCTACTACGAGCGTGGAACGGTAGACGATTTAGGAGATATGCAGGTTTACTTTGGGATGGAAGAAGTTGACGCAACTGGTCATAAACTGAAAATTGGCGAAATCTTCCCTCAGGAATTTGAAAATGTAAGTGCCATCAATGAAGCCGAAGCTTTAGAGCTGTTAAAGCAAGGCTATTTGGCGGTGAAAGTCAAAAGTTTTGAAGCAGGTGAATTGCATCAGCTTCCTATTTTAGTTCTAGGTGAAAAAGACGACTTCGATTCAGGATGGCAGACGGGCTCCAACCCCAACTTTTTTTTGGAGAAAGATGGTAGAAATGCCTTTGCCGTGGTCAATGGCTATTTGATTAACCTCAATGAACCTACTGAACAGACATTTATGCAGCGAGTGTATTAATGTTAAATAAAGTTTCCAAAGAAGAAAGACCCGTCTATTGGCGGGTTTTTTGTTTTCACTATTTTAGTCCAAACTGCAGAAAATATGAAAAACAATGCCTCTCCTTTTTTATTCGCTTTGGCGATCGTGGTTTCATCCATTATTCTGGGATATGCCGTAATCAACCGAAACCAACCTCAGGGCACCATCAATGTAACAGGACTCGGTGAAAGCAATTTCACATCAGACCTGATTGTCTGGGAGGGTAATTTTAGCAGGGAAAGTACCAATTTGCAAAACGCCTACTCTGATCTAGACCGAGATCGCAAAGCAGTAGAAGCCTATTTAAATTCAAAAGGAATTGATAGCAATCAAATTGTATTCAATGCAGTTTCTACCAATCAGCAGTATCGCCAGAATTATTCAGACGATGGAAGGTACTTGGGGCAAACCTTTACCGGCTACCAACTCAGCCAATCCCTAAAAATCGAATCCAAGGAGGTAGAGAAAGTGGAGAAAATATCTAGAGAAGTGACAGAGCTCCTGAATCAAGGAATTACATTTTATTCCCAAGCTCCACGATATTATTACACCGAATTGGAGTCGCTGAAACTTGAAATGATAGCCAAGGCTACTGAAGATGCACGAATCCGCGCGGAGCGAATCGCTGAAAACTCCAAAGGAAAGCTAGGCGACTTAATTTCTGCAAACATGGGTATTTTCCAAATTACTGGGCAAAACTCAGGGGAGGATTATTCTTGGGGTGGCACTTTCAACACTGCGGATAAAAACAAAACAGCATCCATCACGATGAAATTGGTTTTCGAAGCCGATTAATCATTCGAACAATTTGGCTTCCATAAGATTAAACCTTTGTGAAAACATTGCTCCTTCTTACTCTTATGCTTAGTCCTCTTGTTCTCGTAGACTTTTCAAATGATCCTGAAACATCCAGATGGTACATTGTGGACGATGGAGTAATGGGAGGCAGGTCCCAAGGTAATTTTTCTATTACAAAAAAAGGAGTGGCTGTCTTTGAGGGAACCGTGTCATTGGAAAACAACGGGGGATTCTCTTCGCTACGTTATCGACTTCCAAAAACTCAGGAAATCACTCAAAAATCTGCGAAACTCTATTTGAAAGGTGATGGGAAAAACTATCAATTTCGAATTAAACGATCCTCCCGAGATTACCATTCCTATATCTTTGATTTCCAAACAAGTGGAGAATGGGAAGAGGTAATAGTACCACTGGAAAAGATGTATCCAGCTTTCAGAGGAAGGAATCTCGCAATGGAAGACTACCCAGCGGATCAAATTGAGGAAATCACATTTCTGATTGGGAATAAAAAGCCAGAATCCTTTCGGCTTGAAATTTCCAAAATCGAATTATTCTAGGCAAATACTATCTTTGGGCATGCCCTCTGGAAAAAAGCCCACTCAAAATAAACTACACCCAAGAAACCTCCATAATTCTCGCTACGATCTGCAAGCGCTAGTGGAAGTTTTACCCGAGCTCAAGCCCTATATCTTCACGAACCAATACGAGACCGAGACCATTAATTTTTCGGATCCGAAAGCCGTCAAAGCACTAAACAAGGCATTACTAAAAAAACACTATTCCATCAATTTCTGGGACATCCCTGATGGATTTCTCTGCCCACCCATCCCTGGGCGTGCTGACTATTTGCATTACCTAGCTGACCTTCTATTTCCCAAAACACCTCACCTTCCGAAAAATTCAAAAATCAAAATTCTGGATATAGGAACCGGGGCAAACATCATCTATCCACTTCTAGGCCAAGCAATCTATGGATTGAAATTTGTAGCTACTGAGACGAATGCGTCTGCCCTAGCCAATGCGCAGGAAATCATTTCAAAAAACCCGAATCTTGAAAAATATATCGAAGTGCGAAAGCAGGACTTTGGTCACCAGATTTTTAAAGGAGTGGTAAAGGACAATGAGCGTTTTGAAGCAGTGATGTGTAATCCGCCTTTTCATAAATCGGCAGAAGAGGCTATGGAAGCAAGCTCACGCAAAGCCAAAAACCTCTACAATGATCCCAAAGCCAAATTGAACTTTGGTGGAGGCCCAGAGGAACTATGGTGTCCGGGTGGGGAATTTACATTCATCAAAAATATGGTGAAGGAAAGCTTGGTCTATCAAAATCAGATTCTTTGGTTTACTTCCATCGTATCCAAGTCAGAAAACATCATCCCTATTGAGCGGGTCATGCAGCGGAGCAAGGTAAATTATTTTAAATGGGTAGAAATGGCTCAGGGAAATAAGAAAAGTCGATTTATCGCCTGGACCTTTCAAAGTAAAAAGGATCAGAAGGAATGGATTACTCCTTAATCTAGAATAGACACAATTAAATTGTATCAAATATTTCTTATCCTATTTTTCGCGACTGAGCTGCTGAAAGACCTCGATATACTGTTCGGTCACATAATCCCAATCGTACTTCTTGGTCAGGCCATTTCGGGCCGAAGCACGCAATCGGGCTAATTCATCTTCACTTTTTTCTGACTTATCCACAACCTCAGTGACAGCACTAGCCATCTTTGCAAAATACCAACCATGCTTCCCGTTTTGTAACATTTCCTGATTGAAGGGAGTATCCAAGGCTAAAATCGCACAACCATACCCTAAAGCCTTCAACATGGCTGGGTTTGTTCCTCCATATTCATGTCCATGAAAATATGCGAAGCAATGTGAATACAAAGCTGCCAGTTCATTCGGATCATTCACATAGCCGGTAAAGATCAATCTAGGGTCCTTCAGGTTCTTCAATCGATTGGCCCATGGATCATCAAAAGGAACATCCCCAACGACCACTAGTTTTCGCGCAGTATTTGAAGCCAAAAAACCTTCGATGATTAAATCCGCATTATTGTCCGGAACCAGCCTCCCCACAATCAAAAAGTAGTCTCTCGATTTTAGACCCCAATGCTTAATCGGCTTCTCTGCGACATCTTCTTTGGGATTAGCTCCATAGGCGATCACCTTCGAGTCGGTCTGAAACTCGCGCAAATACACCCGACGCATTTCTTCCGAATCATTGATAACTTGATCATAAAGCCGGGTCGACATCTTTGAAGCCCAGTAGAAATATTTGCTTCCAAAGCCTTTCCACTTTGGCCTCAGCCACTCCAAACCATCTACATTGATGGCTGTGGGTTTCCCAAAAAGCTTGGAGAAAATCCCAAAAGGGCCATTACCACTATTGACAACGAAAATGACATCTACATCCGAAAAGCAAGCATGAAGCATGGAGCAAAATGTGTGAGTCAACTGGGTCAAACTCTTTTTCTCAATAGCAGGAGTATAAATACATTCGATACCATTTACATACCTTGGCCGATCGGAAAAAAGAGCCCTATGATTATACACTCTGACATGAATTCCTCGACTCACTAAACGTTCACCTAGCTCCTTAATCATAGTATCATAGCCACCGTAGACGTAAGGATACCCTTTAGCCCCCATGATAGCCACCTTTAGCTTTTTATCAGGTGTCTCCATAGATGGTCTATCGTTTCTTTCACAAAATTCTCTTCGCTGTATTCCCTCAAAACTCGTTCGCGTCCCGCTTTTCCAAAGGATTTTCTTAATTCTACGGACTTGATCAACTTACTAAGTGCATTCCGCGCTGCTGAGACATCTCCCATGGGAATAATAAATCCGGTAAGGCCTTCCTCTACCATTTCACTTGCTCCGCCTGATGCGGTCGCCACCACGGGCTTAGCTGCCGCCATAGCCTCCAAGATTACTGTCGGAAAAGAATCTGGTAAAATAGATGGAAGCACAAAAATATCCGTTGCATTCAAAATAGCTGGAATGTCCTCGCGGAAACCCAAATTGAAAATGGTATTTGATAATCCTTCATCTCGAATGATATTTTCAATGGATTCTTCTATTGATTCATAGCCTGGAAAAGGATCACCAACCATTAAAAACTTACAGTGTGGATAAGTCTTGTGAAGTTCCTTTGCAATGTCCACGAAAAATAGTTGCCCCTTGCCAGGATTTATTCTTCCAATCATCGTAATGACTAAGTTATCCACATCGATATTTAATTCTTCAATGGGCAAATAATCGTCCCTAAAGAACTCAGAATAAGGAATTGCATTGTGGATAACTCTAGGTTTGGCGATTTTCAACTTCGATTTCCAGTGTTTTTTAACAGCTTCAGATACTACCACAGGAGCGGGAGTACTTTTATCCAATAATCTTCGCAAAAAGCTGACTAATACCCGGGGACCTGGAAGTATTTCATGGATATGCCAGATATGGGGAATTCTTTTTTGGCTCGCCCAATAAGCCCCAACTACCACGGCTAGAGTATTGGAGTACACCAGTTCAAATTCATATTTCTTATCCAATTCATTCAAGAACTGATACGCCTTGCGATTCATCTGCCACCGGTTATGGAGACCAGATGGACTTAAATATTTTCTTCTGAGAATCCCCAAGTTTTGGATAAAAAAAGTAATCCCAGATTTCTCTAACTCATCGCTAATTGGACCTGGACCAGTAAGAATTACTATTGGATACAACCCTTCGGATTGGTAGATTCTAAGAACTTGCAAAATGATTTTACCAGAACCATAAAGCTCAGAAGAGCTTTGAAGAAAAAGTACATTTCTAGTTTTGGTCATTAGCTTGAAGATAAATACCCAAGATTCCTCCGCGGTTAAAAAGACAGGCACCTAACTCCAAAAGTAAGGCCAAAGGAGTCAAGCAAATAACCATAACTAACAAGAATGGATTTTTTTTCCCTTTCAGGGCAAGAATCAAATTCCCTTTATATCCACCAAGCGCAAGCAGTGCTTGCAGCATTCCAAGAAGACCGAGGTGGATGGAAAATTTACGGCTTGCTACTTTGTGAAAACCAATCTCTGCTAATCCATTCAGCAAGATGGGCTCAGTCCAGTGAGTCAAATGCTTTGGAATATCCCAATGCATCCAGTTTTTCCCGGCTATTCCAGCCTGCCATGAATTTTTCCTAGGAACCTCCAGATACACCATTCCATTCTCAGCCAAGTTTTCATTGAGGAGTTCTTTCAAAAGATGAAGCGGATCTGGCAAATGCTCCAAAACATGATTGAGCGAAATCAAATCAAAGGGTGCACCCATGACCTTGCCTTTATCATAAAATTCCGAAAGCACTTTTACCCCATACTTATCTCGGGCAAAATTAGCCCGATCAGCGGCCGTCTCTATTCCTAATCCGACCCAGGATCTTTGCTTTGCCACCCAAAGAAATTGCCCCTTTCCACTCCCAAAATCCAAAAGGCTGGGACTGGTCGATTTCAAGAGTTTCTCAGCTTTTTTCAAAACTCTCCTTGCCTCTCGGAATATAATTCGTTCAAATATTGACTTTCGATTATCTACGACCGCATACACCGCATCTTCATAAAGCGCGTCAGCATCCACTTCTTGGGAAAAAAAAGTCCAGGTAGTTTCACATAAAGTACAGGTGACAAGGCTATTCTCCTGAGGAGATCCGGAAGGTTTTTGGGAACAAACAGGACAAAGAATTTGCCTCATAAATTAATGCGCAGCCGACAAAATTCGCTGCTGAAAAGCTCGAATAAATTTCTCTGGACCAAACTCCTTACTACGCTCCAAGCCTTTTTTCTGGAGCGTATCGCGTAAAATCTGATCTTGGCTCAAAAGTATCATTTTTTCGCTCAAATCGGCAACATCCCCCGTTTGGGTCACCAATCCTGCGCCCCCTGCGACCTCCACCAAAGCCGGCTGATCAGAATGGATCACCGGGACTCCTTCGGCCATCGCTTCCAGTACGGGTATCCCAAAACCTTCATTTTCTGAAGGAAAAACATAACCAAATGCCGCAGAATACAAGGCTTTTACTTGAGCATCTGTCACAAACCCAGGTAAGACGACCTTTTCCACCAAGCCTAGTTCTTCCACCAATTTTTTAACCACGGGAAGGTCGTTCATTTGTACGCTTTGCCCAGCGCCACCGGCTAAAACTAGCTTAAAGTTTGATCGAGTATTTTTGAGCATTTCAGCAAAGGCCTTGACTAAAACAGGAAGATTTTTTCGCTTATCGAAAGTGCCGATATGTAAAAAGTATTCTCCCTTTTTCAAGGTTTGACTTGCCAAAAATTCAGCATCTATTGCATCTCCAAGGGTCTTTTGACTTTGATAAATCACGGTAACTGGATGATTTAATTTCAGATGTTTTTGAAGGGCACGTTTAGAAAATTCTGTAGTCGTAATGATTTCTGTCGGCTCTTTCAGTCCCTTTTTTACCAGATTCAAAAAGTACTTTCTCCACCACACCGGATAGTTTTGCGGCATTTCCCAGAAGAAAGCATCATGAATCACCGTCATCCTTCTGCATGGCAAAGCTGCTGCAGGTGACACGAAATCAGGACAAATCAAAAGATCCGGCTGATGTTTCTTGACCAAATCAGGAAGCTGAAATTCCTTCCAGCGGAAATAATCCAAATGGTAATTCAATCGCTGGATTTTGTTTTTTGGAAAGCGGTAAGTAGAGTCTTGAGCCTGGATATCAGGATCATGGGTGAATATCCACTCGATATCTGGATGCGGATAGGCCGAAGACGCATTGGCCAGCTCTAGCATGTAGGTCTTGATTCCCGTGGTGGCTACGTTGAGGTATTGGAGATCGAGGAGAACTTTCAATGGAATGGATTTTTCCAACCTGTGCATCAAACTTTACAAAAAAATAAAGACAACCCACAGATGTGTTTAAGCTAAGTTATGGATTGTGAAAGATTTACCAATCTTTTCTCCTGTAAAACCAAGCGACTATAGGCGTTCACAGAGTATCCCATCATCCACCAGGTCAGCCAGGAAACATAGGTATAAAGCTCGGCATTGGCCGTGAAAAGCGGGAGAAGTAAGCCAACTTTTACTGCTGCTGCCACAAAGGCCAACCTCGCCTCCATGACATCATCAGTGCGATAAAAAACACGCAAGCTCAATACGATACCTGAGAAAAGAATAAAGATATATAGAAACATACCTAGCCAGCCAAGCTGCACACCGTAGATCAAAAACTGGTTTTCTCCGCCAACTCTAAGCTCGGTATTTACTGCACCTGAATTTCCACTCGTGGCCAAACCTATCCCCAGCGGATTGGCAAACATGGAGTCCAAAGCCAAAACCCATTCGATAACGTGTCCAATACTGGAGGTATTCTGAAAAGTAATCGTATCCACCACAAAATAGAAAAACTCAGTTGAGGCAAAGAACAACACATAAACCACAAAAGAACAAAGTGCCAAAAAACCGGCTGCGATCAACCTATAGAGCCCGAAAACCAAGGCCAGAAAGAAAATCATAATAAAAAAGGCTCCAAACGCCGCTCGGGAAGCAGAAAAAACCAAACTCCCCAACGAGCAGAGCATGATCAGAAGATAAAACCAATGGTGTGACTTTTTGGTAGTTAAGTACCAAATCAAACCTGAGGCGAAGCCCATCAATACCGAGCTTGCCATCTCCAGGGGATCAGAAAAGAAACTCGCCAAACGCATGGTCACAGCCTGTGTTTCGAAGGTCCAAGTCAGTCCAAAATTCCCTGATGGCTCAATATCATTAATTGCTTGATTGTAAAGTGCGTAACCCGTCAATTGCTGCAAATGGGTGTTGAGAACAAAGTTTTCCAGCAAGTTGACCGCAAAAGCTCCAATGGCTATCACAAAAATGATTACAAATATTCGTTTCAGTTCGAGAGTTGAAAAAGTAGTGTTCCTTCCCAAAAAATAGACCACGGCAGGCATCAGGATACTCTTAAAATAAAGTGCCTTATTCACAAAACTTGCCCCTCCCAAAGGCAGGAGCAAATACAGAAAGGTCAAACTTAGAAAGGCCAAAATAGCCCAATCGGTGACTTGAAAGCGAAGGGGGTAGTCCTTCAAGTTTTTTTGATAAAACAGAAAAGTCAAGAGCGCGATCAATAAAGTAACCTCCTTGATCACCTGAAAGACCGTCACCAAATCGGGAGACCGGCTCGCCAGATGAATAACGCTGAGACTCGTGATATAAAAAGGAAGGTAGGCAGCCAAAAAAAAGATGAAATAGGCCCACTTCCCTTTGAATACCATCTCTTGGGCAGCCCAAAGAAATCCTATGCCAATGGCAGCAGCAAATATGAAAAGAAATATTATCGCCATTCTTTTACCTCAAGAAGGGTATCGGTGAGTCCGTCTCGGAAACCATTAAATACAGCATTCAACTTTTTAAACCGACCTCTCAAACAAAAATAAACCATCCAAGCCAAAAACCTGAAGCTGTGGTAAATGACAGCTAAGAAATAATGTGCTCCACCTGAATGCTTCCTAATCAAGTAGAATTGATTCCGCGCATGAAAGTAAAACACCCGGGGCGAAAGTGTACCCTCAGACCCTTTTTGCTTTGAAGAAGCTCCTGCTTCATGATAGATTTTTGCAGCTTCGCAAAGGGCAATTTCAAATCCTGCTTTGCGAATTCGAAGAGACCAATCCACATCCTCAAAATAGGCGAAGAAATTATCATCTAACGTCCCAACCGCTTCTAACGCTTTTTTGGAAATCAATAAAGCACATCCAGTAGCCCAATCCAAGTTGTTAGATTTTATCTCATATCCATCCAGTTTTTTTCGATCTCCCAGAGTCATTGCACGACAGAATAGGGAGTTCCATTTTCCTCCTGCCGACCAAATTTTACCTCGATCATGGAGAAAACAAATCATCGGTTGGACTACTCCCAAATTTGGGTCTGACTGCATGGTTTCCATCATTTTCTTCAGGAAATCTGGCTCCACAAGGGTGTCATTATTCAGCAAAAGTACATGGCTGAAAGCCTGGTCTAGGGCTGCCTGTATTCCCAGATTATTTCCTCCAGTAAAACCCCTATTTTTTCGACTTTGGATCAGTTCTATCTCAGGAAATGCTGATTTGAGCACTTCAGCCTCCTTGTTTTGCGAAGCATTATCCACCACAAAAACCTGAAAGTCCGGGAAGTCAACTTTGCGCAGCGAATCCAGGCAGGACCGGGTAAAGTCAAGGCCATTCCAATTCACCAAAATAATGGCTACGCGTACATCAAGTGTAGAATCCACGAATCAAGGCAGGGTTTCGTCGATAAATCAGAATCAAGCAAATCACTAGCACTACAAACTCAGTGCTGATGATGGCATAGCAAAGGCCTATTCCTCCGAAAATCGACGTGAGAATAGAAGACACTACGATCATATACAAGCACATCATCCAGGAGGCTTTAAAAAGCAAATCTTTCAAATCTGCCACCAATAGCATCACTACATTTCCAACATTTAAGCAAGCCATAAATGGCACAGCGGACAAAATCTTCAAATACACAACCGATTCCTCGAGCTTTTCTTTGGCCAGAACCTGAATAATCCATTCAGCCATAAAATAGGTACTGAAACTGATGAGCGCCCCAATGAGTAAAACCCGTAAATACACGTTTTTCAGAAAGCGATAAAAGGAATGGGGGTCACTTTGATAAAGCTTGGCTGAATTTGGATACACAGCCTGAATAATCAAGGCTGGAAATAGGCGCAAAACCATTACAACCCGCTCTGCCAAACTATACATTCCCAAGGTCTCTGCAACAGAAAAGAAGCTCAAAATAATCAGTCCTCCATTGATAGAAATATGGCTAGCTAGATTGCTGAAAAAGAATAGGACGTTCGACTTAAGGCTTTTGAAAATGGAGGAGAAATCAGGTCTATAAAACTTGATTTCCAGAATCTGATGAATATAAAACAGCAGAAAAAGATTGATGGCAAGCCCGAAAGCACCTAGCATAAAATTGATCCATTTACTTTGCTCAGGGCTATGAATGAATAGCACTATGCCCATCAAAAAAAGTAGTTTGCTAAAGATATTAGCGATACTAATCAGCTTCATTTTCTCCATGCCTTGGAAAAACCAAAGTGGCAAAGTCGCTTCCGAGAATAGTAGCAGCACGGAGTACGCTAGGATCATTTGGTACTCCTTGAAAAGATCGAGTCCAAAAACTGCGACAAAGACTCCAAGGGCACACAAGGAGGCTAGTAGTACCTTGCCGGAAAAGACATTCGAAACCACATGAGACAGTGCATCTTTATTTTTCTGATTGACTGCGACATCCTTTGGGGCACTGAGGTTGTACCCAAAACCCACTACGATATTGAGCAGGATAATCACCGATAGCGCTAGGTTCACCAATCCAAACTGATCCACGCCGATACTCTGAATGAGCAATGGCATAGAAATGATGGAAATCAGAACATTCGATGACTGGATAATCGCCAAAAAGAGAAAATTCTGAATCGAACGATTTCGGATCAGATTGCTAAAGGATAAAAAGGAGATTTTCTCAAACATGGCAGCTCATGATTAGCTTTCCTGCACATGCTTTTGGAAGAGTCTTCGGAAGTAGAGGAATACCACCGCAAATAGACCTGTAAGAATGGAGCCTAGCACCATGCCTTTGACTAGTCGGGTTTCGGTTCGTGGCAAAGGTAGCCGTGGTGAGTCGATCACCTGAATCAAAGGTGAATTATTCCGATGATTGACCTTTGCGATTTCTAGATTCTTCACGATTTCACCATACACAGCTCCAGTGGCCTGTACATCAATTTGACGCTTTTTGCTTTCGACCGTCCCTGAAGATAACAAGGGGTTCGCATTTGGGATTCGATCGGATGCCATCGCGTACTGCTCCATGCTTTGATCCAAAATTCTTCGAACGCTATCTGCTTGAGTTTGTAAAATTTCTAGGTTTTCGCCTGTCTTTTTGGTCTTCGTTTCAAAATAAAAGGCATTGACTTTTTCTACCAGGGTCTCATTAAAGACCTTTGCAAAAGTCTCGTCTTTAGACGAAATAGATACCTGCAAAATAGTGAGCTTTCGATCGGGCTTGGTCACTCCGAGCTGATAGTCCCGGATGAGTTTTGACACCTCTTTGACCACAGAATCTTGAGAAACGGTAAAATTCTCTCGAGGAACTGAAAAATCCATGGACGGGATATCCACTTTGCTGGCCCACTTTTTATCGAGTTTCTCAAAAGCCACAAACCGATCAATCAACAGCTCATTCTCATCAAAAGGACTCAAAAGCGTCTCGGAGAGCATTCGATCTGATTTGTAAAGCTCCATGATATTGTCTCCCTGAAAAAGCCCAGAAGTTCCTCCCAGCGAACCGAGATTTACCCCGACCAAAGAGGCTAAACCTGCCATTTGCCCTCTTCCTCCTGAGTCACCTTCTTCTAGCACAAATGAAGTTTCGGCATGAAAAACCGGCTTTTTGAAGATCGAATACAATGCTCCCAGGCCCAGACCTAAAATTCCTGCAGCCAGAAGCAACTTCCATTTACCTAGGAAAAAGCGAACCCACTCCTCAAGATTTTTTACTACCTGCTTGAGTGTAAATTGATTGTCCGAAAAATGCTTTGATGTCGCCATTACCAGTTGATTTGTGAAATGACCAATCCTAAAGTTGCTAGCCCAGTGGTGATCCCGACAATTTCTCCAAGACGAAGAGGTACTTTCGGACCCTTGGTGGGCACAATGACTTCAGCTCCGGGCTCCACAGGTGGGAAGTTTCTAATGCCCAAGAATCCCTTCGTGCGCTTCACTGCTCCATTTGCATACACTACGTAGGTTTGCTTGCGGTTTGCTCTTCGCTCAAAACCTCCCGCTCCATTGATATAGTGCTTCAGACTCTTGCCTGCTTCGTGGCGGACAGTGGTAGGATACACCACGTCTCCTCGCATGCGCACCGTCTGGAGCAGCTTTGGCACAGATAAAATATCTCCTTCTTCCAAAATCAAATCGTCTTCAGAACCCGGGTTTTTCATAATAGCTTCAAGGTCTATGGCCACGGCTTCAGTTTCTTTAAGCTTTACAGCAAATCCAGGGGTTTCTGCCGCGATTTGATCCAAGGACTCTTTTTTGCTTTCAGCAAGCTGATTATCTACGGGAGAGGATGCCACGGGATATTCTTGTCGCAATCTTTTCAAAAGCTCATCCTGAGCCTCAGAATTATTTGGAGCTGATTCCAAAAGCATTTGAAGCTCGTCCAGATTTCGCTGGCGCCGCACCTGTTCGGACTGGGTGTTGAAAAATTCCGTTCGTCGGATCAATGCTGCTCCTTTAGCATAGGCAAATTGATTTAAGCCACCTGAGCGCCTTACCAAATCTGATATTCGTTCATTAGCACTTTCTATAGCAAAAATCCCAGGAGAATTCACTTGGCCTTCCACTGCCACAAGTTTCTGCATGGAATAATTAGCCCGCTTTCGAATGATCACCTGATCAAAAGGTCGAAGCGAAATACTGGATTCTGTGGTTTTCAAATCTAGCCTAACCTGCGTTGGAATGATTTCAGAAAGTGTCCCCAAATCCTGATCTTCCAATCTTCTGGCGATTTCCAGATCGTTAGCATTGGCAGATTCTTGCAGGCCTCCGGCCAAAACGATCAATTCCTCAGTCTTCATTCCTTCAGAAAAAGGGTAGATCCCAGGTCTTTTTACCTCACCCAAAACCTGTACATATTGTTCATCCTTAATATCATAGATACTGGATATACGCACCACATCCTCACGTTTCAAAGAAATATCTGAAACCGTGCCGTTCAAAAGTCCATCCAGATCCACCTGAATCATTTCAGTACTGAGATCCTCATTGGTTCTAAGGATACTTGCCTGCGTGCGGTAAGCATCACCACGAAGTCCTTCAGCCTTCTCTATCAGCCCTTTCACAGTTAGGCCATCGCTCAGTGCAAAGGTCCCCGCTCTATAAACCGCTCCTGTGATTTGAACTCGATTAGTGTAGCGATCCAGGATTCTTCCCACGGTGATTTCATCCCCACCCTGCAGTAAAAAAACATTAAACTGGTCTTGATATACATTTGAAATGGATCGCTCATTTTTGGTGATTCTAGAGATCGTTACCTGATCTTGAAATGCGATATCCGTAAATCCTCCCGCATAGTAAATCAAATCCTGGAAAGTATCACCGTCCTGGATTTCAAAAGTCAAAGGTCGCTTTACTTCACCATTGATTTTGGCTCGAGAAATAAAAGGTGGTACCAAAATCACATCTTGATCTTGCAATCTTAAATCTAGACTCGCCTCTCCCTTAATGAGCAAATCATACACATCTACCTCAGCCAAAAGTTGGTTATTTCGGAGGACTTTAATTTTTCGCATGGATCCGTTCATATTCGGACCACCTGCTGCATAAAGCGCATTAAAAACTGAACTGAAAGCGCTAAGTGTAAAAGTCCCTGGAAGTCTTACCTCTCCCAAAATATTCACTTGAATTGTTCGTACATTCCCTAAAGAGATCTGTAGGAATGTATTTGGATTACTTCCGGAAAGGCCAGTGTAATAACGCGAAACACGGTTTTTTATAATACCAGTGGCTTCTTCAATGCTTTTGCCCGAAACGGAAATTGAACCAATATTATCCAAAAGTATAAAGCCGTCTGGATTGACGGTGGCTTCGTAATACTGCTCAGATTGACCGTAGATATCTACATAAAGTAGATCCCCTGGGCCTAGAATATAGCTTTTAGGGGTGGCTTGATTCAAACTGGGCTCGAAAGTCAGATTTCTTCCAGATTGATAAAAAAGAGAACTTCCGAAGATCTGAGCCTCCTCCTCACTCAGTGGCTTGGCTGTTCGAGAATTAAAAAAGTCCTCTTCAATTTCTCGCATTCCAAGTTGACTGCGGGAATCACGATTAGAAATTCGGCTATTTCTTTTGAAACCAAATCCGTCCAATTCGAGCTCTTTCAGTCTCTCTCGCAGTTTTTCCGCCTGAATTGGAGGCATTCCTCCTTCCTGCTGGGCTCTTTCCAAAAACTCCTCTGGAGTTAGTCCGGCCTGAGCCGCTCGATTAATCAGGTTTTCAACCTCTTCATCACTCATGGTATCCACATTGATTTCTGAAAAATCAGCAGATTCCTGAGCAAAAGCTTCAGGAGTACTTAGTACGCAAAAAGCTAGAAAGGCAAAAAAACACCAAAAACGTAGTATATAAGGCATATTTATAAGCCGGTATGATTATCTACCGGGTGTTTGTAGATCGTTTGCAAAGTTTAAAAATCCATCTAATTCTGAATTCTACCAAATTTGGTTCCAAAAACCTCCAAATTAACTAAGTCTTGAAGGTACTATTCGGTGCAGTTTCGGCAAATATCGATCTCTGTTCGATCAGAGAGAAGTTGATTTCTAAACTGAAAATAGGGTACTGAACGCCAAATTTCCCTCAAGGTCATTTGGTCCAGCCCTCCCATCACATGGCTGGCATCCTTGTCAAAGCAACAAGGGACAATTTTGCCATCCCAAGTTGAAACAGCCCCCTGCCACATCCTCCAGCATTTATTTTGGATTTTCTTCTTGAGTCGCCAGGTTCCGTCACCATTAGGAAGATAGCGCGAATATCCGAGATCACTGGGTATAAGCTCCGAACCGTTTTGGTAATCGTAGATTTGAGTCGTTTTGAGCTGGAGCTCGTCCACGCCCATTTCCTCTGCCCAACGCTTCAAATCAGGTAGTTCATGTTCATTTTGTCCCGTAACTAGAAACTGGAGGACGACCCGAGGATAAGTCATTTTTCTTTCTTTTCTATGCTGCAAAAGGAGCTTTAGCCCCTTTTCCACCTTTTCTAAGTTTCCACCAACCCTGTACTTTTCATACACCTCCTGCGTCAACCCATCCATGGAGACGATCAGTTGCTTCAATCCGCTATCCAAACAAGCTTGGACATTTTTCTCGTCGAGATAGTGGGCATTGGTGGAAGTTGAGGTAAAGATTTTACTTTGATCCGCCGTTTTCACCATTTCAAAAAATCGAGGATTTAGAAAAGGCTCACCCTGAAAATAAAGATGCAGCCAAGTCAAGTGTTTCTTTCCTTGCTGGATTACCTGATCGTACAGGTCATTCTGGAGCATTCCGGTGGGTCGTGTAAAAGATCGCAGTCCAGAAGGGCATTCCGGGCAACGGAGATTACATGAAGTGGTGGGCTCGACACTAAGGGTGGTGGGCATACCCCAAAGAATGGGTTTTTGAAGCAATCGAGATAGCTGAAAAGAAAGACCCAATTGAGCATAATTAACCACCTTTCTTATGGTCAAATACCGCGCAAATGCCAAAAATGTCAGCCATTGATTTTTCACAGGAGTAAATAACGCAAGAGCAAGAGGATTAAAAAAATGTGATTTCAAATGTCATCTCCATTGTTTTTGGCGTTAGAAAGCTTTAAACGACATTGGAGGAGAAACTCAAGATTCCTTACTTTCGCTTTCCTAAAGCCAAATTTTAATGAAGCCATTTCGATCCACTTTCAGTAAAATTCTTCCCTTTTCACTGCTACTTATCTTCTCCTGCGGGCCTGAAGAGCAAAAATGCGAATTGGACGAAGAGATTTTGTCAAGTGATTTAGAGGTTCAAATTACACGATTGGAAGATGATTTTTTCACGGCAAATACCCCTGAGGATTTTTTCTTTCTTATGGAAAAACATCCAGAATTCACGTCCATTTACCTACAGCCTGAGCTTTATCTCAATCAGGACTCTTTGGTCAGCTCCCTGATTCAAGTGCATCAGGACTCGGCTATGCTGGAACTTTACAAGGCGGTGAAGACAGAAATTCCCGATCTAAGTCAAGTGGAAAAAGATCTGGAAAACGCATTCAAATACATTCAGTTTTACTTCCCCTATTTTATTCCTCCAAAAGTCTATTCCTTTGTCAGCGGGTTTAATTCCGATTTGGTGATTACTCCCGAATTGATTGTAATTGGACTGGATTACTTTCTACCCATCACTCATCCATTTCAGCCGGACTTACCGCGCTATATGGCCGATCGCTATGACATTCCGTATTTGGTACCCATGATTGTAACGGCCATGTCCTCTCAATTTAACGAAGTGGATCTAAGTGATCAGTCTCTCCTTGCGGAAATGGTTTATTATGGCAAGGCCTATCATTTTACCAAGAGTATCCTGCCCTGTACTTCCGAAGGCCTGATCATCGGATACACCGAGGATGAAGTCGGAGAAATTTATGCCAATGAGGAATACATCTGGGCACACTTTGTGGAAAACGAACTACTGTACGAAACAAACCCCTTTGAAATCCAGAAATATCTTGGCGAGGCTCCTAGCACAGATGCCATAAGTACCAAGGCCCCAGGTCGAATCGGTAGGTGGCTGGGCTGGAACATTGTGGATGACTACCAAATTTCAAATGATGTGAACCTGGCAGACCTTATGGCAGAAAAGGATACGGAGAAAATCTTCAGGCAATCCGGATATAGGCCTCGCGGGCTGGAGTAAGAGGATATTTCTCTGGCTCTAGAATATATAAAAGTCGCTCCACAGCGATTTGATGAGTAAAAAATTGTCTTGATAACTTCAAAGCATTCTGCTGCATGGCTTGAAGCCGTTTTGGGTCACATTCCACCTCCTCAAGCTTGAGATAAAGTTTTTCCCATTTCCTATGGAAAACAGAAAAACCAAGTTCATTCTGCTTCACCAGCCTATGCACCCACCCCTTGTGATTAATGAGAATGGCCTTACCCGCGGCCAAAGCGTCGAAAAATTTATTGGGTGAATTCGTACTCAAAACAGGCAAATCTGCAAAAGAAATCCAGGCGAAATCAGCCATACCCAACACCTCATTTACCTTTGCCTTCGACCCAAAAGGAATAAAATGTACCCTTGAGAGTCCCCTTTCTTCGGCCATGCGCTCTAGACTTTCCTTTTCGCTCCCTGCTCCCATTATCAAGAACTGCCAAGCCTTGCCTTCAGCCTGTGCATAATCTGCAAAATCTAAGAGTTCTTCTACAGCATTCACTCGACCAATAGCTCCTGTGTAAGCGATCGTCAATTGCTTTTCCAATCCATATTTTTTCAGGACATCATCGCGTTTTTCTTGCGGGAAAAAAGTTTCAGGATTTGAAAAATTTGGGATTAAATGAACGGATTGCTCGGGACAGGTTTGATGAATGTGATTTACCATACCTGGAGAAAGCCCAACTAATTGAAGCGCGTTTTCATAAATCCTTTTTTCCTGCCTTTTCAGATAGTTAATCAAGAGGGGATGGCGTATGACACCCACTTGAATTGGGGCCTCTGGCCAAAGGTCACGAACTTCAAAGATGTAGGGTACCGCAAACTTTTTCTTTGCCCAAAGGCCAATCCAACCCGTGGTCAAAGGAGTGGACGAGATGTAAAAAAGATCTGCTCTGGGAAGTTTTCGAAGGAGGTTTTTTGCTAGTCTTACAAAGCTCAGGAAGGCAAAAATTCTGCGTATAAATCCAAATTCCTGGGTATAGGATACTGGGAGATAATGGACAGTAAAGCCATTCATCCGCTTCAAATCATATTTCTCTCCTCCACCGGAAATCACCTCCACCTCGTGGCCAGCCTCAGCAAGCCCCTTGGCGAGATAGTAAGATCTCGTAGCTCCCCCTTCTTCTGGCGTTCTGAAATATTGATGGATGTAGATGATTTTCATGCGTTTCGCAAGTTCACCCATTCTGCCAAAAGAAATAAATTATATAGCATCAAAAAATCCGATTTAACGAATTTTTCTGGGGTTTGAGTAATTTGAAAAATTTCATCGGCCAGGTCCTTTTGGTGACTTTGACCAAACTTTTTAAGGATAGAAAAAACTCGCTTTGCTACTGGTCCTCCATCTAGAAACCACTCCAATAGAGGAAGTCCAAAGCCCAGTTTAGGCCTATTTGAAATTTCCTCCAAACCATGCTGATTTAAGAGCTCATGAATCCATTTTTTCTCAGTGAGCAAGTCCTCATTTTCCACTTTTCTCCAAAAATCAACCAAATCCGAATCGAGATATGGTGACCGCCCCTCTATTCCATGTGCCATCAGGGATTGATCTTGAATTTTCAAAATATCCTCGACTAGATAGACTTTTCGATCAAAGTCTAGAGCACGTTTATATGGCGGTAGGTTTTTGACAAAAAATCGATCAACATACTCGTAAACCTCTTTTGGCACTGGTCTCAGTCCAGAAAAATTGAGGAACGTATGATTTTCGCTTGACTTGATGCTCTTAAAAAACTTGGAATACTCTCTTGGTAATGGCAGATTTTGCATGAACGGTTTGGCCCACAGCAACCAATCCTTATGCGCGAGATAAGTTTGAAATGCCGAGTGCCGCCTGTAACCTCCCCAAAGCTCGTCTGCTCCTGCACCTGAAATTAAAACTTTGATGCCTTTCTCTTTGGCTTTTTTCCCCAAAAACCAGAGCAAAAACCCAGCAGAATCACCCACGGGCTGATCTACACTCGCGAGAAATTCGTCCCACTCGGAAAGGAAGATTTCCTGTGTAATAGGAACAGACACCAAATCACACGGAAACTGCTGAGCAAAGGCTTTGCTATACTTGGCATCTTGATATTTGCCCTGATATTTTGGTTCTACTTCCAAAGTGAATGCTGGAAGTCGCTCACCAGTTTCTTTGTGCCAAATCGCATAAAGCAAACTGCTATCTGCACCTCCACTGAGTAGCATCCCTGCTGGTACATCTGCCTGAATCTGGCGAGTGACCGCATGCCTGAGTTTCTCTTCAAAGGTCTCCAAAGTCAAGTCTACTTTCGGGCTCTGAGTTTCAGGCAAAGGATCGAAACGAAAACTGAGATGATTCTGTATGCTACTAAATTGACCCGGTCTCCAGTTTTTTATTCCATTGAAAAAAGAGTGCCCATGTCTCGGAGCCCGCAAATACGAATAGTTTGAGAAAGACCTGGGGTCCACAGGAATGCCAAAGACCTGGGCGATCCCACTAGCTGTGGAAGAGATACAAAGGGTATCAATATCCTGTTTGAAATAAAGAGGTTTTTCACCGCTTGGATCTCTTGCGGTAAGGATGGATTTATTGACCACATCAACTAAGATGAAGGAGAACATACCTTTCAGTCGAGACATACCTTTTTCCCCAAAGGATCTTAGCCAAACCAATAAAACCTCGGTATCCGAATCCGAAACAAAGGTATGGCCCATGGTAGTCAGGAGTGCTTTAAGTTCTTTTGAGTTGTACAGCTCTCCATTCCAAATCAGGAATGCATGCTGATCAGAAGTCCAAAAAGGTTGATCTGCGGTCGGGCTGGGATCAGATACTCTTAGCCTATTCACCCCAATCCAGATCCCCGGCCAAGGTGAAAGGGAGGCTTCCTGATCAGGACCTCGATGCCTTCCTGCTTCCAAAAGAATCTGTATGTTTTCCTCCTTAGCCTCTTTGCCCCAGAGCAGGTGAATTCCACACATGGGCTATGCTTTTTTTGATTTTAGATTCACCCCTTGATTTTTTTCAAAATACCTACAGAGATGGGTGATGCTACATTCTTGGCACTTTGGTGTTCGCGCTAGACAAGTATATCGCCCGTGAAGAATCAGCCAGTGATGTGCCACATGCACATATTGTTCTGGAATATGCCGAATGAGTTGCTTTTCTACCTCCAACGGGGTTTTAGCTGTTTGGGTAACCAATCCAAGCCTTTTAGACACCCGAAAAACATGAGTATCCACGGCCATATTGGGCTGATTCCAAACCACAGAAGTGATCACATTGGCTGTTTTTCTACCCACTCCGGGAAGCTTGACCAATTCCTCCACCGTAGAAGGAACTTGACTATTAAAGTCTTCCACCAGCATTTTCCCCAGACCCAAAAGGTGTTTGGTTTTATTATTCGGATAGGAAATGGACTTGATATATGGGAAAAGCTCATCAAAATGAGAGCTCGCCAAGTGTTCTGGAGTAGGAAAATCCCGAAAAAGTGCCTCCGTGACAATATTCACTCGCTTGTCCGTGCATTGGGCCGAAAGCACCACTGCGACCAAGAGCTGGAAAGGGTCATCATATCTCAACTCGGTTTCTGCTACGGGCATGTTTTCGGAAAAGTGATTGATAAATGCGGCGTAGCGCTCTTTTTTAAGCATTATAGAGAAAATTAGTTAAGAGGAAGTGAAGATAAAAAAAATCCGATTTTGAACAGGTAATCCTGAAGTATTTAAACTTGGAAATCCTAGATTTTAGTTTTTTTCACAAAATCAGATTAAACTGGATTCATGAAAGCTCATCAATTCCTCCTCCTTTTTTTGATTTTTATGCCACAGCTAAGTATGAGCCAAGAGAGGCCGAGAGACCTCGGTATTCCTTTTGGCATTCTTCCCGTCGGAGACCTGAACTCAATAACAGATGTCAGCGGGGTGAAAGTAGGTCACTTCACCAAAGTGGAGGGCGAAAACATTCGCACTGGAGTTACAGCCATTCTCCCGCATGGAGATAATATTTTTCAGCAAAAAGTACCTGCCGCGGTCTTTGTCGGCAATGGCTTCGGCAAATTAGCTGGGACTACGCAGGTGATGGAATTGGGAAATATCGAAAGTCCCATTATCCTGACCAACACACTAAGCGTAGCTGCAGGGATGGAAGGAGTAATTCGATACACCCTTTCACAAAGCGGAAATGAGAGCGTAGGTTCTGTGAATGCCCTAGTGGGAGAAACCAACGACGGCTACCTGAATGATATTCGTGGCATGCACATTTCTCCAGATGAAGTCATTCAAGCCATTTCTTCCGCTCAGTCGGGTCCAGTGAAAGAAGGAAATGTGGGGGCTGGCACCGGAACCGTATGCTTTGGCTGGAAAGGTGGAATAGGTACTTCGTCAAGAAAACTTCCCGAGTCTCTTGGCGGATATACTGTAGGTGTTTTGGTGCAAACCAATTTCGGGGGCAATCTTCAAATCGCAGGAGTGCCAGTGGGTGAAAAACTGGGTAAATACCCTTTCCGAGATGCGCTGGAAAAAGCGGATGGGAGCTGTATGATCGTGATTGCCACCGATGCCCCAGTTTTGGATCGAAACCTGGAAAGAATGGCCAAACGGGCAATGATGGGCCTAGCAAAAACAGGAGGAATAGCATCCAATGGTAGCGGAGATTATGTGATTGCTTTCAGCACAAATGAAGGATTGCGAATACCTTATGGAAACAAGGGACTAATAAACTTCAACGAACTTCCCAATGAGGCCATGACCCCACTGTTCATGGCCGTAATCGAGGCCACAGAAGAGGCAATCATCAACTCATTGTTTGCAGCAGAATCAATGACCGGAAGAGATGGAAATTCTGTTGAGGCATTGCCAAAGGAGTACATTTTAAACTTGATAAACCTAAAAAAGGAATAATCAATTTGAAAGCAATTGATAAGAGTTTTTAAGGCTACTACTTGCGATTGGGAATCCAGCGAATTGTTACCTCTTGGACGCCCCATTCTCTCGCCTTTTGAAGATCTTCTCCCATATAGATATCAATCCTTTTGGTATATCGACCACGCATTTTGTCCATAACTAGAAAACTGCCCTCCAGCCCATCAATTTTCACCTCATGTCCATGGTTCAAACCAGAATCGAGCAAATCTCGGGAAACAGCAATCGCCAGCATACCCGGTTTTAAGGTATCTCCCCAAGCTGCAATGTTGGGTTCGCTATCCGTTTGAGCCTCTAGCGAATTGTATGCTGAGGCCTTTACAACCATTGTGCGTTCTTTCGGGCGACAATAAACTATTGTGCAAAGCAATAAGGCAAATGGAAAAAAATGTACTTTGATTTTTCTGATCAGATTCAAACTCAAACTTTTTGTTAACTCCCTTCAATATACATGGAACTGTAGTCGAAGCCCAGTCCTAGATTTATATTCCTTTTCAAAATTTAAACTAAATTCGGATGATCCACATATTTAATTCTCATGAATAAAGTCAATCTCAACGAAAAATTTGATCTAATCAAAGAGCACTGGACTCCCAAAATCATTGGAGAACTCAATGGCCAAGATGTGAAACTCGCCAAAGTAAAGGGAGAATTTGTTTGGCATGATCACAAGGGAGAAGATGAGCTTTTTTTGATTATCAAAGGAACACTTCGGATCGAGTTTAGAGACCGTACGATTACACTAAATGAAGGGGAAATGCTCATAATCCCGAGAGGCGTAGAACATAATCCGATTGCTGAAGAGGAAGTTTGGCTACTTCTTTTCGAACCGCAGGGCACCAAACATACGGGAGATGTGATGACGGAAAAGACGGTTCAAAAATTCGAGAGGATCTAACTTCTTCTACTGCTATGAAAAAATCTACTCAGCTTTTGTCTCTCATTTGGCTCATTTTAGTTTCGGCTTGTTTGCCAGATAAGAAAAAGCTTGATCTAGACCTAGAGTCACTTTCTATTTCGGCTATCCATGAGAAATATGCTTCAGGCCAATTAACGGCAGTTGCACTGGTGGGAGCATACCTCGCTCGCATTGATTCGGTAAATCCAAAAATTAATGCCCTTACGATCATCAATCCGAAAGCCTTGGAAATAGCCCGATCACTCGATGCAGAGTACAAGGAAACTGGAATCCTCCGCACACTTCATGGGATTCCCATGATTGTCAAAGACAATATCAATACGATGGGCATGCCGACTACAGCTGGTTCGCTGGCCTTAGCAGATTTTTATCCAGAAAGTGATGCTTTCATCATCCAAAAACTGGAAGATGCTGGTGCAATTATTTTGGCCAAATCCAATATGGCTGAATGGGCATTTTCTCCCATGCATTCGGAAAGTTCTACGGCTGGCATCACGCGGAACCCCTACAATCTTGACTATGTGCCGGCAGGTTCCAGTGGAGGTACAGGAGCCGCTGTCGCAGCAAATCTGGGTACTATTGGACTTGGAACTGATACCGGAAATTCCATCCGTGGTCCTTCTTCCCACAATGCCCTCGTAGGATTTCGTACTACACTGGGACTCATAAGCCGTGAAGGGATCGTCCCACTTTACCTTCGGAATGACGTAGTTGGACCAATGGTCAAAAGCGTAGAAGATGCCACTAGAGTCCTGCAAGTTATGACTGGAATCGATTCAAAAGATCCACTTACGGCCAATTCAGAAGGAAAAGTAGAAAGCAATTATGTCCAATATCTCGATGAGGAGGGATTGAAAGGAGCACGAATTGGGGTCTTTCGAACTTTAAGCGAAAATGATCCAGATCCTGAAATCTCAGCGCTTTTTAATCAGGCTATCCAAGATATGGAATCCATGGGGGCGGAAATCGTGGATGCTGTTGAGGTTCCCGGCTTTAATGAGCTAAGACAAAATCAGTGGTGTCCCACTTTTAGAAATGATTTAGAGGATTTTCTTCAAACTTATGTGATACGCGACTCCATGAGCACTTTAGAAGATGTGATAAGAGTGGGTAGCAAAAATGAATTTGCCAAGTCCAGAGTAGAATATATGGCCCAAATAAATCCTCTGGAAAATACCAGTCGCCCTTGTGGGAATGCTTACGAGGATGAGCGCAGAATGGCTTTTCGCGAAGCCATTGAAGCTACTATGGATTCGCTAAAACTTGATGTACTAGTCTATCCTTCTTGGAACAACCGCCCAGCCCTAATAGATAAATTTATGGAAGAGTATAAAGGAGACAATTCCCAGATTATTTCTCCGCACACCGGGCAACCTGCATTCACCGTTCCGATGGGATACACCACAGGAAATTTACCGGCAGGGATTCAGTTTTTGGGCAGAATGTATGCGGAGCCTACTTTAATTAAGCTTACCTATAGCTACGAACAGGGAACAAAACATCGAAAAAGCCCCGAAATGTAGGAGAAAAAACTCATTAAAGATAGTTGTGATTTTTTTTTGCAAATCAACCTGATGGAATAAAAAATTTTACCATATATCATTGTTATCGACCATTTATTTGCTCTATATTGCTTTCAACCATTTAAAATTTTAACCATCAACCAAACACTAATGAACAAAACATTAAAACACTTCTCGCTCTGTGCGGGCATTATGGTGGGTACTCTGGGAGCATCCTGCGTAGAACAGACCGAGTCTCCTTCCCTTTCTCCAAATGTCGTAGAAGTAGTACAATTCGGCAATGGGGATATTATCCCCGGTAAATACATAGTCAGGTTGAAACCAGAAGGATTGAATTTCAGGAAGACGAAGGATTACGCAGCTAATCAAGCATCCATGCGTAAGATCAGTACCAATATTCTTTCGAAGTACCGAATTGCCGAAGCTAACCTTGATCACGTCTATGGAAATGCTATTGAAGGCTTTGCTGTAACTCTTACAGATGAAGAATACATGTCCTTGTCCCAGGATCCAGCTGTGCAGTTTATTGAGCCAGACCGGATTGTTCAACTGGCACCACCTCCAGGAAAAGGACCTGGTTTCGGTGACGGCGGTGGTGGAAGTTCTCCTTCTCAAAGCACTCCTTATGGAATCACTCGTGTGGGTGGTGGAGCAACTTATACAGGCTCTGGCAAGGCCTATGTCATCGACTCAGGAATCGACGCGAGTCATCCTGATCTTAATGTGAATGTGTCTGCAGGCTTTAATGCCTTTACCAAAGGAAGAGACTCAGACCTTTCGAGTGACGGAAGTGGTCATGGAACCCACGTAGCAGGAACAATTGCGGCAATTGACAATAATATTGGAGTAATTGGTGTAGCCGCAGGAGCTACTGTTGTCCCTGTAAAGGTTTTAGATAGTCGTGGTTCAGGGTCTTATTCAGGTGTCATCGCGGGAGTTGATTTTGTAGCTGCCAACAGATCCATTGGAGATGTAGCCAATATGAGCCTTGGTGGCCCTCCATCTGCAGCTCTTGACGATGCAGTTGTCGCACTAGGCGCAAGTGGAGTAAAAGTTGCATTAGCAGCGGGTAACGAAGCCCAGAATGCAAATAATAGCTCCCCAGCAAGGGCAAATGGGACTAACGTGTACACCGTATCGGCGATTGACAGCAGCGATAGATTCGCTTCTTTTTCAAACTTCGGCAATCCACCAGTTGATTTCGCAGCGCCTGGAGTAGGAGTTCTTTCTACCGTACCAGGTGGTTATGCCAGCTACAATGGAACCTCTATGGCATCTCCTCACGTTGCAGGACTGCTTCTCACTGGCACACCGAAAGCCGGCGGAAATGCTATCAATGACCCTGATGGAAATCTTGACCCAATCGCGGTGAAGTAACCACTAGTTTAAAATTTTTCAAAAAGAGCAAACCTGAATAGGCTTGCTCTTTTTTTTGAATGGATGAATAAAGCTTGCTTAATTCGCACTATATTTTCCCATTTCAAAAAATCTCTGAACTCTATGAGAATCATTACATCACTTTTTTTAATCAATATTTTCTCTGTGTTTCTTTTCTTTTCAACTGTTGAAGAAACCAAAGTAGAGATGGTCACTACCCATGGAACCATAGTGGTGAAACTCTATGATGAAACACCGCTTCATCGAGATAATTTCATCAAGCTTGCCCAAGATGGCGTGTATGATTCCTTGCTTTTCCATAGAGTAATTACAGGTTTTATGATCCAAGCGGGAGACATCAAAAGTAAAAATGCTGCTCCTGGGGAAAGACTAGGCTCCACAGATTTAGGCTATACCGTGCCTGCAGAAATTCGTCCAGATTTATTTCACAAAAGAGGAGTCCTGGCCGCTGCCCGAAACAACAACCCCACTCGTGCCTCTAGCAGTACGCAATTTTACTTGGTACAGGGAATAGTGCATAATGACAGCCTTCTGGACTACGAGCAGGGTAGAATTAATACTCGCCTTCGACAGCATGCCATGATGAATGATCCTGAAATCAAGCCGCTAATGGACTCCCTCTCTGCAGCAAATAGAAGAAGGGATGTCGCCGTCGTAAATCAGATTACAAGCCAATTAGACAGTATAGAAAGAAGCTATTCGAAAATCGATAAATATATAATTCCAGAAGCCCATCGACAGGTCTATAAAGAGATAGGAGGCAAGCCACATCTAGATCAGAATTACACTGTATTTGGCGAAATAATCTCCGGTCTTCAGGTGGTCGATAGCATTGCTGCTGTGCAGACTGACAGCCGAGATCGACCGATAGCAAATGTGAGAATCCTGAGCATGCGTATAGTCGAAAAGTAATTTGTATCTTATTAGCCAGACTAATTTCTGGACCATGAGATCATTCTTATCCTTTTTGGCTTTAGCATTGTTCCTTGCCTCTTGTTCTCAAGACAACATTGCACCAAAGTCTGACAACTTCCCCAACATCGTCTACATTTTCACGGATGACTTAGGATATGGAGATATTGGAACTTTTGGCGCTACAGATATCAAAACTCCGAATATCGATCGTATTGCAGCTGAGGGGATCAAGTTTACCCATTTCCTTTCGGCCTCGCCCGTTTGTAGCCCGAGTCGCGCAGGATTGCTCACAGGAAGAATGCCACAGCGAATGGGGATCAATTCGGTTTTCTTTCCAGAAAGCTTCACCGGTATGGCCCCTGAGGAAATCACTTTTGCCGAAGTACTCAAGGAAAAAGGGTATCGCACCGCCCATGTAGGAAAGTGGCATTTGGGCCATATGCAAAAGTACCTTCCCCTGAATCAAGGATTCGATAGTTACTTTGGTATCCCCTACTCTAATGACATGGCGTCAGTAGTATATATGCGAGATAATGAGGTCGAAGAATTTAACCCAGATCAGACTTATACCACACAGCGATATACCGAGGAATCTCTGAAATTCATTGATCAAGCCGCAGGAGAGCCTTTTCTACTTTATCTCGCCCATAATCAACCCCATGTACCCATCTATGCCTCTCCAGAGTTTCATGGAAAATCGAAGCGTGGGCTTTATGGAGATGTGATCCAGGAAATCGATTGGAGTGTGGGACAGATTCTAGCTAAACTGGAGGAGAAAGGCATTCTGGAAAATACTCTAGTCATCTTCTCTTCGGACAACGGCCCTTGGCTCGTGATGGAAGATCATGGGGGCTCCGCTGGCCCACTCCGTGAGGGGAAGCAATTCACCTTTGAGGGAGGAGTACGTGTACCTACGGTGGCCATGTGGAAAGGAAAAATCGAAGCGGGCCAAGTTTATGAGGATATGGCAAGTCAAATGGATTGGTTCCCTACCATTTCTGCGATCGTGGGGGCTCCACTTCCTCAAGATCGGGAAATCGATGGGGAGGATTTAAGTGTGGTTCTGTTTGAAAATGGAAAGAGGGAAGGCGACCAACATTTATACTACATGTTGGATGATCTACGAGCATACCAAGAGGGAAACTGGAAAGTGAAATTGCCATTTAAAGGCTCAAAAGGTGCTCCTTGGTCGAAAGGAGTCCCTGCCCATGACACTTTATTATTCAATCTCCAGAATGATCCGGGCGAAACCACCAATTTGGCAAAAGAAAACCCAGAAAAGGTGGCTCAGATGATTCGGTCGATGGATTTGGCAGTTAAACAACTAGGGCCTTTGCCAGAAAGCCTGGTGATTCGAACACCACAGGATAGAAGTCACTATGAATATCTAGAAGGAAAAGTAAAGTCAAAGGAAGAGTAAATCATTTTAGTTTCATCAGCCAAAACCCCTAAAAAATGAAGTTTCAAAACACAGGTTATTACTATCTAGGGTTTTTGATAATGACCTTCATTGGCTTTTGGCCGTCCTATTTTTCGAAATTTTTTGATGGCACTGCCGAATTCAATCAATACTTTCATTTCCATTCCCTAACTGCGATCCTGTGGGTCGCAATGCTGGTAATCCAGCCAATTTTGATTCAATCGAAGAAATATGAACTTCATAAAGCTGTAGGTAAATTTTCTTACCTATTGGTTCCCATTCTCTTTGTTTCAGTGGCACTTTTGGCAAATAATCGAATAGATCCCGAACTAGAGTTTGTAGGACCAGAGGTGTGGATTCCGTTTAAGGATTTGATAATATTTTCCTTAGGCTTTGGCATAGCCATAACGTTTAAAAATTCTATGCCCATACATGCTCGAGGGATGATTGTGGCTGGAATGGCTTTGATCGAACCGGTGATGGCCCGTGTGATGTTCAATGTATTAGAAATCCAAGGCTTGACCGGCTATTTGTCGGCAATATCAGTAGACTACATTATCCTAGTGGTTTTAATCATTTTGGAGCGCAAAGAGACCAAAGGGCGATGGGTATTTCCACTTGCTTTAGCCACCTTCTTATTTATCCATGCGGTGGTTCTTTTTAAAATTAATCCGGAATTCTGGGAATCCTTTGCTCGCTGGTTTGTCACTTTACCACTAACTTAATCTTTGTATTGCCTATATTTCTTAAAGGACATTTATCATCATTAAGCTGACCCAATGAAAAAATTACTATTTACTTCCTTTTTGGTAGTCCTTAGCCTCAATTTGGCCTTCGCGCAAGATGATGCTGCAGAACTTGCTAAAAAACTAGCAAACCCAATCGCATCCTTGATTTCTGTGCCATTTCAAAATAATACGGATTATGGAATCGGTGAATTCCGTGGGACTCGAAATACGATGAATTTCCAACCCGTCTTGCCGGTGAAAATCAACGACAATATTAACCTGATTACACGAGTTGTATTGCCGATCGTCACTCAATACAATATCACAGCACCCGGAGAAAAACAAGCAGGCTTAGGAGATGCCGTGATGTCGGCCTTCTTTTCACCAGCCAATTCAGAGAAACTCACCTGGGGGGTAGGCCCTGCACTTTTGCTCCCTGTTGGAACCAATGATTTCTTGACCACAAAGAAATTCGGAATGGGACCTACAGCAGTAGCCCTCAAACAAATGAATGGCTGGACTGTGGGAGGACTGATCAATCAAATCTGGTCAGTGGCAGGGAATGAAGACAGGCCTGATGTTAGTCAAATGTTTTTACAGCCATTTGTAGCGTACAACTGGAAATCTGGGGCTGGAATCGGGGCAAATTTAGAATGGACCCAAAATTGGAAAGCCTCTACCACTACCGTTTGGTTAAATCCGACCATCTCAGCTGTGACCAGTCTGGGTAAGCAAAAAACTCAATTTGTGATAGGCCCTAGATTCAATCTGGCAGCACCAGATGGAGGGAAAGCTGATTGGGGATGGAGAGCCGTAGTGATTTTCCTATTTCCTAAATAAGGATATTATTCATAGCTTATTCGCTCATTCTTGATAGGCTTAGGGTTTAATTCTTAAGCTTACCTTCTTTCATTAATAATGACCCACTATGAAATACCTATTCACCCTACTTTTTCTGATTTTTCTCTCATTTTCAACAAGTTTTTCGCAGTCTGTATTAGATCTTCAAAAATCCACCCTAGAGCTGATCGATACCTTTGATGAAGACCTGAAAGCTCAGGCTATGCTCAATTTTGAAGACTCAATGCGCACCGAATGGACCAACTTGCCCTTGGGTCTTGCGCCCAGAGTTGGAGCCAGATTTGGGGATTTTTCTGATCAAAGCAAGTTAAAATTCCATAGACTTTTGACCACAATGTTTAGCTCTCAGGGCTATTTAAAATCTTTTGCAATCCTTCAATTGGATGATATTCTCCATGAAATATTTGAAATCAGCTATCAAAAAGGAGAAGTCCCCGAAAATACCATTAAGATGATCCGAGGGCTGAATTGGGACTATGGCAATTACTTCTTTGCTGTCTGGGGCGACCCCGCTGAAGATGATATTTGGGGATTGAAATTCGAGGGGCACCATTTATCCATCAACTTGTCCGTTGCCGGGGACAGCTATTCTATGACACCATTATTTATGGGAACGGATCCAGCAGAAGTAGAAGTAACTCAATATTCGGGTCTAAGGGCATTGAGCAAAGAGGAGGATTATGGCTTCTGGCTGATTAATCTTCTTTCAGAAGAGCAAAAAGCAAAAGCTGTCTTGAGTCGTGATGTTCCTGGGGATATTTTGACTGCCCCAGGTTCAGAGCAACGACTCAGCGAATACCAGGGCATTCAAGCCTCTGATTTGGACGAAGGACAGGAAAAAATCCTGCATTACATCATCGAGGAATTTATAGGTAATCTAGAGCATCAAAATGCCGAAACGTATCTAGCCCGCCTCCACGCTACCCCAAAAGATCAAATTTATTTTGCTTGGATAGGGAAATTTGAGCCAAGAAATCCGCACTACTATTCAATTCACACACCAGATTTCATTATCGAGTATGATAATGTTGGTTTCCTAAATAATGGTAATCATATCCACGCCATCTGGCGGGAAAAAGGAAATGATTTTGGTGTCGATATCCTTGCAAAACACCGCATGGATCATGAGCACGAGTAAGACAGAAAATCGACCTAAATTTTCAGAAATTAAGACTGGCCAAGAATTCAAATCTTGGTATTGGCTTAAAGCTGAATTGGTAGACATCTGCAAAAAACTCGGCCTCTCCTACACCGGCGGCAAGTTTGAATTGAGGGATAGAATCGCGCATGAATTGGATCATCCGGGGACTCCTTTTCCCAAAAAGCCAAAGAAAGCAACTACATCTAAATTCAACTGGGCAAGAGAAAAACTGACCCTAGAGACTGTTTTGACGGATAATGTATCCTTCGGCCCAAATTTCAGGAATTTTATGAAGTCCCAGGTTGGAGATCATTTTTATTGCCACAGTGATTTTATGGATTGGGCAAATTTGAATCCGGGCAAGACACTAGGCGACGCTGTAGAGGCATGGAATAAACTAGAAAAGCGAAAAGAGGATCCAAATTTCAAGCGAGTCATTCGACCTCATAATATGTTCAATCAATATTTGAGGGATTTTTTTGAGGCAACCGAGGGGCTAAAATTGAAAGACGCCAAGAAATGCTGGGCTGCAAAAAAGACGCAAAAGTCAGCAGATGGGGTGGTCAGGTTTGAAAAATCTGATCTTCAATTTTTAGAGTGAAGAGGGCAAAAGCTTGGGACAAAGTCAAATTTGGCTGGAGGTAAATTGTCTGCTTTGATTGAAGCAAGAATATTCAATTGGTTTAAGATAAATTCCTTAAATTCAGGTGAATTAGATTTTTTGAGGCATGCGAAAATCACTGTTTTTTCTTCTTTTCCTGATTTCTCCTATTATTTCCACTGGGCAAAGTTTGGATAGTCTCGTAAACCAAGCTTACCAAGCCTATTCGGATTATGAGTATGAGCGAGCCATTTCTTTGGCCGATGAGGCCATCATTCTAGCCGAACAATCAGGCAACACTAAAATCCTTACTCAAGCTACCCTTTACAAAGCATTAACAACTCAGGAAAAAGATCCAAGTCTTGCTGATCCAAAGGCCATTTTAGCCTTGATCGAAAAGATGAAGGAACTTGGACTTGATCAAGACCGAGCCAGAGCTCATGGATTTTTGGCAACACAGTATGCAGCATTTGGCGACATCGATGAGTCTGCAAAAAACCGATTGATCGCTATGGACATTTACAGAGAAATTGGAAATCTCAGCGGTGTATCGGCTAGCCATAGTAGTCTTAGCCTACTTTACTACGATCAGCATGAGTACGATTCGGCCTTTTACCATGCCCGAAAGTCTGTCGAGATTGACAAAGGCTTTGACGATCCTGCCGAAATCCAAGGAAGCTATAATAATCTAGCTATCATTTTTGAACATACAGGGCCTATTGATTCCGCCATTTATTATCACAAACTATCGAATGAAGCGGCTGTTCAAACAGGAAATCCATATGCCATTGGGATTTCTCTCAGTAACCTGGGAAACAATTACGCGATCAAAGGCGACTACAAATTAGCTGAAGAAACATTGCTCGAAGCGCTTCGAATCCGGGATTCTTTAGGCTATGCCCGGGGCCTAGCCTATACACACAATCGCTTGGCAAACCTCTATCAACAGATCAATGAGCTAAATAAAGCCAAATATCATGCGGATCAGTCCTTGATCAATGCCGAAAAAGCCAATGAGGTTAAAGTCTTGAGAATGTCCTATGAACGACTGATGGAAATTGCCGAAAAGACCGGGGATTATCGCTCAGAACTAGAGTACATGAAGAAGGCAACCGCCCTAAAAGACAGCATTCTTAGTGAGTCCAATACCAAGGCCTTGACCCAAATGGTCTTGAATTATGACTTTGAAAAAAGACAACTCCTGGATAGCATTCAAGACGAACAGGCAAGAATGGAAAGGGAACTGGTCTTTAACGAGCGACTAGAAATAGCACGGAATCGACAAATCATCTTTGTGATTTCTGGATTGCTGCTTGGAGTGATTGCCATTGGCTTTTATCGTCGCTCCCAATACATCAAAAAGTCATCCGAGATCATTGCAAAGGAGAAAGAGCGTTCGGATGAATTACTCCTCAATATTCTTCCTGCGGCTGTAGCCGAAGAACTCAAAGCTACCGGACATTCTGAAGCTAGGCAGTTTGAACAGGTCACCGTGATTTTTACAGATTTTGCAGGCTTTACCAAAAAAGCGGCAAATCTTTCAGCGGATGAATTGGTGAAGGAATTAAATATCTGTTTCAAAGCCTTTGATACCATCATTGATGAATACAAGCTAGAAAAAATCAAAACTATCGGCGATGCTTACATGGCTGCCGGAGGTTTGAATTCAGAATCCACGGTGGAAAATGTGGTGATGGCCGCGCTAAAAATGAATGCATTTATTGCCCAACGAAACCACAACTCTAAGATCAAGGCCGGGGTAAAATTTGACATGCGCTGTGGAATCAACACGGGGCCAGTCGTCGCAGGAATCGTCGGTATCAAGAAGTTTCAATACGACATCTGGGGTGATACAGTGAATGTGGCTCAACGAATGGAAAGTAACTGCGAACTCAACCATGTAAATATTTCAGAGGCCACCTATGAGCATGTGAAGGATGATCCTCGATTTAGATTTGAATACCGAGGCAAAATAGAGGTCAAGGGCAAGGGAGAATTACCCATGTGGAACGTAGAGGAAGCAGAATCTTAGTCCTCAGAAGCAGTGGATAGTGGCAGTGGCAAAACCCATCTTAGGTCCAAGGATTCGGAAGTAGTGGCAGCACGCCATGCCATCCCTCACTTCGCCGAGAATCAGATTTATTAAATATCACCCAGAATCCGCGTACTTTTCTGCGCACATTTGCGGGAAAAAATAGAGTCTTATAGCCGAGGGCAAAAAACCCATACAATATTTAATTGAAATATTTCCCTAACTTTTAATCCTAAGCAAAGCATTCAAACCAATGAGAAGAATTCACTTTTTGATCTGTGCATGTATCTTTTCTTTTTTCGCATGTACTCCTAATACAAAAAACCAAGAGACTCGAAAAAGGCCAAATATCCTGCTGATCGTCGCAGACGATTTAGGCTATGCTGATTTGGGAAGCTTTGGAGGGGATATAGACACGCCCAATCTAGATGAACTTGCGCGGAAAGGGATCCGGTTTAGCAGGTTTCATGCTTCTCCCTTCTGTGCCACGAGTCGGGCGATGTTCCTGACTGGTAACGACAATCATATCGCAGGTATGGGCGTTCAGGGTTTGACGGCTGACACCGTGGGATATGAAGGACACCTGACGGATCGAATCGTTCCATTTCCTGCAGTATTAAAGAAATCAGGTTATTCCACATTTATGTCAGGAAAGTGGCATCTTGGCTTAAGACCTGAAGACAATCCTCATCAAAAAGGATTCGAACACTCTTTTGTCCTTGTCGAAAGCAGCAGCAATCATTACAGCTCAAAAGGTATATGGAAAAAGAATCCTATTTCACCCTATACAGAAGATGGGGTGGAAACTACATGGAATGAGGGGGATTATTCGACAGACGTTTATACCGATAAGCTGATATCCTACATTAGCGAAAGTAAAGAAGAAAATCGTCCATTTTTTGGCTTTGCTGCTTACACTTCCCCACACTGGCCCTTACAAGTGGATGAAAAATATTGGAAAAAATACGAGGGGCGCTATGACGATGGCTATGAGGTACTGAAAGAAAAGCGTTTTGAAAGCTTGAAAAAAGCATGGATGATCCCCGAAAATGCGGTATTGCCTCCTTCCCATCCTAGGGTCAAAGCTTGGGATAGTCTTTCTCCGGAGGAGCAAAAAAAGGAAGCCCGAAAAATGGAGCTCTATTCAGGGATGGTGGATAACTTAGATTACAATATCGGTAGGCTAATCACACACCTGAAGGAAATCGGAGAGTACGAAAATACACTCATCGTCTTTATGTCTGATAATGGCGCGGCCGCAGAGGATTTTTATTACAACGATGGTGTTGGTCCTTTTCTTAGGGAAAGGTACACCGATAACTATGAAGATATGGGCAAGGTGAATTCCTATATCGCCTATGGCCCGCAATGGGCCGAAGCAGGCAGTTCCCCTTTTAAATATTACAAAGGCTTCACCACGGAAGGTGGCATGAATGTTCCCATGATCATTTCTGGACCAGGCGTAGCAAACCAAGGAAGCATCAATGACTCCTTCTTTACGCTCTTGGATTTGGCACCGACTTTTTATGAAGTTTCAGAAACCACCTACCCAAATGACTGGAATGGCAAGGAAGTTAAGCCACTGCTTGGAGCGTCATTATTACCCGTTTTGACCGGAGAAGCCCAATTCATCCATTCGGAAGACTATGTCTTTGGGATGGAGCATGGTGGAGATGCTATGCTACGCAAAGGAAAATGGAAAATACTAAATGTTGATTACCCCTTTCAAATCGAAAATTTTGCGCTCTATGACTTAAGTACTGATCTAGCCGAGCAGGTTGATTTGAAAGATCAAAACCCCGAAAAGTATCAGGAAATGCTAGCTGAATGGGAAAAATGGTCGCAGAATGTTGGAGTCATATTACCCACTCCAAGATCACAAAAAAGCGACGAGTAGAAATTTTTAAAGATTAATCACAAGATCAAAACCACATGCGATATACAAGGCCCTCATTTTTAATAGTTCTAATTTCATTTACCGCATTTCTATTCTCCTCAAGTATCGCTTCCGCACAGTGGACCAACCGATACAGCAAGCTAGATGACTTCGGCCATCATGTTTATTTGGAGGAGCATGAACTTCCAATTTTAGCTTATGGCCCTACTGACCCAGCGCCTGCACCCGATGGGAAGCACCTTGCTTTTGCTGCAAGAGGATGGGTCTGGAATCTAAATTTGGAGACAGGGGATGCGATCAGGTTGACAAAAGGCCCGGGAATCGATGCACGTCCACGTTGGTCCCCTGATGGAAATTGGCTGACATTCGTTCGGGATGAAGGTCGAAATACAGCCATTATTGTTTTGGATTTAAAAAGTGGAAAAGAAACCCGGTTCGATACTGAAGCCATTGAGCTTGATCCCGAGTTTTCTACCAATGGAGAGTGGGTTTATTACTCGTCAGGAATCAGTGGTTCGATCAATCTCCGACGCAGAAATATTGCAACAGGAGTGGATGAGCAATTGACTGATCTGAGGCAAGTCGAACGAAATTCACGTAGCCTGGCAGGCGGAACAAGTTTGATGTACCTCCACGGACTCGGTGCAAATCGCGTACTTCGCATCAAAGACATGCAATCTGGGGCAGATACGATTGCCCTTGCGCAGACCTTGACATATCATTTCACCGCTGACGCACACCCTGATCAGAGACTGATCGTATACAGTGCTCCGATTGACAATGACTATCACCTTTGGACCATGGATCTAGACGATCCAAGGGCCAAACATCGCTTGACGGAGGGACACCCATTCGCGCTTACCCCAGCTTTCAGTGCGGATGGAAACCAAGTGTTTTTCGTTGAGCTAGACGAAAACCGTCAGTTTCGACTCATGCGCATTGATACCTACGGTGGAGCTCCTGAACAGGTCTTGATCAAAAATTGGGAGCTTGGAGAAGCGAGTGGAAACTTAAAAATACAAGTGAGTGATACGAGTGGAAAACCAACAACAGCGCGTGTTTCTATTGTTCGTGAGGATGGGTCTCCTGTTGCCTTCCATGAGGATGCCACCTATGCTGACCCTCAGACAGGTCGACACTATTTCTATGTTGAACGAGAAAGTGAGCTCAATCTACCCATCGGCAATTATGAAATTTCAGCTGCTCGCGGTCCCTTGACTCCAGTTGTTAAATCTACCATTTCAGTTGAAGAAAATACCTCAAAAGAAGCAAGTCTAAGTCTTTCACCAATTTGGGATGCATCAGCTGCAGGCTATGTTTCAGCCGATCATCATGTGCACCTGAATGGGGATGGGCACCATCGAGCAAAGCATAAAGATGCCCTAAGAGCCATGGCTGGAGAAGATCTGGACTTGCTTGCTCCCATGTCTTGGAATCGATGGGAAAGACGAATAGACGCTTCCATTCTAGGAAAAGAAACCATTCAGGATGGTCGAATAGTTGTCCAAAGTCAGGAGGTTCGCTCTCATTTCCATGGTCATGTCAGCTTACTTGGCGTGGATAAACCTTATTCTCCATGGTTTTGGGGACCTACAAATCCAAAACTAGGTGATCCAGATCGAAGCAATGGGGAAGTTGTGGACTTTGCAGATCGCATGGATGGGTTTACGACCTATGTTCACCCGATAGAAAGTGACTCTGATCCTTTCGAGCAGCTCGCAAGTGGTCCTATCCCTATCGAGCTAATTTCAGATGCAGTCTTGGCCGATCGCATCGGATTGGAAATGGTCTGTGCTTGGACCAGCCCTTTGGGGAATAGTGAGGTTTGGTATCGTCTGCTAAATATCGGAAACCCTGTTGCAGCGATGTCAGGAACCGACATGTGGGTAGACTTTCATCGAACCATGGCTGCTGGTACCGGGAGAAACTATGTGCGCTTGGATGGGGAGGAGATTTCATCCCGGTCAGTCCTAGAGGCCGCAATGGCCGGTAAAGGATTTGTGACCACAGGCCCAGCTTTACTTTTTCGAGTCGGTGAAGATGCTCAACCTGGAGATGTGATTGGCAGTGGAAGACAAAACTGGACAGCTACCCTTGCCAGTACGAATAATATCGACATCGTAGAACTTGTAGTAAATGGCAAGGTTGTCGAGACTTTCGAAGGAATTAAAGCAGGTGAGACGCGTGAGTATCAAGGCGAAATAGTGCTTCCAGAAGGAGGTTGGATAGCGATTCGAGCTTATACGAGCGAACTCAAAGAAGATACTTGGCCTACCATGCATGCTAGGCCTTTTGCGCATACTTCCCCCATTTGGATTGAGTCAATAGGAAGCACTGATCCTGATTCCAGAGAGAAAGCTGCGGCAGATCTCATTCGGGCCATAGATGCATCAGAAAGCATTGCGAAAAGAGCCTATGGAGAAATCGAAATGAATCGAATGATGAACCGATTCGAAGAAGCTCGAAAAAAATTAAGGGGAATGATGGACTAAATGCCTTTGAACCCAATCATTAAATACACCCTAACATCAAGGTCTATATGAAATCAAAAATTTTACTGAACCTTTCTCTTTTTGCGCTCCTAATTTCATCTCTCGGAACCTCCCTGCATGCGCAAACCTATGGCAAAAATGGGATGGTGGTTTCCGACCATCACTTAAGCTCGGAAGTAGGTGTTTCTATTTTGAAAAAAGGAGGGAATGCCATCGATGCAGCGGTAGCCACTGCCCTTTCCCTAGCGGTCACGCATCCAGAAGCTGGGAATATTGGCGGGGGTGGATTTATCGTTTTCATGAAAGCGGACGGGGATGTCACCACTTTTGATTTCCGGGAAAAAGCACCTTTGGCCGCAAGTCCCACCATGTTTTTAGATGAAAACGGAGAAATCCGAGACAACTCTAATCACAAAGGTTTGCTTTCCGTTGGAGTTCCTGGAACCGTCGCTGGACTATACCAAGCTCATCAGAAATATGGAAAATTACCTTGGGGAGAATTGGTGCAGCCAGCGATTGATCAGGCAAAAAACGGCTTTCCAATGTCATTTGGCTTATATCGGGCAGCTTTGCAGGTATCAAAAAGAGATTCCTCCTACGATATTTTGCAAAATTTTTTCCGTGGGCCTGATGGAGAAGTGGTCGCCCCAGGTGAGCTCTGGAAGCAGCCAGCTTTGGCACAAACATTAGAAGCCATTCGGGATCAGGGAAGAGATGGTTTCTACAAAGGAGCTGTTGCCGAAGAGATCGAACGCTATATGAAAGCCAATGGAGGAATCATTACACAGGAAGATTTGGCAAAGTATGAGGCCGTGGAGCGAAAGCCAGTGAAGACCACATTCAAGGACTTTGAGATCTTCTCCATGCCTCCTCCAAGTTCGGGAGGAGTAGCCCTAATCGAAATAATGAATTTGATGGAAGAAGCGGATATTTCCAAAATTGAATTCAACTCCACCGCCTATGTGCACCTTGTGGCCGAAGCTATGCGACGAGCTTTTGCGGATCGGGCGGAGTTTCTAGGTGATCCGGATTTCAATCCTGAGATGCCGATCGATCATTTGATTTCTAAGGATTTTGCTAAATCTCGGTTTGAGAATCTCGACTTAACACAAGCTTCAAAAAGTGATTCTTCTAAGTTTGGACAACTCTATGGAGGGGATCATACCACTCACTTTTCGGTGATCGATAAAGATGGAAACGCCATTTCGCTTACATACACCTTGGAGAATAGCTACGGAGCCGGAATGGGCTCGGATAAACTTGGATTCATCTTCAATAATGAAATGGGTGATTTCAATCCAGTTCCAGGAATTACCACTTCTACGGGACAGATCGGTTCTGATCCCAATTTGGTAGCTCCCGAGAAACGTATGCTATCTAGCATGACACCCACCATTGTGGCCAAAGATCACAAGCCCTACTTAGTCATTGGAAGCCCAGGAGGACGGACCATTATTAATACGGTCTTCCAAACGGTGCTCAACGTCCTGGCCTATGACATGCGGATTGATCGCGCTATTGAAGCGATGAAGATTCATCATCAGTGGCTTCCGGATCGAATTCTTTATGAACGAAACCTCCTTTCACCCGATACTCGGGATGCATTGGAAGCAATGGGTCATACGCTGATTCCTACTACAAATATTGGGGTCCTCATGGGCATTACTTATGATGCTCGTCTAAGGGCATATGTTGGAGCAGCAGATTCAGCAAGTGAAGACGGTGCTGCGAAAGGATATTGATGGAAATCCGAAGGACGGTTGCTGAAATACAAAGGACGATTTACGAAGGTCGAATGATGAAATGCGACGTTCAGTTTAAAAGCGTAATGAGAGACGCAAAAAGAGAGTAAAAAAATATAGAAAATAATATATGAGCCAAATCAAGGAGGAAGGGTTAAAACGGGAATTAGGCATCTGGGATGTCATCACTAATGTTCTCAGCATTTCCATAGGAAGTGGAATTTTTCTGTTACCGGCCTTAGTCTACGCGATTTTGGGACATGCCAGTATTCTGGCCTATTTGCTCTGTGGAGTGATATTTTTATGCCTAGGACTTTGCTTCGGAGAGGTGAGTAGCCGAATCGAAGACACGGGTGGAGTCTATGTGTACATCGAGCGGGCTTTCGGTCCACTCGCAGGTTTCGTGGCCAATATCTTGTATTGGTTTGGTGTGGGAGTGATGGCTTGTGGAGCTCTGCTGAATGCACTAGCCGATATTGCAGCCTCTTTTTTCCCAATTTTCGAAACATTCGGAGCTCGATTGACCCTATTTTCCTTGATTCTTGGGATCATTACTTTTCTCAGCATCAAGGGAATAAAAGACAGTATGATTCTGATTCGCACGCTGACCTTTCTTAAAGTGACTGCATTAGTAGGTTTGGTGATTTTTGGATTTTCCTTTGTAGACCAAGTTAATTTATCTTGGGAAGGCTGGCCCAAATTCAATCAACTCGGCGAGGCCTCACTTCTTTTGATCTTTGCGTTTTTGGGAGGAGAGCTATCACTTTCCGTATCAGGTGAATTAAAAAATCCTAAGCGAACAGCTCCACTTGGATTTATCATTGGAATCATAGGAGTCGTTTTGGTTTTTTGTTCACTACACCTTGTAGTCCAAGGGGTTTTGGGCGAAGCACTTATCGCTAATCAAGAAGCTCCTTTGGCTCAGTTGGCTAAAACCATCTCGGGAAAATTGGGCTTTACATTGATTTTGATCGTCTCCTTTATCGCTGTCTGGAGTACATTTAGCTCCATCTTTCTCCTGAAATCCAGAATTGTATTCGCCGCGGCCATAGATGGTTTGCTTCCTGATATTTTCTCAAAGTTGCACCCTAGGTATGGAACTCCAGTCTTTGGAATCCTCTTTTTGGCCGTTTTAGATCTTGTTTTTGCAGCATCAGGTAGTTTCCGATATCTTCTCATCCTAGTCACTGCTGCCTCTATTGTAGTCTATGTAGGGGTGATTTTGGCTTTTTTCAAGTTTAGAATCAAAGAGAAAGTTCGCAGCGAAAAAGTGTTCTATGCCCCTGCTGGTTACGTTTTGGGGAGTTTTGCCTTGGTGGCTTTAGGATGGATTTTTTTCCAGTTGGCGCAAAATGAATTGGTAGCCGTGGGTTTATTTATAGTTTTTCTTGCCATCCTTTACTATATTCTTAACTATTTCAAAATCAGTAAGAAAAAGGAAATAGATTAATATTTGTAACCCAAATCTAACCCAGAAGACTATGAAACGAAGACAATTTATTTCCGCAGCGGCATTGAGTGTCACTGCGATGAGCACATTTGGCTTTATCAAATTTGATGGAGAAAAGTATGTAGGAGATTGCGCAACCACTTCGGATATTTTAGGCCCATTTTATAGACCAGGAAGCCCAATGCGCTCAAACCTTCATATCCCAGGTGAGAAAGGAGAGAAAGTAACCCTGAGTGGCAAAATTCTTCATCAAGATTGTACCACACCTTATAAGAATGCCAAGGTAGAACTTTGGCACTGCGATGCTACAGAAGTGTATGACAATACTTCGGATGAGTTTCGCTACAGAGGTACTGTGATGACAGACGATGAAGGCAACTATACGTTTGACACCATCCTTCCTGTTCCTTATGATGCAGGCGGCGGATTAATTCGACCAGCTCATTTCCACTTGATGGTAACTGCTGAGGGATACCAATCTTTGATAACCCAATTGTATTTCAAAGGGGATGAGAATGTCGCCGGTGACCCATGGGCTTCACGTTCGACGGATCGAGTTTTAGATGTAGAAAAGCTTGCAGATGGCTCTAATAAAGTCATTTATAATGTGGGGATGGCCCCCACTTTGGCAGTTGAAACAGCTTCCTTAGCAAAGCTAATCGGCACCTACCAAAATGAAACTGACCCAGAAAGTACCATTGAGTTATTTGACTATGAAAATGACCTTTGGATAAAGAATGAAGCATTTGGCAGCAAATTCTCCTATCGTGGAAACAATGTTTTCGAAAGCCCTAATAACCCTGAAGGGCTTGAAGTCTATATGACATTTGAAATCATCTCCTCGAATAGTATCAAATTTAGCATAGGGAGAGAAAATGGTGAAAAGAGAACATTTATTAAAAAAAGCTAGAAATATGAGAATACAATTTTTGGGCATTGCAATTTTTGCAATCCTTTTTCAAACCCAGGTTTTTGCCCAACAAAAAACCAACCTCCAACCCCTGGATCTTTTTGATCTGGAATATGTCACTGATCCTCAAATATCTCCCGATGGCTCGAAAATAGTCTATGTGAGAACTTTCAAGGATATCATGACCGATCGTGATTATGCAAATCTCTGGATCGTAAATAGTGATGGCACTCAAAATCGTCCTTTGACGCAGGGAAACCAACGTGACTATGCGCCAAGATGGTCAAACGATGGAAGCAAACTGGCCTATTTGTCCAATCAGCAGGATGATAAGACCAAGCTTTTTGTGCATCATTTTGATATGAATGCGGACATTGCCTTAACCAATTCGGCTATACCACCGTCGGCAGTTTCTTGGTCGCCAGACGGTACCCAACTGGCTTTCACTCAATTTGTATCCGGTGCCCCCAAGTCACTCTTGTCTATTCCGTCTAAGCCGGCCGGGGCCGATTGGAATGAGGCTCCTATCTATATCGATGAACTGAATTATCGTGGAGATGGTGGTGGATACCTACCTAAGGGTAATCGCCATATTTTCACCATCGGGCTTGACGGAGGTACAGCCCGACAGCGGACTTCCGGAGATGATAATTATGGCTCTCCCATTTGGTCTGCCGACGGGAAGTCCTTGTTTTTCTCCGCAAACTTGCACGAAGACAGTGAGCTGGAACCCGCCAATTCTGAAATCTACCAGCTAAATCTCACAAGCGGAGAGGTCAAGGCTTTGACTGATCGATTTGGTCCAGACTCCAATCCAGCGCTTTCACCCGATGGAAAGATGATTGCCTACACTGGTAATGACGATACCTATCAAGGCTACACGGTCACACAACTCTATGTGATGAATACTGACGGAAGTGGAGTGAAAAGCTTAACTGCCGAACTAGATCGGGATGCCAGCAATCCTCAGTGGGAGGCAAATGGAAAAGGAGTTTACTTTCAATATGATGAATTTGGAGATACGAAAATTGCACATGTCACTCTGGAGAGAAAGGTAAAAACCTTGGTAGAAGGACTAGGGGGACTTGATTTAGGAAGGCCATATAATGCCGGTACATTTACGGTTTCTAACAATGACCGCTTTGCTTATACTTTGGGCGGTGGAGATCATCCGGCAGATTTGGCGGTGTCTATAGATGGAAATACCAAACGAATCACCGAACTCAATGCGGATGTTTTCTCCTATCGGCAACTAGGGAAAGTCGAAGAGCTTTGGTGGAAATCCTCCTTCGATGATAGAGATGTTCAAGGCTGGGTAGTGACTCCTCCGGATTTTGATCCAGGGAAGAAATATCCATTTATCCTAGAAATTCATGGTGGTCCATTTGCCATGTATGGGCCTTCTTTCTCCTACGAAGTGCAGCAATATGCCGCTGCGGGTTATGTGGTATTGTACACCAACCCACGTGGAAGCACAGGATATGGGCAGGAGTTTGGCAATTTGATCCACCACGACTACCCCAATCATGATTATGAAGATCTTATGTCCGGAGTGGATGCGGTGATCGAGAAAGGCTATATCGATACGGATAATTTGTTTGTCACAGGAGGTTCTGGAGGTGGAGTACTCACAGCTTGGATTGTAGGTAAGACAGACCGTTTTAAAGCAGCTGTGGTCGCTAAGCCAGTGATCAACTGGACGAGCTTTGTGCTACATGCAGATGCACCGGCATTCTTTGCCAAGTATTGGTTTGGTGCGATGCCTTGGGAAGATATCGAGAATTATTGGAGGAGATCTCCTCTTTCCTTGGTGGGAAATGTAACCACCCCAACCATGCTGCTCACGGGTGAAAAAGACTTCCGAACACCGATTTCAGAGTCGGAACAATATTATACTGCCCTCAAACTTCAAGGAGTAGAATCTGCGATGGTTCGCATACCAAATGCATCACACGGTTTGGTAAATCGACCCAGCATGCTACTGAGTAAATCAGCTTCGATCTTGAGTTGGTTTAATTATTATCGAGATCAGGAGTAATCTAATCCCAAAGTTTGCTAATAATCAGAGGTCTACTTTTTTACAAAAAAAAGAAAATCATGAAAAATTCTATTCTCATTTCGCTTTTATTGCTCTTTGCGCAGCTTTCACTGGGTCAAAACACATGGACAGCTGAGAAAGTAATGGAATACAGAAACATCACTGATACCCACATTTCCCCAGACGGGAAATTCGTGGCTTACGTGGTAAACGAAGCACTAATGGATGAAGAAACTTCGGAGTACAATAGCCAAATATGGGTCGCTGCCACAGACGGATCCATGGATGTGCAATACACCCGAGGGGATAAGTCTTCTTCCTCTCCCCAGTTTTCTCCAGATGGACAGCAAATCGCCTTTTTGTCCAGTCGGGCCGATGGCAAAAGTCAAGTGTTCGTGATGAGACTGATGGGAGGAGAAGCGAGGCAAGTCAGCCATGTGGAATCCGGGGTGAGCAGTTTCAAATGGTCTCCTGATGGACAGAAAATCGCCTTTATCATGAGTGACCCTGAGACAGAAGAGGAGAAAAAACAAAAAAAGGGTAAGTCTGATGTCATTCTTGTGGACCAAAATTATAAGTACAACCACCTATATACCCTAACTTTTCCTGAGGACCCCAGAGAAGAGACCGTTACTCGGCAATTAACAAGCGGAGAGTTTCATGTAAATGGCTTCGACTGGTCACCAGATGGTTCGAGGATCGTCTTTTCCTTTGCCAATAACCCTACCATTAATGAAAATCTATTGGCCTCCGATATTTCCATCATTCCCTCAGATAGTGGACAGGTGACTCCTATTGTAAAAAGACCTGGGGTAGATCAGAATCCAGTCTTTTCGCCAGATGGCAACTGGATTGCTTTCGAATCTACTGGAGGTCAACCCGAGCGTGTGGGACTCTCGGACATTTACAAAGTATCAGCAAATGGAGGCGAGTTGATTGAATTACAAAAGTCTCCGGATCGGAATGCCAGTATTCAAGCATGGTCGCCAGACGGAAATGCCATCCTCATATCAGAGAGCTACAAGACCTCTCGGGTATTGCTAGCCATACCCTCCAACAAGGATCAAGACTTACCCGAAGGAGATTACATGGCATACTCTGAGTCCAAATTACCCATCATTACCGCTATAGAGGGCGCATCGGGAGCATTTTCTGTAAGTGCCTCTGGAAATAGCATCAGCTTCACATATGAGGATCTTAATACTCCAGAAGAAGTTTTTGTGGCTGGGCTACACGGTGAAAACGCGACAAAAGTAACTCGCATCAACGCGGATTTTAATGCCCCAGAACTTGGTAAAACGGAGATCATCACTTGGAAGTCCAAGGATGGTCTAGAAATTGAAGGATTACTCACCTACCCGGTAGACTATGAAGAAGGGAAGAAGTACCCAATCATACTTCAAATTCATGGAGGTCCAGCAGGTGTTTTCTCTCAGACCTATACCGGTGCGCCCTCCATTTACATGACACAGTTTTTTGCTCAGGAAGGATTCATCGTACTCAGACCTAACCCTAGAGGAAGTACTGGCTATGGGAAGCAATTCCGCTATGCCAATGTGATGGATTGGGGTTTTGGAGACTATGAGGATCTCATCACTGGCGTAGACCATGTACTGGATATGGGAATCGCTGATGAAAACAATCAGTTTGTAATGGGATGGAGCTATGGCGGCTATATGACGAGTTGGATCGTATCGCAAACAGATAGATTCAACGCCGCGAGTATGGGTGCCGGTTTACCCAATCTGATTAGCATGGTCTCCACGACTGATATTCCAGATTATATTGTCGTTCATGCCGGGGATAAGGAGTATTGGGAAGACTATGAGGAATATGAAAAACACTCAGCGATCTACTATATGCAAAACGTAGTAACGCCTACACAGGTGATTCATGGGGCTAATGATTTACGGGTTCCACTGGCTCAAGGACAGGAGTTTTACAATTCACTCAAGCGAAAAGGTGTGGATACAGAAATGATCATGTACCCACGAACACCGCATGGACCAAGGGAACCTAAATTCCTAATGGATGTATCTCCACGAATCTTGACTTGGTTTGAAAAGTATATGGAATAAATCCAATCCCGGCTCCTATGAGTCGGGATTTTTTGGTTCATACTTCTCGCATTTTGCATTTTTTTGAGGCGAATTGTACTATATTAAAAGTATAAAATATGCCTTATGAAACATTTTTTCTCTTTAGCTCTCGCATTGCTTTGTTTTTCAGCCTTCGGCCAAAGCTCTGAAATTTCGCAAATCAAAACCCAAAGAGAGGCCTCAAATGAGGCACTCAAAGCAAGAGACGATGCCCGCTATTTAGATTTTCTCACCGAGGATGTTTTGATCACCACGGGTGCAGGGACTTTAATTTCTGGCAAAGCCAATCTCGATTCCTATGTGAAAAAGGCGAGCGGTCCTGCCATGTATTGGATCAGAACCCCAGATGAAATCCTGGTCAATCCAGAAACCCAACTAGCCTGGGAAACTGGAACATGGAAAGGCTACTACTTCGATCAAAAAGACCCCATAGTACAAGGCAACTATTCTGCCCAATGGACCAAAAAATCGGGCACTTGGCTGATCCAAGCTCAACTTTTTGTGACTTTACCTCAATCAACCCAATAATCAAAAAAAACTTATTAGGGAAAATCAGCTAGCATTATGTCCGAAAATCAGGCATCTGATATAAAAAATGAGGGATCTCCCTTTAAAAAGAAGAGGAATTTTAACTCCTATTTCAAAGAGTTTTTTATGCTCTTCTTGGCTATCATCCTGGGTTTTTTTGTAGAAAACCAAAGAGAAACTTATGTAGAGCGCCAAAGTGCTAAGGTGCTGGCTCAGTCTATGATTGAGGATTTGGAGCAAGACAAAAAGGCCTTAGAGGAAGCTATCCAATTTATTGAAGCTAAAGATCAAAAGATTGATCAATTGATTGAAATGCTCCGTTCTCCCTCTTCATCATGGGATACTCTAGCAATCTATGAGAATATGACACTGGTTTTTTCCACCTTCCCTTTTTCTCCAACCGATGGCACATATTCCCAAATGAAGTCCTCCGGTACGCTGCGTTATTTTGACCAAGAATTGGTGAATCGGATGAACGCATACGATAATCAGTTGAAGAAAACTCTTTTCCGAGATGAAGTGGTGGAACTAGCCGAGTGGGAATTGGTTCCCCTGGCCGCCACCCTGATTAACTTTGAAGTGACGGGGGAATTACGGTTTGGGAAAGCAGCGACCAAGGATATGTACCTTAAAATCAGGGATCAAGATGACCTCGATCTATTTATCAATAAGATCACGGTAGTCCGGACCATGTCGGGACGATCGCTGCAGGAATATAAAGCACAACTCACTTTGGCCATTGAGCTAATTCAATCCTTAAACGAAAGATGAAAAAGCTTCTTTTACTTCTTTTTTTTATAAGTACGACCTGTTTTTCACAGGACATTGAATTCGAAGAGTTTTCTTATTCGGAATTCTTTCAAATGATGGAAGACTCAAAAGATTCTGTTTTTACCTACGAGAATGCCATAATCTCTTTTAATCCAGAAACAGACTCCGCGTTTATCAACGATTTGAATGATGGCTTATTTACCTATTCTATCCAAAAAAATGCTCCCCAAAGGACGATAAAGCCTGAAATCCGATTAACAAATGTCCATTTTTTAGAACAAATGGATGGACTAAGTAACATGATCTCAAAGGGTGTATTACAACACTATGTTTTTGAAAAAAAAGTGAGGCTTAGGCATTGTGGTGAAATCACCTTCAATCAATGCACATTTAAAGCAGGGATTGAAGCCGTTGCAAATGGACCAGGACTCCAGCATGCTATTAAGGCTTATCCTAATTTGGATGGGATCAAAATTGTTAATTCTACTTTTTATGACGCATCGCGGTTCTTTCCGAGCTTTTATCCAGGTGACAATATTACCAGGTTAATTCTTAGTCTTAGAAACAACATCTTTTACCTCAATGATAAGGAAGATGAATCTTTTGGACGAAATGTATTTATCTATGGGAGAGGCACCTTTAATAATGTATTTGAGGACAATCAACTCTACGGGAAGGGGAGAATATTTTTTGTATCTGAAAATAACCAGTTGACCAGTTTTACCAACAATCAACTAGATAGCGTGATTGCCGAGGTAATCATAACAGATTTAATTGGTATCAATCAATTGACTATAACGAAGAATGCATTTGGCCCCTATGTACAACTTGCTATCGACGAGCTCAGCGCCAAATATAAAATAGGTTGGGACCAATTCGCTGGCAAACTTATCAGTAATCAAGATTTTGGGGAGTATGGTAGTAGGTTTGAAAACATCCCTTTTAACGATGAAAATCTGCTTGCACCTTATTTCGATTCTATTCGAGTAGTGGATCAAGAGGTCTATCGAGGGGAAAATGCGATTAGAGGGATTCTCTATAATCATTACACTGCTACCTTCGATCATGAAAACAAGAATGCTGTTTATGTAGAAATCAAAAACCTGGAGACAGAAAGACTGAAGTACCTTTACGATACAAATCCCAACTTCGATAATTTCTTTACTTTACAAATAAATCGCTTCTTAAAGGCCTTTTCCCTTTATGGAACGCGTCCTGCAAGAGCCATTATTTTTTCCGTTTATGTCATCCTCGCTTTTGCCTTGATCTACCTCTTTTTTCCAAATTCCTGGGATAAACATGGCAAAAACCGGATTATGAATCGGTATAGATTTTTTACCAAGTATATGAATCAAGATGCTGGAATGCATGATGTGTATTTGGAAGAGCAGCGGAAGGAATTGTTGGAGGCAGAAGATTTTAAAGCCTATATGGAAAATGCAGAAAAATATATTCCTAGATTTTTTATAGCTACGGCCATGCCTCTTTACAAATGGGCCGTCTCAGGAACTCGTCTTTCAGCTTCCCTGCTTAAGCGTGTGGATATTATGAAAGGCACCTGGCAAGATCTTCCACCTCATCAACGCTTTTGGAAATCGGTGCTTTTGATCGGTGCTTTTATCATTTCGGTGCTCTATGATCTACTGATCAAAATCCTAAATGCAGTCATGCTCTCCATCAACACCTTCACCACTTTAGGTTTTGGAGAGATTCCTATTAAAGGATTACCCAGATATCTAGCCATTATCCAGGGGTTTATCGGCTGGTTTATGTTGACTATATTCTCAGTTTCTTTGATTTCTCAACTATTGAATTAAGATGAAAAAGCTTCTTTTACTTCTTTTTTTCATCAGTACGACCTGTTTTTCTCAGGACATTGAATACAAGGTGTACTCCTACTCTGAGTTCTTTAATTTGATAGCCAATGAAAAGGACTCTGTATTTAGACTTTCAAATGCCTTAATCAAAATAGATTACCAAACGGATTCAATTTCTGCTATTCGCAATGAGTCCTATGAAATGAGAAATGTCCCGTTCAGAAAAGACACATTAGTCATCGATATCCCTATCTATCTGGATAATGTGCATTTCGAAAATCCAATTTTCCGGAGATCGGGAGAAGTTGGCTTTGGTTACCTAAGCCTGATTCACTTTAAAGAGAAGGTGGAAGTCAGAAATACAGCCGCCTTTAATGTCTCAAATTGCAGATTTGATAAACCTTTTAAAATAAGTGGATCTGGCTTTGTCTGCTCGGAACTGGTTACTGTTGAAAACAGGTATAATATTAAGGACAGAATCAGCTTCGAAGATTCTTATTTTAAGGAGGGCTTCGTGCTATTTTTCAATTGTAATTTTCAAGATGAAATTGTTAAAACAATAGTTTCATTAGGAAAAAATACTTTTCACCCTAATCCAGAAACCAAAGAAACGATCTCTATAAATGGAAATCAATTTGGCATGTTTGACCTTTACCTTAACAATTTTAAAGAAAACGCCTTAGCATCAATTAGTTCTACTACTGGAGATTTTGGTCTATTTGAAAATGACTTCAACACCAATGTAGTTGCATTAGAATGGAATTCTTCGGAAGCAGAATTGTTCTTAGTTCGAAACATTTTTAATAATCATGTATTCATTTCCTCTCCTAAATCTACTACTAGCACTATTGATCTAGCACAATTTTCAAAAGGAATCATTCCTCTCGATGCATATACGGCTTACCTATGGTTTGAAATTCAAAATGAAGGAACCAATAAAAAATTTACTCCAGAGGATTATTATTTAAATGACTCGCTAATCAATGAATTTTTAACCAAGCAGGTGATTGAAAATGAAGAGTACTACAACTTCCATATGGGGGGACTAGGAGCATTTTTCGATTTTTTTAAAAAGGGATATAACAACAAAGCCGCCAACCAATTCTATTTACAATTAAAAGATCTGGAAACAGAGCGCCTTAAATATGAGTATCAAAAAAACCGAACTTTTGATTCTTTCTTTAAATATCAGATTAACAAGTTTTTAAAAGTTTTTTCGGACTACGGAACAAATCCCGCAAAAGCTGTCACATTTTCATTATACGTAATTCTCTTCTTTGCTCTGATCTACCTCTTTTTCCCAAATTCTTGGGACAAACATGGCAAAAACCGGATTATGAATCGGTATAGATTTTTTACCAAGTATATGAATCAAGATGCGGGAATGCATGATGTGTATTTGGAAGAGCAGCAGAAGGAATTGCTTGAAGCTGAAGATTTTAAAGTCTATATGCAAAACGCGGAAAAATATATTCCTGGATTTTTTATAGCTACAGCCATGCCGCTTTATAAATGGGCCGTCTCAGGTACTCGTCTTTCAGCTTCCCTGCTAAAGCATGTGGATATTATGAAAGGCACCTGGCAAGATCTCCCACCACATCAACGTTTTTGGAAATCGGTGCTTTTGATCGGTGCTTTTATCACCGCAGTACTTTATGATCTACTGATCAAAATCCTAAATGCCATCATGCTTTCCATCAATACCTTCACTACGCTGGGTTTTGGAGAGATTCCCATCAAGGGATTACCACGATACTTGGCGATTATTCAGGGCTTTATCGGCTGGTTTATGCTGACCATTTTTAGTGTTTCACTTATCTCTCAATTGCTGAACTAAAATGATATCATTTTTTAGAAAAATCCGACAGAAACTGCTTACTCAGAATCGAATAACCAGATACTTGGTCTATGCTCTTGGTGAGATCTTGCTAGTGGTCATTGGTATATTGATAGCACTTGGGATAAACAATGCAAATGAAACAAGAAAAGCCAATCGACTAGTAGAGAACATTTTACTTGACCTCCATGGAGCCATTCGCTCGGATACAACAAGCTTTACAGGGCAAATTGAAACTTTACAGATCGCCCTTGCTTCCACCGAATTATTGAAAAAAGTCATCTCAGGAGAAGTCGACTATTCTAGTGAAATGGACACTGCTTTTTCAAAAATTGATCTCATCTTTTCTAGTCAATCTGATTACACCATATTCGAACGCTTAAAAACTACCGGAATCGAATTGGTGTCAGAGGACTCCTTAAAGGATGAAATCATTCATTATTATGGGGACTCCAAAAACTTCGTCAAATACTCTGAAGAAGTGGAAGCATTGGCAAATCAGGTCTTCCCAAAATACTTTACTGCCTATTCATTTGGTGTATCAGCCACCCCCGCAGACATAGAAGAATTACGGAATGCCAATGAATTTAAAATTCTTTTGGACTATGCAAGGGATGCCTCTACCATCTTAATCTCTAGAACCATCCATAGAAAGCAATTGGGTGAAGCCATTTTAGTGCGATTAGAAAGGTATTTGGGTACCGCCTTAGACAAGCGCTCTGATCCTTATCTTAGAACCATGCCTTACGATACCGTGCTAGACAAAAGTTCAAATCGACCACGTTTTTAGCTCATGATTTATTTTCTGTAGATATGCTAAAATTTTTTAGAAAAATTCGCCAAAATCTCCTTGAGAGTAACCGATTCAGTAAATATATGCTTTATGCAATCGGTGAAATATTCTTAGTGGTGATTGGGATTATTATAGCAGTAAATATCAATAATTGGAACGAGCAGCGAAAGGCGAAAACACAGGAAATTAAAACACTAAAAGAGCTTAAAAGCGCCCTGCAAGCGGATTTAGTTGATATTGAGTTTAATATCAACTGGCACGAGAGCGCAAGAAATGCCTGTGAAATCATCTTAGAGGTGATTGACAAAAAGATTCCTTACACTGATTCATTAGCCTATCATTTTGGAAGTATGACTCGGTTTTCTCAGTTTCTACCTGACCTAGGCACCTATGAAACCATTAAAGCCAGTGGCCTAGGCCTCATCACCAATGATTCTTTGAGACTCGAAGCAGCTCATTATTATGAAAATGACATCAAGCATGCTTTAGGATATGAAGCAATCAATAGATCACTATTTCCTTTGAACATGGAGATTTATAGAAAGCATTTTTACGTCCAAGAACTCCTCAATTCTGGTATCCCCAAGAACTATGATGCCCTCATAAATGATGATGTATTCATATCTTATCTCTTTGAAACAAAAGGTTTACGCGAGAATGAGGTACGGATATTTAGTGATTTGGTAGTGAAATGTAAGGGACTAATAAATCTTATTGATCAAGAATTAAAGAAAGAATAAATGGTCTCAATCTTTCGAAAAATCCGTCGAGCTCTTCTTGAACAGAACAAAGTGACTCGTTATTTGGCTTATGCCGTGGGTGAAATTGCCTTAGTTATGATAGGTATTCTTCTGGCACTTCAAGTGAATAACTGGAATGAAAACAGGAAGGATAGAATCAAAGAACAGAAGGTATTACTAGAGCTAAAAACCCTATTCGAAGAGAATATCGCACAATTGGAAGACAAAATCCTGATTCGAAAAAATATCATCCAAAAAGCCGGAGAGGTCATTTCCTATATTGACAATAATGAGGAAGTTCAATTGGACACCTTAACCCAGAAACTTAGCGCCATCATTTTGGCACCGACCTATGACCCCATAGATAATGGGCTCATGGATTCGGAAAACCTTCAACTATTAAGCAATGATTCGCTCAGACGAATGCTAAGCAAGTTTCCCTCGGGGATAGCCGATCTCAAACAGCAAGAGGATGAATTTGTCAAGCTTTACTTCAATAGTATCACGCCATTTTTAATCCAAAACGGATTAGCAAGAGATGTGCATCAAAGCTTTTATGGTGATGCTGCAAACCTTACCTACATGCTGGATAATTCGGTCGTGAATCAAATAAATCTGGGTAAGTCTAAAAAGAAAACAAATGTTATGGGCATCTTAAACGATGTGGAATTTGAATCCATATTAGCCACCACGCTTTCAGTAAATGTTGGGGTTAATTGGGAATCAGAAAGCTATAGAAAACAGATGCTAGAAATCCTTAACTTCATCACAAGTGAAATTGATCCTGACTAAATGATCTCATTTTTTAGAAAAATCCGGCAGAAACTTTTATCCCAAAACAGGGTCACTCGGTATCTGGTCTATGCCTTGGGGGAAATAGTCTTAGTCACCATAGGGATTTTGATCGCGCTTCAAGTCAATAACTGGAAAGAAGCGCGAGCTTACAGCCAAAGAGAAACCACTTTCTATCAGTCTATCTTGGTTGAACTTGAAAATGATCAGAAGAAACTTGAATCATTAACAGAATTCTACCAAAATCGAATCGAAAATCTTAAATGGCTTTTGACCGCAATCCGAAATCCACGTCAACCCATTTCCCCAGATGAATTCGGAAAGCATACCGAACCCTTGTATTACAGCGAGACTGCGATCTCCTTTGACGCTACCTTTGAGGCCGCCAAAAGTGCGGGCGCTTTTGATCAGTTTTCCAATAAGCAGCTTCTGAAGCTGCTCGTTGAATATTACTCCAGTTTCAAAGACCTAGAAAATGTCCTTACGTCGATTTTGAGATTTTTAGAATTCCGCTTCGAACCTTTAATGGCATCCGTTCCTAATAATTTCTTGAAAAAAGAGTCTGCAGAGCAAGTTTTAGTGAGTGGTGGAAATCCAGATTTTTATGCTCTTCTGGAATCGATCAGTGATGAAAGAGGGGTCGACCCACAGGAGGAGATTTCTTCCTTCCTCCAACAAACTGAATTTGAATCCTATGTAATCGGGGACCTAGGGCGATCATTCAACATGATCAGTCAATTGGAGGCTCGGATAGCTCGATTAGACTCACTCAAAGTTGAAATAAAAAAGCAACTCAATGATTAGTTTTTTTAGAAAAATCCGACAGAAACTTTTATCCCAAAATAGGATCACTCGGTATCTGGTCTATGCCTTGGGTGAAATTGCCTTGGTGATGATCGGTATTCTTTTAGCACTACAAGTGAATAATTGGAATGAAACCAAGAAAAACCGAGCCTTTGAAAAGGAGATATTAGGTCTCATCGATCAGAATCTTATGAAGGATTCCATTTTGATTACTGCCGAATTATCTGATGCAAGAATGGGCAATACCCTCACCGATTCTTTGCTAAAGCAAATCAATCTTCGAAACTACGATGAAAGACTAAACGACTGGATGGGGAAAATCATCACCTTTCAGCGATTCAAATCTCAGTCTAGTGCTTTTGAAGTGCTAAAGTCAAAGGGTATTGATAACATTTCCAATAAAGAGCTTCAGCTTGTCTTGATGGAATATTATGATCAAACTCTCTTTAAAGTTTATCAGGCAAATGAAGATGTGCAACACTTTTTCGAATATGATTGGGTCCCGGTGGCTAAGGCCCAGTTTAGTTCCTTTATTTACTTAGAAAAAATCGAACCTCGTAATCCGGAAGAATTTTTTGATGATCCATCCACACCCGTCCTTTTTAAAATGTATCAAGATAATCGAAGTGGATCGATTCGTAGAATGGAGAAAGCTTTGGAGGATATATCCACACTTAGAGTGCTTATCAAACAACAAAGCTTATGATCTCATTTTTCCGCAAAATCCGCCAAAAACTTCTAGACCAGAACCAGGTCACGAGATACCTTATTTATGCCTTAGGTGAAATTTTGCTGGTAGTGATCGGAATCCTGATAGCCTTACAAGTGAACAACTGGAACGAAACCCAAAAAAATAAGGCTACCGAACAAAAGTTATTAGGAGAACTTAGAGATGATTTATCGGCAACTTTGGAAGACCTCAAAACTGATATTGTCATTGCTTCAGATCATTTGACATTGGTCGATTCTATCTACTCCTCTCTTTACCTGGCGGAAGAACCAGCAGCAGATGTGACGATTGATTTCTGGTTTCTATATAAAAGAGGATCTCTATTCGCTAAGATTTCGTCCTACGAATCCATAAAAAATGCAGGGATTGACTTAATCAGAGATGATGCCCTGAGAATTCAAGTCACGAATTTTTATGAAATGAACCTGATGCGGATTGTAAATCTAGAAGGCATTATTGCTAAGAATAGGGACGAAATTCAAAATATATTAATCTCCAGAAACTTCGAACAAAGCTCTTCCTGCGATACATGCACGAGTCTCACAGAGTTACTGTCAGCAGAAAATCTTGACAAAAATGTTCTTACCTCCATCAATGCAAAGGCTCTCTCCGGGGATACAGAATTCAAACAAAGTTTAAAGCTCCATTTTATCAGATATAATACCCTGAAAAGATATTATCTAGATGCCGAGCGCGATATCGAGCTAATGATCAACCGCTTAAATGAATATTTGAAATGATTTCTTTTTTTCGAAAAGTTCGTCAAAAACTCCTATCCCAGAACCGGGTCACTCGATATCTAATTTATGCCTTGGGAGAGATTTTGCTTGTGGTGATCGGGATTCTGATTGCCTTGCAAGTAAATAATTGGAACCAAAACCGTATTGAGAATAATGAACGACTTGAGTTGCTCAACCAACTTCAATGGGACCTTAATGTGCTGATTACAGCTATTGAAGAGGAAAAACTGGCATCTAAGAATCGTCTCATCTACAATAAAAGACTACTTAATTATGCCGCCGGTACAGAAGATATTCCTGCTGATTCATTACAATTTTTACTGACAGGGATAGTATCCTATTCCGAGCTTGTCAATTTCAAAACGGCCTTCGATCAGGCGAAGTCCAGCGGAAAGCTTAGCCTTATAAAAAGTGATAGCTTGTTTAATGCGCTCAGTGGCCTTGAATACAGCTTTAATGGCCACAGCAAAGTCGGAGAAAGTATCCTCAGGATAAGTACAACCAAAGATTATGTGGATATTTTAGTTAGGTCTGACCTGGTAAGAGCTGTGGACCAGTTAGATTATATTGAATATTCCATTGCTCCTGATATGCATCCTAATCTGGACCTTAAAACAACTGGAGAAGCATTTTTCCGGGAAGAAGAAACTTATAAAAACCTCTATCAGATCCATATAACAAATTCATTTAACCATCTGTGGTTACAGTCCATTGAAAAAAACGCAAATAACGTATTGAAATATATAGATAGGGAGTTGAAGCCATGATGCTCTATCTAATCCGAAATATCCAGTCTGAATCAAAGCCATACCTGATGCTTGGATCAGAATGGATTATTGCTTTCGCACAAAAGCAGTTAAATCCTTTAATCCAGGAAATACACAATTCATATGCTAAAATTCTTCCGACAAATTCGAAAACACCTCGTGGAACAAAATAAAGTCCGAAAATACATTCTTTATGCCGTCGGTGAGACCTTGTTAGTCGTGATCGGGATCCTGATAGCCTTACAAGTGAATAATTGGAATGAGAATAGAAAGCTGGAAAAAGTATCAGACCAAACCCTCCAAAGTCTGGAGGAAGAAATTAATGAGGCTCGCTCAAATCTTAAAGAAATCATTGCTTTCAATGAACGTATTTCAGAATTATCCAGGGATTTCTTATCAGGAGAGCTGCCCATGGATTCACTCGAAAAGGATCCATCTCAAATTTTCCTTTTGACCACCTATGCATCCAGTACTTTAAATTTTGCTATTACCGAGCAAGAACTGAGTTCCGAAAGAACTATTCTTGGAAGGCAAAGGCTGAATGAAAAACTACGTATTTCACTACAGGATTATTTGAGGATGGGAGACCTAGTAGATTTGCTCAGCAATTTCTGGAACAATGAAGTGCTGCCTTATTTTATCGAAAAGAAAATGATGGTGGTTTACAATCGATTTCTGAAAGATGAGCCGATCAACATAGAGGATATTCAACAAATAATAAATGAGGACAAGTTTGTTAATTTAGTGGCTACCACTAATTCGATGAATTATCAATTTCTTTTTTTTTTGAAAAAACTCGATAAAGATTTGGAGGAGGCATTGGTATTAATCCGAGAAGAAGAAAATGATTAGCCTTTTTAGAAAAATCCGCCAAAAGCTACTTGCCCAAAATCGGGTGACACGATACCTAGTTTATGCTCTTGGAGAAATTCTGCTGGTGGTCATAGGGATTTTGATTGCATTGCAAGTGAACAACTGGAATGAGGAAAATAAAACCCAACAAAAAGAAAAATTATACTTAAGCAGGCTAAAAGAAGATGCGAAATGGAATATCGATGTTCTAGATAGTCAAATAAAATTCTATCAAAGAAATACCATGAACCTAGATTCTATTGGTTCTTTTTTGTCAAGTGGGGCACCAAAAAATGATAATTTAAAAATCCCTGCTAATCCTTCCTTCATCAGCGCATGGAAGCTTAAAAATTCTACGTACACCGAATTGGTCTCCTCAGGTACCTTGGGGACTCTTTCTGATGTAAAATTGCGAGAAATGCTGGATGAAATAGCAAGCTTCGAAACTATTACTATTCGTACACTCAACTATTGGCGAGACTTGTCTGTCGCAGATGCCGATCTATTTCGTCCTTATCGAATTCAAGAAACCTCCATTGTCAATGGAGATACCGTCAAAACAGTAAGCTTGAATTACGAACAAATGCTAGGGAAGCGCGAAGTCATCGCCGGAATACAGTTTTGGAGCTTTGCCAACCAAAAGTTTGCAGCCGGGATAGAAGAGTATAAGGCTTACTATATTCGACTTCTTGAGCGAATAGAATGTCTCGAAAACAATGCTTGCTCGAATTAATACGATGATCTCATTTCTCAGAAAAATCCGCCAGAAACTACTTCAGCAGAATCGGGTAACCCGATATCTGGTTTATGCTGCCGGAGAGATTTTTTTGGTAGTCATCGGAATTCTAATCGCTCTGAGCATTAACAATTGGAATGAAAGTAATCAACTCGAAAGGGAGGAACTACAGCTCTTGGAGGAAATGGCGGTGGAGCTAGAAGAGCAACAAAAAGATCTCATTTTCAATATCGGATATCACGAAACAGCAAAAAATTCAGCGGAATTACTCTTAAGCCTGCTTCAGAATCAGGGTGAATATCACGATAGTTTAAAGCAGCATTTTCTGAATGTCTATCAATTCACCGTCTTGAATAATAGGCAAAATGCATTTGCGGCACTCAAATCCAAAGGCATAACACTGATTCAAAATGACAGCCTTCGATTTATTATTTCCGGCTACTATGAAGAGCGCATACCATTCCAGATATTGGCTCAGGAGGTCACGATGAAACAAAACGTGGAGCTTTCTCACCAGCATCTTGAACTATTCAAAGGGTTTAGCTGGAGCGCTCCCTTCGAGCCTTGGGATTTTGAAGAGCTCAAAAATAATAGGGCCTACCTTTCTTGGCTCAGTTATGTCATAGGAAACAGAAGCTTTGAAATCAGCAGTTTTAACCTGACCCTCGAAAGAAATCAACAACTCATCGCCGCAATTCGAGAAGAACTTTCTCGAAAAAAATAAAAAGCGTAGGGCCTTTACCTTTTTAAGTGTCAGCGGCATAAGGTTTTGGAGATTTTTCCATTAGTTAAAGTATTTTTTTGCAATTTAAAGGACCATCGGGTTGCATGGATTTTTTATTAGAACATAAAAAAATGAAAACACTACTTTTTCTCTCGCTTTTCAAGCGAATCACCCCAGTAATTGTGGTTTTGATACTACTAGGATGTCAGCAAAATACAGCTGATAGTCCCAAAACCCCTCAGTTTAACCATTTGTATTTGCACGTGTCGGACATGGATAGATCATTGGCTTTTTATACCTCAGCCTTCGATTTGGAAGTGACCAAACACATTAAAAAATTAAAGCGAACCTTGGATGATGGCCAAAGTGTGCAACAAGAGATCAATTTGGCCTTACTAAAATTTCCAGGCCATTATTTCGCACTGGAAATTGGAGAAACCCTTGACTCTTTAGCCAGTAATACCAGGGCCAGCTATGCGCATGTGGGTATTGAGGTAGAAGACATTAAGTCCGCCAGTGAGCGAATAATCCAGGCGGGAGGAGTATCGTCAAGGCCAATTACCCAGGTAGAAACGGAAAGCATCCAAGCCAAAACAGCGTTTTTCACTGGGCCTGATGGTGAAACCATTGAACTAATGCAAATCATATCAGGTAGTTTTTAATATATGAAATCAAGCATGACCCGTAGCGACACACAGAGGGATGATTATACTAGATGCGAAGATTCCTCCCGATAGCTATCGGGATGACCATTGAAAATCAAAATATAAACGGATGAAAAGAGTCCTCTCTACCCTCAAAGAAAAATGGCCGGAATACATCCTGGAGATTCTGGTGCTAATTATAGGTATTTATGGAGCTTTTGCATTGAACAACTGGAATGAAAACCGATTGAACAGGATTGAGGAAGAAAAAATCTTGGCTAATCTTCAAACCGAATTCAAGAAAAGTCGAATACTCCTTGTTCGAAAGCTAGAATTGAGTCAGGGATCCTTTCAATCAGGAATTCGAATCATCGAATTAATGGGCGCACCAAAAGAAGTAATTTCCAATACGAATGTCGACAGTTTATTTTTCAGGATGCTTCCGGGAACGGGTAATTTCTTACCTGCCAAAAATGCCATTGATAATATCCTACAATCAGGAAAGCTTAATTTGATTTCGAATGACAGTCTCGTTGATCTACTCTACGACTGGGAGGCTTCTGTTTTGGGATATACGGCTTCAGAAGAGAGTGGAGATGTTCTCGTGCGGGAACAGTTGGTTCCCTCGTTCATTCCTTTTATATCCATGAAGCAAATGGACCATTATGGAAATGATCTACCCTGGACTGGTGCGACCAAGTTAGAAACCAACTACCAAGGCCTTTTCCAAAATCTGAACTTTGAAAACCATCTGGATAACTATCTGTATGGTCTAAACGGGAGGATAAATAGCTTAAAAGAAATGGATGAACTCATTACTAAGATCCTTCACCTTGTGGAAAAAAACCCATAAACATGAAAAGACTCTTCCTCATCCTCAAAGAAAAATGGCCGGAATACATATTAGAAATTCTGGTGATTACCATCGGTATTTTGGGGGCCTTTGCGCTGAATAGCTGGAATGAAAATAGGCAGTTAAGAATTAAGGAACAGGACTATTTAATTAGACTTCATGACGAGATTATTTCCGAAGTTGCTCATTATTCTAATTTAAAAGCACAATTTGAAAAAAAGGAAACTAGTCTCAAACGGGTTATAAGAGTCTGGCAAACCAATGAACCAAGATTAATTGATTCCATGGAATATATCCTTGATTTTTTAAAAGCTGGAGATATCAGTACAGTTTACAGGGAGCCAATTATTTGGCAACAAATCATGGAATCTGGGACCTTAGGTGTTATCAGAAATACTCAACTAACAGACAATCTGGTCTCATATCACAATGGCATAAAATCCTATTCAGAAAATTATATGCAGTTCCCATTCCAGATGACCAAATTGGCCAGGGAGAAATGGCCCAAAGCTTTCATCAGTATGGATCCTGACAGTTATTTTGGCTTTGATATTCATGAAAAGCCAAGGGACGAGGTCTTCCAATTTATTTGGGATCACAAAGATGAATATCTTGAAATTTGGACAACTATAGCTTTCAGCTCACAGCAGCAACAATTAAGCCTAAAGAGGATTATGGATAAGGGCGAAAAAATAATTTCAGATTTAGAAAGTGAATTAAAATGAAACCTATCCTCTCTATTCTTAAAGAAAAATGGCCAGAGTATATTTTAGAGATTCTGGTGATTACCATTGGTATTTTGGGGGCCTTTGCGCTGAATAACTGGAATGAATTGAGAAATCAAAAAAAAGAGGAGCGGGCAATTCTGCAAAACCTTCAATCTGATTTAGGTAATACCATTGCAGAATTTGAATTCCTAAACAATCTCCGACAAAACGCCATAGATGCTAGTATTCAGATCTTCGAAATTTCCTCGGACGATGTCAATGGTCCAAAAAATAAGCTAGACACTCTTTTTGCCAAAACAATGGTACGCCCTACCTATAATGGGAAGATGGGCACATTGGAGCTATTGTTTTCGACAGGCAAAATAAGTCTAATTCAGAATGAAGAATTAAAGACCAAATTAATCAACTGGCCTGGAATGATCGAGGATTTCAAAGAAGAAGAAGTCTATGCGAATGAAATTTTTATGGGGATATACATTGAGGAGATTTCCAAGTATATAGTAATCCCTGAATTGTTCAACACTCTCGATAACAATTCATTTATCAGTGATTATACTGAAAATCTGAAATTCAACACAGAAAAACTCCCAATGCGAACTGACTACAGTCAGCTTTTGAAAAATCAGGAGTTTTTGAATCATTTGGCTCTGAGAAATACCAATTTCCTTGTTTCTTACCACGAAGCCATTTCCCTGATTGATTATGCCCGTCAATTAGAAGAGCTGATCGAAAAAGAACTCAGAAAATGAAACGGATTCTACTCACCCTTAAAGAAAAATGGCCAGAATACCTCTTTGAGATTATCGTTTTGGTGATTGGTATTTATGGTGCCTTCGAATTGGCAAACTATGGGGAAAACAAAAACCGGAGAAGGTCTGAAATTGAAATTCTGAAAGGATGTAGGACAGAACTTGTCGCTGATTTGGCAGAGATTAACCTGAATCTGGGCGAACTCAATAAAAGCCGACGCTCCTTAAAAATACTTATCGATGTTTTAGAGAATGACGGTCCTTACCATGATTCCCTTGCTTTTCATTTCAACTACACCTTCCTGCCCATTCACTTTGTACACTCCACCAGTTCATTCGAAACCGCTAAATCCAGAGGCCTTGACATTATTTCCAATTCAGAAATTCGCTCAAAGCTTATTGCAGTCTATGATTCACAATATAAATTCTTCTTAAAAGGTGAAGAAGAAGAATTGGCAGAAGTGCAGCACTACCTGAGGAATATCCTTCCGGGCAGATTCGCTTCAGGTTGGAATTATGGTGCAAAAGATACCTTCGAAGGAGAAATGGTTCCATTGGATTTTGAATCGCTCAAAACTGACCAAGAATTCCTTTATTTTATCAAAACCCAGGAAAACAGAACTAAATCCTTCACTGGGTATTTTTATGGAAATTTGAAAAATTCAGTAGAATCTATGATTGGGGTTTTGGATCAAGAGATCAAAAGATTAGAACAATGAAACGCATCCTCTCCATCCTCAAGGAAAAATGGCCGGAATATATACTGGAGATTCTGGTGATTACCATTGGTATTTTAGGGGCCTATGCCTTAAATAGCTGGAATGACCAAAACAAGGCAAAAGCCCTAGAAAAGGAATATATCGTCAGATTAATTGAAGACTTAGCCAAGGATACTGCCAAATTCAATATTGAATTAAAAAACACTCAAATTCGATTTGAGGAATCTCAAGTACTTTATGAAATTGTCACTGCGGAAAAACCTTCCATCCTGGATACCGCCAATTTTTTATTATCCATCCAAACCATTGGGCGAACCAATCGACCAGTCATTCATAGGGATACTTTTGAAGATTTGATTAGTACAGGCAATGCCAACATCATTCGGGACAAAACGGTTTTTAATGCAACTAGCAGCTATTACGGTAATATCGCTGAGGAATGGTTTGACGAATATATTGACAGAATGTGGAAAGGCTACCTACCCAAAGGTATAGATGCTTTACCCTTGGCTACCCTCCTCCAGGTAATTACCGAAGAAATGAATATCACGTATGGGATCAAGGAAATTGTCCCTGTGAAACTAAAAGTATCAGATTCAGAATTCAAGGTAATCCTCGATAAAATCAGAAATTCAGAAGAATTCGAGTTCGAAACTAAGAATATCACCAGATCACACCTTTTGCATATCTCCTTCCTCCAGCGCACAAAAGTCGATGCAGAGAAGCTGATGAAAGTCCTATCTGATTACTTAAAAACTCTTTAACCATGTTTTCATTTTTTAGAAAAATCCGTCAAAAACTTTTAAAGGCTAACACCATTACTCGCTACATAGCTTATGCACTAGGTGAAATATTGCTGGTGGTAATTGGGATTTTGATCGCACTTCAAGTGAATAATTGGAATGAGGATAGAAAGGCGGAAATAGCTCAAAAAGAATTGCTGACAAATTTTATGGTTGATCTGATGGCAGATTCAGTGCTACTTGGTGATTACGAGAGGGATTTATCAACTGTAGTTCAATCCCATCGAGAACTATATTTGGTACGAAAGGGAATTCTGGAACCTACTGATATTAAGAATCCAGTTTCGATCAGGGGTTCGATCAGATACCATTCCATAACTCTTAGCAACCATCCTAATATCGGCACTCAAGTAAGTGATGAAGAAATTAGAAAGCTGATTCTTGATTACTATCAATTTCTCGCGAAAGTTGAAAATTCTTATCAGCAATATGACAAGGTGGTCAAAGAAACCGTCAGGCCATATCTAGCAAAAAATCTTACCCTGAACCCTGATTTTCTTTTTGACAATGACGAAAAAGATAAATCTGCTTTAGATCGAGAACAATTCTTCAAGGTAATCCTACAGGATGACTTTGGACAAGTGCTTTTTGAGACAAATCTAAAAGCAGAAGAAACCATGGAATATTTCGACGAGCTGAAAAGTAGGAATTACGCCCTTCGGAATTTGATTAAAAAGGAAGTGATATGAACCGAATCCTCACCTTGTTAAGAAAAAAATGGCCAGAATATTTTCTTGAGATTCTGGTAATTACTATCGGTATTTTGGGAGCTTTTCTCCTTAATAGCTGGAAAGAATCACGAGCACTTGAAGTCCAGAATAGGAAAATCTATGGATTTATAAAGGACGATCTTTTATCTGATATTTCAGAAATCGATTCTGCCCTTGAAGGATATCAAATCAGTATGAAACATATGCTTGAAATGATTGAAGGTCGTGCTTCCCAAGAGGAATTAATCTCCGATCCAATTTTTGCCAAATCATTCTTAGGCTATGAAGATCTCATGATAGAGCAGCGGGGTCTAACATTACTTGAGAATTCGGTAGACTTGGATGACGAAGAAAGTATGAGACTATCGAATCTAGTGAGTCATTTTTATACCGAACACCTAGTCGAAATCGATATAGCCAGCGATGAGCTCGCCAATAACTTTCGCAATAACTATGATTATTGGACGCAACAAGATTGGTTTTTGGAATTCGCATTTGGAGAAAACGATAGAACCGCTTTTTCAGATTATGCTATTGATAATATGGTATTTAGAAAAAGGGTGGGTGCCTATTATATTCTTTATGACATATATGTATCTGAACTACTTCGTTTTCGATCAGAAGCCCTAACAATTATCGAAGAAATTGATAGCTATTTAACCCCCCAAGAATGAAACGCATTCTCTCCATCCTCAAAGAAAAATGGCCAGAGTATATCTTGGAGATTCTGGTCATTACGATCGGTATTTTGGGTGCCTTTGCACTGAATAACTGGAATGAAAATCGAAAAGAGACCTCCTCAAGGAAGGAAATGCTCAATTCATACCGAAATGAGCTAACCGACAACATTACTTTTTTAGAGGACCGAATTACTATCAAAAATGAACCGATATTGAACCGATTGGATGCTTTCATACAATCGAATGTCGGATTGGAAAAGGATGAAGCTGGAAGATGCATCGTGGATGTCTTATCTTTTCCCCCTTCTGTACCCGAGGTATCTGTCCTGAATGAGTTGCTAAACTCGAACCTGTTCAAAAATCAATTAGAAATTCTAGATTTATCAAGAAAATTAAAGCTAACGGTTAATCAGATCGAAAACTCTGAAAATTTCCTAAATCAAAACTGGGTAAATGAAATCAGTCCATTTATAAATCAAAACAACCTAAATGTAATCAGCTACTCAGTTTTACGGGATCTTCCTTATAGTGTGACAGATGAGCAACTAAAAACAGTAAACTCTCCGCAGTTCAAAAATCAGGCAGTAAATAAATACTTCCTATTGTTTGAATGGATCGAGATTCAAAAATTAGCCTTAGGCCAAATGAAGAATATTTTAGAATTGGTAGAAGAAGAACTCGCGAAATGAAAAGAATCCTCTCTATACTCAAAGAAAAATGGCCAGAGTATATCTTGGAGATTCTAGTCATTACGATCGGTATTTTAGGTGCCTTTGCACTGAATAATTGGAATGAAAATCGATTGAGTGAGCGAGAAGAAAGAATACTGTTATCCAACATTCGAGAGGATCTCATCAATACCATCAAAAAATTTGAAAAGGACACTGTATTCAATGCCCAAACCATCCGTAACGCAGAAAGGATTGAATATTATATTCATGAAAATCAACCTTATTCAATCGAACTCGATAGTTGTTTTGCATCATTAGGCGGCTGGAAAAGCCCATATGCAATATCTTCAGCCTATCAATCCCTAAAGTCGCAGGGTATAGATCTCATAGAGAATAAAGCACTTAGAAATTCAATTGTAAATCTTTACGACGGAATCTTAATTTTTGTAGAAGATGATTATGACCATGTGGAATGGTCTTATTATGAATCGGTCTTTATGCCCTACTCTTCCAAAAATATTAGAAGAGTGAATGAAGCATCTTTTCCAAGTGCTAGACCAAACGATTTTGAAGCCATCAAACAAAGTCAAGAATTTCAAAACATCCTGAGCACAATTATCAGGTATCGAAAAGCAGGAATAGAAATTTATGGGGATGCAATCGAAGAGATAAAACAGGTGATTTCAATGATAGATCAGGAGTTAAACGAATAATCAACCAATGAAAAGAATCCTTTCCATCCTCAAAGAAAAATGGCCCGAATATATCCTGGAAATTCTGGTGATTACCATCGGTATTTTGGGGGCCTTTGCGCTGAATAATTGGAATGAAAACGCAAAAAATAGAAGCCTTGTAGAGGATTATTATTGCAGATTTTTAGCAGACCTTAAGCAAGATGAAATCCAACTGAATATCCTTCTGGAGGAAAGCGAACTTCGATTGACGAAAAGCAATGAATTACTTCGAGAGTTACTTTTAGATTCTCCTGAAAAGGAAAAATCCATCCAGTTAATGCTTCAAGCAACTTCAAAGATAAGTTACGAGTTCACCCCCATTTCTGCTGGGTATAGCGACTTAAAGTCTAGTGGAAATCTCAATACATTTACAGATCAAACTATCGTGGATCAGGTAGGGATATATCTTCAAGAAGCAGAAGGCCTGGCGAATAATATCTCCACCAATGGCCGAATTGGCCTTGATGAAATGTTTGAAATCGATGACTTTTATGCCATAGGTTTTATTGATAACACCTTTATGAAAGAAGGACTTGACACCACAATTGTCCAGCAAGAGTTACTCGACCGAAATCCACTAACCCCTCTTCAACTGAAAGAACTCAAACATGTGGCATCCTTACTGATCGCCGTAAATTATAGAAATAACCTACACTATGGTTCTATTTTGAACAAAATCAAGGACCTTACTCCACTTCTTGAAAACAAGTGCACTTTGTCCCAGAATTGATTTTCCGCGAAATATATGATCTCATTTTTTAGAAAAATCCGCCAAAAAATGCTCGCACAAAATAAAGTGACACGATATCTGGTATATGCCTTGGGTGAGATTTTGCTTGTAGTGATCGGAATTCTGATTGCATTGGGAGTCAATAATCAAAATGAATCAAGACGAGAAGCTGCCAAGGAACACCAAATTATCGGAGCCCTTCATTCAGAATTTGAGGAAAATTTGAATTCATTAAACTATGACATTGATCGAATAAAGGAGATGGTAAGTGCCCAAGAGCTTATCCTAAGTTTAATAAACTCTAGGGATCTACCCTCAGACGATGTATTGGATAGCCTATTGAGTCTTGCGCTGATCAATATGACATGGAATCCAAGCTCTTATGTACTCAATGATCTCAAAAACTCAGGCCAAATCTCCAAACTCTCTAATCCGCAATTACAGTCCCTTTTATTTGGCTGGGAGCGACACTATGAAAATGTAATTGAGTTTGCCGTAGATGATCTTCGAAGTAGCAATTCAATGTTGGAATATATCAAGGAGAACGGCTCTATGAGAAATGTGGATTCCGGATACTTGAAGAATCAAGGAAAACAGTATTCTAGGTCAACATTTGAGTTAAGTAATTCTGTGCTATTGTACGATATCAACTTCGAAAATGTCCTTGATGACAAATACACCACGAGCGTTTTACTTTTAAATCAGTATGAAAGTTCTATAGAATTGATTGAAAATATCTTGAAGGCCACTTCTCCTTAACATGATCTCATTTTTTAGAAAAATTCGTCAAAAGCTTCTTCAGCAAAACAGGGTCACTCGCTACCTGGTCTATGCTCTTGGGGAAATTGTACTTGTCACCATAGGTATCCTGATAGCTCTGCAAATCAATACTTGGAATGAACAAAGAAAGGATAGCAACAGAGAAAAATTAATCCTTCAAAATCTTCACTCCGAGTTTATTGGAAATAAGGAGAAAATACTAGCAACTATCGAACTGCACGAGGCCATTCTGGGTACTACCAAGGGTCTCATGAAGTTATTTAAACAGCCCGATTCGATACTTAATACTTACAATTTGGATAGTCTTCTGGAGCGAAGTATAAGTTTCCGGGACATTAGCACTTCTCAATCTGCGATTGAAGATCTCATCTCTTCCGGGAATCTGAACCTCATTTCATCCGAAAACTTGAGAAAGCTAATTTTTGAGTGGAACGGTGAGATTGTGGAAAAGGATGAAAGCTTCGAAACCTTGGATGAAACTGCGCAAACATTGTTATTGCCTTATTTGATGAAGAACACTTCTCTTAAAAATATCGACCGCTTTGGTTTTTTGGACTGGGAAGAAGAGTCAAAATTCGAATCACAGATAAATAAAATATTTCAGGACTTGGAGTTTGAAAACCAGCTAGACAGTCATGCATGGGGAATAGCTAATTATTTGAATGCTTTATACGTACTTCATGAGATCAGTGATAAAATTATTTCAGAAACAGTGTCAAATATAAAATCAGAGTGATGATTTCAATTTTTCACAAAATCCGTTAAAAGCTTCTAAGTGAAAATAAGCTCACTCGCTACTTGATTTACGCATTCGGTGAGATCACCTTGGTCATGGTCGACTATCCTTCTTACCCTTCAAGAAGGATAGTTGACCATGCTAGATTTGTGTTAAGTTTGATGCTAATTAGTTTATTGTGAAAGACAGCATAAGATTCTTTTTACCCGCTTCTGGCACTTCTGAGATCAGCACATAATTTCCCGGTAGTAGTTCAGCTTCGAAGTAGCCTTTTTTATCTCCATCCAGATTGTTCATGCCTCCAAGAAATGTAAAGCCCTGAGGTGCGGGAGTCCGGAGACCAGTAGGATTCATCCAATTCAACCAGTACTGCAGGGTGTCTAAAGAGGCTCCATTCTCATAGCGCACTAAGTTCACGTCGTGACCAACAAAGTGCTCGTAGACTTTTTGGTCTTGAAAGCTTACTTCCAACACCTGATTACCCTCGGTTGGGTCATTGGCTAGTTGGATTCCATCTGTGCTAGATATTGAAATTGAATTGTTGTGCACTGGGGCAGTCATGGAGCTTGGAGAATCGAGTACGATTATTTGCTTAATCATTCCATGAGACGTATGCCATTCCCCATTCGCGGCTTTTACATAACATTCCATTAGGTAAAGCCCAGGACTTAAAAAAATCGTGCTTTTAGCCGTTTGCCCTGGAGATATCAATCCAGTCCCGCCGTGGTACTGGACTTGAAAAAACCATTCAGGTAATTTGCCAAATGCAGCAATCGCCTCTTCCATTTGACCTTCGATAATGTTTTTCATACCAATTTCAAAAGGTGGAAGTACTTCTCGCTTATTGTCTTCAATTGTTTTACCCTCAGGGTAATAGTCCATCAGAATAAAGTGCACCTCTGCCGATTCATTTTCATAAACCAACTGATTCCAACCAGAGTACAGGGTGTCCGCCACAATAAACTCCATTCCTCGAGTTTTCACCTCAACTATGCCTTCTTTTAAGGGATCAATTTGCTTCTGTTTCAAATCTTGAGATGAATCTTTAGAGTCCTTTGGACTACAATATGCGAGAAGAGTGAGGCCGAATACGAATAGTAAAACCTCTTTTACTTGTTTGATCATAGGGTTTTCAAATAAGTCTAAACACCTCATTATGAGGATTGAATACCTGATTTTAAATGGTTTTAAAAAAACTTGAAAATCCAACCTGACCCTTGGATAGCTTGGTTACATAGATTGCTGTAGTTTTTTGATAGGCAATCATAACGGGCAAAAAATTCGCTGAAGATCAAATCATCGCTGGATTCATACCAATCATGTACTAATCACTACCAGAAAAGTACTTTTCTTCCTCAGCGCCCTACCTGGTTAGGTAAACCACACTCATTTAGGTTAATTAGACATCTGGTTATTGATGAAATTGAATCCGACAACACGTTTTCAAATCTTCCAGAAATCTGTATATTAATTTGGTATGATAAGAGTCATTATTGTAGATGATGAGACCAACGCAATTAAGAATCTAACTTGGGAAATTGAAAAATTTTGCAAGGATGTAAAGGTTTTGGATAGCTTCACAGACCCAGTTGAAGCGGTGTCAGCAATTAATTACTTGAAGCCTGACTGCGTTTTTTTGGATGTAGAAATGCCAGGCATGGACGGATTTGAGTTACTTCATCAGCTGCACTTTAGAAACTTCGATTTGATCATCACTTCTGCATACGATCGATATGCATTGAAGGCCTTCCGTGAACATGCAGTAGATTATTTACTCAAGCCTGTAGACTCAGACGATTTAGTTCAGGCTTTAGATCGGATCAGAAGTCACAAAGAACGTCATGGTCTAGGCACAATGATCAAGGACATGATGCTGGATATCAAAGAAAAAGAGAGTAAAAAAATCGCCTTATCAATGGCGGGAAAGACCTGTTTTATTGAAAAGAATGATATCCTTTACTGCAAATCTGACGGGAATTATTCAGAACTCTTTTTTTCTAATCATAAAAAAGAGCTGTTCACCATCCGACTGAAAGAATTGGAAGAAATTTTGGGTTCAGGCTTTTTCCGAGTGCATAATTCCTACATCGTCAGACTGGCTTCCATCAAAGAATTTGTCAATCAGGATGGAGCTCATCTTACGCTTTCAGATGGCTCGACAGTACCCATATCCCGATCTAAGAAAAGTGAATTACTTCAAATCCTGAATAGTTGAGATTCTTTGAAGATTTCTATTTGCATCCTTTCTCGAATGGATTTCTACAGTTCACCCTTGGTGCATTATTTATATTAACTGCTTTTCATTTCTTTCTATTTTTTCAACAAAAAGACAAAATTTATCTCCTCTATAGCGGATATACTTTTTTCATCATCCTTTCCCAGTTCAACCATCTTTCAGAGGGATTCCTTTTTGATTTAGGAGGAAACTCTTCTTGGATTATGGATTACCCCATGATTCACACTGAGGTCTACTACTTATTATATGTCCTATTTGGTCTAGAATTTTTGAACATCAAGAAGGAACTACCAAGGTGGTATTCAATTATTAAGACCTGTCTTTGGATTATTATCGGATATTGTACTCTCCTTTTTTTGTATTATTTGCTTATTGATCCTCGGATTGAGGAAGTCCTTCTAAAAGGTTATTATTTTTTCACGATCCTTATGTCTTCTCTAGGAATTGTCACCTATATTCCATTTTTCAAGGTTCGAACTCCACTGAAATACTATATGATTTCTGGTTCTTTTCTTCTTTTGATTTTTTCTTTGACATCTCTTCATATTCATCAAAATCTGAAAATTGCTGGGCTTTCCGTAGAACCCTCCTATAGTATCCTATATCTCGGTTTTTTGCTGGAAAATGTTCTTTTTTCACTTGGGCTAGGACACAAGCAAAAACTTATTTTGAAAGAGAGAAACGAGTCACAGCAAAAGCTTATTTCTCAATTCGAGGAAAATGAGAAACTTCGAATTCAGATTCAAAAACGACTGGAGGCTAGCGTTAAAATCATGGAAAGCCAAGCGGAGGAGGAGAAGGTAAAGACCCTTAAGGCGAGTTTTGACAAAGAAATTGCAGAGTTAAAACTATTGGCACTTCGAAGCCAAATGAACCCTCACTTTATCTTCAATTCACTCAATTCCATCAAGTCCTATATCATCGACAACAAGCGGGAAGATGCGGTTTATTACTTGAATAAATTTGCCAAACTCATTCGTAAGATTTTGGCCTCCACCCAAGAAAAGGAGATTAGTCTCGCTGAAGAGCTAGAAACAATGAGGCTTTATGTCAATATTGAAAACCTAAGATTTGATCAGAAAATTGAGTTTAAAATCGAAGGTGAGGAAGAGGTGGACACTGCCGCGATCAAAGTTCCTTCACTCCTGCTTCAGCCATTTTTAGAAAATGCTATATGGCATGGCTTATCTCCAAGTACGACCTCACCAATGCAGCTCAAAATTCGTATAGGTAATCTATCAGAAAAGGTACTTCTTATAGAAATTGAGGACAATGGAGTTGGAATTAACTTTTCAAAAAAGAATAGGACAAAAAAAGTGCATAAAAAAGATTCTCTTGGGCTGGCCATATCTAAAGAAAGACTTCGCCATTTTTCCCAAAAATATGGGATTCAAGGTTCAATCAATGTCTACGACAAAAAAGAAGTAGATTCACTAAATTCAGGTACAATCGCTTCTATACAAATCTCAATCATGTAGTAATGCGGATTGAAAACTTTAACTGTACTGCTAATACAATTTGCGTATGATCTCATTTTTTAGGAAAATCCGTCAAAAACTTTTATCCCAAAATCGGATGACTCGATATCTTATTTATGCTCTGGGGGAAATTGTATTGGTCACCATAGGCATCCTGATCGCACTTCAAGTCAATACTTGGAATGAAAACCGAAAGGAAACCAAACTTGAAAAAGAATACTATTGCAGGCTTTTAGAAGATGCTGAGCAAGATTTGGAACAGCTCAATCAGTTTGCTAGTCTAGCCGAAGACCGACTCAAGGCCTCCAATGAGGCTGTCCGTCTTCTGCAAAAACCCAATGCCAAAAAAGTAGAAGTTGGCGAACAATTGGGCCTTTCCATATTGGCTATTTACTCGGATTTTAGCCCGACTAGTTCTGCCTTTGACGATCTGAAATCCGGAGCTAATCTGAATCTCATCCAGGATAAAAATGTCATTAAGTCACTTAATAACTATTACAAAAAAGTAGAAGGCTATCTCAGCATCATTCAGGTTAATGCCAATATTGCCCTAGACACATATTATTTGGAGCGAGACCTTTTTGAAAGCGGTCGGATTCATTCCCAAATGTTTAGCGAAAAACTAATCAAGGGTATGGAAAAGGATGTGTATGAATCCATGAATTTAGACTATGAGGAAAGTTTATCTGAAAGTATGAGCTTCAAACTTCTAAATGGAGGATTGACTTACATTTCTTGTAATGCCAGACAATTGCAACTTTATGCCCAGATTAGGGAAGAGGTGGAGCGCCTAATTCTAGTTTTAGAGCCGAAATGCTTGGAAAAATGATAACTCTGTTTCGCAAAATTCGCCAAAAACTACTTTCCCAGAATCGGGTTACTCGCTATTTGATTTATGCTTTAGGGGAAATTCTGCTGGTAGTGATAGGGATTTTGATTGCCCTTCAATTAAATATTCAAAAAGAGTTAGCCGATGAAAAAAAAGAAACAGAGCAGCTTTTAATTGGGGTTCAATCAGACTTGAAATTGGAAGCTAAGCGTATTGATTTTTTGATTGGCTATTATGGTGACATTACAGATGGTATTCAGAAAATCCTTTTGAACTACCAAGGGAAGGAAGTCAATACCAATCAAGAGCTCGGCGAATATTTCTTGAACACGTTTGAATTCAGAAAATTTTCAAAGTTTAATACCAGCTATCAGACACTTTATGGAAGTGGTCTTCTTCAAGAAATTGAAGACAAAAAACTATCCGAGGAAATCATCACGCACTATTCCATGCAATATTTAGAGTGGTCTCTAGAGATTTATCAACAAAGAGCTGGCACGTTTGATTTTAACAATACTCCACAATTTGATCCTCTGGATAAACTTCAGGCTGGTACCTATTATCAATCCATTCCTAATTTCCGTTTAGAGCTCGAGGACAATTTTAGAACAGATTTTAAAGAATTTATCAAAGAACCTGAAGTATTAAACTTTCTCGTAGATCTCTTGCACCAGAGTGAACTGGTTTTTACCAACCTGAATACCTATAAGGAATCCAATCTTACATTATCAAACCAAGTTCAAAAATACCTGGAGCAATGATTAGTTTTTTCCGAAAAATCCGCCAGAAACTCTTGCAGCAAAATAGGGTCACACGATATCTAATCTATGCAATTGGCGAGATTGCACTAGTGGTGATAGGGATTCTGTTGGCCCTACAAGTCAATAATTGGAATGAAAAAAGAAAGGAAAGAGAAAAGGAAATTCAATTATTAACAAATCTCCAAGTTGAATTTAAGGACAATCTAAAGGACTTGGATTCGGTTTCGGTTGAAGTAGATAAGGTAATCTCCGCTTTAGAGAGAATGTTTAACTCGTTTTCTAAAAATCCTGCAACGGACATGAAAGACTCCGTAGATTCATGGATTTCTTCTGCTCTCTATTCTCCCAATTGGAAGCCCAGCCAGTATATTCTAAATAGTTTAACCAACTCGGGAAGCATTACCAACCTAACAAACGATCGATTAAAGCTCTTGCTTTATCAATGGTCAAGGCAACAAAATGAAATGTTGGAGGTCCAGTCAAGGACAGAAAAAACAGGAGAAGAAATTATCTTCTACGTCAAGGAATTTGGCTCCTTAAGAAATGTGGATACTTCCAACCCCACTTTCAACTATAATCCCTCAAAACTGGAGATTAGTAACAACCACTTGTTATCAGACGCTCAATTCGAAAACTTAATTGATGATAAATTATACATGTACAAAAATACCAAGCGCTGGTTAGTAGCTTCAAAAGAGACTTTAATCCAAATGATTGAGGAGTCAAACCCCTAAAACTTTTCTATATTCAGCTTTTTCCGAAAAATTCGCCAAAAACTCCTTTCACAAAACCGAGTCACCCGATATCTAATCTATGCTGTAGGAGAAATTATTTTGGTGACCATCGGAATCTTGATCGCCTTGCAAATCAATACTTGGAATGAACAGAAAAAAGCTTCCGAAAGTGAGCAGGAGATCTTAGCCAACTTAATTGGTGACTTCTTATACAATGATTCGATTTTGATAAATTCACTGGAAATTAAAAAAGAAGTATTAGATAAAAATTTTCAAATTCTAGACTATACCGGAACCAAACCCAAACCCGCTACTAGAGAAGAATTTGATGCGTTATTGAGCTATATCTATACCGTAAAACCCTTCAAACCGCGTAATGGATTTTTGGACGAAGTCCTCAGCTCGGGTAGGTTAGGTGTCATTCAGGACGCCAACTTGAGAAACAAACTTTCGCTCTGGAAATCTATACTCGAAGATGTGGAGCAAGCAGAAAATTCGGCATTCGTTTTAGAATTCAAACTCATTGACTTCATTATAGAAAATGGAGTATGGTTGAATATTGATAAACTGTCAGTCAATCCATTTGCCCAAAGTTTCCCAGAAAGTGGGTTTGATTTGGATAACAGAGAGCTTTTGAATTCACTGGAATTTGAAAATTTAATTGAAAACCGATTGATTTTTTCCAATGCATTGAATTTGAAGTTAGAGTCAACAAAAGAACTGAATGAAGAAATAATCGCCCTATTACAAAAAAACCTGAAATGATTTCGGTAAATGGTGAACCGATCCGAAATACAACTGTCGACACAAAATTAGAAATTAAGAAAAAGAAACCGACCAATTAAGCAGTGAGCGAAGTCTATTCCTTTTACCTTATCCACCCAAACCGAATTTTTATGAAATCTCTACTCCTCACCCTTGGTTTTACCCTTCTCTTAGCTCAAGTGACCTTTGCACAGCAAGAAGTATTTCCAGTCATTAAAGGCTATGGTTCAGTGATCGACATGCCATTCGAAACCATCAAACCTGACCCTTCACTTCAATACAAATTATTGGCAGAAGCCTTCAGCGGCCAGAAAGATAAAACGGAATTATACGATCCACTAGACTACTTCGCACGAGTGGTCAATGCGCATGCCCATGCGGGAGTGCCAGCTGAAAATTTCAAAATGTCTATTGTACTGTTTTCGGGCTCTGTTTTCACTACGCTCAATAATGCGGAATTCCAAAAACGTTTTGGAACTGATAATCCCAACCTAGAACTTATTCAAAAATTTCAAGATGCTGGGGTGGACGTTTTTGTATGTGGGCAATCTATGATGAAGCAGGACATTATGCCAGAAATGCTGATCGAAGGCCTAAAAATAGGTTCCTCTCGGATTACTGTCGCATCTGAGCATTTAACCAATGGTTTCGTATCCATTTATTAGGCTCGGGCCTGCATTCTGCTTTAAGCATAATTAGCTAAATTATAGAGACAAAAATTAGTAATCATAATCACCCCGACCACAGAAACCGAAATGGGGGCATTAGCAATATCGAATATCGATTTACGTGAATCGATTCGATAATTCACATAGTACCTCTTTTCAAAGGCTGAGGGGAGTTTTTTAATTAAGTACACTTAAATTTTATACTTATGGGAATGTTTTGGGATTTAATCCAGCAAAATGAAATCGACGAGCAAAAAGCGAAAGCCGATACACTCGAGGCCAGAGTAGAATACCTAGAAGAAGAGCTGAGCAAAACCAAAGCCCTGCTTTTAAAGACCCTTCATATTTTAGAAGAGCGTAGCGGGCAAGACATCGATGGGGATGGTAAACTGGGGTAAAGAATAAAAATACCAATTAATTGGGCCTTGAACTGTATTTTTTTACCACGTGGAAAAATGAAAATACCTCTTTTTAAACCATCTATATACTGATATGGATCGGTCAACAAAGAAAAATGAGCTCGCTATTTTAAATTTTAACCTTTAATAAAAAGTATGAAAATAGTCTATTTTTTTTTCCTTGTTTTCACATTGTCGATTAGCGCACAGGCGCAAAATGACAATCCCCCACAAACTCAATCAAATTCCGCCTCAGAATCTAAAAGGCTGAAAAACATCTTGAGTGCAAAGATAGGTCTCACCGACCCCGTTCTTGCCCTTACTTATGAACGATTATTAACCTCTAATTTGGGCATCGAAGTTCAACTTGGCTTTTTAGGAGGCTCGATTGGACCCAAGGTTTACCTCCCGGCATTTAGATCGGAAAAAGTCAATTTTCACACCGGAGTAATAATCGGCTCAGGATATTTTGCCGGTGGCAGCTATGGTTATTTACCGATAGGGATCAATAGAATTACGAAAAAGGGTTTTGTTATCAGTTTAGATGTAGGACCCCAATATTTAATTGATAGTGAAGAGTTTTTGCCAGGAGCCACATTCAAGATTGGGAAAGCCTTTTAAATAGGCTTAGTTTGGCTGTTGAAGAATGATGAGCCTCAACTCCTCAACCATTTTTATGAACTAGGGACGGCCTTGGTTGAGACTTTTTCCCTAGTTTTTTAACTCCTTATCGTATTTAATTCAGATTGAGGTATGGCTCATTTGAATAATCCAATTAACTTATTAACAGTAAGACTTTTTTAAGTAGAATTGAATGCTTTTCTTTTTCCGAAAAATCCGTCAAAAGTTGCTCCAACAGAACCAGGTCACACGATATCTCTTATATGCCCTTGGGGAGATCATTCTCGTAATGATAGGTATCCTCCTTGCCTTGCAAGTGAACACTTGGAATGAGCAGCGCAAATCAAAGGCTCTTGAGCAGAAAACTCTCAGACAATTGAATGCAGATCTGAGACAAAATTACAGCGAAATAAAAAGTATCCGTGACGGAGTTGAGATAGAGATCGAAGCTGGAGAAAAAATTCTACATTATTTAGAAACTGAGGAGCCCGTGACTGACTCACTTCTTACATGGATCCAGGATTTACTGGCATCAGGAATCTTTAACAATGCCAATACAACCTACACGAACTTACAGAATGGTGACGGTAACTTGATTTCAAATGATTCATTAAGACTTAGAATCACATTAATGTATGAGGAAGATTTCACTAATATTTTTAACCGAGAAGAGAGGCTTTACACAGATTATCTGCCAAAGTTAAGGGAAGAATCTCTGACGAAATTTAAGCCAGGGCCCATGCTGAATAAACCACCTGATTCACCTAGGGACTTTATTCTTAGCACTCCAACAAACTATTCCCTTTTAAGAAAGGATCAATATTTCAAAAACGTAATTTTTGAATTAACTAACTTCAGAAAGCTCAGATTACGATTTCTCAATGAAACCCTAATTGACCTTGAAAAGCTAATAGATGACATCAATCAAGAGCATAGCCGATAGACTACCCTATGAAACGAATCATCACCATACTCAAAGAAAAATGGCCGGAATATATACTTGAAATTCTGGTGATCACTATTGGAATCTATGGGGCTTTTGTTTTAGATAATTGGAATGAAAGCCGTAAGGCCAGAGTAGTAGAGATCAAGTTTTACGAGGAATTGAAAAAGGATTTAGAGTTTAATCTTATTGAAATCGATGAGATAAGAGGAAGGCTAAGAGGAAATGTAGAGGGCCTAGATTCAATGGCTTGGTATCTTGATAATCACTCGATGCAAGGAGTCCGTTTTGACTCCATAATTATTCAAACTACACGTACAGGAATTGTTAATAACGCGAATTCCACGTATCAGTACATGAGAAATGAGGGCTTTAGCTTTATCTCCAATAACTTTCTTCAAGCAGGAATCACTAAGATGTATGAGCAAGGGATGTATAATATGGCCTTTCGAAATGACTATCACCAAAGCCTATTGGGACAATTGGAATTAGAGTTGGATAAGAATTTTGCTTTACGATCAACCGCAATAAACCCACAACAACTAAAGTCCAACCACTACTTTAGAAATTTGATAAAAAATAACAGGCGCTATGTTGATCTTCGATTGAATCTATCTGCCAGAACACAAGATCAACTCAGGGCCCTCATTGGAGAAATTAATGAAGAAATAAAAAGACTAGCGGAATAAAACCCATCCTTCCCAGTCTAAAAGTAAAATGGCCGGAATATCTAACGGAAAATGCAGTATCGACAATAGTTATCTCAGTGTATCTAGGATAGAGGATTATCACACAAATAAAACGTTGATATAAAAGTCCTGCTTTTTAGTATATGAAATCAGTAAGTTGGTACTTATTCGATTTGAAACTTTAGAGTAAGCCTATCAAATGAAAAATCATCAAATTTTACTCATACTAATTTCTGTTTCACTGTTCTTTTCATGTGCACAAGAAACGCCTGAATCCATACGATCCGAGATTACCAAGTGGCCAGATAACAAAACTGGAGCAATTTCAATCACCTTTGATGATGGGATCATCAATCAATTCACCATTGCGAAGCCCATTCTTGACAGCCTAAATTTACCTGCCACATTCTACATCCTCACGGGGAAAGTAGAAGGGTCCGCAAAGGGTAAATTTATTGGAAGAGATCCCGAAGATATCATTCGTGAAACAGCTCAAACAAAAACCGATTCTACTAATTTCTTCGAGCGAGCTTCCCTCATTGCCTTCACTGGAACCACTGAAGCTGAAGATTACCACGCAAGGGCTGGGTCCCTTTTTGAGTCAGGACGAGTTGATGAGGCTCATGCATTGATCGATGAGGGATATGAAAAAATCCGAAATGGGACCATTGGAGAATTGGGAGAAGTAATCTTCCATAATAATCCTGAAGATACGACCACTTGGGAGCAGTTTAGATCTTATGCCGCTCAAGGCCATGAGATTGCCTCACACACAGTGACCCACCCGCGTCTTGCTGTTTTAGATGAAGTGAATATGCTTTATGAACTGGAACAGAGTAAGTCAGACCTGTTAAAGTTCATGGGAGAAGAATCCATTTTCTCAGCCGAAGGGCCATATGGCACAGAAAATGAACGGGTAATGGAATATGCCTATGAGATTTACCCTGCCTTAAGGAACAGAATGCCAGAGTCTTGGTTGACTGAAATAAACCGCGGAAGCCGGGCCCAACCTGGAGAGTCAGATAGAGAATATGTACAATGGCAGAGAGGAATCCTCTCTCGTCACAGCTTCGAGGACATGAAATCCTGGATAGATACTACCCTAAATCACGATAACATTTGGTTGGTTTTGGTAATCCATGGAGTTGAGAATCTGGGCTGGGAGCCCAAAACAAGAGACGAACTCAAGGAGTACTTTTCCTTTATGAAAACCACTCAAAACGATCTTTGGATCGATACCTTCCGTGAAGTGACCAAATACATTAGAGCAAGACAAAATTCCACGGTAAAGAGTTCTCTTGCCGATGGAAAGATTACCATTTCCTTAGAATCAGATTTAGATACAAGGATCTATTCTGTTCCTCTGACGATAAAAACATATGTACCGGAAAGCTGGACTGGAGCAAAAAATGGAGGTGGCGAAGACTTCAATATTCACAAGGATCAGAATGGGAGATTTATCTTAGTACCATTGACCCTTGAAGAGGGCCAAACAATGATCATGCAAAATTAAAATAAATGGTATTTGCCTCAGTTTTTTCTCCGATTGAAACCTCAATCCTAGGCTAAGTATAGAAAGTCAACTTCTGCGTAGCGATAAAAGTATCTTTACTTTATCTTAAGTAAATTTTACTTCTAGCCAGAATGATTTCATTTTTTAGAAAAATCCGACAAAAGCTCCTTTCGGAGAATCGCGTAACTCGATACCTGATCTACGCCATTGGAGAGATCGCTTTAGTCATGATCGGAATCCTATTGGCTTTAGGAGTGAACAATTGGAATCAAGACAGAATAAGTCGGGCTCGTGAAGAAATAATTCTTCAAGGATTATATCAAGAATTTGAAGCTGCAAAGGTTGAATTACAAGCAGATCTTACCGCCCGAGAGCGGTATCTAAGTGTTAGCAGTGCACTTCAACATAATCATTTGACTGGCGAACCCTTGAATCTTCCTACGGACTCCATAAAACCATTTATCTTGGGGCTAATATCCACAAGGTTTTATTCCACCGGACATCCAATTTTGGATGACCTTTCCTCTTCAGGTGGGCTCGAGCTGATTCAGTCTGACTCGGTAAAGCTCCTTTTAGGGGAATATATTGAAGAGAAAAATAGGTATAACGCCGTGGAAGAACGAGAGGCAAAATTCACTTATGAACAGTTGTACCCCTTTCTTTCGAATAGTATTAATCTGACTTATGTCTATAATGACATGATGATGCCCGATGAACTGGATAACAGCTTGGCATCGATGCAGTCCAACAACCAATATGGAAGCCTGATCTACTTCCGGATGCAAAGAGTCTCTACCGCTAGGGCGTACGGGATTAGAGTGGAAGAAGCAATTGGCAGGGTACTATCTCAAATCGAGAGTGAGCTAGATGGTAAGCTCTGATTAAATCTCGATGGCAATCCTACATGGAATTCATTAATTGCATTGGGGTGATTAGGGTTTTGAAATCCAAAATAAGCAGCAGACCCAAGAAAAAAGCGAAGACTAAATCTTCGCTCACTCTTCCCAAATATGAACCATTGGGTATTAGTTCACAATATTCATGTATACCGCATATAGGGTTTGGCTCGGTCGGGTATTAACTATCATACCCTTATATTTAGTATAAGGACCATCAGAATCAATACCTCCATACATATATCCCACTAGGACAGGTCCAGTTTCATTTCCAGCAAACACTTTATTCAAATCTAAAATGGTGTTTGAGTCACCGTACAAAAATTTCGACAATCTCATGAAGGCAGCATTTGAACCTAGGTAACCTGGCATCATTTCATTTGGCGGCATTTGAATTAATTCAACTATAGACGAATCACCATCGGTGTAATAGGTTGAAATTACATTAGAAAAAGGTAGTCGCAAGCTGAAATGCGGCTGATACACCCCTCCAGAATCCGGGTTATACGCCTTGTAGGTGATGCCACCAAGAATCGAAATTCGATTTATTTTTGAATCTCCAAAAGTGAGTACAGATTCGACTTTAGCAGCGGAATAAAGGTTAAAGAATTGTAATGATTTTTCTTCAAGGGTTGCTGTAGGCTGTCCAGATCCCAGACTATTTAAATAAACAGGGGAAGGATAGCCCAAGCCATACTTATTAAAAACACCTCCCAAAATTACTGCACCAATGGAGTCAGATCCTGAAGTTAACACCTCTGCCAATGTATAATCCCTTCTGTGAAGCCTTACAGAATCCACAATTGAGTCCTTTCCTGAAACAATCCAATTCCCGGGGGAGCCTGTTACATTGAATTTTCGGAGAGCAGAGGTATAGGTCCCATTATTCCCCGAAGAATAGAATCCCTCGTAGTTTTGGCCTCCCGCCAAATAAATATTTCCATTCGAAACTACCATCTCACCTCCTGTAACTTTTAAAAAGGGATCACTGGTTTCTTTGACAATAACTTCATCGAATGTGGTTGCGGTACCAGCGGTCAGAACATAGTTGATCAAATTAGGGATGTTTAATTCAAAATACTTATCAGACGTCCAATCACTATAGGTAGTATCACTATAAGTAAATCCCCCTGAAATATGAAGAATATCTCCATCCTGATAATGAAGCATACTTCCTGCGGACAAATAACGCTTGTAATCATCTGGAATGGGATATCCAACTGAGGTTTGATTTTCAAGATTAATCACCCAGATGGAATCATTCGCCGTTAGCTTTTGAAAGGCAATTGGATCAGAGCTCATACTGTGTAATCCAGATTTTCTACCACCTATTAATACCCATTCATCATGGTAAGTGGCGAATGCAGCGCTTTGAAGGTCTGGAATATCAAAACTTAAATCTACGGGTTTAAGGCTTAACTGAATAAAATCCTGGACTTCGGTAGGACCTGGCCCCAGATTCATCATTTCCTGGGCTTTTGCAACAAGAGAAGATGGTTGAATAAATTCGGTTTCAGTCGAATCTAGAGCCTGCTCTGAACATCCTAGGATTATCCATACCAAGCTTCCAAATATCAAATGTGTGTTTCTAAAAGTTTTCATCATTTCATTGAGTTACTCCCATTTTTTGTTTTGCCCAGAGCACTAAAAGTGCCTGTTGATTTTTGGATAATTCTCTTGTGACAGGCATATACATATAATTACCCCATGCTTCTGGAGTAACTAGGTTGAGCATAAAGCCCATCGTACTTGGGTCAGACCAACTACCCGAATCAAATGGCAGAATGGCATTCATTATGGGAAGGACGCTATGATAATTTGAAAGGATTTCATCATACAAGACATCCCAAGTAAGTGGCTCAGATTTGTCGAGATACTTCTCCAGATAGGCTTTCTTTGCCAGAACACGGTTGATCACCGAATATCCATTTGCCGCGAAATAAAGCCCTTCTGCTGGTGAGCCAGGTTCATTGTATTGCTCAGGAGTAACCCCTAGAACGTACTGAGTACAACCGGGCTCCAATGCACCAAACTCAAAAGGCACACCGTCATAAAAGGTGAAATCGGATAATTCATTGGTGTTGCCATTTCTTACCTTTCCGTCCACTGAACCCTGAAGGGGTTTCCCACGATAAAAGCAGCGAATAAGTACTGGACCTCTATCTGGCCCATCCGACTTATACCCTTCAGAAGCTGCTTGTCCTTGTTCTGCATAGGACCCTTGCTGATCAGAAAGAAGCAAATAATCATCTTCGATCAGCAGTTCGCTGTATGAGCTGGTATAGAGCCCAAATCGCCCTTTGGAAAAGTCAGACACCCCACTTGGGATTGGAAAATCCATCACCCCACCCCTTGCCAGAAAAGTCTCTACATTGTAGTCATTCGTATGATCAATCTGGCCAATTTTTATACCAGGGGAACCATCATCCGGAACAAAGAATAAATACAGAAGCCCGAAATCATAATTCTCCCAGCTCAGAAAAGGAGGAATGGAAGTGATTCCTCCATAATCGCTATATGGGCCAAAACCTTTTCCGTACTCACAAATCGTGTTGATTATATCCAAGCTAATGACTTTATCAGTCGGATTGACATGTACGAAAGCTGGAGGCAACTGAACTGTCTTTGGGAAGGTCAGTGGCACATTGTAACCTAAAGGCTGAGGAGCATCGATATTACTATAATTAATGGTCGGATTATTTTTTATCCCATTTTTAAGAATTCTGCCAACGTTATGTGTAGTCATATCCACCCCCTCTTTGAAGGGACAAAGCGATCCGGAAAAGGCTACCCGAGCAGGATTTTTCTTGACAGACGTTCGATTATTACCGATTGGCTTGGTGGGCATTTTGGAGTAATCTGGATTTCTTACTTCATAAACTCTATGTAGTAAAATCTTCATAGAAAGCTTATCCACATTTTCTCCGGCATATTGATTCCAGTCCTGTTGAAGTGCAGAATCCACCTTATTTGAATCTAAGGTGATAGTAGATTCAAAGTAGGTTCCCCCACTCATCGGCATGAGAAGACCATTATTATAATTCAGTGTTTTACAAAGTGAAAGCCATGTGAAAGCCGACTTACATGGCACACCTGTGAAAAAAGTCTTTTTTTGCCCACTTGTTGAATCATAAATTCCAGCCTTAGAATAAAACATTTGAGTGCAGGTATCACCAATGCTATCCACATCACAGAACATTGCACTAGTCTTGCTATTAGGGTTAAAAAAATCTGTGTGAAAAGAAAAGGATTCTCCCAGTAGCTGAGCTAAACCAGCCGGGCAACCAGAAGAATTACCAGGAGTATAGGTAGAAACATTGCCATGACCATCCGGCACCTGAATTCCTGTGATCCGAATATCCTCCACGTAGACACTTAAATCTCCAAAGTAATTCCAGTAACTAGGCTGAACCATTGCATCAATTAGCATAGGCTGGGGACCCTCCCCATCAAGTGGGATAATTTCATAAAGTGGAATAAATTTATCGTCTAAGCCAGACTTACCTAAATGATGGATGGCCCACTTTTCATAGTTTTCATTAGATATTGTATCGATATCCACATATTGATTATAATTCTCATATGGAGAATCTGAATCCAACTTAACGGTAAACCCCTTACTCTGTACTGTAGAGACCAAAGAGGATATAATGTAAACTCTTGGCGGAGTATAGGGCAAAGCGGCATCCTGATTATAAATTTTTAAAGGAGAAAATTTCCCGTTATTCCCGGTTGGGACATCGAGAAGTACACTTCCGTGAAAATTGATCCTAGGAAAATCGAACTGGCTCATAACTTGTAGTTTATGTTAAAAAAAGGCCTTTTCAGTTGATTTTACCTGGTTAAAAATCTCCTGATCTAGCTTAAAAATGGCTCCGCGAAATACATTCCGATCTCGCCTTTATTTTTTACAGGGATATCCCCCCTAAATTCACATTCAAAATAATCCTTAACCAAGTCATAGGTAGAGGCGCTAATGTTTACTTTGCCAGCATATCCATTAGACTCCATTCTAGAGGCTACATTCACAGTATCTCCCCAGATATCGTACGCAAACTTCTTGATTCCAACAATTCCTGCTACAACTGGACCACTATTAATACCTATGCGAACCTCAAAATAAGGTTTATTTGTCTTTTTTCGCTCGACTTTGGCCTCTTCAACAAAATCTCGAATCTCGATGGCTGCTCGAACCGCCGCCAATGCATGATCCTCTCGCTCCATGGGTAATCCTGAAGCACACATATAGCTATCACCAATAGTCTTTATCTTTTCAATGCCATGTTTATTGGTGATCTCATCCATTTTACGGTAGTAAAAATCAATAAGCTCAACCAGCGCTTTGGAGGAAAGACCCTCACTATATTTGGTAAAATTTATGAAATCAGTGAATAAGACAGAAACCATATTGAAATCCTTCGCCTTGACACTGCCATTTTTCTTGAGCTCTTGGGTAGTCTCCCAAGGAAGAATATTTAGCAAAAGATTTTCACTAGTTTCCTTTTCTTTCTGTAGTTGTTCGGTTCTTTGAGCGACTAATTTCTCGAGTTCTTGCTGCCTATCCAGTTGATTCTGTACCGTAGAAACTACTCCACCGATAGCATCTAAAATATTCAGGTGATAGGGCAAAATACCTTTCCCCTTTTGAAGCAACTGGCTTCTACGTCCTGCAAAAAAATAACCCATCACCTCTTTGTTATGGATGATGGGCGAAAAAATCAGATTATCTATTTGAAGCTCTGATTGTAAATAGGTCTGGAATTCGTTCAGTTCGTCCTCAGCATTCACTATTACCCCTTTTTTCGAATCAAAAACATCCTGAGGAACTTCAATGACCTTCTCACGGACACTTTCCGTATCGTACTGACCAAAGCCTTTCAGATAGCGCAGTGTGAAATTCAATTTGTCCTTGTGTAAGGGAAGCAGGATAGCAGCAACATCCATTTTCAAACGCACATTGATGCTTTCAGCTAGGCTTTCAAACAAGCCATCTTCGTCACTTTTGGCATCTACGTCCTGAAGCTCCGCAATGACTTTGAGCCCTTCGCTCATTTGTAACACATCCTTGGAAAGATCCGCTGTACGGTATTCAAGACTCATATACGCCTTAGAAAGCTTTTGGAGCCTATCTTTGTAGTAATTGATTTCTTTTTGCGCAAGCGCCAGCTTTTCTTCCGGTGAGGACATAAATTATTTTTCTGCCAAGAAACAAAGAACACCTGTCCAATCAAGCGGCTGTAAAAATTCTCCTACTCGGGCTACCTCTACACCTGAATAAAATCCAGCTAGAGGAATATCTCCCACAGCTTTTTGAACCTCCTCTGCATCTTCAAACCCAACTCCTGAGAAAGGCCTTGCCCTACCTCCGCAGTTGATATAAAATGAATATACCGGATTGAGATTTGATATTTGATCTTTTACCCCAGAAATAACGGATTGCAAATAATCCGGCTCTAAATTTCGGCGCATTAGCTGGACCTCCGAACCATTGGTCAAGTCAGGTTCGAACATGACCAAGGCCTTGTTTGGCTCATCCACCGCCAGAGTTAATCGATTTGCAAAGTCCTTTTCTTGAAAATCCCCGAATTTATCTCCTCGATTGATCCCAAGTGTAACATTCATGGCAAAATCCTTAACATCAACAACTTCCTTGCCTCCAAGCAATTCGTGGATCTTGTCTACAGCAGGTTCTCCATCAATTTCAAATACTACTGGACCCTCCGCTTTAGTGATGGTCAAGTAATCCGAACAAGGATGGCATCCATGAAGAATAGTCGTATCAAACTGACAATCTCCTGAAATCAGAATGGCTAAAACATGCTGAGAAACCACCTTATTATTAACAAATTGGTAGCATTGACTCAATCGCATGTCAGCCAAAAACCCACCACCTGCACAAGGGATGCCCTTGGGCAAATGTGGTTCTAGAGCTGCAAACAATGGAGTTGCAAAATTCAACATGGGTGGATTTTGTTGTTTGCTGGAGTCATAAAACACCATAGCAGCTACAGGATCCTTAACACCACCTGCTTTAATTTTTTTACCTAGGGCGTCCCCGGCTTTGAATTCATTCAGATTGATGTCTCCTTCTGCGTACACATCAAACTTTATTTTGTCAGAGCTAAAAATGGTTACTCCTACCTCAAACCCATCGTATCCGATAAAGTCGTTGGTGATAATTCCAAAAGAGGTCCCCCCCGCTTTTTCACAATCTGGAATGATGGCATTCACTCCATCTAAAAACTCCTGAGGGTTGTGTTTTCCTCCACAAAATATAAGGGCAAAATCACTCCTTTCAATTTTTCCATTCGCGAGGGCTTTCTCTGTTGCTTCCTTTCCTGCAGCGAAGGAATCTGTCTGGTTGCTATGGCCAATGCCAACCTTTGTTTTCATAAGTAAGTCTTGGTTTAAAAATATTATTATTCAAATAAAAAACATGCTAATTAGAGTATTTCTATAAAATACTTAACTATCAATCTACTTTTAAAAAGAAAATATACGGAATAATCTCTTTCTAACACCTCTTTTTTTACCAATGGCCATTTTATGGAGCTCGATATAAATCCTTAGGATGGGAGAATTATTTTTCACTCATTTTGTGTTGAAGTAGGCAATATTTTAGCTTGATCACATAAAGCTGTCTAGCCAGCTCAATTTAGAAAAAGGAGTATATCAGCGTATTTCATTTTTAATTTTTGGAGACAATTTTGAGCTCATAAAAGCCTATAATTCTTTTAAAACTTCAGCTTAGAAAAATCAACGAGTCCTATTAATTCCTAATTTAGGAAATATGAAACGTCTGCTTTCCACACTAAAGGTAAAATGGCCTGAATATATACTCGAAATTCTGGTGATTACCCTAGGTATCCTAGGGGCTTATGCACTTGAAGATTGGAGTTCCGATAGAAAACTGAAAGAGACTGAGATTAAAATTCTCAAAGAAATAAAGGCCAATTTAGAATTGGATTTGATAGACCTTAACGCCAATAGAGAAGGACATGTTGAAAATTTGAATGGATTGGATTCCCTCAAAAGAGCCAAAGAATTCCAACTGAGCAAGGAGCGCGTAGGGAGAATTATTTTCAACGGATTTCGTGATTATATCTATACCCCACAGCAAAGTGCCATTCAAACCTTGACATCAAAAGGGGTGGATTTAATTTCTGACGATTCTTTGCGAATTGATATTCTAAGACTATACGATTTCTACACCACTTCCCTTGTGAAGGTTGAGGAGCAATACCAGCCATCTCAATTCACAGGTGATTATGTCTATTTACAAAACCAGTATTTCATCCGAATGGATATTAGTCCCAATGCTTCAATCGTTGAACCGATTTTTTCAGGATATGATTGGTTGAAAAACCAAGATGTTACGATTCGGATTGACCGAACGATAACACAGCGCAGATGGATGATGGCACAATACGATCTCTGTATCCGTCTGGTCCAAGAAACCATTGATCACATCGATCAGAAATTGGCAGTACTGTAATCAGCATCCTTTTCTATATTTTTCTTGACCTAGTTAGGCGTACTTCAGGAATCATAGTATTCTTACTTCAGACTTTCCCATCGTATTTTCAAAGCATCCAAAGTCTCCTCCAAAGTACTTACCGCATCAATCGTTTGAGTGGTAGGCTGCACATCCGCCGCCTGCAAAAGATTTAACATAAAGAGAAATTTTTCCTGCAATCCAACCAAGGTTTCCCGACTAGGATCTACATGGCGGATACTTCCATACATGGTATCTGGATCACCAACAGCCCCAGTTCCTCGCAGCACCATTTGAGACTCAGGTGCTGAACTATTGGAATCAATTGCCTCCTTGATCTCTTCAAGGTCATGATATCCTTTGTAGCATTGCATGCTAAGCTCTGTCTGCAATCGTAGAGCTTCTTGAGTAATTTCCACCCTCGGATCCAAAATTATCTGAATTGGCTTTTCTTGTGAAACCCCATCCACAGTTAAGCGAACCGCGTACGTCCCTGGATGGACAAATGGCCCACGAGGACCGCTTGGAGTCTTTTTATAAACCGCTGCTATTGAAAACTCTCTTTGACTTCCTTTAGGAGGCTCATGTCTCAAATCCCAGATAAATCGATGATGTCCTGTCGAGGTCCCCAAACTTTGCTGAGGCTTGATCCAGTAGGTTGGATGAGGAAGTGCCGTAGTATCAATCTTTTCTGGCTCATCATCCCTGGCATAAGTTCTTATTACATTTCCTTCACTATCTAAAATCTCTAGTTTGACATGCTCAACCTCTTCGTTTAACTGAAAATCCAGAATGGCACCATCAGGAGGATTTTCACCTGTTGGCTCCTCTGGTGGGAGCGGGGTGTCAGAAAACATATTCCATCGAACTCTATATGTATCGGAGGGAGAATAGAGGTAAGCAGCGGATTTTCCTGCTTTAGCAAGTTCCCTCAAAGGCGACACATTATCCAAAATCCAAATTGATCGCCCATGTGTCCCTACCACCAAATCATCTTCATGAATCACCAAATCTCGAATAGAAGTGGCTGGCATATTATTCCGTAGGGATTGCCAGTTTTCTCCATCATCGATGGAAAAGTATACTTCTCGTTCAGTACCTGCATAGAGCAATCCCTTCTGTTTAGGATCTTCACGGATCACATTCACTGGACCATTAGGATTCATCCCTTTGGTAACCAAAGTCCAAGTTTTTCCACTATCACGAGTACGATAAACATAAGGCTTCATATCATCCTTTCGTATTGCATTAATTGCGATATAGGCTGTGCTTGGGTCGAAATGACTAGCGTCAATCTGAGAAACCTTATCCCAAGTGCTCATAGAAGGAGGCGTGACTTCCAACCATTCCTTTCCACCATTTTTGGTCACATGAACGCGGCCATCATCTGTTCCAGCCCAAATTGTGTTGACGTCTAGGGGCGAAGGGCCAACAGCGTAAATCACCCCGCGTCGGGCCATAGTCTCCATTTCTTTGGTTTTATACCGCCCCACACTCGCAGGCACCTCAGGCTGCTCATAAGTCAAGTCGGGGCTAATAATTTCCCAGCTATTGCCTCCATTCATAGTCTTCCAAAGAACGTTTGTTCCAAAGAGGAGCATGTTATCGTCCGCTGGATGATAAAGCAAGGGCATCGTACGCACAAAACGGTAATCCCCAGATCGCAAAGCCTCCGGCCCTACATTGCTAGATTGACCAGTTCTTTTGTTAAACCGTGTGACTCTTCCTCCATAAATGATATCTGGATCCTTAGGGTCCGGTGCCACATAGGCATATTCATCCGCTCCAACACCCATAAATTCCCGAAAGCTAATTTGTCCACCATTTCCTCGACTGGCTATGCCAATTGCTCCACTTTCCTGTTGTCCACCATATACCCAGTAGGGAAAGGCATTATCGGTAGTTACATGATATAATTGGGTGGTGGGCTGGTTGTACCAAGAACTCCAAGTTCTACCTGCATTAACTGTAATCACTGCTCCTTGATCTGCCACAAAAAGCATAATGTCTGGATTAATGGGATTAATCCAAATCCTATGATAATCATCCCCTCCTGGCGCTCCTTTGAGAGAAGACCAGGTCTTGCCTCCGTCCGCAGAGGTATAAGAAGCAATATTGGCAACATAAATCCGCTCCGGATTTTTGGGATGAATTTTGATCTCGGCAAAGTCTCCTCCTCTCCCCCAGAGTCTCCGGTCTTCATGAATTAATTCCCAACTTTCACCCGCATCTGTACTCTTATAAATTCCCCCATTTTGTCGGGCATCTACCGTAGCAAACATAATGTTTGAATTGCTAGGAGCGATACCTACGCCGATTCGACCAAGGCCTTCGTCTGCCCCTGGAAGCCCTTTTGTAAGCGGTCTCCAAGTTTCCCCACCGTCAGTACTTTTGTACAGACCACTATTCGGTCCCGAAAAGGCTGCATTCTCCCAGGGTCCTTCTTGATGTTCCCACATATCTGCAAAGAGGATCTCGGGATTATTGGGATCAAATTCTACTTGTATTGCCCCAGTGTTGTCATTGATATAAAGTACTTTCTTCCATGTCTTTCCTCCATCGATCGTTTTGAAAACTCCCCTTTGCTCATTTGGACCATAGGGGTGCCCCAATCCCGCGACAATTACGATGTCCGGATTAGTCGGATGAACGATCAATCTTCCAACTTGCTGCACATCTTCTAGACCTACATGTTCCCAAGTGTCGCCTCCATTTACACTTTTAAAAATGCCATCCCCAACACCCAGATCTGGGCGATGAAGGCCTTCTCCGCTACCTACATAAATAATATCAGGATTGCTTTCAGAGACGGCAATATCCCCTACCGAACCTGTTGGAGCGTCGTCAAAAATCGGATTCCAAGTCCTCCCATAGTCGTCAGTTTTCCAAACACCTCCATTGTTCACACCCATAAAAAAGACATTAGGCTGGGAAGGGATACCCACTCCACCTACGGTCCGACTGGCCCTGAAAGGCCCTATCATTCGATAGTCTAGATCTTGATAAGATGAGGATGGAATCTGCTGTGCAGAAAGTATACTGACAGAAAAAATCAAAAGTAGAGTACCAAGGACACGGGAAGAAAATGAAAAGGTCATATGCTGGGGAAATGGTTTACCGAGTTTACCAATAATGCCGGATAAAACCTATGCGACTGAATCCTAGTGGAAAGCTTATTCCCAAATTTTGGTCTGCCTTTTCAATTCAGTGCCAGTTGCCAATCATTTCTTACGAAAAAGGTCTTCCCACCTCAGCTCCCTTTATTAAGTCCTACTCTCAAATTCAGCCTCATTTTTTGACTTTAAAAAAGATAGACCTGCATTTATGAAAGATTTCTGTAACTTGATAAAGCTAGGAATTCAATCAACATTCAATTTTTAGTAAAAAAATTAGCAGTGTTAATATTTTTTCCCCGCTGCTAAATCAATATGAGCCCCTGTTATTGCAGCACTTAATACGCTGAAGGGACTTGAAATTTTCCCTTAAGGATACCATTCCGGGAATTTAGGACCGATACCAAGCTTACATTTTAAACTAAATAAAAAATCATGATCAAAGTAACTGTCCTTTACGGGCACCCCACAGACCCAGAAGCTTTTGAGAGCTATTATGCAACGAAGCACATGCCATTGGTAGGCAAAATGACAGGATTTGAAAAAGCCGAGTTGACCAAGTTTTTACCCAACCCAGATGGTTCTAAAGCCGATTACTACCGAATGGCAGAACTTTATTATGCTAGTCCAGAGGCGATGCAAAAATCCCTGGGATCAGATGAAGGAAAAGCCACAGTAGGTGACCTAGGAAACTTTGCTACTGGAGGAGTCAAAATGCTGGTCGGTGAAGTTGGCTAAGCAGTTTATAAATTTCTTGTAAAGACAAAAATGCTGTCTCAAGCAGTAAATAAGCAGCCTTATCAGGTTTTAGATTGAATTGGTTCTTACCAATTCAAAAATAATCCCGATTCTTTCGAACCGGGATTATTTAATTCTTGGTACTCCAATAACTCTTTTAATTATCCCCTATCCCAAAAAGATCACCCGGATTCCATTCCGGTCTATTCGGGCTTTGAGCGATGGAATAGCTAATTAGGAAATTCAGCTGCACATAGGTTTTTGCAGCAGCAAAATCGAAAATCCCATCCATGCCATCAGCTGCACGATGGTAATACTTTGCTCTCCACTCTTTGATAAATGCATCCAGATCAAAGCCTGGGATATTGGTTTTATTGCCGTATTTGATATGCAAAGCTGGAATTCCATTGGTCACGAAACTGTACTGGTCACTCCGCACAAATCGGTTTTGCTCAGGCTCGGGATCATCTTCGATTTCTAGACCCAGATAATCAGCCGCGAATTTCACATTTCCCATGATATTCGAATGCTCCGCTCCCAAGGGAACTACTGAAAGCAATGGCGCGATCAGGGTAGGCATATCGGTATTTACATTGCCCACAATGGATGATTTTGGAACAGTGGGGTTAGAAGCAAAATAGGCAGATCCTACTAGGCCCATCTCCTCAGCAGTCACCATTACGATCAAAATAGAACGCTTCGGCTTTGCGTTACCTTTGGCATAAATCCGAGCGATTTCCAGCAAAGATGCCACACCCGACGCATTGTCATGGGCGCCATTGTAAATAGAATCACCATTTTCCACTCGACCAATTCCTACATGATCCAGATGAGCAGAATGAACCACATATTCCGACTTCAGTTTTGGGTCCGAACCCGGAATCAAACCGATCACATTATCACTTTCAAACTCAGTAAATGTATTGGTGTAACTCGCTGTGAGTGAAAAAGGAAACTCAAATGAAGCATTTTTGCGAGACTTGATCGATTCTAGGGTTTCTTGCAGACTTTTTCCTGAATTCAAAAAGAGTCGGTTTAGAAAGCTTCGATTAGAAGTCAACGCGAAATTCAAATTCCCATTAAAGCCTCTTCCATAGGCTACAGTCATCTCAGGATTAACTGCCACATTGGATTGGATGACTGGATTAGGGTTGGGAAATGAATTCATCGGATAAACCAACATAGCCCCAAAAGCTCCTTTTTCATACGCGGTATTCAGCTTATTGCCGGGACTATTGAAGTGTGAGACTAGCGTAGAAGCAGGAATTCCATCTGGCACTCCGGCAACCATCACTACAACTTTGCCTTTGACATCTATATTCTCATAATCCGAATAAAAACCAGGAATATCCACCCCATACCCAACAAAAACCAGCTTACCCTCTCCCTTAGCCTGAGCAGCCATAGGATTAGCATATGGGAGAAAGTCTCTGCCAAAAACCAAAGAATCAATATTCCCATCCTGATCGGAAAGGAATGCTTTGGATTGTGAATTATCGACTACAGTGTTTCTCAGGATCAACTTTTGTGTGTATTGCCCCGGATCTCCGCCCGGTGCCACTCCCATTTTTTTGAATTCATTGATCACATAATCCACGGCGAGTTGATAGCCTTCGGTTCCTGGCTTCCTCCCTTTTAGTTTATCATCCGCCAGATAGGCAATATGATTACGAATGGTGGTCGTATCAATTTGGTCCATGGCACGCTTCACAGAGCCTGGAACAGCTACATTTTGGGCGAATGCTCCAAAGGAAACGCCACATAGCAAAAGGAAGAAGTACTTTTTCATCAGAAGAATATAAGGGAGTTATTTACCGGATCCATTTTTAAAACTTTTATCAGGATATGCAGGCGGCTGCGGCACCGGTCTAGGTTCGGTGCGAATCAACTCCTTAAGATGTTCTATCGCAGCATCGAGCTGTGCATCTTCTCCTTCAAAGGTGGCCTTGGGCATATTCTTCACCTCGATGTCTGGCACAAAACCCACTCCTTCGATCAGCCATTCTACACCTTCGCTCTGGTCTCCCTCGACCACTCCATACACCCCATTCATCGGCGCTCTTGCGATGCCATTATCTGACAGGGTATTGGCTCCTGAAAGCCAAACTTCTCCCCCCCAAGTACGCATACCAATAGCTTTGCCTAGGCCTAGTCTTCGGAAGCCTTCGGCAAAAGCTTCCCCGTCAGAGGCCGTAAACTCATCCACCAAAATCACCAAGTGACCTCTGAAAGCATAGGGCATGTTCCAATAGGGCTCGCCAGTTCGGCTTTTCCAATAGAAAAACACCTCCCGGATCAATTTCTCCAAAATGAAGGAGTCAATATTTCCTCCACGATTCTGCCTGACGTCGATGACTAGGCCTTTTTTCTTGAATTGAGGGTAAAAATCCCTGTACCATTGGCTGATATCATTGGATCCCATGGCACGAAGATGGACATAGCCCAATTCTCCTTCAGAATCAGCTTCAGTTTTCATTCTTCGCGTCCACTCCCATTCGTTATAGCGGAGGTTTGATTCAGCACGAGTGGAAATGGGTACAAGAATCTGGTCGGATTTGGCTTTGCCATCGGCAGCCAAAACTGAAATTCGGACTTGCTCCCCAGCTTTGTCTCGAAGTAAGTAATGTATATCAGGCACACTCATCACAGAGACTCCGTCAATATGTGTGATCACATCTCCTTTGTCCACATCTATATGAGCATGTGCTAGTGGGGACATCTCATCCGGATAGTCGGGATCAGACTGGAAAATATGCTCAATGGTATAGCCTTGAAGTCTTTCATTTCTCGAAAAAAGTGCCCCAAGCATACCAAAACTCACATTATCCTCTCCTTCTCTCAAATCTCCACCACGTACAGAGGTATGCAATACGCTCAATTCTCCTACCATTTCACCGATCACATCTGACAGTTCTGCTCTTGAACTCACACGATCCACAAGCGGCAGATACTTCTGATACATCGCATCCCAATCCACTCCGTGCATATTTCGATCATAGAAATAGTCCCGCTCCATTCTCCAGGCATCGGTGTAGATTTGCTTCCAATCCTCTCGGGGGTCAATGCTGAACTTCCAGCCGCTAAGGTCTAATCTAAACTTGGATGGATCAGAAATAGGAGAAGTCCCTAGCTCGATCACATGGTGACTGTTTCCTCGGGTAGCGAGGATATATTTATTGTTTGCAGAGGCTGTGTAGCTATTGATATTTTTTAGAAATTCTGTGGGTTTACCCTCATTGCCGATCGGCATCATCATGATCGTTGGGTCATCGCTAGAGGGAGCTCCTCCGCCCCAATATACCCCTACGCCTGGTCCCACTTGATGGTAGTAAAGCGCCTTCTCGGTGACGATCAGGTTTTTGTAATTCCCCGCTGGCACAGGCACTTCAAAAAGTCTTTCCTGAATTCCATCTACTTCGATGCTTACTGATACCTCGTCTTTTTTCTCCTCTTTTTTGGGTTCAGTCAATTCTGACGAAGGAAGAAATGGAGATTTCAATCCCTTTTTTAGCGCTAATTGATAAATTTTCATCTGCTTTTCCCAGAAAGGCTCCGGCTGTCTCTGTCCCCATGGGCTGCCTACTTTCGATTGGAAATTTCGATCTGAAAGGAAATAAAGCCAATTGCCGTCATGACTCCACTGAGGGCTGAGGGAATTGGTCCGATCCGTGGTGACGGCCAGATTTTTGGCAGCAGCCAAGTCATAAATAAAGAGCTGCGAAAACGTATTGCTGGCAGCCTGTCCGTAAGCGAGAAACTTGCTATCTGGCGACCAAGAATAAGAAGTGGTCAAATCTTCATCGGAGGTCGTGACTTTGGTGTTTTTTCTAGTTGCTATATCCAGAATCCAAATCTGATTATTCAAGTCACGATAAGCAAGCTTGCTGCCGTCGGGAGAAGGTAGTAAGTCAAATCTCAACGTTTCTCCATCTTTGGTGAGTTGCTTTCCTTCATCCAAACCTAGACTAGAGTACTGATGAATTTCAAACTCTGAACTTTCGTCTGAAAGGACTAAAATCTCTTTGCCCTCGGCGGAAAAAACAGCGTCTCGGTATCTCACACCATCTTTTCTACTCAGTCGAATCTCTCTACCCTGCTTTGAAGGAAAGACAAAAACCCTTCCCCGAGCAGTCAAAGCCACCCGCTCTCCATCATTGCTCACCGAGGCACTCGTGATGTATTGCTCGGGATTACTTACCCAGTTTTCCCTCAGCTGATCAAAATCTGAAACCAAGTTAATGGCAAGGCTTTGGGAAGCATTGGAGGATAGATCCATCATTTTCAGATCAGCACCCACTCGGTAAACCATTTTACCTCCGGATACAGCAAACTCACGAACGTCCAATGTTTCTTCCTTGGTGATTTGGGTTAAACCAGAACCCTCCGGGCTCATAGTCCAGACATTCATAATCCCATCTCTTGCAGATAGAAAATAAACCTTCCCATCTACTGGGCTAGGGTGATGATCTTCTCCATTATAGTCTTTAGTAAGTTTCACCGCTTCATCTTCTCCTTCGGAAAACTTCCAGATTTGCCTCGCGGTACCCCCTTCGTATCGTTTGGTCACATTATTATGAAAAGAAGGATTCACGAAATAGAGGTCCTTCCCATCCTCCGAAAAGTTGCCTTCAGCCGCAAGCGAAAGTGGCATGACTTGCTTTTCCAGTGTGCTCACATTTACCACCACTGTTTGCAATCGAGGCAAAGTCGAATACTGAGTAGTCATGTAGGCCACATGCTGATTATCCTTCCAATCTGTGGGAGTAGAAGAAGATGCCTCATAAGTCAATCGCTTGGGCAAGCCTCCGGAAATAGGGATAACGTAGACCTCGGTAGGACCCTCATAGCTAGCAGCATAGGCTACCCACTTGCCGTCTGGGGAAAGCTTCGGATCAGATTCATCCCCTGGATGTGAGGTCAGGCGCGTGGCTTCACCTCCGGAAGTGGACACTTTCCAGATATCTCCTTCAGACACAAAGACGATTTGATCTCCTTGAAGGTCGGGATGCATAAAATAGCCAGATGGGTTTTGAGCCTTAGCAAAGCAGACTGCTCCTGCCCAGATAAGTAGCGAAAGGGTGTATTTTAAATTCATATTTTAAAGGTTCAGATTGAAAAAATACAATTTATTACAAGTTTTCGAGTTGAAATTCTTTCAAAATCACTTATTTTCAGAGAAATAAGTTCTTTGTTGAATTAGTAAGATTTTTAGGCGTATTGCAAGTTTTCAAGAGTTCAGATTTACCGCCAAACAGCTTGAACTTGATTAAAACCGATTCCAAGTTAAGCCTGAGAAATTACTTTTTCGGTATAGTTTCATTCAATTTCCTTTACAAATACAGAGTCTTCATTTTTTGGCTCAAAATAATTTTCAGTTCTATGGAGCACAAAACTTCAAACATCAACCTCCGCCTATTTTTAGTCCTATTCAGTTTAGGCTCGATTTTGACGGCAGGAAAAAGTCAAGCACAGGAAATCAATCTAGAAACGATCTCGATTTCTAATGGTCTAGCCTCACCAACAGTGATGGACGTAATGCAAGACAGTCATGGGCTAATCTGGCTAGGCACTGCCAATGGCCTTCAGCGCTATGATGGATACAGCTGGAAGACTTACAGAAATATCATAGGAAACCCAAATAGCCTGCAACATAATATGATATTTGATATTGCTGAGGATGCAGATAAAAACCTTTGGATTGCAAATGAAGCTGGACTCACTTATTTCAATCGGGCCAAAAACACTTTCAAAAATTACAAATTAGATTCTATTTTTCAGGCGGCAGGTGTAGGTAGAACACTGCAAGTATTACCTGATTCTGAGGGTCGTGTTTGGGCCACCACATTAGGCCTTGAACTGATAAAATTTGATCCCGCTTCCGATTCGTGGGAGCTGGCACCTTATGCTAATATTAATGGAAAGGTAGCCGTACACTCAAATATATCCATGTGCGTTTTTGAAGATCGGGATGGAGGAATTTGGGCTGGATCAGGAACCCACGGGCTAATTTATTTACCCAAAGGAGCTTCAGAGTTCAGTCCTATAAAGTTTGATATAGAAAACACATTAAATAGTTTTGAAAACACCATCTCTGAGCTGTACCAAGATAAAGATGGGATCCTTTGGATTACCAGTAGACAAGGGGTTTACAAATATGACATAGCCAATAATAAGCTTCGTGAGATCATTAATTATAAGGACGGAAACGACGATATAGCCACTTTTCTTAATTCCATAAAAGAGGATTCGGACGGGAATATTTGGATTTTGAACAATTACCGTGGATTCTTAAAATTTAAAGGCAATAGTGATAGCTATTCAGAAGTTTTTATTCCGGGAAATAGGCGAATCAACACTGGGTTTTGGACAAATCGATTTACTGAACTTTTTATCGACCGAAGTGGGATTTTTTGGTTCGGCTCTAGAACGAAGGGGCTATTCAAATACGATCCAGTCAACCAACCATTTAAATCCTACCGACACGATCCAGAAAACCCCAATTCTTTAAGTTCTGGAGGTGCATTTGGGCTTTTCGCTTCAAAGATTTCTCCCGGTAAGATCTATGTTGGAACAAGAGGAAACGGAATAAACATTTTCAAAGAAGCTGACGCGAGCATTCAGAAAGTGAATTTTTCATCTGCTAATGATATGTTTGGTGGATCCGCACGGTCGATTTACGAACAAGATGACGGTACTCTTTGGATAGGAACTTGGGGAGATGGGCTTATCAAAATGAATGAGAATTACCAAGAAGTCAAGCGATACCAACGAAATGCATCGAATCCAGAAAACAGCCTGCCCAATGATCAAGTACGTGTGATTCGAGAAGACCGATCTGGCAAAATTTGGGTAGGTACCAATGGAGGCCTGACTGTCCTTGATCCAGAAAATGAGACTTTTGATAATATCGTCAGTCAATATAGCCAAACCTACTCCAAGGAAATTCTGGAGCAAATCCAAGGCTGGCTTAATAATGATGAAGAAATAGCGATTATTGAGCGAGTTGGACAAAGCGAGGAGCTAACTCAGGGTTTCAATATTACAGAGAAAGGCACCTACTATTTAGTCACTGTAGGTGAGGGTGATGCAGCTAGCATGGCGGATTACGGCTGGCTTCAAAACGCTACAGGTGAGACTGTTATCGGAATGGAAACAATTGACGATTCATTTTGGGCTGGAGGAGGTCTTAAAAACAGACTGATGATTGCCCAAATCGAATTGAATCCTGGATCCTATTCTCTTAGATACACTTCTGATGATAGTCATCATTTCGATAGTTGGAATGTTCCTGAACCCGAATTTCTTCCACTTTATGGTGTCGCAATTTTCGGCCAAGATGAAGAAGTTAAAAGTTCATCTACAGTGGTCAATGTGAATGAACAAAATGCAGAAATCGTTATTCAAGACGCCAATATTTCAGATATAGAAATTGGAGAAAAATATATCTGGGTCGCTAGTTCAAATGCAGGGGTAACCCGAATAGACCCAGAAACCAACACCGTAAAATACTTTATCAGTGATCCTACAGACCCAACTACTCTCAGCGATAGACAGGTGTATGATGTGCTAGAAAAGGATGGGTTACTATGGATGGCCACGTATGGAGGTATCAATATCTTGGACATTGAGACAGATGAAATCAAATACTTCACAGAGCAAGACGGGCTTCCTACGAATTTCATAGAAACTGTCTTGCCTGGCGAAAATGGAGAAATGTGGTTTTCAACCCAAAATGGGCTAATCCAAATGATGCAAAATGAGGCCTTGGAAAAGATCACATTTATCAATTACAATGAGGATGATGGCCTTGGCGGAGAATCATTTCTGTCACTAGCAGCCGACAAGACACCAGGCGGAAATTTCTACTTTGGAGGAGACCATGGACTAACCACATTTTCCACCATCGCCTCGAATAAGATCCCGCCTTCGGTGATCATTTCCAATCTTCTGATCTCCAATCTTTCAGTATATGACATGGGTGAGTCTTCGCCTCTTGACGTCGACTTGCTGTCGACGGAGGAAATTACCCTTAGACATGATCAAAATGACCTCAGTTTTGAGTTTGCCGCACTGCATTTTGCTAACCCTTCCAAAAACCAATATGCACACATGCTGGATGGCTTGGATCAAGACTGGATCTATGACAACCGGAACTTTGCCGCTTACACTAATCTAGAACCGGGTACTTATACTTTCAAAGTGATTGCTTCCAATGCCTATGGGGTATGGAACGATGTGGGCAAGTCTCTTCAAGTAGTAGTGCTTCCTCCTTGGTGGAAAACTTGGTGGGCCTACACCCTTTATGCCGCCATACTTGGTTTTATGATTTTCATGGCCTACTCTGGATTAAAAAGACGAATAAAAATGGAGGAAAGAGCTCATGCTTTGGAGCGTGAAGTTGCTCAATCCAAAGAAATTGAGAAGGCCTATCAGGATCTAAAGGCAACTCAGTCACAACTCATCCAAGCGGAAAAAATGGCTTCGCTCGGAGAACTTACCGCAGGCATCGCACACGAAATTCAAAACCCCCTAAACTTTGTAAACAACTTTGCTGAGGTGAGCAATGAATTGATCGACGAAATAGAAGAAGAAAGAGGAAAAGCCCCAGAATCAAGGGATGAGGGGTTGATCACAGAGGTTTTGGCAGACCTCAAAGAAAACCTCTCCAAAATCAACCATCATGGCAAGCGGGCAGACGGCATAGTAAAAGGAATGCTAGAGCATAGCCGAAGTAATGCAAGTGATAAAAAGCCCACAAATCTAAATGCATTAGCAGATGAGTTTTTACGCTTGAGCTACCATGGACTTCGAGCCAAGGACAAGAATTTCTCTGCTGACTTTGATACCGATTTAGATCCCAACCTCCCTCGAGTAAATGTAGTCGCGCAGGATGTGGGTCGGGTAATCTTGAATTTGATCAATAATGCCTTTTATGCAGTGGGAGAAAAGGCAAAAAAGATAGAATTGAATGGAACCTCTGGGACCTCCTATCATCCCAAAGTTTCTGTTCAATCTCGACTCGTTGATTTGGCGGGTACTGGCGGGGTAGAACTTTGTATCAAGGATAATGGTGGAGGGATACCAAAGGCAATAAAAGACAAAATCTTTCAGCCCTTCTTCACTACTAAGCCCACTGGTAGCGGGACAGGCCTTGGTTTAAGTTTGAGCTACGATATCATCAAGGCACATGGCGGTGACCTAAGGGTAAAAAGTACAGAAGACGAGGGTACTGAAATGATCCTCTTTATACCAATAGAAAGCGACTGATGACCCTAAATGGATGTTGGCTTCAGAATTCTGGAAAAGCGAATACCCTAAGATCCAAGCAAAAGAGAATAAAAGTCCCCAAAAAGGTATTGAACTATTAATTATACAATTATGAAAAGCAACTTTTTGAAATATATCTTGGCTTCGAGCTTCCTGTCGCTTGCCTTTTTGTGCGAAGAGGCTTTCGCTCAAATCAATGCGTCCAAAGGTGTACCCAGCTTCACCAACTACGTGGTGGGTGATCTTGGAGTAGCCGGACAGCAAGTTTGGAATGTAGGGCAAGATAAAGATGGCTTTATCTATTTGGGTACTTCCAGTGGTCTACAGCGCTTCGATGGAGTCAACTGGAAGATACTTTCCTCTCCAATTCAAGATTTTAATACCACTGTAAGGGCAACCTATCTAGCGTCTGATGGCACCTTCTATTACGGGTCGATTGGAGACTTTGGATATGCTACCAAAGACTCATTAGGAAATACTATTCTTAAATCGGTGATCGCTGACTTGCCTGAAGAATTTCTGTTTAATGATGTTTGGACCATTCGCGAGGTAAATGGGGACATCTACTTCCAAACAAGGCAAGCTATTTTTATCTATACTCCTGGGAATGAAGAGGCAACTGGAAGGATTAGGATTTGGAAGCCAGATACTGTGTTTATGTATGGTTTTGCTTTGGATGGAGTGTACTACGCCCATCAAATGGACTTGGGAATTTTTCGGGAAAAAAACGGTGCGCTTGAGCTAATCCCAGGTAGCGAATTCTTGGGAAGCGACCGGGTGCAAACCTTACTCCCTTATAAAAAGTCTGGAAATTTTTTGATTGGGGCATTTGGTGGAGGCTTGTTTCTTTTTGACGGTGAAAATTTCGAACCTTTTAAAACAGAAATTGATGAATATTTTAAAGATGGTGCCCTCTACAAGTCTTTAGCACTACCAGATGGAAACTATGCTCTAAGTGTTTTAGGTTATGGCTTTTTTATAATTGACCAAAATGGCAAAGCGCTTGCCCAATTCAATACCAACAACTCCATCACGGATCAAAGTGTCTATGCTTTTTATTTGGACAATACTCAAAACCTTTGGGTAGGCACCAATGCAGGCGTATCAAAAATAGAGCTTTTTTCTCCGGTGATGAGGTTCGACTCGGAGGAATATGAAGTAGGGAATGTGTTATCTCTAAACGGCTTAGATGATCGACTTTATATAGGTGGCTCTACCAAAGTATTATTCATTGACAAAGGGGATGGAGCGATTAAGCGAGTAAACGGACTTCCCAACAACCAATACTTCGATTTAGTCTTAGATGAAGATAAAATTATTTCTTCAGGCCTGGGAATCTATGAGATACGTGGGGATAAATCGAATCAGATAAAGGTAACCGAATCATTCCAAAACTTAAAAATACTGATATCGAAAAAGTATCCAGGCTATATTTTTATTACAGGACAATTTGGCATTCACGTTTTCAAGCGAACCCAAAATTCTACTGGAACTTATGTCTATTCCGATATAGGACCTATCCCACAAGTAGAGAGAGCAATTTATTCCATCATAGAGGACAAGGAGGGGGAAATATGGGGCGGTACCCAATCTGGTGTACTTTATAGAGTTCAAATCCCCAAAACGGCTTCAGGGAATTTGGATGTGGCTAACTCTGGGGTGACTGAGTATAATGATGAAGACGGAGTTCAAGGGATTTCAGGAACTGTGGTAAATGTGCAAGGAAACCCCTATACCTCAGGGATTAATGGATTCTATTATTTTGATCATAACACTCAATCTTTTATTCGAGACGAGGTTTTTAGCTTCTCGGAGGAGGTGGCTGATATTAATCTAGATGGTTATGGCTTGGGCTCCAATCAATACGGGGATGTCACCTTAGACTTCAAAGGTGAAAAAAGACTTGCCAAACCACAGGAAGATGGAAGTTATATCCTACAAGAGTATCCTTACAACTTGATTACTGCGAGCTTTACTGGTTCTTGGTATACAGAGCCTAGCGGAGTCTTTTGGTTTGGAACAGATGAAGGGCTACTGCGTGTGGATCCTAATACCAGCTATAAGACAGATTATCCTACACCGCTATATTTCACTTCGGTCACCTCAAATGAAAAACAACTCACCTCTCCAGAGTATCATGGGGAAGCATATCCGGAACTAGAGTATAAAGGCAACAAAATCCGCTTTGGCTATGTGGCTCCTTTCTTTGTCAAGGAAAATCAGATAGAATACCAAACCTTCCTCGAAGGGTTTGAAGAAGATTGGTCTGAATGGGAAACTAATACCTTCCGAGAATTTACTAACCTGCCATATGGGGAATACTCTTTTAAGGTGAGAGCCAAAAACACCTTTGATACAATCTCCGACGAGATCGCTTACTCATTTGTAATCCTTCCTCCATGGTATGCCACCTGGTGGGCATTTGTGCTTTATTTCTTTGCATTTGGACTTATAGTCTACGGAGTCGTTAAATTTCAGACAGGACGAGTTTTGGCACGAGAAAAAGCAAAAACTCAGGAACGCGAGCTGGCTCAGGCCAAGGAAATCGAAAAAGCATATAAAGATTTAAAAGCGACACAAGCGCAGCTGATCCAGTCCGAGAAGATGGCCTCCCTTGGTGAGCTTACGGCAGGAATCGCCCATGAGATTCAAAACCCATTGAACTTCGTGAACAACTTCGCTGACCTAAACCAAGAACTTATCGATGAATTGGAGGAGGAAATAGAAAAAGGAAACCTTGCAGAAATCAAAGAGATTGCAAAAACGATCAAAGAAAACGAAGCCAAAATCAAGCAACATGGCAGGCGAGCGGACCTTATCGTCAAAGGTATGTTGCAGCACAGTCGGGCAAATTCTGGAGAGAGAAATGAAATCGATCTAAATTCTTTAGCAGAAGAATTTTTAAAGCTTTCATACCATGGACTTCGGGCCAAAGACAAATCTTTCAATGCAGACTTTAATCTAGATTTAGACCCAGCCATTCCTAAAATCAAAGTAGTCGAACAGGATATTGGCCGGGTTGTATTAAACTTGATCAATAATGCCTTTTATGCCATTAATAGCCGGGCAAAATCCAATGGTGCTGATGGATATAAACCAATGGTGAGTGTTCACAGTCGCCTAATCCAACTCGGGGATCAACCATCAGGAATAGAGCTATCTATTGAAGATAATGGTGGAGGAATACCGAAAGCAATCAAAAATAAAATCTTTCAGCCTTTCTTCACCACCAAACCCACAGGAAGTGGCACCGGTCTAGGCTTATCATTGAGCTATGATATCATCAAAGCCCATGGCGGTGATCTTCGAGTGAAAAGCAAAGAAGGAGAAGGTACGGAGATGATCATCTTTTTGCCGATTGAACCTTAATTTGGAATGAGTAAAGTAAAAGAAAGAGAGTCAGCGGCGAGAAAAGTGTACATGGAGTTTTGGGACAGTTACCAAAGTGGTGATCTCGAAGCTTTTGCCTCCACATTAGATCCCGATTTTAAAATGATCGGCACTTCCGAATCGGAGCTTGCTCATTCCAAGGAAGAGGGGATCTCATTCTTCAAATCCCAGATGGAAGAGGTACTTGGTAAGGCAGAGATGCGCAATCGAGAGATAGAGCTGATGCCAATAGACCAGTTGATTTTGGTCACTGAGCATTGTGATATTTATGTGTTGATCGAATCAGAATGGACCTTTTATTCCAAGATTAGAATATCCTCCCTATTGCGAGAAAGTGACACTGGGTGGAAAGTGTTGCAGCAGCATGGCTCTCTGCCAGATATGCGCGTGCAAGAAGGAGAAACAATGGCTCTAGATAAAATTGCCAAAGAAAATCTGGAGTTACGTGATGCGATCAAACGGCGAACGATAGAGCTGGAGAATAAAAGTAGGGAGCTCGAGATTGAAGCTGCTCTAGAACGAGTACGAGCAGTGGCTATGGGAATGAAAACCCCAGATGATATGCTTCAAGTCTGTCGGGTTATTGCAAGTCAATTGGATTCACTTGGTGTCAGACATATTCGAAATGTGCAGACAGCCATTATCGAATCTAAGGAAGAAATCTACCTCTGTTACCAATTTTTCCCGAGTTACGATCAGGACATTATCGAGCGAACTGAGTATCCCAAAAACCCAGTAGAGCAAGAAATGGTGGATCAAATGCTAGCAGCAAAGGATAATCATTTCATGGGCGTCTTAAAGAATGAAGAACTCAAAGATTTTCGGGAACACCGCAAGAATGAAAATTACCTGACTGATCCACTTTTGGATGAGGTTAATGACCTAGGATATTGCTTTCTTTCGATCGGCGAAGGAGGGCTAGGACTTACGCTTTATCAATCTTTGGATGAACAATCCCTTGCCTTATTCAAGCGCTTCCACCAGGTGTTTTCCTTGGCCTATCAACGCTTTCGCGATATTCAAAAAGCTGAAGCTCAAGCTAGGGAAGCCCAAATAGAGGCAGCTTTGGAACGGGTTCGCTCGACTTCTATGGCCATGCATAGCAGTGAAGAGCTTCAAGGGGTGATCCGTGAGGTTTATGAACAACTCAGCAAGGTGGGTATCAAATTAGACCACGCTGGATTTGTGGTGGATTATGAGGCATTTGGCGATTGGCACTTTTGGATCGCTGATGAGGCAGATATCCCCTCAAAAATCACTCATCCGTATTTCGAATCAGTTTGGGCAAATCAATTCAATGAGGCTAAACAAAAAGGAATAGAATCCTTCAGCACTCTCTTAGATTTTGAAGAAAAGAACCGCTTTTATCGTGAGCTATTATCTCACGTACCCAATCTGCCAAAGGCTTCTATGGACTTTTATCTGAGTTGCCCCGGGCTCGCTATAACGACGGTACTCTTCGATAAAGTCTCCCTTTACATGGAGAATTTTGAAGGTATACCTTACTCAAGCGCGGAAAACGAAATTTTGCTAAGATTTGGGAGAGTTTTTAAACAGGCCTATACCCGCTTCCTTGACCTCCAAAAAGCTGAAGCCCAAGCGAGAGAAGCTCAAATTGAAGCAGCTTTAGAAAAGGTGCGAAGTCGTTCATTAGCCATGCACAAAAGTAATGAGCTCAATGAAGTGGTTTCTATTGTTTTCGAAAAACTGAAGGAGTTACAAATTCCTGCAACAGCGGTTGGTATAGGTATCGCCATTGAAGGGTCTAAGGATTTGGATTCTTTTGTTTGTGGGCAAAATGAGGATGGTTTAGTGATCACCAATTACCGCCTCCCTTACTTTGATAACCCTGTCCCAAAAGATTTAAATCATGCACTTAATGAGCAATTAGATTTTTTCGTGGGGCATTATTCAAAGGCTGAAAAAGATGCTTTCTACAATTATGTAATTGAACACACCGCGGAATTCAAGCATTTGCCAGAGGATATATTGAGGATGATTTTTGAAAGCACCACCTACAGCATTACCTCGGTGGCAGTTAGAAATGCAGTTTTTAATATCAATGATTTTGAAGGCAAGGTATTGGCTCCATCAGAAATAGAAATCATCCAACGATTTGCGCGGGTATTTGACCAAGCCTACACCCGATTTCTAGATCTTCAAAAATCTGAAGCACAGGCGAGAGAAGCCCAAATAGAAGCCGCTCTAGAACGGGTCCGTTCTGCCTCAATGGCCATGCACAAAAGTGATGACCTTTTGTTGGTGATTAAGGCCGTTCACGAACAAATCACAGAACTTGGGATTAAAGTTGACGCCAGTAATTTCCAAACTTACATTGAAAATTCTCGAGATTTTTATTTGTGGGCAATCACTACCACCCATTCCTATCAACAAAAAATAAGAGTCAATCACATAGATTTTGGCATGACCAAACAAATGTGGGATGCATGGGATAGGGGTGATTCTTTTGCGGAAATGCAATCCGATGCGGATGAAATGTATCGTTGGTGGAATAAAGCATTTGAAGTCACCGAACTTAGTCATACACCAGCACACCGACGGAAAATTATTCTATCTGCTCCCGGATGGAATTCAATTGTAGCTAGAAGAAATACGGTTGGTTTACAGCTACATCGCTACAATTTAGAAAGGTTTACAGAACAAGAAAAAGATATTCTAGACAGGTTAGCTACGGTTTTCGAACAGTCCTACACCCGATTCCTAGATCTTCAGAAATCTGAAGCACAGGCCAGAGAAGCACAAATAGAAGCTTCACTTGAGCGGGTAAGGTCACAGGCCATGGCTATGAGACAGAGTGACGATTTGGTAAATTGTACAAGAATTATCTTTGATGAATTAGAAAACCTGAACCTTTCCATCGAGCGAAGCGGGATCGGGATTTTCGATCCCGAAACTAGGGACTGTGAGCTATGGACCACGGTCATAAACGAAGAAGGTAAAAAAGAATTAACCACGGGGATTACTTCACTTACCGTCCATCCCCTATTCATTTCCACTTTTGATTCATGGCTCAGCCAAACTCCACTTTCATACACCCTGGAGGGCCAAGAGCTTCAAGACTATTACAACTTAGTCTCCAAAAGCAAATTTGTCCTGGCAGATAATATTGTGGAAAAGTCCACTTCGCTTCCAAAGGAATATTACCATTATTCTCCTTTTGCTGCCGGGGGCTTGTATTTTTTCGCCGATACCGAACCTACTAATGAAGACAAAAAAATTATCCGAAGGTTCGCAGAAGTATTTGACTTGACTTATACCCGATTCCTTGACCTGCAAAAAGCAGAAGCGCAGGCTAGAGAGGCGCAGATAGAAGCCGGCTTAGAACGGGTTCGATCAGCTTCAATGGCCATGCATCGTAGTCAAGAACTTGAGAAAGTAGTTGAGGTGACATTTAGTCAATTGCAAAGCTTGATGCTTCCCATAGATGGTTGTCAGTTAATCACCTTTGAAGATCAATCAAAGGACTTTCACTTTTGGTCAGCTACGCCAGACATGATTTATCCGACTCGGCTAAATATCCCTTATTTTGATCACCCTATTTTTTCAAAATTTTGGAAAGCTCGCGAAAGAGGGAAGTCTTTCCTGAGTTTTGATTTAACTCGTCAAGAAACACTCGATTTTTATAATCACTTGTACGACAATACAAATCTTGGTAGTTCTGTCACCAAAGAAAGATGGGGAAAAATTCAATCCATTAAGCATGGTTTTAAAACCTCCTGGGGCATTCAGAAAAACACAGGTCTTTGGGTTTTCAATTTTTCTAATCACCCATTCACGAATGAAGAAAACTCGGTAATTGATCGCTTTGCCAAAGTTTTCGAACAGTCTTATACCCGATTCCTTGACCTTCAAAAAGCAGAAGCGCAGGCCAGAGAGGCACAGATTGAAGCTGCACTGGAAAGAGTCAGGTCCAGATCAATGGCGATGCATTCCAGTTCTGAACTTGGTGATACCGCTTTGGTAGTTTTCCAAGAGCTGAATAAGCTAGGCATTGATTCAGTTCGAGGAGGAATTGCCTTGATAAACGAAACGCTTGATCAAGCTGAGCTTTGGCTAGTCACAGAAAAAGACGGTAAAGCAGAAACCCAAATCCTAGGACGGGCAAGAGGCAAGGATCATTATTTCTACAAAAATTATCTGGAAGCTTTTCGCCGAAAAGAAGATTACTCTTTGTCAGAATTTGCCGGCAAGGAACTAGAAGAGTATTATCAAGTTGCCTCTCAATTCTTGAATGTACCCATACCAAAGAAATTTCCTGAGCGTGAATTCTATTATGGTTTCTACTTTAATGAAGGTGCCATTAATGTGATCGCACGAAGAGCTTTGGAGCCAGATGAACTATCCATTGGCCTCCGATTTTCAAAAGTTTTTGGCCTTGTTTATCGTCGATTCCTTGACCTGCAAAACGCAGAAAAACAAGCTAGGGAGGCACAGATTGAAGCCGCACTTGAACGAGTGAGATCCAAAGCCATGGCCATGCACAATACCGGTGATCTTGCAAATGCCAATAGTATAGTGTTCGATGAATTAAATCTATTAGGGATAGCTCCTTTGAGATCTGGGATAGGATTGATTGAGGCTGAAACTGGGCAAGGAGAGATGTTTAGTACCGTTCCATCAGGAGAGGGAAATACGCTACAATTGGTAGGAAAAATATCTTTGACAAACAATCCCATATTGGAGTCAATATTCGATCATTGGACAAAGAAGCAAGTATATACTCCTACACTAAATGGACAAGAATTAAAGGAATATTATGATCTCATTCTTGCGAGCTATGGTGACTTGCCGAAACCAAAGTTTTCAAAAAATGAAGTCCAATACGGTTACTTCCTACCCTTCAAACATGGTGATTTTTATGCGTGGACTCAAGATCCATTTAACGAGGATGAGCTGAAGGTGATTAAAAGGTTCGTTAGTGTGATTGACCTTACTTACAATAGATACTTTGACCTCAAAAAAGCCGAAGCACAGGCACGGGAAGCACAGATTGAAGCAGCTCTTGAGCGAATAAGATCCCGCTCCATGGCCATGCATAAGACCAGTGAACTATCTGAGGTTATCTTGGTACTCTTCAAACAATTCGAGCATTTAAACTTAGTTGTTGATACATGCTACATCGATATCTTCGATGAGGCTAACCGAGGGTTTAATGTCTGGATCGGAGCAAGTACTGCAATCTATCCTAAGCAAGTATGGCTACCCTACTGTGATCATCCCATCCATCTTTTAAATAAGAATGCCAGAAAAAATGGCATTGAGTTTTTCACCTTCGACGAAGACAAACGCTCAAAGGAGGCATACTTCGAGCATTTTTATCCCAAGGCCGAAGGCATAGATGTTCCAGAAGAGCGTAAAAAATATATAGCGCGAGGCATGGGTCTGACTGGTTCTGCTACCCTAGGCATCCACTCAGGTATCACGATGTTCAATTACCAGAAGAACATTTATTCTGAGGAAGAAAATAACATTCTTAAACGAATGAATAAGGTCTTTCAACAGACCTACACCCGATTCCTTGATCTTCAAAAAGCAGAAACACAGGCACGGGAAGCAGTAAAACAGTCTTCCCTAGATCGAGTAAGAGCAGAAATTGCTTCTATGCGAACTGCCAAAGACTTAGAGCGGATTACACCACTAGTCTGGAAAGAATTACAATCCTTGGGAGTTCCTTTTTTCCGCTGTGGAGTGATGCTAGTCAATGAAGAAAAAGAAGTGCTAGATTTCTACCTGTCCAATCCCGAAGGCAAAGCTCTTGCCGCCTTGCATTTAGACTATGACAATTCGGAGATTACCCGGAAAGGAGTCAAGCATTGGAGAGAGCAGACCACCTACATTGAGCATTGGACGCAAGAACAGTTCCTCGCTTTCACGAAAAGCCTCCTGGAACAAGGGCAGATTTCAAACATCAGCACCTATCAAGGAGGAGAAAAACCTCCTACTTCACTGACATTACAATTTGTCCCTTTCACTCAAGGAATGGTTTATGTGGGTTCCGAAACAGATCTGAGCGCCGAAGAATTAGACTTGGTCGCTGCTTTGGGGAGATCTTTATCCGTGGCATACGCTCGATATGAGGACTTTACTCGTCTCGATATGGCCAAGGCCAAAGCCGAGCAGGCATTGAAAGACCTTAAATCAGCTCAGGAACAACTGGTGCAGCAAGAAAAACTCGCCAGCCTAGGTCAGCTCACAGCTGGAATCGCTCATGAGATCAAAAATCCATTAAACTTTGTCAATAACTTCTCAGACCTCAGCCGAGAGCTGATCGAGGAAATTTTGGAAGAGAGAGCCAAAAACCAAGAATCAAGAGACGAGTCGCTGATAGATGATATTTTAGAAGATATCAAGTCAAATCTACAAAAAGTACATGAGCACGGTTCACGTGCAGACGGGATTGTCACTTCCATGCTTCAACATAGTCGTGCCTCAGGGAGTAAGCGGGAACCCAAAGCATTTAACCCAATGGTGCAAGAATTTGTCAACCTGTCCTATCATGGCATGCGAGCAGGAAAGGCCCCTATCAATGTGAAAATTGACTTGCAGTTGGATCCCCAGGTCGGGGAGGTCTCCCTGATTTCAGAAGATTTTTCACGAGTAATTTTAAACCTCTGCAACAATGCATTTGATGCTATGCGAGATAAACTTTTAAAGAGTGGGGACCGAAGAGTGGAGGCCGAAGATGGCAAAAGCTACTTACCAAAATTGACGGTAAAAACGGTTTTACAAAGCGACCAAGTGCTACTTTCCATAGCTGATAACGGAGGTGGAATCCCAGAAGAGATCAAAGATAAAATCCTTCAGCCCTTCTTTACCACCAAAAAAGGCACTGAAGGCACAGGCCTCGGGCTTAGCATTACCCATGATATCATTAAAGCACATGGAGGAAAATTAAGTGTAGAAAGTGAAATCAATAAAAATACCTCCTTCACCATTTCAATACCCATAAGTCAATCCGTTGATGGAAAAAAATAAAAAACGCCAGCTGGAGGAAACCTACCAGAGGTTTATACATGCAGGTCTTTCGGGATCTGAACCCAAAAATCTAGTAGAATTTATCGACCAAAAAGTTGTGGGTTTTGGCACTGCTATAGACGAGAAAATTCGAGGTATTGAGGAGGTGCAAAAGCTACTAGAAACTCAAAAAACCCAAAGCGAAGGACTTACGATCACATGGAAGGTAACACCCGTAGATCATTACACCACCGAGGATGAAAACACTGCAATTTTTGTAGATGAGGTGCTTATTGTAGTTAAATCAAAAGATCAAGGATTTGAGTTTTTAGCTCGTTTTTCCATTATCCTAGAGTATATCAAAAATACCTGGAAAATCATTCACTGGCATGGATCCAAGCCTGAGGAGGTAGAAAGTGAAAAGGACACCTGGGGAATAGACATGTACAAGCAACAAGCTGAGAAGCTTCAAAAGCTAGTGGATGAAAAAACGACTGATTTAAAAGAAAAAAACCGAGAACTCGAAATTGAAACGGCTTTGGAACGCATCCGAGCCAAAGCTATGGCGATGCATCATTCCACCGAATTGTCATCTGTCGTGGACACTTTATTGCAGGAGTTCACCAAACTAGATTTCAGATTGACCTTTTGTATCATCAATCTGATCGATGAGCAGGACAGGAGCAATACGGTTTGGGCTGCAAATCCAGAAACTGGTAAAGATGCAGAATCCTATTACATGAAATTTGAGGATTATCCCTTTCACCATGCCATGTGGGATGCATGGAAAGCTCAAGAAAAGCGGTTTGTTTATACCATAGCTGGCGAAGAGAAGAAAATTTATGATGAGTATCTCTATTCGGAGACTGAATTCCGTCGATTTCCCAAGCATGTCCAAGATGCCAACAAAGCCCTAGAACGGTATGTTGCCGGATTCACTTTTTTCGAGTACAGTGGACTTCAGACTGTCAGCGAAGACTTTATTTCGGAGCAGGATCTAGCTATTCTCGAGCGCTTTGGGAGAGTTTTTGAGCAGGCATATACTCGGTTTTTAGATTTAAAAAAAGCAGAGGAGCAGGCTAGAGAAGCAGAAATCGAATTGGCTCTAGAGCGTGTACGAGCAAGAACCATGTCAATGCAGACTTCCGAAGAACTTGCAGATGTAGCATTCATCCTCTTTGAGCAACTCAGAAGCTTGGGAGGTAACCTGTGGGGCACTGGCTTTGGTCTTTGTGAAGAAAATTCGGAGAAAGATGAATTTTGGTTTGCCAATGACAAAGGAATTTTTCCTCCAGTGGCTATACCCAATACTACTGATCCAGCGCATAAGCAAATGTATCAGGCCTGGAAGGAAAAAATGGATTTCCTTTCTATAGAAAAGTCTGGAAAGAATTTAGAAAGCCATTATGAATACATGCTATCACTTCCCGAAGTTCGACCATTTTTTCAAAAAATCATTGACGAGGGCCTTTCTTTCCCAGAAAAGCAACAGTGGAATGCCGCATATTTTTCGAATGGATATTTACTAATCATTACACTAGAACCTTATCCCGAAGTAGGAATCTTTAAGAGGTTTGCCAAGGTATTTGAACAATCCTATACCCGCTTTATAGATCTGCAAAAAGCAGAGGCTCAAGCTAGAGAAGCACAGATCGTTGCATCCTTGGAGAGAGTTCGTGCGGCAACTATGGCAATGCACCAATCAAACGAGTTGGGTGTGGTACTTTCCAAACTTTTCGAGCAGTTTGATGTGCTGGGAATCAAACCTAGTCACGCTGTTTTGACACTAATTAATCAGGAGAAAAATACACTGAATTTTCGCACCACTGGAAAAAATGGATATCAGGTCTTAGGAGAGCAAGAGGTTGATTTAACAATTGTAGATGCCTGGTTAGATACCGCTGAAAAGTGGAAAAAAAGCGAGCCTAATGCTGTCAATGTAAATGAATATCCTCCTGAAATACTTCCAGAGGTTTGGGAAGTTTACAAAGACATTTTGGACTCCATGCCCAAAAATGCTAGGCCGGAGGTCAAGGATTTTCCAGATGGTCTATTTATCACAGAAGGCTATTGCAAATTTGGATACATTGGCTTTGCGCACAATCGAAGGCCCACATCAGAAGAAAAGGACATAGTTCGCAGAATAGCAGCGGAGTTTGGCTCATTATATCAGCGCTTCCTTGACCTTCAAAAAGCAGAAGCTCAGACTAGAGAAGCTCAAATTCAACTTGCTTTGGAACGGGTCCGCGCTCGAGCCATGGCTATGCAAAATAGCGAGGAACTGGCCGATCTTTCGCAGGAACTGGTCAAGCAGGTAAAGGCCTTGGGCGTAGAGACTTGGTTTTGCGCTTTCAATATTTACCAAGAAAATGGTCTAGAATCGATAGAATGGGGTAGTAATGGTATGGCCACTTTTCCCAGATATAAAACTCCCAGAGAAAATGTCTTTTTGGAATATTTCGAAGCAGGCCAAAAAGGAGAAACCCTATTGATCAATGAAATCGGAGAAGAAGAATGCCCAGCACATTACGAATACTTATGCAGCCTTCCTGGTGTGGGTGAGCAATTGCTCAAAATGAAAGAAGAAGGGATACCTTTTCCAAAGTATCAGATTGATCATGTTGCTTTCTTCAAGTTCGGATATATTCTATTCATTACTTACGACGCAGTACCCGAATCTCATGAAGTATTTAAGCGTTTTGCTAGGGAATTTGAACAAGCTTACACCCGTTTTCTAGACCTAAAGAAAGCAGAAGCTCAGGCCAGAGAAGCACAAATAGAAGCTGCCTTGGAACGAATAAGATCCCGCTCTATGGGCATGCAAAAAAGTGAAGACCTGGCAGAAGTAGTTCGGCAGACCACAATGGAGATCATGGAGTTGGGAATCCAGGTAAGTAATACTCAAATTGGAATTGACTTTACAAGCGATCCAAATGTTGGAATGAATAATTGGGTCTCCGTTGAAGGACAGCGGTATCTTAAAAAATTCCATATCCCTTACATAGATCATCCGGTCACAACAAAATTTTATGAAACGCTTGGGAACGATCTTGGTTTTTTCACAGCGAAATATTCCAAATCAGAAAAGAACGCATATTTCAAATTGTTATTCGAGCACTCTGATTTTAAGGAAACTCCTGAGGAAAGAAAGAATTACGTTTTCAACACTCCGGGTTGGATAATCTGCAGCGTGATTTCAAAAAATTCTTCAATGCAATTTGCGCGATACAGTCTCGAGGAGTTTACCAATGAAGAAATAGAGGTATTTAAGCGTTTTGGAAAGGTTTTCGAACAAGCCTATACCCGTTTTCTCGATCTGCAGAAGGCTGAGGATCAGGCCCGAGAAGCTCAAATAGAGGCTGCCCTAGAGCGGGTAAGATCCAGAACTATGGGAATGCAAAAAGCTGCGGAACTAGGAGATGTAGCCCAGCTTCTTTTTGGTGAGTTGAACACATTGGTGGATGACTTATGGACCTGTGGATTTGTACTTTGTGAAAAAGACCAAAAAGAAGATGAATGGTGGCTCAGCTTGGACAATGGACTGATTCAACCCTTCTCCCTTCCAAATTTTGGGGACTTTGCTCATGAAAGCCTTTACGAAGGATGGGTAAAGGGCGAAACTTACAGAACCGTCACCCTAGAAAATAAGCAACTCCAAGCGCACTATGATTGGCTAATGGATATTCCGATTGCCAAGCAGATCTTTCATGATATGGAATCCTCGGGGATACCCCGACCCAACTGGCAGCGTCTGCACGCCGCTTATTTTAAGACCGGATATCTAGTCATCATCACAGAAGTCCCATGTGAAGGAGATGAAATCTTCAAACGCTTTGCTCAAGTATTTGACCAGACTTACACGCGCTTTCTTGATCTTCATAAAGCTGAAGCACAAGCAAGAGATGCTCAGATTGAAGCAGCAATGGAAAGAATCAGAAGTCGGGCTCTAGCCATGCATTCTTCTGATGGTCTAAAGGATGTTATCATTGAATTAAGGAGACAAATTGACTCATTGGGTGAATTGGATTTGGAAGCTAGCGTGATTCATCTTTATCCTGAAGGTGAGCCTATGTTCGAATCAATAGCGGCGGTAAGACCCCCAGGTGAATCCGGTGAAATAGTATTAGCAAACGTACATTTTCCCGTTGATGCTATGGATCAAGTAGAATACATGATCCAAATGTACCATTCCGAGATTTCAGAATATACCATTGAATTTAATAAGGAAATGGCTGAGGAATGGCAGCAAGTAATGGTCAAACATGCACCTATGATTGCCGAGCGAAGAGTGGGGTTTGTGAATAATCGAAGGCAATCTGATCATTCAGAATTTTGGAACTTTAGTGACTTTTCCGAAGGATCTCTTTTGCTGGTAACACATTCCCCCGCAAGTATAGACACCAAAGTGGTGCTAAGAAAAGCCGCAGCGGTATTTGATATCGCCTACAGGAGATTTCGTGATCTTCAAAAAGCTGAGGCTCAAGCTAGAGAAGCACAAATAAATTTAGCAGTAGAGCGAGTCCGTGCAAGGGCTTTGGCCATGAATCGATCAGAGAAAATTCTTGATGTTGTATATAAACTGAAAGAAGAGCTGATGGGCCTTGATATTTCGGGGGTAGCTGCTGCCACCATTTTACTGAAAGAGACTGATGGCAGAGTCCGTAGCTGGGATCTCACCTCTATGGAACAAGAGGGAGACCAAATGCATATCTCTTCTGATATCGTCTTCGATTTGGATACAACCCATCCCAATTTTTATCAACGCGAACTATGGGCCAAAGGGGAAGCATACCGGGTAGTGACACAAGACAGAGCATCGCTTAAGATTTCCACTAATTGGTTACGGGATCATGGTAAAATCAAGGAAGCTGAGGAAGCAGATGCATTTATTGCTTCTGCAGACATCAAGGTAGTATATCATCCTAGCGTTCCTTTAGCAAAAGGAAGAATGGTCATTGATTTGTTAGAACCGCCCCAAGAGGAGGTGAAATCCATTCTCACAAAAATGGCTGCGGCCTTTGATCTTGCCTACAAACGATTTGAAGACCTACAAAAAGCGGAAGCTCAGACCAGAGAGGCCAAGGTAGAACTCTCTCTAGAAAGAATCCGAGCGCAAGTTACTGCCATGAGAGAGTCAAGTGAGCTCTTTGATATTGTGGTAGCCATGCGCAAGGAATTCATCACTCTTGGTCATGAAGCAGATTACTTCTGGCATATGAAATGGACCGAAAAATCCTATGAAATGTCCATGACCTCTGAAGAAGGAGATCGAATTGGTATGGTGATCAGCATTCCAAAGTTTGTACATGATGACATTCCAAGATTGGCTGATTGGGAAAAGAGTGATTCCAACCTTTTTGTCTTGGACCTTAATGGGCCAGAAGCTTGGGACTATATTGAAAAAATGAACACCTATGGCAAGTATGAGCAAGTAGACCCTCATGCGCCATCGGAAGAAGATATTTTAGCAATAGGAGGTCTGACTTTTATAATTGCAAGAACCTCCCACGGAGAAATTGGATTCAGCCTAGCAGGCCAAGTTCCCGAGCCCCCTCAAGAATCTCTAGAAACCCTCATCCGCTTTGCTAAAGTATTTGGAATTGCATACAAGCGATTTGAAGATCTTAAAAAAGCAGAGGAGCAAGCAAAAGAAGCAAAAGTAGAGCTATCTCTAGAAAGAATCCGTGCCCAAGTCACGGCCATGAGAGAATCTGAAGAGCTCCTGGAAATCGTGGTAACTATGCGCAAGGAGTTTGTTAATCTGGGACACGAGGCTCATTACTTTTGGCATATGCGTTGGCTACCCGATACCTATGCCAAAGCTATGACTTCAGGAGACGGTACTCAAATCGGGATGGTCATGTCTTTACCTAGACATATCCATGGAGATATTCCGGCTGTGGCAGCTTGGGAAAAAAGTAATGAACCCACACATATCCTGGCAATGGACATAGATTTGGCCGTAGACTATGTGGACAAAATGATCAAATTGGGAGACTTTGAAAGGGTAGACCCGCAGGCTCCTACCTTAGATGACATTCGGCATATTGGGGGCTTGACCTTTGTCATGGCCAGAACAACACACGGAGAAATCGGATATAGCCTACCTGGCAAAGTAGAGCAGCCACCACAAGAATCCATAGATACACTTACTCGATTTGCAGGGGTTTTTGATTTGGCTTATCGACGTTTTGAAGACTTACTTACCTCGGAAAAACAAAACCGCAAAGCCAAAATTGAACTCGCACTGGAGCGAGTCCGAGCACGAGCGATGGCAATGCAGGAACCAGAGGAATTGGTAGAGGTGGCCCAAGTTTTACGAGAAGAAATGGGTCTCCTAGGGGTAGAAGAATTAGAAACCAGCTCCATCTATATCAATCAAGGCGAACAAGGAAAAGCGCAATGCTGGTATTCGATTAAAGATATTCGTGAAGGGGCCAAAACGTATATAGCTGATCATTTTGATCTGAATTACAAGGACACTTGGGTGGGCAAGCAAATGTTAGACTTTTATCAAAGTGACCAAACCAATACCTCCATTTTGATGCAAGGGGAACACCGGATCGAATGGATCAACTATTGTGCAAAGCGTACGAAAAAGCTGGATGGATACTATGGAAATGAAATTCCCGAGCGTACCTACCACTTGACCAAATTCTCGAATGGTGCCATTGGTGCAGCAACGCCAGGTGAAATTTCTCCCGAAAGCTGGGAGCTATTGCGAAGAGCAGCCACTGTATTCTCCCTTGCCTATTCCAGATTCCGCGATTTGTCTCAAGCGAAAGATGATTTAAAGAAATTGAAGCGTGCCAAGGCCAAAGCAGAAAAAGCACTGAAAGAATTGAAGGCCGCCCAGGAACAATTGGTGCAACAGGAAAAACTTGCCAGTCTGGGTCAGCTGACCGCGGGAATCGCCCATGAGATCAAAAACCCCTTGAACTTTGTGAATAACTTCTCAGATCTCAGTAGGGAACTGATCGAGGAAGTCTTCGAAGAATTGGAAAACATTGAAGATTCGGCGGCCAAAGAGGAAATCATTGCAATTCTTAATGATGTAAAAGGAAATCTATCCAAAGTTTATGAGCATGGATCTCGCGCTGACAGCATTGTCAAATCCATGCTTCAACATAGTCGTGCCTCAGGAAGTAAGCGAGAAGCCAAAGCCTTTAATCCGATGGTGCAAGAATTTGTCAACCTATCCTTTCATGGCATGCGGGCCGGAAAAGCTCCAATCAATGTGGAAATTGACTTACAGCTAGACCCAAAAGTTGGTGAAGTAGACTTGATCAGTGAAGATTTTTCACGAGTGATCTTGAACCTCTGCAATAATGCCTTCGACGCCATGCGAGATAAGCTGAATTCGAATAATGAATATCAGCCAAAATTAACCGTGAAGACCGCTGTGCAAAAGGACAAGGTATTGCTATCAATTGGGGATAACGGTGGCGGAGTTCCTAAGGAAATCCAAGACAAAATCCTCCAACCTTTTTTCACCACCAAAAAAGGAACGGAAGGAACAGGCCTTGGGCTGAGTATTACGCACGATATTATCAAAGCTCATGGTGGGGAAATCCAAATACATAGCGAACAAGATTCAGGCGCAACCTTCATCATCAGCCTTTCAAACTCATGAAAAAACTCTCCGGGCTCTTTACTTTTTTGATTATTCTCGCTCAGCCCCTGCTGGCACAGGAGGAGGTCGTTACGCTTGATGATGGAATGTTTCGCTCACATCAGCGAATATTTCTGGCGCCATTGGGCGGTTGGCTTTTCAAGCAAGGCCATGATCCCAAATGGGCTGATCCCGAATTTAATGTTTCTACTTGGGAAAAAATGAACCCTACAGCCATGAGTCCCGCGATGGAGGATGAAAACGGAAGAATCGAGGGCTGGTTTCGGATTAAAATCCGCTTGGATGATTCCCTAAAAGATCTTCCCATGTATTTGAATAGAAATCTTTGGGCAGCTACAGACATCTTCTTGGATGGTCAGTTGATTCATTCCTTCGGTGATACGGGTGATCCTTATAAGGCTTTCAACCCCGTTCTTAAATATCCACAACCCATTGATATCGATTTGGGTAGAGAATACGTTCTCGCAGTTCATTTTGTGGATTACGAGTCTACCTTTACGCAACGAGAAATCCGTCTGAAACCTGAAAACTTAGAGTCATTCCTGAATCTCACCGGGCCTGCCTTTGTGCAGTGGGTTGAAAGAGATCATAAACAAACCCATATCTATGTTACCCTTAGCATAGGAGTTTCTTTTTTACTGTTTTTCTTGTATTGGTTTCTGGTCTACCTCAATCCCGACCAAAAGATTTTTCGCATTATCGCCTGGTATACAACGGCCGTTTTGATCGGGACACTGGTAATATTCGGACACACCCTTTTTGAGATGTCCTATACGCTTGAAAAAGTCAGGTTTATACTATTTGTTACTTTTCAGGCTATTATGACCCTTTTTGGGTTATTGATTTTGGAGTGGGTACTTACCCAGAAAATATCCAAGACCTCGTGGGTGCTTCTTCCTGTAATCTTTATAGCAAATATCCCCGCACATATTTTTTCAATCTCTCCTCCCTTTGCCATTGCATTTAGCTACATGCTCTTCCACTTTGGGCGCAAGCTCTATGTTCATCGAAACGACATTACCGGTGCGAATTGGGCCATCGTTGGCGCAGTAGTGGTACCCACGGCAGCAATTATTATTCAGATCATTTTGCACAAATACTCACTTGATCTTTACAATGAGTATGACAAATTACTTCTGTCCATGAATATCCTTTCCGCGCCCTTATTTTATCTGGCCTATATATCGATCAGGTTTAAGGAAACACAGGAGGCTGTACGAATCGAAAACCTAAAACTCCTGCAAGTCACCGAGGAAAAACGCGAAATTCTGGAGAACCAGAATACACTTTTAGAAGCCCAAGTGGAAGCTCGTACACACGAACTCAACCAATCACTTGAAAACCTTAAATCCGCTCAAGCTCAACTGATCCAATCGGAAAAAATGGCAAGCCTAGGAGAGTTGACAGCAGGAATTGCTCATGAGATCCAAAACCCGCTAAACTTTGTGAACAACTTCTCAGAGCTGAGCAATGAACTGATTGATGAAGTAGAAGAAGAGAGAGCCAAGAACCAAGAGTCAAGAGATGAGACCTTGGTCACCGAAATATTGGGTGACATCAAGCAAAACCTAAGCAAAATCAACCTCCACGGCAAGCGCGCTGATGCCATCGTCAAAGGAATGCTCGAGCATAGTCGAACAAATAAAGGCGATAAAGCACTTACAGATTTGAATGCTCTAGCTGATGAGTTTGTGCGACTCTCCTATCATGGACTTCGAGCCAAAGACAAAGAGTTCAATGCTGACTTTAAATTGGATCTCGATCCCGACTTACCAAAAGTGAATGTGGTTGCTTCGGATATCGGCCGAGTGATTTTAAATCTGGTGAATAATGCTTTTTACGCAGTAAATGAAAAAATAAAATCTGCCCCTGAAGGCTACAACCCAGAGATGGTAATCAGTTCGAAGCAGACCGAAAAAGGAATCGAGCTCTCCGTAGAGGACAATGGAGATGGGATTCCCGAACACATTAAAGAAAAAATCTTTCAACCCTTCTTTACGACAAAACCTACAGGATCTGGGACAGGTCTCGGATTGTCCTTAAGCTATGATATTGTGAAAGCACATGGAGGAGAATTGAGATTGACCAGCCATGAAAATCAAGGCAGCAAATTTACAATCCACCTAAAAACGTGAGCATGAAAGCCCTATTTTTCCTAGCTAGCTTATTCTTTATTTTTTCACTAAGTGCCAATGCTCAAAAAGATGTATTGAGACTTAAGGCTGCAGATTTCGATGAGTTGAATAGTATTATCATTCAAGAGAGTGATCTCTGGAGATTCACGACCGACCCTAATGCATTTTGGTCAAATGACACCCTTGTTGCTGAAGATTGGCAAAATAAAAACACACTGAACTTTGCTCCATTCTTCCACCTCGACCGAACCTTAGAAGGATGGTTTCAGATTAAATTATCCTTTGATGAAAGTATTACTTCTCAACCCGTTGGATTAAATGTTGGAAATTTTGGCCAAGCATTGGAAATTTTCTTGGATGGGAAATTGATCCATAAAATTGGCTCTTTAGGTGAGGGAGACGAAAAATACCAGCGAGGAATTCCAGAAAATCTATACGATGTAATTCCGCTTAACATAAACCCGAATCAAGAATATGTCCTTAACATTCATTACAAATACGAACCTGTAGGATTTCCAGCGAACCTGTTTACTATCTCGGATTCTTTCAGATTTGGATGTGCGATTACTGGTCCTGCCTATGAAACTCCTGCTTCAGGAATAAATATTTCTGAATTAGGTGTCACTCTTTTTTCTGCAGGGATAGTTGGTACCATTTTGATCCTTTTGCTGATGCTACTATTTCAAAATTGGAATGACGAGTTATTGCGGCTCCTAGCAATCTGTATAACTGGTTTTGCTTCATTGGTTGCCACAAGCATATTCACTGATTTCGGCATTTATTTCAACTATCCTCTTTATGTCGTGGTGAGCGGATTATCCGATTTATCGTTTGCACTAATTTTACCCACCCTACCCCTGATTTTTTCAATTATTTTCACGGGCCAACTCCCTCAAAAAAAGGGTTTTGCTTGGGCTTTTTTCTTCCTATGTATTCTGGAATTTCAGTTTTTACACATCGCAGCACTTGGATTCTCGCTGCTTGTCATCGGATTTGGGACTAGTCTCACATACATCGTACGATCGAGAAAAACTGTAAAAGGTGCTCAATGGTATGTCGTGATTGGAGGGATCATCTTTTTATTAAGTGCAATTTTGCTGTTTTCCTTATTCCTTCAAAATAGTCCGTGGGTGAACCCGTTCACTTTCAATTTTCTTATGTTGGTTTTTCCATTTTCACTGGTAGGCTATGTGGTGACCAGATTTAAAGAGGCAGAAAAAGAAGTGAAACTAAAATCTCAAAAGGTAATTCAGATTACGGAGGAAAAAAGACTTCAAGCGCTAAACCAGAAAGATCTATTAGAAAAGGAAGTAAAACTCAGGACTGCCGAATTAAGTCAATCCCTAGAAAACCTAAAATCCACCCAAGCTCAACTCATTCAATCGGAAAAAATGGCTTCCCTGGGTGAGCTAACTGCAGGAATTGCCCATGAAATCCAAAACCCGCTAAACTTTGTGAATAATTTCTCGGAGTTGAATAAAGAGTTGCTTGAGGAAGCAAATGAGGAGTTGGAAAAGGGCGATATCGAAGAGACTAAAGTCATCTTAAAAGACTTAGGAGAGAATTCCGAAAAGATCAACTACCATGGCAAGCGCGCCGATGCCATCGTCAAAGGAATGCTCGAGCATAGTCGAAGCAATAAAGGCGATAAAGCCCTTACAGATTTGAATGCTCTAGCTGATGAGTTTGTGCGACTCTCCTATCATGGACTTCGAGCCAAGGACAAAGAGTTCAATGCCGACTTTAAATTGGATCTTGATCTCGACTTACCAAAAGTGAATGTGGTCGCTTCCGATATAGGCCGAGTGATTTTAAATCTGGTGAATAATGCTTTTTACGCAGTAAATGAAAAAGTAAAATCTGCCCCTGAAGGCTACAACCCAAAGGTGGTAATCAGTTCGAAGCAGACCGAAAAGGGAGTCGAGCTCACAGTAAAAGACAATGGAGATGGGATACCCGAACACATTAAAGAAAAAATCTTTCAACCCTTCTTTACAACAAAACCTACAGGGTCTGGGACAGGTCTCGGATTGTCCTTAAGCTATGATATTGTGAAAGCACATGGAGGCGAATTGAAAATTGAAAGTCATTCTCACAATGGGGAAAACGCGGGTGCTTCCTTTATTATCATCCTTCCAAATTCAAAAATTGAAAGACAATGAAATTAGATCGCAAGCAAATAATTAGGTTTTTTCTTTTACTATGGGCAATCCCCATTTTGGTTCTTTCTTGTCAGCCGAAAAAAAGCCCCATAGAATTCCCCTCGGATAAAACTGAATTCGAAGAACCAAAAATTTCCCCTTTAGAATTCGGTGATCCTAAAGAAGTCGAATGGAATGTAACGGATATGAAAGCTTTTCCAGCTCCCATTTCCAGGAATGTGAACCTCCAAGACCTCGCCGCAAAGCCGTTTTATCCAGAGGGGTATTTTCCATTAAAGACGCCAATGATTGAAATTGACGTTGCTTTTAACCCGCTTTTAGACTCCTCAATTATTTTCTCAGAAATCCCTTCACTAGAAATTAACTTTGAAACTTCCTTATTGGATAAACCCAAGAAAATAAAGGCAGGCCTACCAAAAATTGACAAAAACTCTTCACTGGGCATATTGGAATTTAGCGAAGACCAAGGTTTACCAAGTTATTTGGTGACTGCTTTAAAAGAAGATAGCCATGGGGCAATGTGGATTGCCACTGATAAAGGTTTAAGCAGGTTTGATGGAGAATATCTGGAAAATTTCAATTTTATAGAATCATTTTTTACTGGAAGTCAAGCTATTGTAAATGATATCCTAGAGGATAAAAGAGGTAGAATATGGATTTATACCTCTCAAAAAGGGCTTTATACCCTAGACATTAGAAGAGGTTTAGTAAATAGCTTTGATTTTTCAGCAATAGACCAAAGCTTCAATTTCAATGATAACTGCTCTATGGTCATGGATGAAGAAGGCTCAATTTGGGTAGGTACCCTTCGGGATGGACTTTTTATCATTGATCCTGAAAATGATACTTACAGACATATCCCTCAACTTGGGCCAACAGCTATTCAAGATGCTTCCAAGTTGACAATAGATAAGGATGGAAATATTTGGGTAGGATCAAGTTTAGGTTTAACAAAAATAGATCCCAGAAACGGTAGTGTTCAGACCATAGAAAATCAAAAAGATGTGATTATAGCACCTGTCAACGCTCTTTTTACTGATAGCAATAATCAAATCTGGGTAGGATCTTCCTCGGAAAGTGTGTCAGTGTTCAACACGAGTCGCACCAAAGTCAACATACTGGGAAATGATCAAGGAATAGAGACAAGTATCGCTCACTTTTCAGAAGGGTTTGATCAAAAAATATGGATGTCATCAAATGAAGGTCTTTATTCTTTTGACCCAAACCAGCGAAGACTGAAACACATAAATGCCTCCGATGGTTTGATAGATGATTTCATCAATACTACCTTATTTGACAGCGAGGGTCAAATTTGGATTGCAACTCAGGATGGAATTAATCTTTTCCCTTTAAAAGGTCTTGCTCCTATTTTTCTCAAAGCCTCCGATGGTCTCACAGGCCCTGATGCATGGTCATTTTTTGAAGACTCAAATGGAAGACTTTGGATAGGTACTCGGCAAGGATTGGATATTTATGATCCAGAGAAAAACTCTATCAAACGGATTGATCAAGCACTTCAAATGAGAAAGGCAAATAACATTTCTCATAAAACCCAAAGGCTTTCTCCCAGCGAATTGCTTATCTCTTCACCAGGTTTAGGCTATTGTATCTACGATGAGATAAACCAAACAATTAAATATATCACCTCCAACCAAGGTCTTACAAATATTTTTCCCTCTTCTACAATAGTGGATAGTAAGGGAAGAATATGGAGTGGATCCTTTCGTGATGGGAGCATAGAAGTTATAGATTTAAAGAATAATCAAGTAAAAGGTTTAACGAACAAGGAGGGAATATTCGGATCTATAGTTTGGGGGTTTATTGAAGATCCTTATGGACAAATTTGGGCAGGAACAGACCTAGGTATAAACATCATCAATACTGAAAACAATACTATCTCTCTCCTTCTGGAATATGGGAAACCAAGTCAACGAAATTCTGGGGCATTTTTTAAGGATGAAGAGGAGAGACTTTGGATTGGAACCCGTTCTGGACTTCTTATCGCAGACCAAGAAAACAATCAATTAACCGAAATCTCTGTACAGGAAGGACTTATTAATCCCGCTGTTTATACCGCCTATAGTTCAAATGGAATTAACTATATAGGAACTGGCAACGGACTTACCATCCTTACGCCAAAACCTGAGGGCAATGAACAGAATAAGCTGGAATTTGACTTAAAATCATTTGACAAAGGCCAAGGTTTGATTTATACAGATTTCAATGCGGATGCAGCCTTTGAATTCAATGATAAACTTTGGTGGGGGATCGAAACTGAAGCAATTACGCTTACCAATCTTCCACAAAAGAATCCTTCAGAGAGTCAAGCACGGATATCTGGAATAACCATTTCTGATAAGCCTCAGGTTTTCTTCGATAGAGAAGATCTTAGCAGTTCATACCCTAAATTAGACACCCTTTTCAGTGCGAAGAAGGACACCTTTTTTCTGGCCAACAACATACCGGATGAAAGTAATTGGCTAAGTGAAAATGAAATAAAATGGGATGGGTTAACTGGATATTTTAACCTTCCAGCTCAATTAGAAATACCTTTTGAGCATAATTATCTGAGCTTCCAATTCAATAGCACACAGCTTTCCGATAGGGATAAAGTAAGATATAGGTATTTTTTAGAAGGATTTGATAAGGAATGGAGTCAAATTTCATCAGATCCTTTCAGCGAAAACTACAGAAATCTACCTGCGGGTGATTATACGTTTCATGTCCGTAGTTTATCCTTTGACGGCCGTTGGAGTGAACCGGACAGGTTTAGTTTTACTATTCTCCCCCACTGGACCAATACTTGGTGGGCTTGGGTTTTATACCTCATAGGGTTTTCAACATTAGTTGGAACAATTGTTCAATATCGGGCCAAGGCATTAAAAAAGGAAAATTTGATCCTTGAAGAAAAAGTCAAACACCGTACAGCTCAACTCAACCAATCCCTCGAAAACCTAAAATCCACCCAAGCTCAACTCATTCAATCGGAAAAAATGGCTTCCCTGGGTGAGCTAACTGCAGGAATTGCCCATGAAATCCAAAACCCGCTGAACTTTGTGAATAACTTCTCGGAGTTGAATAAAGAGTTGCTTGAGGAGGCAAATGAGGAGTTGGAAAAGGGCGATATCGAAGAGACTAAAGTCATCTTAAAAGACTTAGGAGAGAATTCCGAAAAGATCAACTACCATGGCAAGCGCGCCGATGCCATCGTCAAAGGAATGCTCGAGCATAGTCGAAGCAATAAAGGCGATAAAGCCCTTACAGATTTGAATGCTCTAGCTGATGAGTTTGTGCGACTCTCCTATCATGGGCTTCGAGCCAAGGACAAAGAGTTCAATGCTGACTTTAAATTGGATCTCGATCCCGACTTACCAAAAGTAAATGTTGTTGCTTCGGATATCGGCCGAGTGATTTTAAATCTGGTGAATAATGCTTTTTACGCCTGTGCTGAGCGGAGTCGAAGTACAGTAAATGAAAAAGTAAAATCTACCCCTGAAGGCTACAACCCAAAGGTGGTAATCTGTTCGAAGCAGACCGAAAAAGGAATCGAACTCTCCGTAAAGGATAATGGAAATGGTGTCCCCGAACACATTAAAGAAAAGATCTTTCAACCCTTCTTTACAACAAAACCTACAGGGTCTGGGACAGGTCTCGGATTGTCCTTAAGCTATGATATTGTGAAAGCACATGGAGGGGAGTTGAGGGTAGAAAGTGAAGAAGGTGAGGGAACAACCTTTATTATTTCCTTACCTTTTAAATTCAATCCCATATGATGATATCGAAAACGAAAACCATACTATTTTTTTCTTGCCTTGCGGCCATTTTTACGGTATCCTGTGATGATGATGAAGCTAAAAAAAGGGCTCTTGACCCGACCGCCTTCAGAGCGCCTGTAACCAACGCCTTTAAGCTTACAGACCCTAAACCCATCGAATGGCAAGTTGTTGACCCGGATAGTATTGACCTTCCTCAAACATATCCGTTGGACATTGACAAAATACCTTCTAAGCCATTCAATATTACTGAGTTCAAAACTCTAAATCCTCCAATGGAGGAATCTCCCCTGGATTGGGATCCTAATAATCGGATGAAACTGGAATTTGACACCATTCCGATTAAAAAGAAAATTTCTATCCTTCCTGAACCGGTTGTTACCAGAATGAACCAACCAAGTGCTCTGAGTGGAACCTCTTCGGTTATGTTGCAACTTTCGAGGGCTGAAGGGCTTCCCGGGAACGACATCAGAAAAATCATTGAGAACGAAGACGGCACATATTGGATTGCCACCTTCGACGGAGGACTATGTCTCTACAACGGGAATGAGTTATATACTTATGATTATTTGCGAATCTGGGATCTCGAAATAGACCAGGATGACAAACTCTGGATGGCCACGGGAAATGGTATCTACGTTCTTGACTTCAAGAAAAAAACCCAAACCCATTTCCTGTCAGCGAATACAATCCTTTCCCTTCTTTGTGATCATCAAAATCAGATGTGGATAACCTATTGGCAAAAGGGCACCTATGTCATGGATAGTGAAATGGAGCATTTACGTCGAATCACCAATCCCGGATTCCTAGGTATTCGACCTAATTATCCATTGATGGAGGACAGGAATCACAATATCTGGCTATTGAGTCAAAGCGGGGATCAAACCGTAACCAGTATCATCGGTGAAGACAGACAGGACTATACAAACATTCCGATTAGTGGTGGGTATCATTTTCAGGATCGTGACAATAGGATGTGGCTGACTTCTGTAAGTGGCACCTTTGGCATTTCATTAGACGATAAAACTGTCCGTACCCTGAATGAGAAGGATGGATTTAATGAAGAAGCGCAATTTTATGACGATGCGCAATTTTATGAGGAAGACAATCAGGGAAGATTATGGATGATAAATAGTGATAGCATCCATGTACTCAACAAAGAGTACACTAAAATGAAATCAATTGCAACCAACAGTCCTGTAAGATTTGGAAATACGATAAAAGATAAAAGAGGCGTCATCTGGATTGGTACTGCTACAAATGGAATCCTTCTGGTGGATCCGGATGGACCTTTGCCTGAGTTCCTAGACGAGTCTGATGGACTTATGGATGGTCAAATCAGGAGTTTAGAGGAAGACCATCGAGGGGATATCTGGCTCGGAACACAGGACGGAATCAATATTTATAGCCCTTCCACTAAGACCCTCAAAGCGATCGATGATGCAACGCTACAAAACCCAAATTCAAGAAATATCTTTTTCATCAAAGAATTTGAAAAAGACAATCTATTCGTTGATGGAGATCAGCAGGGTTTTCTCATTATCAATCGCGAGGAAAAAGTACTCACCCAGTATCTTAAAACGCAAGAAATTGCACAACGGATTTTCGACGCCCTTAAAGATGAAGAGGGCGCCTACTGGTTAGCCACTGAGAATGGACTCTCGGTATATAATCCGGTATTAAATGAATTAAAGATCATCCCTGAGAATACTCCCCAATTAGAATCTGATTGGGTATTTTGTATTCTCGATGATGGATCAGGCCGTTACTGGCTGGGCACCACCAATGGATTGATTATCATAGATCCGGATAAAAATACGATCCAATATTTACGGGAACAGGAAGGGTTGGCCCATAATACCGTTTGGGAGATCATCCAGCGAGAGGATGGTACATTGTGGGTGGCAACAGATGGTGGCATCTCGATTATAGATCCTGTCAGCCAGACCATCACCAATCTAGGAGAAGCAGAAGGACTCGTACCGGACGCCGTGGACAACATACAGGAAAAAGACGGGACTTTATACCTAGGGAGTGAAGATGGTCTCCTGCTGGTAAACCCTCCCACTGATCCAAACACGCCCTGGAATTTTTCCAGGTATGCGGCAGCGCAAGGTTTTCTCTCAAATGACTATAACCGCAGAGCGAGCTTACTTCTGCGTAACGGGCAACTTTGGTTTGGTACTGGGCCTATTTGGAAATTGACCATTCTGACACAAGATCCGGTGATTGACACTTTGCCCAATCCGGTTTTCATAACCGGCCTGACTATCATGGATGAGAAACGCTCTTTTGATCGTATGGCAGATTTCCAACCCCTTGTTGAAACGGGAGATACCCTGTGGTCCAGCGACGGCAATCAAGTCTTGACGAAAAATACGCTGCCGCAAAACTCTGGATATGTAGTTGAGCATCAAATCCAATGGGACAGCCTTTCAAGTCCTTACAAATTGCCCATCGGGCTGCAACTGCCTTATGATCAAAATTATCTCCAGTTCAGTTTTGCCAATATGAGTGTCTTGAACAGGGATAAAATTTCCTTCAGATATATGCTGGCAGGCGCTGACGATCGCTGGATCTATGCCGGCCAGGAGCCTCAAAGCAAAAATTACTTTAATCTCTCACCTGGTGCATACACCTTTCGCGTCGCAACCAGAGGAATCAAAGGCCAATGGGGTGAACCTGCTGAATTCAGTTTTCGAATTTTTCCACCCTGGTGGCAAACCTGGTGGGCTTACCTGGCTTATGCAATCCTAGCCTTCGGCGGCATCTGGGCAATTATTCAATACCGGTCGAGGCGATTAAAGAAGGAAAACCGTTTGCTCGAAGAAAAAGTAACTCAAAGAACCGATGAGCTCCGGGAGACCATAAGCAACCTTCAATCCACCCAAGCCCAACTCATCCAATCTGAAAAAATGGCAAGCTTGGGAGAACTCACTGCTGGCATTGCCCATGAGATTCAAAATCCCTTAAACTTCGTCAACAACTTTAGCGAAGTGAGCAATGAGCTCATCGATGAGATGAAAGACGAATTTAAAAAAGGAGATATTGAAGAAGGATTTGCCATTGCGGATGACATCAAAGAAAATCTCGAAAAAATAACCCACCATGGCAAACGCGCCGATGGCATTGTAAAAGGTATGCTGGCTCATAGCAGAAGCAGCACAGGGGAGAAAGTACCCACTGATATCAATGCGCTTGCGGATGAATATTTGAGGTTATCCTATCACGGATTGCGTGCCAGAGATAGATCTTTCAATGCTGACTTTAAAACAAACTTCGATCCGAATTTACCCAAAGTGAATGTGATTCCTCAAGATATTGGTCGTGTTTTGCTCAATTTGATTAATAACGCATTTCAGGCCTGTACTGAGCCTAGCCGAAGTGCGACTGCTGAAGTTGAAAAACCTTTAGTTCAAGTTTCAACAAGAAAATCGGACAATGGAATTGAAATCTCGGTTTCAGATAACGGCCCTGGAATTCCTGAGGCTATCAAAGACAAAATATTTCAGCCGTTTTTTACGACTAAACCAACCGGACAAGGAACAGGATTGGGCTTATCGCTGAGTTATGATATTGTCAAGGCACATGGGGGCGAGTTAAAGGTGGATACGAAAGATGGATCAAGTCTGCCTGCCGGCGAGGTAGGCACAGAATTTACCATTGAATTACCTATTTAAAATGACTATGAGAATAACAACATCACAATTTTTAGGTAAAATACATTTCATCCTCCTGCTTCTGCTATTAGCCGCCTGCAACCGCAGCCCAAAAGATGACGGAACCACCCCCGCACCACTCTTTCCGCAACCTCAAATGGTAGAAGCTCACCCCGAAGGTGGTTATGCCATAAACCCGGTAACGGGGGATAGCATCAAACCCTTCATTTTGAGCAGTGGCGACACGCTCATCACCGGTGTACCCATACCAGCAAGGGGAAAACTCATTCACCCGGACAGTGTTGCCAGTCCCAGAGTGGTCAAGGCGGTTACTGAACTTGTCAAAGTAAATGCCCACCCCAACCGACATATAATACCCGAAAACCTGCCAACTTTTCAGGTTGACCACAGCCAACTTAAAACGGTGAAATTTGGCGAAGGCAATAAAGATTTTGTTTTAATTAATTCTATCGGTGACACCATACCCACCGGTATACCTATACCTGCCCGGGGCAAAACAGTAAAAGCCATACAACCCCCTCCCACCAAAGCCCTATCTCCGGCTTTTAAAGATGCCCTTACCAATTTACAATATTTAGATGTGGACCAAGGTATGGGGTCCTCTTATCTCAGCTCTATTTTAGAAGATAAAAGCGGAAACATTTGGTTCGGTACTTTAGACAGAGGTGTATCCAAATATGATGGTGAATCGTTCGTTCATTTTACCGAGGCAGCCGGCTTGAGTGATAATAGAGTCACGTCTATTTTAGAAGATAAAAGCGGAAACCTTTGGTTCGGCACTCAAGGCGGAGGCGTATCGAAATATGATGGTGAATCGTTCGTTCATTTTACCGAGGCAGCCGGCTTGAGTAATAATGATGTCAGGTCTATTTTAGAAGATAAAAGCGGAAACCTTTGGTTCGGTACTCAAGGCGGAGGCGTATCGAAATATGATGGTGAATCGTTCGTTCATTTTACCGAGGCAGCTGGCTTGAGTAATAATGATGTCAGGTCTATTTTAGAAGATAAAAGCGGAAACCTTTGGTTCGGCACTTGGGGTGGAGGCGTATCGAAATATGATGGTGAATCGTTCGTTCATTTTACCGAGGCAGCCGGCTTGAGTGATAATAGCGTCACGTCTATTTTAGAAGATAAAAGCGGAAACCTTTGGTTCGGCACTTGGGGTGGCGGCGTATCGAAATATGATGGTGAATCGTTCGTTCATTTTACCAAGGCAACCGGCTTGACTAATAATATTGTCATTTCTATTTTAGAAGATAAAAGCGGAAACCTTTGGTTCGGCACTTATGGCGGAGGTGTATCGAAATATGATGGTGAATCGTTCGTTCATTTTACCGAGGCAGCCGGCTTGAGTAATAATGATGTCAGCTCTATTTTAGAAGATAAAAGCGGAAACCTTTGGTTTGGTACTTGGGGCGGAGGTGTATCGAAATATGATGGTGAATCGTTCGTTCATTTTACCGAGGCAGCCGGCTTGAGTGATAATAGCGTCACGTCTATTTTAGAAGATAAAAGCGGAAACCTTTGGTTTGGCACTTATAACGGAGGCGTATCGAAGTATAATGGTGAATCGTTCGTTCATTTTACCAAGGCAGCCGGCTTGAGTGGTAATATTTTCTGGTCTATTTTAGAAGATAAAAGCGGAAACCTTTGGTTTGGCACTCAAGGCGGAGGCGTATCTAAATATAATGGTGAATCATTAGTTCATTTTACCGAGGCGGCCGGCTTGAGTAATAATAGAGTCAGGTCTATTTTAGAAGATAAAAGCGGAAACCTTTGGTTCGGCACTGATGGCGGAGGCGTATCTAAATATAATGGTGAATCATTCGTTCATTTTACCGAGGCAGCCGGCTTGAGTGATAATAGTGTCAGGTCTATTTTAGAAGATAAAAGCGGAAACCTTTGGTTCGGCACTGATGGCGGAGGTGTATCGAGATATGATGGTGAATCGTTCGTTCATTTTACCGAGGCAGCCGGCTTGAGTGATAATAGAGTCTGGTCTATTTTAGAAGATAAAAGCGGAAACCTTTGGTTCGGCACTGATGGCGGAGGTGTATCGAGATATGATGGTGAATCATTCGTTCATTTTACCGAGGCGGCCGGCTTGAGTAATAATAGAGTCAGGTCTATTTTAGAAGATAACAACAGGAATTTATACATAACTACAGTAAAAGGGCTTACGCAAATTAGCCCGCTCCCTGCTTCCCCCGAAGGAGGAGAAGTGTTTGCAATACAAGTTTTTGGCACACAAGATGGCCTTAAAGGATTAGATTTTTATCATAATTCTGCATTAATCGATAGTAAAAACCGTGCCTGGTGGGGAAGCGGTAAGGGTTTAACTATGTTGGATTTAAACAAGTTTAATCCATCTGCTCAAATACCACAACCATTATTAAAACAATTGGATATCAATGAGCAATTTCTAGACTACCGCAATATTTCAGATAGCCTGAGTAATGAAATAGCATTTAAAAGCGTGCAAAAATTTGAGAACTACCCGCTCAATTTAGAGTTGCCCTACCATAAAAACCACCTCACCTTTCATTTCGCTGCTATAGACTGGGCTGCTCCGCATAAAATACGATACAGTCACCGTATGCTGGGACTCAATGACAATTGGAGCAATCCCACAAGAGAAGCCAAAGCAGACTACCGAAACCTGCCCTACGGCACTTACACCTTTCAAATCAGAGCCATTGGAGCGAGTGAAGTATGGAGTGAGCCATTTGAATATACGTTTACTATAAACCCGCCTTGGTGGTACTCTTGGTGGGCTTATACTTTATATGGGCTGATATTCCTTGCGGCTTTAAGATCATTTAGCCTTTGGCGTGAACAAAAACTGCGAAAAGAAAAAGAACAACTTCAACAAAAAGTAGAAGAAAGAACCGGTGAGTTGAAGAAAAAATCTGAGGAGCTTGAACACTCATTGGAAGATTTAAAATCCACCCAAGCCCAACTCATCCAATCCGAAAAAATGGCAAGCCTTGGAGAGCTAACGGCGGGTATAGCTCATGAGATACAGAATCCGCTGAATTTTGTGAATAACTTTTCGGAGCTTAATAAGGAGCTGGTTCAAGAAGCCAAAGAAGAATTGGCTAAGGGAGACCTTGAGGAAACCAAGGCAATTCTGAATGATCTTGAGGGTAACTCTGAAAAAATCAACCACCACGGCAAACGTGCCGATGCTATTGTTAAAGGCATGCTCGCACACAGCCGAAGCAGCTCCGGTGAGAAAATACCCACCGATATCAATGCACTTTGTGATGAATACCTGCGTCTTTCCTATCACGGATTGCGTGCCAGAGACAATTCTTTCAATGCTGACTTTAAAACGTATTTTGATCTCAATCTGCCCAAAATAAATGTAGTGTCACAGGATATCGGAAGGGTGCTTTTGAACCTGATTAACAATGCTTTTCAGGCTGTTAACGAAAGGGGCAAAAAGGGAGAGTCGGGATATAAGCCAGAAGTTTCTGTAGAAACCAAGCCAACAACTAAGAACCTAACACTAATCACTATACGTGATAACGGTCCCGGCATCCCCGACTCCATCAAAGAAAAAATCTTCCAGCCATTTTTTACAACCAAGCCGACTGGGTCAGGAACGGGCTTGGGCTTGTCACTCTCTTATGATATCGTAAAGGCCCACGGTGGTGAGATAAGAGTAGAAAGCGAAGAAGGTGTGGGAACAACCTTTATTATTGCCTTACCTTTTAAATTCAATCACATATCATGATATCGAAAACGAAAACCATACTATTTTTTTCTTGCCTTGTGGCCATTTTTACGGTATCCTGTAATGATGATAAAGTTCAAAAAGGTGCTCTTGACCCGACCTCTTTCCGAACGCCTATTACCAAAGCATTTGAGTATACCGAAACCAAACCCATCGAATGGCAGGTTATTGACCCGGATAGTATTGACCTTCCTCAAACATACCCGTTGGACATTGACAAAATACCTTCTAAACCATTCATTATCAATGATTTCAAACCTCTAAATTCTCCGATGGAGGAATCCATCTTGGATTGGGACCCCAATGATCGGATTAAGCTGGAGTTTGACACAATTCCGATTGAAAAGAAAATTTCCATCCTTCCCACGCCTGTCGTCACCAAAATGAACCAACCAAGTGTTCTGACTGGAGTCTCTTCGGGGATTTTACAACTCTCCATGAGTGAGGGGCTGCCCTCTAACGAAATTAGAAAAATCATTCAGAACGAGGACGGTACGTTTTGGATTGCCACATTTGACGGTGGACTATCTCTCTACAACGGGAATGAGTTGTACACTTATGACTACACTAACATCTGGGATATTGTATTAGATCAGGATGGCAAATTATGGGTGGCCACGGGAAATAATGGGGTTTTCGTACTAGATTTTAAAAAAAGAACGCAAACCCATGTTCTGGCAACGCAGGTAATCCTTTCCCTTCTTTGTGATCATCAAAATCAAATCTGGATGAACCATTGGCAAAATGCCAACTATGTCATGGATGGTGAAATGAAGCAGTTGCGACAAATCTCCAATCCCGGCTTTGAAGGTGGGTTTCGGATAATGGAGGATCATAGGAACAATATTTGGCTCACTCATAATAGTGATGGTCAAATTGTATTGAGCGTGATCGGGGAAGACCGTGAAGACTACGTAGAAATCTTGGATGATCGGGTTTCATATTTTTTTCAAGACTCAAATCACAGTATGTGGCTGGCCGCCGAAAAGGGTCCTATGGCCATTTCATTAGAAGAAAAAACAGCTGCTACGATTGACATTAAAAAGGGGGAGCTTGGGTGGCAGGTTTTATTTGAGGAAGATCGTCACGGAAGGTTATGGGTCATAAAAAATGATACTATAGAGGTGCTTAGTAAAGATCGCAGGCAGATGAAAACGATTGTCACCAATAGTTCTGTAAGATGGGGAAATGCGATAAAAGATAACAGGGGCGTAATCTGGATTGGTACTACGGAAGGAATCCTTCTGTTGGATCCGGATGGACCTTTGCCTGAGTTCCTAGACGAGTCTGATGGGCTGATCGATAGTGAAGTCAGGAGTTTGGAGGAAGACCATCGAGGGGATATCTGGCTCGGTACCCCTTTCGGAATCAATATTTATAACCCTTCCACTAAGACCCTTAAAGCGATCGATGATGCAACGCTACAAAACCCAGATTCAAGAAATATTTTTTTCATCAAAGAAATTGAAAAAGACAATCTATTCGTTGATGGAGATCTGCAGGGTTTTCTCATTATCAATCGCGAGGAAAAAGTACTCACCCGGTATCTTACAACGCAACACATTGCGCAACGGGTTTTCGGCGCCCTCAAAGACGAAGAGGGCTTCTATTGGTTAGCCACCGATAATGGACTCGCGGTATATAATCCGGTATCAAATGGATTAAAGATCATCCCAAAGGAGTCTCCCCAATTAGGTTCTGATCGGGTAAGCTGTATTCTGGATGATGGATCAGGTCGTTACTGGCTGGGCACAAGCAATGGATTGGTTATCATAGATCCGGATAAAAATACGATCCAATATTTACGGGCACAGGAAGGATTGGTCAATAACAACATCTGGAAGATCATGCAGCGAGAGGATGGTACATTGTGGGTGGCAACAGATGGTGGCATCTCAATAATAGATCCTGTCAGCCAGACCATCACCAATCTGGGAGAAGCAGAAGGACTCGTACCGGACGCCGTGTACAACTTACAGGAAAAAGATAGTACCCTATACTTAGGGACTATAGATGGTCTCCTGGTGGTAAATCCTCCCGCTGATCTAAACAAGCCCTGGAATTTCTTCAAATACAGCGCGGGGCAAGGTTTCCTCTCAAATGACTATAACCGAAGAGCAAGCTTACTTCTTCCTAACGGGCAACTTTGGTTTGGTACTGGACCTAATTGGAAATTGACCATTCTGACACAAGATCCGGTGATTGACACCGTGCCAAGTCCGGTTTTCATCACTGGCCTGACTATCATGGATGACGAACGCTCTTTTGATCGTATGGCAGATTTAAGGCCCCTTGTTGAGACGGGAGATACCCTGTGGTCCAGCGATGGCAATCAACTCTTCACTAAAAATACGCTGCCGAAAGACTCAGGATATGTATTTGATAATCAAATCCAATGGGACAGTCTGTCAAGTCCTTACAAATTGCCCATCGGGCTGCAACTGCCTTATGATCAAAATTATCTCCAGTTCAGTTTTGCCAATCTGAGTGTCTTGAACAGAGACAAAATCTCATTCAGATATATGTTGGAAGGCGCTGACGATCGCTGGATCTATGCGGGTCAGGAGCCTCAAAGCAAAAATTACTTTAATCTCCCGCCCGGCGCCTATACCTTTCGCGTCGCAACCAGAGGAATCAAAGGCCAATGGGGAGAGCCTGCTGAATTCAGTTTTCGAATTTTTCCACCCTGGTGGCAAACCTGGTGGGCGTACCTGGCTTATGCAATCCTAGCCTTCGGCGGCATCTGGGCAATTATTCAATACCGGTCGAGGCGATTAAAGAAGGAAAACCGTTTGCTCGAAGAAAAAGTAACCCAAAGAACGGATGAACTTCGGGAGACCATTAGCAACCTTCAATCCACCCAAGCCCAACTCATCCAATCGGAAAAGATGGCGAGCTTAGGAGAGTTGACTGCAGGAATTGCCCACGAAATTCAAAACCCCTTGAATTTTGTGAATAACTTCTCTGATGTCAGTGGGGAGCTAGTGGACGAAATGAATGAGGAACTGGAGAAGGGGGACATTGAAGAGGCAAAAGCCATCGGAAAAGACTTAAAAGAAAATCTCTCGAAAATAAATCACCATGGCAAACGTGCTGATACTATTGTGAAAGGTATGCTAGAGCATAGCCGAGCCAAAAAAGGAGAGCAAACACCCACCGACTTAAATGCACTTGCCGACGAATATTTGCGGTTGAGTTACCACGGACTTCGGGCAAAAGACAAATCCTTCAATGCTGACTTTAGATTAGAACTTGACCCGGAATTACCTGAAGTAAATGTGGTTGCTTCAGAGATCGGAAGGGTAATTTTGAACCTAGTGAATAATGCTTTTTATGCCGTTCACGAAAAAGCAAAATCTGATCCTCTAGGCTACAAACCAGAGGTGGTAATCAGTTCAAAGCAGACCGAAAAGGGAGTCGAGCTCTCCGTAAAGGATAATGGAAATGGTATACCCGAACACATCAAAGAAAAAATCTTCCAGCCCTTCTTCACCACCAAGCCCACTGGGTCTGGAACGGGATTGGGTTTATCGCTATCTTATGATATCATAAAAGCGCATGGGGGTGAATTAAGGGTAGAGTCGAAAAAAGATCGAGAACTCACTGGAGGTGAGCTAGGGACAGTATTTACTATTCAACTACCGATATCCTAAGGGGAACTTTTAAACGAATGAAAAAATGAAAGCAAAATCAATTTTTGGTACTTCGGCTGAAGAAATAAAAACCGCACTAGAAAATGCAATGGTGGACCATTTTAACCCAACATTGGCCGTTGTTTTTGTTTCGGTAAAACAAGACCGAAAGGCTATTTGTGACATCTTAAAGTCAAAGGACATTGAGATTTTTGGAGCTACCTCTTGTGGAGAGTTCATTAACGATCACCAGAGCGAAGGGGAAACCGTAGTTCTTCTCATGGATGTAAAAAGGGAATATTTCACCATAATCATTGAAGATGTAGAAAATGAACAGGTAGATAAGGCAGCTTCCAACATTGCAAAAAATGCTTTAGATCACTTTGAAAAGCCGACGATGCTGTTGACAAGCTGTGGCGTCTATGGCAATGGAAAATATTTTGATGGCGAAACCTTGGTCAATGTTTTGGTGAAAGAGCTAGGCGAAGACACAATATTTTTTGGCGGGATGGCCGGTGATGATTGGGGCATTGTAAATAGCTATGTGTTTACGCATGAAAAAGAGTCTGATAATGGTATCGCCGCCTTAGTTTTTGATTCAGACAAAATTTCCCTTCAGGGGATGGCTATTCACGGCTGGCAACCTCTGGGAATTGCGAGGAAAATAACAAAAAGTGTAGGCAATATGGTATATACCATCGATGATAAACCTGCTGCTCCCTTGTATTTAAAATATTTGGGTATGGCCGAAAAGAAGGAGGAAGAAAGCTTTGATGTCTTCAAGGATCTGTCAATTCAATACCCCTTCATCGCTACAAGAGAGGATGGAGAATCGATCATCAAGTCACCTCGATCAATAGATGCTGAGACGAATGCCCTAGAGATGGACATCCCGATGGAAGAGGGCACTGAGTTTCACTTTGCCACGCCCCCTGATTTTGAAATTTCGGACGAAATTATTGCTCAGGCAACTGAATTGAAGAGCAGCATGGATGGTGAACCTGAAGCTATGCTTATTTTCTCTTGTGCGGGTAGGCCACCCGTTCTGGGGCCCTTGACTAAACTCGAGAATAACGGACTGGCTGAAGTCTGGCAAGTACCTATGGCTGGTTTTTACACCTATGGGGAATTTGGGCGAACAAAAGGAGGAAAGCAGCATTTTCATTCCGCCATGTGCTGCTGGGTAACCTTGAAAGAAAATAAATGAATGAGCAGATAAAATTATTAGTTGATTTTTTTCAACAGAATAAGAACATTTCTGATCAGGAAAAGGAAATCCTGACCAAAGCAGTAAAGCGTTTGGAAAGTGACCTGGAACTTGCACAATTCAAGCTCGATCGCACAGAAAAAGTAAAACGGACCACAGCAATCCTGCTTGAAGAAACTATCGAGGAACTCGAGCTGAAAAGAAAAGCGATAGAAGAAACCAATTCAGCACTTGAAAATTCTTTGAAGGACCTCAAAGCTGCTCAAGCTCAACTGATCCAATCTGAAAAAATGGCCTCTCTCGGTGAACTAACTGCCGGCATCGCCCATGAGATCCAAAACCCACTGAATTTTGTAAACAACTTTTCGGAGCTGAGCAATGAGCTCATAGATGAACTAGAGGAGGAAAGAGCTAAGAGTCAAGAGTCAAGAGATGAGACATTGGTCACCGAAATATTAGGTGATATCAAGCAAAACCTAAGCAAAATCAACCTCCACGGAAAGCGGGCAGATGCTATCGTAAAAGGTATGCTTGAACACAGCCGCACCAATAAAGGAGAAAAGGCCCCAACCGATTTGAATGCGCTAGCCGATGAGTTTGTAAGACTTTCCTATCACGGAATTCGTGCAAAGGATAAATCATTTAATGCCGATTATAAACTGGAACTCGACCCGAATCTGCCAAAAGTAAATGTGGTTGCTCCAGAGATCGGAAGGGTAGTTTTGAACCTGGTGAATAATGCTTTTTATGCGGTGAACGAAAAGGCAAAATCAAGTCCCAGTAGCCATCGGGATGAGGGATACAAACCAGAGGTGGTAATCAGTTCGAAGCAGACCAAAAAGGGAGTCGAGCTCTCCGTAAAGGATAATGGAAAGGGTATACCCGAACACATTAAAGAAAAGATCTTCCAACCCTTCTTCACCACCAAGCCCACTGGGTCTGGAACGGGATTGGGTTTATCTCTATCTTATGATATTGTAAAGGCCCACGGAGGGGAATTGAGGGTCTGGAGCGAGGAAGGAAAGGGAACAATATTAAGACTGCATATACCAATTTCATGAGGATTTGATTTCATTTTTTAGACATATCCGCCAGAAACTACTCTCCCAAAATAGAGTCACACGATACCTAATCTATGCCCTCGGGGAGATATTATTGGTCGTGATTGGAATTCTCATAGCTCTTCAAGTAAACAATTGGAATGAGGACAGAAAAGCAAAAATACAATCCCTTAGTTACTTGGAAGAGTTTAAAAAGGACCTCGTCAACGATACGATTAACTTTAACAGAATTCTAGATTTAATTGAAACTCAATTCCAATATGAATCTTGGGCCCTTACATACCTTTCCTACCAGCCGCAGCATATGGATAGTTTACAAAGAGCCTTTTTTTCCCCATATTTTAATCAACCAATCTCGGACCGAACTTATCAAAAACTTCAATCTTCCGATAATCCTAACTTGGTAGGATTCCCGGCACTTTTTGAAATGATTACTTTTTACTATACCGAAGGAAAGTTTTTGGTAGACATGTTTAACGAAAGTGAAAAATCCTTTTTCGTCAACAATAAGTTCCATGAAAATTTGAGTAATCAATTTGAAATCACTCTCCCAGATTTTCCAATGATGGCCACTGAGGCTGAACAAATGGAAACGCTTTATTCCATGGCAGAATCCATTGAGGGAAGGAATTTTATTATGGAAAAATATTTGCGCAGGAAATCTATGATTAACGTTTTCAATGATGTTAAGAAGAAAGCAAAATTATTGATTATAGAAATTGACAAATACCAACCTTAATCATGATCTCCTTCTTCCGTAAAATCCGTCAGAAACTACTACAGCAAAATCGGGTTACCCGATACCTAATTTATGCCTTGGGGGAGATATTGTTGGTCGTGATCGGAATTCTGATTGCACTTCAAGTGAATAATTGGAATGAGGAGAGGAAACAAAAAAAACAAAAAGGCATCCTCTTAGAAAGTCTAAAAACAGAATTTGAAGAGAATCAAAATCGGTTGAATACCTTGCTTAGTTTCATAGCCCAAAGGGAAGACTATGCGAGAAGCCTCTTGAAACTACTTGAGGGACTCCCCTCCCAAGTGGACAGCGTAGAAACGGTCTTCGCTCTGGAAAGAGCTGGATTTGTTCACTATTTTAACCCAACCCTTCCCACCTATGAGGAAATGAAATCCTCGGGAACTTTAAGTCTAATCGAGAACAAAGATTTGAAAAGGCGAATGGCTGAATACCAAACATTTCTGGAGTACAGTTTCAGAATAGAAGATGGAAACAAGGAACCCATCCAACAATACTCTGAGCGTATCTTGAAATATATGGATCCCGATTTTGGGGATGTGAACATCACGGATAATGAATCAAGAAAATATGCTTCTGTCAAATTTGACCTTGAAGCCATGTCAAATGATCCTGAAATTCAGTATCTTCTAAAAATTATTATCCAAAAGAGTGTAGCTGAAGCCGGATACAAGGAGCGGATCTTCAAACCGAGATTAACCAGAATTATAGATTTGATCGAAGAAGAAATAAACCAAACAGCGGATAAACAAGGCTAGAGGCTTGTTTTGATCTTCTTTTTCATGCTCCAATAATTTATTTTGTTGCTTTCAGGCACTAGTTATTTAGACTGTTTTTTTAATGAAAAAGCTTATTCATAATCCATTTTTTTGGGTGTTTCAGTTCTGTGTTTTCATCTTAATTTCCTTAACTGTAGGCGCCCAGAACTTGTCCCATAATGCAGTTTTCAACAACCTCACGGCCGAAGACGGCCTCCCAACTACTTCTGTCACCAGCGTGAGCCAAGATACCTTTGGCTACATCTGGATTGGATCTTGGGATGTGGCCTTTCGCTATGATGGCAAGTCTTTTGAAAAACTTGCATCTCTGGGCCAGTTAACTGCAGGTATCGCGCATGAGATTAAGAATCCACTCAATTTTGTCAATAATTTCTCCGACCTCAGCCGAGAGCTTATCAAGGAGGTATTTGAAGAATTGGAAAATGTTGACGATTCGGATACCAAGGAAGAAATCATTGCTATCCTAAATGACGTGAAGTCCAATCTCGCAAAAGTCCATGAGCATGGTACTCGGGCAGACAGCATCGTCAAATCCATGTTGCAACATAGCCGGGCCTCTGGCAATAAGCGAGAAGAAAAGGCCTTTAATCCATTAGTGAAGGAATTTGTGAACCTTTCCTTCCATGGCATGCGGGCAGGAAAATCTCCAATCAATGTGGAAATAGAATTTCAATTGGATCCTGAAGTTGGCAAAATCTCATTAATCAGCGAGGATTTTTCCAGAGTGATTTTAAATCTATCAAACAATGCATTTGATGCCATGCGGGAGAAATTAAAATCCTCAGAGTCGGGTAGATACATTCCAAAACTTACCGTGAAAACTTCAAAGCTAAAGGACAAAGTGGCTTTAAGTATTGAAGATAATGGCCCTGGCATCCCTGATCAGATCAAAGATAAAATCCTGCAGCCATTCTTTACCACCAAAAAAGGGACTGAAGGAACCGGGTTAGGATTGAGTATTACGCATGATATTGTGAAGGCACATGGAGGAGAACTTAAAGTAGAGAGCCAAGAATCAACAGGCAGTGCTTTTACGATTCAAATACCAATTACATGAAAAAACTATTCTGTATTTCATTTCTTTTCTTGTTGCTTCCATTAATTTCTATAGGGCAGCAATCTGAAAATGAAAATTTAAATTCTCTGCATCTCACATTGAAGAAAGCATCCAATGATACGCTTCGCATGGATAGTTATAGGGAAATTGGTTTTTACTATCAAAATGGCAATCCTGACAGTGCGTTATATTATCACAGGCTTCAATTAGAGTTATCGAAAAAGCTTAAGATGAGATTATGGGAAGCAGACGCATATCAGCAAATCGGTTATGTCCAAGTCCTTCGGGTTAATTTTCCTGAATCGCTGCTATCATTTTTCGAGGCCTTTAAAATTGCGGAAGACGAAGAAAGTGAAAAAAATGCATGGAATGTATCGCGCTTCTCTTTATCCAAAAATCCTCAAGAAGCTAGATTATCGATTCTTGGAATGATTCATAACGATATTCACCGGCTTTACAAAGCTACGGGCAAACCCGATCAAGAAAGAGAAAATTTATTATCCGTCCTTCGAATTGGCGAATTGACGCAGAATAGAAAATTGTTAACACTTAGCAACAGAGGATTAGGAGAATTTTATCTCGATCAGGGCATTGCAGATTCAGTTCTCTATTATTTAAACCAAGCACGCAACTATTATCAAACTTCGAAATATCAATTACAGCGAGGGAAACTCTATGAGATCATTGGAAATTATTATTTCCAGGAACAAGAATATGATTCGGCATTAAAAAACTACAATGTCGCCACCCTAATCAATATTGAACAAAGCCAGCTCCAAAGTTTGGCATCTACCTATATCCAAATGAGCAAGGTCTATTTTATAAATGACAAATTAGACTCAAGCGAATATTTTGCACAGAAAGGGATACAAACAGCCCGTGAGGGAAATTTTTATACCACTATCGCTGATGGCAATTTTCAGCTCTATAAACTAAATGAGAAAAAAGGTGAACTGTCACAGGCTATAGCCTATTTATCTACCGCAAAAATAATTACTGATAGCTTAAACGAATCCTTTACGGATAAGCTTATACAGTTTCAAAATATCATTCTTGATGAACAACTGGCCCTGAAGGAAAAGGAAAGAAAGGAAATCGAAGAACGAAACAGATTGAGGACATACTCTTTTCTAGGTGGTGCTGGAATTTTTATCGCAATAGGCCTTTTGATGTATCGAAACAACCGTCAGAAAACTAAAGCAAATAAAAAGTTAGAAGAAACTCTCCATGAGCTCCAAACCACTCAAGTCCAACTCATCCAATCCGAAAAAATGGCCTCCCTTGGAGAGCTCACAGCCGGTATCGCCCATGAGATCCAAAACCCACTGAATTTTGTCAATAATTTTTCAGAGTTGAATAGCGAATTGGTAAAAGAAGCGGTGGAAGAATTAGAAAAAGGAGATATCGAAGAGACAAAGTTTATTCTAAAAGATCTGGGAGATAATTCAGATAAAATAACCATCCACGGCAAGCGGGCTGATGCCATTGTAAAGGGAATGCTGGAACATAGCAAAAGAGGCTCAGGCCAAAAGGTACTTACCAATCTCAATGCACTGGCAGATGAATTCTTGCGACTGAGTTACCAATCTTTTTTGGCAAAAGAACCCGATTTCAAATGCGAATTAAAAACAGACCTGGCTACTGATCTTCCACAGGTTTCGGTAATTCCCCAAGATATCGGTAAAGTTCTTCTCAACCTGATCAATAACGCTTTCTACGCCGTTCACGAAAAATCTAAATCTTGTCCAGAGGGCTACAAACCAGAGATAATTGTCAGTTCTAAGAAAACTGAAAAAGAAATTGAGCTCTCCGTACAAGACAACGGCCCGGGAATCCCCGACTCCATCAAAGAAAAAATCTTCCAACCCTTCTTTACCACAAAGCCTACAGGTTCTGGGACTGGATTGGGTTTATCATTAAGCTATGATATTGTAAAGGCACATGGGGGTGAATTGAGGGTCTGGAGCGAGGAAGGAAAGGGAACAATATTTAGACTGCATATACCAATTTCATAAGAATTTGATTTCATTTTTCAGACATATCCGCCAAAAACTAATTCAGCAAAATCGGGTAACCCGATACTTAGTCTATGCCCTTGGTGAGATATTATTAGTCGTCATTGGAATATTGATCGCCCTGCAAGTCAATAATTGGAATGAGGATAGGAAATCAAATAAAGTATCCGCCCAAACTATTCAAAAATTGCAGGCAGAATTATCAGAGGTAAAAGCGGAAATTGAAGAAGCTATTGAGGTAAATGAAATGATTCTTTCCTGGGCTGATGGTTACCTACAATCCTCTTCTTACGTGGACTCGCTTAAAGCTGAATACACACGGATTCTACTTATGACCAGTTATGTATCATTAAGGGTAGATTTGCCGGTTTTAAATCAAGAATTAAGTTCAGACCAATTAATCAGAGAAGAGCCTGATCTCACAAATAAACTCAGATCCATAAAACTTGGGTATGAAGAAGCTAGCTCAATTCGTGATATATCTAGATCCCTGTGGAATGAAAATGTTATTGGGTACTATTTCGATAATCAACTCTTAGTGTTGTACAATGCATTCCTAAGAGGACAAGATTATAATAAGGAGGAGGTCATTTCTCTGCTTTACGATGAAGAATTCAAAAATGTAGTTGCCTTGACCACCTTGTCGAATGCTCAATTAACCAGAAAACTTAAAGAGCTTTTAGTCCATATTGATGAAACCCTTCAATTAATTGATCAGGGTTTGTAATGCTGCGAATATTCAGACATATCCGCCAAAAACTTATTGACAGACAAAAATTCACACCTGTATTCTCTACGCCATTGGTGATGAGGAGTGTCAACATCACAGATAATGAATCAAGAAAATATGCTTCTGTCAAATTTGACCTTGAAGCCATGTCAAATGATCCTGAAATTCAGTATCTTCTAAAAATTATTATCCAAAAGAGTGTAGCTGAAGCCGGATACAAGGATCGGATCTTCAAACCGAGATTAACCAGAATTATAGATTTGATAGAAGAAGAAATAAACCAAACAGCGGATAAACAAGACTAGAGGCTTGTTTTGATCTTCTTTTTCATGCTCCATCAATTTAATTTGTTGCTTTCAGGCACTAGTTATTTAGACTGTTTTTTTAAATGAAAAAGCTTATTCATAATGCATTTTTTTGGGTGTTTCAGTTCTGTGGTTTTATCTTAATTTCCTTAACTGTGGGCGCCCAGAACTTATCCCAAAATGCAGTTTTCAATAATCTGACTCCGGAAAATGGGCTCCCCACCACATCGGTTACAGACATCACTCAAGACTCTTTTGGCTTCATTTGGTTAGGAACTTGGGATGGCGTTTACCGCTTTGATGGTAAGAACTATGAAAGATTTTTTTATTCGGGACGCTATGTAGAGGCAGATCAAGCGGGAGGAGTTTGGGTATCCATGGAGGACGGGGATATAGGATATTTTGATCCTGAAACGGAAGAAATTAGCTTATTCCAAAATGTAGATGAGAATCTCAGGTACCTAGGGATCAGGGTTCTTGAAAAAAGCGATGTTTTGGTGGGCACAAGCCTTGGAATCAAGCGTTTTGATCCTATTTCTAAGACTTTCAAACTGGAAGAAGGACAAAATGAGGGGAGAATACGAGAAATGAACGTGGGCAATGACGGACGGTTAAATTTCCACTTAAATATTAAAGGAAAACTCTTTTTAGGTACTCGATCCCCCGAAGGAAAATACAGTTATGAGGATTTTCCCTTAGACAAAAACAGCCCTGATACCAAGCTATTTTATCAAAGCTTTCCAACTATTGTGTTCCCATATGGGGATACAGGAACGATCATTTTAAATCCAAATGGTTTTGCAAAAAGAAAAAATCCGAAAGAGGAATGGGAATTTTTTAAAGTCAGCCAGCCAGATCTTTTAATAGAAAAAGGCTTTGAAAATGATAATTCCTACGAGCTTCAAGATCATTTTATCTGGCTAAATCAGATCAATTCCATTAGTAGGATCAACTTAGAAACAGCAGAGATGGAAACTATAGACTCTGATGTCAATAATTCTAGAGGGCTCCTACCCTTGGAAAGTGAATCTGGTTGCAATTTATTTATAGATCGCCAAGGGGTTTTGTGGGCTACAAGATTTTCTTATGGGCTCAGTTTGCTCAATATATACCAGTCAGATTTTGGTTTGCTCCGAGATGAAAATGGAAAGGTAATCGCAGATATTTTATCGGCATACGAAATGAAGGATGGGAGCTTTTGGGTGGGAGCTAGGACCTCACTTGAAAAGGGATTAATTCATTTTTCTAAAGACGGAAAAACCATTTTAAAACGCATAGGAGCTGGAGATTCACGTCCTCCGGGAGGAAAAACTATCTCAAAAGACTTAACCCACCCATACGCATGGGAAATTTTTGCCGCTTCTGATGGAACCCTCTGGGTAGGAACTGGTTCCCCAGGTCCAAACAGTGGAGGCCTTAATCGGATATCACCCAATTCTGATCAGATTATTCGCTACAAAAATGACCCATCAGATCCTAACTCACTCTCCTCTGACTGGATTTTTAACATTATGGAAGACCGCCAAGGAAAACTTTGGATCAGTCATTCGAGCGGCATTGATGTTTTTGATCCAGATACGGAACAATTCTCACTTATCGATCCAGAATCGAAATATGAAAGACTGCGAGGAAATTTCATTGACCCTAATGGAAAACTAGTAGGTGTGTTAAGAGATTCAGTTGAAAGCTTATTTACGATCGATACCAAAACCAAACAGATACAAATTCATGAGTTATTCAGTGAAAAAATAATACCCTACTTTGCAGCGAACCCCGTAGTTGATAATCAAAATAGGGTTTGGATTGCTCTTACGGACGGTTTAGGATATACCGATTTGACCTATGAAAAATTTATCCACTGGGTAGATTTCAAAGAGACGGAATTTCCTGATATAGAGGTCAGAGCTTTCAGTTATGATGATGAGGGGAATATTTACTTGGCAACATCTGATGGCATTCTTCAATATTTCCCCGAATCAGGCAATTTCCGAAAGTTTGGATATGAGCGTGGTCTTCAATCTTTACGCTTTGATAGGCTAAACCATCGAGGTGCCTCTGGAAAAATTTACTTTGCGGGAACAAGTGGAGCAAATATTTTTCATCCGGATCAAATCAAAACCAATCCCTATTCACCCCAAATACTCTTTAAGAAAATCCGACTAGATGGAGAAAACTATCAATCCTTTTTGGACTCTGTAGAAAGAAAACCCAACCACCTACTTTCCTCGCTCCTAATTCCGCCTGGTATCACTACCCTTAGTATTGAATTTGCTGCCATTCATTTTGGGGGAAATGGACAAAATCCTTCCCAATATAGACTGCTTGGATTTAATGAAACCTGGCAGGATGCAGGCACCAATGGAACCCTAACTTACACTAATTTGCCAGCGGGAGATTATGTCCTAGAGGTAAAATCCATGAATTTGGACGGAGTCTGGAATGAAGAACCTTTCACCCTCAATATCAAAGTGTTACCTCCTTGGTATCAAACTTGGTGGGCCTATACCCTTTACTTCGCTCTATTTATTCTTCTTGCTTACCTATTTATTCAGGAGCAAAGAAAAAGAGCTGCCCGCATCGAACGCGAAAAATCCAAAGATCGTGAGCTAGCTCAAGCCAAAGAGATAGAAAAAGCCTACTCCGAGCTAAAATCCACCCAAGCCCAGCTGATCCAATCCGAAAAGATGGCCTCCCTTGGAGAGCTCACTGCAGGCATCGCACATGAGATACAGAATCCGCTGAATTTTGTGAACAACTTCTCTGAAGTAAGTGAAGAGTTGGTAGATGAAATGAATGAGGAACTGGACAAAGGAGATATTGAAGAAGCCAAATTCATCGGGAAAGACCTGAAAGAAAATCTCTCCAAGATCAACCATCATGGCAAACGGGCAGATGCTATAGTCAAAAGCATGCTAGAGCATAGCCGAACCAATAAAGGAGAAAAAGTTCTTACCGATTTAAATGCACTTGTAGATGAATTTGTACGGCTCTCCTATCATGGCCTTCGAGCAAAAGACAAGTCCTTTAGTTCCGATTTTAAACTACATCTTGACCCCGATCTACCAAAGGTGGATGTAGTTGCTTCAGATATCGGCCGGGTGATTTTGAATCTGGTCAATAATGCCTTTTACGCAGTAAATGAAAAGGTAAAAACTGATCCCGATAGGGATGATGATTACAACCCAATGGTAATTGTAAGTTCTAAGAAAACGGAAAAAGGAATCAAGATCTCTATCCAAGACAATGGCTCGGGCATCCCAGAACATATCAAAGAAAAAATCTTCCAGCCCTTCTTCACCACAAAGCCTACGGGCTCTGGTACGGGATTGGGATTATCGTTATCTTATGATATTGTTAAGGCGCATGGAGGGGAGTTGACCGTAGAATCAAAAGAAGGCAAAGGCCTGACCCTTGAGGAATCGGGGACGGAATTTAGACTGATTTTACCTCTTGCCTAGAGTAAAACCAATTTTAGTGATTCGAATAGATGATGTTGCATCAGAAGTACATAGAGTAAAATTGAAGGGAAAAAGCTGTTTAGGTTAACTGCCTATTCGCTAGTGAGTCGGGAAGAGTTAAGTATTTTTTGCCAGTAGACCCAAAATAGCTATGAAGAGCGCAGCCCAGTTAACCGCGGAAAACAAAAGACTCCAACAGTCAGTGAAAGAGCAGGCACTGGAGTTGAAACAAAAAAACCGTGAGCTCGAAATTGAGGTGGCTTTGGAAAGGGTCAGAAGTCGCTCTTTGGCCATGCATAAAAGTGATGAACTGAACAAGATTGTCTCCGTCCTTTACCATGAAATGGAGGCATTTGGGTTTGCAAAATGGGCTTGCACCTTACAACTTTTTGACCAAAAATCTCAAAACATAGAGCTCTGGTCAGGGGATTATTTAAATGAAGATTTTCAAAGACCCTACTATTGGTACGGAAGAGAAAACAAGTGGATCAACGAACTTTGGTTGGCCTGGGAATCAAAAATCCCCACCCTCTCCTTTCATTTAAAAGGAAAAGAAAAGACTGATTTCGATGAGTATCTTTTTACTAAAACTGACTATAAAGATTTCCCTCAGGAGGTCAAAACCCACACAAAAAGTATAGATGAAGTTTACTTCAATCTGGCCTACTTTAAATTCGGTTTTCTTGTCGCTACGGATATGGAAGCCATTCCTGCTGAAAACTTCGAGCTCTTAGTCCGCTTCGCCAAAGTCTTTGAACAAAGCTATACTCGATTCCTAGATCTCCAAAAAGCAGAAGCTCAGGCCCGAGAGGCACAGATTGAAGTGGCCCTTGAGCGAGTGCGTGCTCGAGCAATGGCCATGCATTCTTCAGATGAGTTGATAAGTGTTGCCATAGTGCTAAGGGAACAAATGCAACTGCTTGGACAGACTGAATTGATAGGTGCCGTGGTAGAACTTTACGAAACTCACCCCAATTATATTGAATCTTGGCATGCATTCAGGCCAGCCGGTAATCAAGATGCTCCTATTGAAACAGGCGTAGTGTTGTTTGAGAAAAATTCATGCGCCGTGCTGAGGGAAATGATTGAAAGCTATCAAGGCCCATTGAAAGAATATACATTAGAAGCAAGTGGCGAAAAGATCATAGAATGGTATAAAGTTTTAAAAGAAGTTGTCCCGGAATTAAAAAACTCAAAAGTTCCTGAACAAGAATTTTACCATTGTGCTGATTTTTCGGGGGGAACCTTACTATTGGCATCGCTGAATGAACCTTCCAATGAAGCCAAAGAACTTTTGATGCGATCTTCGAAGGTATTTGACCTTGCCTACACCAGATTCCTAGATCTTCAAAAAGCAGAAGCGCAAGCAAGAGAAGCAAAGATTGAAGCAGCCTTGGAAAGGGTTCGATCTAGAGCAATGGCCATGCATCAGACGAATGAATTAAATGAAGTCTCGATGGTGCTCTATAAGGAATTAAAAAATCTTGATTTTCAGTTTGTTTCGTGCGGGTTCGAAATTGTTCTTGAGGAGGAGCAGGTACTAAAAGTCTGGAATCATGATTTCAACCAAGGGCAGTTATCGCATTTTCAAATGCCCTTAAAAGGGGATAAGACGCTTAAAGAGCGCCTTAAGGCATGGAAAAGCAGAAAAGCAATATTCCTGCAGGAACTAGACGGCATTGCACTTAATGAGCATCTAAGAATAGGAGCACCTGAGACCGTAAAAAATGAAAAGGACCTGATTTCCTTATTCAATTTTCCAGACCCGGCCTATTTCTGCCTTGCTAATTTTTCAAAAGGTGGTCTCCATGTTATCGGAAAAAGCCAAGTACAGATTGATCATCAGAAGATTCTTATTCGCTTCGCAAAAGTATTTGACCAAGCCTATACCCGTTTTTTAGATCTTCAAAAAGCAGAAGAGCAGGCGCGAGATGCAGAAATTGAACTGGCATTAGAGCGGGTTCGATCCAGAACCATGGCCATGCACCAAAGCGAGGAACTGTCTGAGGTTGCAGCGCTATTGTTTGATCAGTTAAAAATTCTTGGGGCTCAACTTTGGACTGCCGGATTTGCGATTTGCAAAAAGGATGAAGTATTGGTCGAAAAATGGATGAGCAGTCCCATTCCTGGCCAGATGTTTAATCATCTTTTTATTCCCTACAATGCAGATCACGGGGAGCAACGCATGTATGATACCTGGAAAAATCAGCAAGCGCTCCATTCATATGCGCAAGGAGGAAAAGAACTCAAAGATATCTATGATCATCTCATGGAAATCCCAAGCTTCAAGGCCAATTTCCAAAAAGTAATAGACTTTGGAAGACCGCTTCCAGTCTGGCAAAAAAACCATGTCGCTGCCTATAAATACGGATACCTCCTAATCATCACCGAAGAGGAATTTGAAGAAGAATATATCTTCCCGCGATTCGCCAAAGTATTTGAACAGACATACACCCGTTTTCTCGATTTGGAAAAAGCAGAAGCTCAGGCACGGGAGGCTGAAATCGAACTCGCATTGGAAAGGGTCCGTGCGAAGTCTATGGAAATGCATCATAGCGACGACTTAAAAGAAGTAGTGGCTGTACTCTATGAGCAAATAAATAGGTTAAAAATAGCTGCTTGGGGAAGTGGAATAATAATTTTCAATGAACCAAAAGACTATCAAGAGCTTTGGCTTTCTACTGATGCTAACGACACCCATCCCAGGAGCTACAAAATTCATGGTCAAGAAAACAGACTCATCAAAGAATTATGGCGGATTTGGAAGAAAAGACTCGAAAATCAGCACATTGATTTGGTTGGTGACATTAAAGAAGATTACGATAATTATGCATTTACCAAAACTGAACTTAAGAATCTCCCAATAAAAACCATCAACGCCATCAGGTCAATGCCGGACTCCTACGTATCCTTGGCTTGGATGAAATGTGGTTTGTTGGCATTGTATGATGATACATCTTCTCTTTCCGAAGCCTCTTTTGTGGTTCTTCGTCGTTTCGCCAAAGTCTTTGACCAAGCATATACCCGATTCCTAGATCTCCAAAGAGCAGAGGCCCAAGCAAAGGAATCACAAATTGAGGCTGCTTTGGAAAGAGTCCGAAGCAGGACTATGGCCATGCAAAAAAGTGAGGAGCTTACGGATGTGGCAGCCTTACTTTTCAACCAAGTTAGCGAAATGGGTATAAAAGTCTGGACAGCAGGCTTTAACGTTTGGAGCAAAGACAATAACTATTATACGGATTACATCACAAGTCCCAAAGGAGGCTTTATCAAACCCTACACGGTAGATACCCAACAGGATCCAGTATTGAAAGAAGTAAGTGATGCGAGGAAAAGTGGAATGGATTACTTTCTACAATATGCTGAGGGAGAGCCCCTTCGACAGATGTATCTTACACTCACGAGATTTGGTGACGAAAAACAGTATGAGATCATCTTAAGAGATGGATTTCAATTCCCCTCCCATCAATATCACCATTTTATTTTTGGCCAGGAAGTAAGTTTGATGTTTGTTTCATTTGAAGCTGTTCCAGAAGCTCGGGACATTTTTCAAAGGTTTGGAAAGGTCTTCGAACAAACCTATACCCGATTCCTAGACCTCCAAAAAGCGGAAGCTCAGGCACGAGAAGCACAAATAGAAGCTGCTTTGGAAAGGGTGCGAAGTACAGCAATGGCCATGCATTCTTCCGAGGATTTACATCGTGTAGCAGAGGAGCTAAGGAAGCAAATTGGCCAGCTTGATTATAAAGACCTAGAAACATGCGCAATTCATCTTTATGATGAAAGTCCAGACTATTTGGTGTCCTGGGCTGCCTCACTTTCTCCAAATAGTGAATCCGAAATCCTCCAAAGCCAAAACCGCTTTCCCAAAAAAGGGGTGTCCGTATTGGAAGAGTTAATTGCTCGATATAATGGTCCTGAGGAGGATTATGTGGTGGTGAATGAAGGAGAAAAGATGACTGGTTTCCTCGAAATGCTTAAGGAAATTGCTCCCGAAACCCATCAACTTATTAAAAACACCTACAAGGATTTTGCTCCCGAAGATTACAGGTCATACTGGACTGTTTCTGATTTTAAGGGTGGCTCACTTTTGATGACCACTTTTCAGAGACCAGATGCTGAAACCCATCAGTTATTACGGCGCTTCGCGGACGTATTTGGCTTAGCCTATCGACGTTTTGTTGACCTAAAAAATGCAGAGAATCAGGCGAGAGAATCACAAATTCAATTGGCGCTGGAGCGAGTTCGAGCGAGAACAATGGCCATGCATAAAAGTGAAGAGCTGATTGAGTTGAATGCTGTCATCCTTCAGCAGGTACGGGATCTTGGAGTTGAGATTTTTGCTGCTGGAATTCATATCACTGACCCAAATAAGCCTATTTCAGAAACTTGGATAGGAGACCCCGTCGATGGTCAAATGCCAAGAACCCTAATTGATCACAGTGAGGATCAACTTTTGGTCAAGATGTATGAAGGCTGGAAATCGGGGAAAAAGCTAATTATCGAATTGATGGAGGGCGATGAGTTGAAAAATCACTTTCAAAACATGGCAAAGATGATCCCTCAGCAAAAAATATTTGAAGAGCTAGTGCCGCCAGATAGGATTTACTTCCATTTGGCGTATTTTTCCTATGGCTTTTTTGTTTTTGCCACTGTCGAACCATGTTCTGAAAACCATGATATTTTTACACGCTTCGCAAAAGTCTTCGAACAGACCTATACCCGCTTCTTAGATCTTAAAAAAGCAGAAGCCCAGGCGCGAGAAGCAGAAATTGAAGTTGCTCTAGAAAGGGTCAGAGCCAAAATGATGGCAATGCACAAAAGTGAAGAGCTTCGCGAGGTAATTGGTACAATTTTCAACCAATTGCAACTTTTAGGATTCGATGCGCCAGGAAGTGCATTAATCATTTTTGATAAAGATCTGGCGGCAGAGCATTGGATGACAGGATTTTCCAAAAGTGAATTCCCGGAGAGCTACAAAATCCCTTATGTAGATCACCCCTATTTTACTGATTTGCTTAAGGAATGGAAGAATGATACTACTTTCCGAGAATTCTATTTTGAGGGGAAGCTAAAAATTCAATATGCGGAGTGGTGCCTTGAAAATAGTGACTTCAAGCGAATGCCTTCAGAGTTCAAAAAAGAGATGCTAGATCCTGCGAGGATGGTTATTTCTGATGCTTTCAATAAGTATGGAATGCTGGAGATTATTGGATCTGAATCATTAACACAAGAAAAAATTAGCATTTTAAATCGCTTCTCTAAAGTCTTCGAACAGACCTATACCCGCTTTCTTGATCTCCAAAAAGTAGAAGCGCAGGCTCGGGAATCACAGATTGAGGCTTCCCTAGAAAAGATAAGGTCCAGATCACTCGCTATGCACAGCAGTGAGGAATTACAAGAGGTAATTAATTTAGTTTTTGAAAGGATCCAGGATCTCAGTATTCCGATTGATTCAGCAGCGATTAACATTCTAGAAAAAGAAGACCCGAAGCACTATAAAGTTTGGATTCAAAATACTACTCGAGCCTATTCGACATGTATAAAAGTCCCATTTTATGAAGAGAATATTATGGGAAAAGAAGTCGCCTCCGTAATTAGAGGCCACAAAAAATCCCTCAATAAAAAATTCTCTAAAAAGGTCAAAAATAACTGGTTGCGGTACATGTTTAAGCATTCCGACTTTGGACGGATGCCAGTCGAGTTACAACAATACTCACTGAATAAGCCTGCATTAATGGTGGGCATGAGCAGTAAAAGTCACGCTGCAATAATCATCTATCGTTATGAGGGCTCCATTTTCACGGAAGCCGAAATGGATGTTCTAGACCGATTCTCTGCGATCTTCGATCAGGCCTACACCCGCTTCTTAGATCTTAAAAAAGCAGAAGCGCAGGCGCGAGAGTCACAGATCGAGGCTGCGCTAGAGCGAGTCAGATCTTCGGCCATGGCTATGCAAAAAAGTAGCCATTTGAAAGAAGTCGTGAGGGTTATGATTGAGAACCTCAACGCTCTTGATGTAGAAACTAGACTATGTGAAATATTACTTTTTGGGAATAATTTTGATTCCTGGAAGTCATGGATCTACGTGGGTTCAGGTAAAAATCTACTGGATTTTGAATTCTCCGGCCCTTATTTTAATCATCCCTTTAATGAGCATCACAAGAATGCATTTCAAAAAGGGCTGAAATACACCAGCTATGTTTTAGAAGGGGAAGACAAAAAAAGCTTCGATAAGCTTTTCGATAAACATATGACCGGTTCCAATTTAAACCAGTTGAAGGAACTTGTTTTTCCTATAAAACGCACCGTATTCTCTTTAGCATTCTTAAGCCAAGGTGCTGTGTTGGTAGGCAGTGACCAACCGCTTTCCAAAGAGGGATCCTCTATCCTCGAGCGGTTTGCCAAGGTGGTTGACTTCACTTATACTCGAGTAGAAGATTTGCAGAAAGCAGAAAAGAGGACTTTGGAGGCCATCAAGCAATCTTCCCTAGATCGTGTCAGAGCAGAAATCGCCTCCATGCGAAATACCGAGGATCTTCAGAGGATTACTCCTTTGATTTGGAGAGAGCTACTAACTCTAGGTGTTCCCTTCTTCCGTTGCGGATTGATGATCGTAGATGAAAAAGAAGAAAAAGTCCGATTCTATTTGTCCACACCGGATGGAAAACCTTTGGCCGCTCTTAATCTCGATTTTGACAGTAACAACATCAGTACAAATGGAGTGAAGTATTGGCGAAAACAAGAGCCTTACGTTGATCATTGGAACCAAGAAGAATTCCTTGCTTTTTCGAAAACGCTATTGGCTGAGCATCAAATCCAGAATGTCAAAACCTACCAAGGAGGCGAAGCTCCACCTGAGTCCTTGACATTGCAGTTTATTCCTTTTCCCCAGGGTATGTTGTATGTGGGAAGTAAGGAGGATTTATCTCCGGCTCAAATTGAACTAGTTCAGAATTTGGCAGATGCCTTCTCTGTGGCCTATGCCCGATACGAGGATTTCAAACAACTAGAAGATGCCAAATCTCAAATTGAGCAAACACTTAGCGAATTGAAATCCACCCAAGCCCAACTGATCCAATCCGAAAAGATGGCCTCACTTGGAGAGCTAACCGCTGGTATCGCCCATGAGATCCAGAATCCACTGAACTTCGTCAATAACTTTTCTGAAGTGAGTGGGGAATTGGTTGAGGAAATGAATGAGGAATTGGAAAAAGGGGATATTGAAGAGGCAAAATTTATTGCCCAAGACCTTAGAGACAACCTCATAAAAATCAATCACCATGGAAAGCGAGCCGATGCCATTGTGAAGGGCATGCTTGAGCATAGTCGAATAAATAAAGGTGAAAAAGCTCCTACTGACTTAAATGCCTTAGCAGACGAATTTGTCAGGCTCTCCTATCATGGGCTTCGTGCAAAGGACAAGTCATTTAACGCTGACTTCAAATTAGAGCTCGATCCACAACTTCCTAAAGTAAATCTTGTCGCTTCTGACATCGGTCGGGTCATTCTAAACTTGGTAAATAATGCATTTTATGCCGTGCACGAAAAAGCAAAATCCGCTACACACGACTATTCGCCAGAGGTAATTGTCCGTTCCAAGAAAACTGAAAAAGGAATTGAGCTCTTTGTCCAAGACAACGGCCCGGGCATCCCCGACTCTATCAAAGAAAAAATCTTCCAGCCATTCTTTACGACCAAACCGACAGGTTCGGGAACGGGCTTGGGTTTGTCGTTGAGCTATGATATTGTGAAGGCACATGGAGGGGAATTGAAAGTCAGCAGCAAAAACGGAGGAGAAACAATTTTTACATTGGTCATACCAGCAACATGAAAAAACTATCAATTCTTATTATTGCTGTACTCATATCTTTTCATGGGATAAGTCAAGACAGCCTGCCTCCAATGGAGAATGATTACTATTTCGAGCGATTTAGAATTTTAAATACAACAGATTCTGATTCCCTAAGGATAAAGACCTTAAACGATTTAGCAAATCACCATAAGTTCAATCGGTCGGATTCAGGAATCTACTATGCGTTAAAGGGTCTTAGGCTCGCTCAAGAAATAGGGGATAAAGAGCAAGAAATGTCATCTCTTCATTTTTTAGCCCTGTCTTACCACGCATTAGGGAATTCTATAACCGCCTATCGTATAAATCTGGAAGGGCTTCGTAAAGCAGAAGAATATGGGTCAGAAATGAGAGGTCAGTTTTTGATGAATCTGGGTAGAATTATGCAATACAGTGAAAAATTTGAGGACTCCAGAGAATACTATTTACAGGCAGTTGAGGAATTTGATAAAGTAAACAATAAGAATTTTTACACTATCGTTCATGCACATTTAGCTATAACTCATATTGGATTAAGGAATATCGATTCTGCTTTTATTTACAGCTATAAAGCAAAACAGCTCGCTGAATCTCGTGATGTGGGATTTGTTAAAAGATTTGTTTACTCCAGACTAGGTGATGTTCACAACTCTGTTGAAAATATTGACTCTGCTCTTTTTTATTTCAAACTCAGCGATTCTTTCTTAGAGCGGGAGTTTAAAAGTGCAAGTATAATGCGACGAATTGCTGAGATCTATACCCTAAAAAACCAACCTGATTCGGCTTTATTTTATGCAGAAGAATCATTAGACATAGCACTTATCAATAAACAATATCAAACCATTTCAGAAAGTGCTATTTTCTTTTCAGACTATTACAAAGAAAGCAATCCTTCCAAAGCTCTAGAATACAGTAAACTAGCAATAGAATTCAGGGACAGTCTTGAATACATAAATAGAATGACTGGATTTGAGGATTTGATAAGTTTTGATGAGCTTCAACGACAAGCCGAAATCGAAAGATCTAATCAAGAATTTAGATCAAAATTAAGGACTTACATTTTCATGGGGAGTTTATTAATTCTTTTGATAATTGCCTCTTTTCTCTATAGAAACAATAGAACAAAACATAAGGCCAAGATCCAAATTGAGGGTGCTTACAACCAACTCAAATCCACCCAAGCCCAACTGATCCAATCCGAAAAAATGGCCTCACTTGGTGAGCTGACCGCAGGCATTGCCCATGAAATTCAGAACCCATTGAACTTCGTCAATAACTTCTCAGAAGTAAGTAGCGAGATGATAGAGGAGTTGGATGAGGAAATCGAAAAAGGCGATAAGGAAGAAGCGAAAGCAATATCCGCAGATATTAAAGAGAACTTGAATAAAATCACCTTCCATGGCAAGCGGGCTGATGCCATTGTCAAGGGTATGCTTGAACATAGCAAAAGAGGCTCAGGCCAGAAGGAACTCACCAACCTCAATGCACTAGCAGATGAATTCTTGCGATTGAGTTACCAATCATTTTTAGCAAAACAACCCAATTTCAAATGCGAATGGAAAACAGATCTGGCTTCTGATCTACCCGAGATTTCAGTGATTCCACAGGATATCGGAAAAGTTCTGCTTAACCTGATCAATAATGCTTTTTACGCCGTTCACGAAAAAGCGAAATCTGCTACAGACGACTATTCACCAGAAGTAATCGTCAGTTCTAAGAAAACTGAAAGAGGAATCGAACTCTCCGTTCAAGACAACGGCACTGGCATCCCTGACTCCATCAAAGAGAAAATTTTCCAGCCCTTCTTCACCACCAAACCGACAGGCTCTGGAACGGGATTGGGATTATCCTTATCTTATGATATCATAAAAGCACATGGAGGGGAAATAATAGCAGAATCTATAATTGGTCAGGGGGCAAAAATAATTCTGGTCTTACCCAATAGCTAGCTGAATATGAATTTCAGGTTATGAAAAAACTGCTGTATTTAATTGTTTGGATTACTTTGATTTCAACGGAGGTTTTGGCTCAAAACCAGTTGGAAAAAGGGTTCCCTGCGATCACAAATTACAGTCCAAAAGAATATGATGCCTTTCGCCAAAATTGGATTTTTGCACAAGATAAAAGAGGAATAATTTATGTAGGCAATACGGATGGCTTACTAGAGTTTGATGGGAATACTTGGCAATTGCACACGGTGCCCAATAAGTCCGGGATTCTCGGAATGGATTTTAGCAGTGATGGGAAATTATTTGTAGGTGCTCAAGGGGACCTAGGGTATTTCGCTTCGGATTCTCAAGGAAAGCTGACTTTTTACTCCTTGCTTGACCATCTCCCTGAAGAAAATCAGGACTTCTCAAATGTGACTGAAACCTATTTTAATCAAGGAAAGGTCTATTTCAATAGTGAAAAATATTTGTTGATCTGGGATATTGAAAAAAAGGAATTTGAGGTCATTCCATCAAAAAACGGCTTTCATGTCTTGTTTAAAGCAAATGACACAATTTATATCCGCGAATGGGGAGTAGGATTGAAAGTGTTGAAAAATGGATCTCTAAGTCTTTTAGAAGGCGGTGAACAATTTGAAAACGAACGAATCTATTCCATTTTGCCATTTCCCGATGAACCTGGTGTACTCTTAATTGTTACTCGATCGAAAGGATTTTTTAAGTATGATGGGATCAGCTTTGAGCCATTCAAAACAGAAGTTGATCAATTTATAAAGGATAATGTTCTATATCTACCGGGCACGGTACTTCGGGATGGACATTTCCTTCTGGGGACACTGAATGGTGGTGCAATTATTATCGATAAGGAAGGGAGAAAAATTGCACAATACAACCAAAACATAGGGATCATAAATAATACGGTTTATTTCTCCTTCCAAGATCAAGCGGGGGGAATATGGTTAGGAACCGAAAATGGAATTTCAAGAATAGATTACGAGACGCCTGTTAGTTATTTCGATTATAGAAGTAATATCACGTCCTATTCTCATGACATCATTCGTTTTAAGGGGCTCATCTACGCCTCCACTGCCGATGGCATTTATACTCTTGATCCCAAAACTTCTGTTTTTAATCACCTGAGTGAGTTCAACATCCAATCCTGGGATTTTTTAGAAGTGGATGATGATTTGTTAGTCGGGACTTCAGACGGCTTATATCAGATCGAATTGGACAAATTAATCCCTATTAAAAAGACGATTGGGAATGAGTTTATTGTGAATGAATTGGTTCAATCGAAATTAAATCCAAATCGGGTTTTTTTAGGCGTCAATAGCGGAATATGGTCCGTTGTCAAAGAAAAAGAAGACTGGATTGCAGAAAGGCAGATTTTAGAAGTATCTGATCAAGCTACTTCACTTGTGGAAGACCCAGCCGGAAATGTTTGGATGGGTACTTTTTCAAATGGGGTATTCAAAGTGAATTTCCCGCAAGGCCCAAACCAAATAGAAGCACCGCTTATTGAAAATTTTGATCAAAAAGATGGACTACAAGACGGGATTGCTTTTGTGAAGAAAATCAATGAGAATGTTTATATCATCACAACTGATAGTATCTATCGATTTGATGACCAAAAGAAAAGATTTGAAGCTAACCTCTCAGATCCAGTTATTTCCAATTTTTATTCCATCGGAGCGATCTTCGATTATGTACCCGTAAAGCAAGATTTCTTGGGCCGGATCTGGATGGGAAATAAGCAAAAAATTACGGTTGGCGAATTCAAAAATGAAAATTGGACATGGACTTCCTTCCCATTAAGGCGTATTTCAGACGAAGCGATCTACGCCTATTTTACCGAAGAAAATGGTGTCACTTGGTTTGCATCAGGTGAGGGATTTATCAAATATGATTTTAGCAACCAAGAAAAAGATTCTCAATCCTTTTCGACGCTTATCAGAAATGTGGCCACCGTGAACGATTCCACAATTTATTTTGGAGGAGATGAACAGAGTCTTGATGTCCCAGAATTACTATTTAAAAACAATCAGATTAAATTCAGATTTTCCGCGACCAGCTATGAACGAAAAGGTGCAAATCAGTTTTCCACATTTCTAGAAGGCTTTGATGAAAACTGGTCTCCTTGGTCATTAGAGACTGTCAAGTCATATACCAATCTTTCTCCTGGCGAGTACACTTTTCTTGTGAAATCGAGCAACATACATGGCGTAGAAGGAAGTCCGGCAAGCTACTCTTTTTTGATTTTGCCACCATGGTATAGAACCTGGTGGGCCTATCTTATTTATTCATTTATCATCACTTCTTTGATCTATGCAATCGTGCAGATCAGGGCCTTTTATCTTAAGAAAGAAAATAGGATTCTTGACGAAAAAGTACAACATAGAACCAGACAGCTAAATAAATCCCTTGAAGATCTTAAGTCCACTCAAGCCCAGTTGATTCAATCAGAAAAAATGGCTAGCCTGGGAGAGTTGACAGCAGGGATTGCCCATGAAATTCAAAATCCCTTAAATTTTGTAAACAACTTCTCTGAGGTAAGTAAGGAGCTTTTGGAGGAACTCGGGGAAGAGATTGAAAAACAGGATTGGTCAGAGGTCAATGCTATTAAAGATGACCTCAAAGAAAACCTCACAAGAATCAATCAACATGGTAAACGGGCGGGGGCCATTGTTAGAGGAATGCTCGAGCATAGCAGAACCAACAAAGGGAAAAAAGGCCCAACCAATTTGAATGTACTTGTAGAGGAATTTGTTCGACTTTCCTCACACGGTTTCCGTGCAAAAGATGAAGATTTTAATTCTGACTTCAAATTAGAACTAGACCCCGATTTACCCAAGGTAAATGTGGTTGCGGCAGATATTGGAAGGGTTATTTTAAACCTAGTAAATAATGCCTTTTACGCGGTAAATGAACAAGCAAAAAAAAGCATTGAAGACTACAAACCCCAAGTAATTGTCGGTTCGAAGAAAACTGAAAAAGGAATTGAGATCTCCATAAAAGACAATGGCCCGGGAATCCCAAAACAAATCAAGCAAAAAATCTTTCAACCCTTTTTTACGACCAAGCCAACTGGCTCGGGAACGGGGTTGGGCTTGAGCCTGAGCTATGATATAGTGAAGGCACATGGGGGTGAATTAAAAGTAGAAAGCCCACTTACTAGTGAGGGAGGAACTGAGTTCAAGCTGATTTTACGTTTTGTTTGAATCACGATAAGTTCAAAAATCTGCCTATTAGTCTTGCATAGAAGAGGATAATCTTTGGTAGGACTTTGGGTATTTATTTATTACATTCCTACTCCATTTTTTTATAATTATCTAAAAATAATACTATGACGTGGCTAAGCCGATCTTTTTTTAACATCACAAAGAGGAATTCGTTGTATTGGTTTTTAGGGGTTCTGCTTTTGTATTCAAGCCAGTCCTTTTCTCAACCTAGTGCAGAAATTGGAGTTCCTTTGATTACCAATTACCCTACCTCAGAATACGGAGGAAATGGGCAGGTTTGGTCAATCATTCAAAGTGATGACCAAATGATGTATTTTGGGACATCTACAGAAATCATGGAATTCGATGGGATCAATTGGCGACAAATCCGAAATCCTGATTACCCTACTGGCGCCTCTACCAGAGGACTGGTAAAGGATGATAATGGAGTCATATTTTATGTGGCCGGAGGAAGCTTCGGCTACCTCAAGAGAAACAAATTTGGCAATCGTGTAATTGAGTCTTTAAAGTATCTTATTCCAGAAGACAAGCGCGATTTCGAAGAGTTTTGGTCTGTCCAATTTGACGGAAAGTACCTTTATTTTCAGGCAAGAGAATATATTTTTCGCTTAGATTATGACTTAGATCAAGAAGAATTTGATCTCAAGACATATCCTGCTCAAGGCACCTTTTCACATGGTTATATGATTCACGGGGAATATATAGTCCATGACATAGAACAAGGTCTTTATAAGATGGTCGATGGGGAACTTGAATTCATAGATGGAAGTGAAGTGGTTGCAGGAGACCGTCTTTTCACTTTAGTAGAACACGTAGACAATCCCGAAACTGGCCAAAAGCAGTTTTTAACGGGTCGCTTTTACCAAGAGTTTTACAAGTACGATGGTGAAAAGTTCGAGATTTTTGACAGTGAGCTTAATGCATATACTGGAACTAATTTACTTTACAAAAGTGCTCTTCTACCCAATGGCAATCTAGTAGCTTCAATGATTGGAATGGGTCTTGCGGTCGTCAGCCAAGAAGGAAAATTACTAAATATCCTTTCTGCTGATCAAGGTCTTCAAGATCCTTCGGTGTATTCGGTCTTTGTAGACCAAGACCAAACTGTTTGGGTTGGGTTAGACAACGGGATTTCAAAGCTAGAACTCAATTCTCCGATCAGTACTTTTACCAAAAATCAAGGCATAAACTCAACCATTTATGCAATTACTCGAGCTGGCGGACAATTGTACGTGAGCTCTTCTATTGGTCTTTATAAATATGACCAGAAAACGAAAAAATTTGTCCCAATTCCTGAAATTGGTAATATCCAGATTTGGAATCTGATAGTAGATGGAGATGATTTAATTGTCCCAGGAGAAGTCTTCTCGTTGATCCGAGATGGCAAAATTATTCCGATTGACCCGAATACAAGTGGGGGTCAGGATCTGATGATCTCACCTAGCCATCCAAACCTTTTATATATATCCATCCCAGGTGGATTAAGAATTTACGCTAGAAAAGGAAATTTCTGGGAAAAATTTGCCGATTTGGAGGGAATGTCCAACACGATTTGGACCATAGCCGAAAGTGAGGATGGAACCCTTTGGGGAGGAACTCAAACAAATATGGCCTACCGAATTACGCCTGCCTATGATGAAAATGACCTCCCAATAGTCAGTGACTTTAAAATCAAGGAGTTTGGTATTGAAGAAGGTTTGGTTAATTCTCCTGGATATTTGGGTGCAATTGCTGGTGAAATCTTTTTCCCTTCCTTCGGGGCATCCTTACGCTATGATCCAGCAAAAGAGTCCATAGTCCCAGATGACCGATTTGGGATGATCCCAGATAACCTGGGTCTTTCTGAAGGCTTTTTTATGATAGAGGACTCCCAAGGTCAAGTTTGGATTACTATTGGCAATAGGCTAAGACTAGCCATCCCTGGACCAAACAACACCTATACCTTAGAAGAAAACCTCTTCAACGATTATCCTTGGCCAAGTGTAAACGGACTCTATTCTGAAGATGATGGAATCTTGTGGCTGGGAAGTGGCCAGGGTTTGCTTCGATATGATCGCTCCATCTCTTCTGTATCCAAGGAAGACTTTCCAGTGATGATGAGAGCAATCTATGCTGGTTCAGACACCTTGAATCATCTAAAAAAAGAAGCTGATCAGGATTTATCCTATTCACAAAACTCTGTGCGCTTTACTTACGCCGCGCAATTTTACCAGCAAGAACAAAGAACTACTTATCAGACATTCTTAGAGGGATTTGAATCTGACTGGTCAGATTGGAATAGAAGTGTGTATAAAGAATACACCAATCTTTCACCAGGCACCTACACCTTCCGAGTTCGTGCGAAAAATGTCTTTAATGATATAAGCGAAGAGGCATCTTATACTTTTTCTATCACCCCTCCTTGGTATAATACCTGGTGGGCATACTTGATTTACGCCCTGGCAGTCATAATTTTAGTTCGTTTGATTCTGAAATGGAGACTGAGTCAACTTCGTGAGAAACAGGAATTACTAGAAAAAACTGTGGCAGACAGGACTCAAGAACTGAGTCAACGGGTCTCTGAACTTGCTGTATTGAATGGGGTGCAAAATGGGTTGGTTAAAGAGATTCACACGGAAGGAATCTATGAATTAGTTGGTGAAAAACTGAACGAGTTATTTGATACCCAAACTGTAGTCCTACGCTCCTTTGATCACAGCACTCATCAAGAAATTTGGCATTATTCCATCGAACGGGATGTGAGACAATATAGTGACCCACGTCCAATAAATTGGGCGAACCAACAGATCATTGAGTCCAAAAAACCGCTTGTCATTAACGAAAACTATACCAGTACAGCCCAAAAATTTGGAAGTAAAGGATTCACAATGGGACACACTCCCAAATCGGCTGTTTTTGTACCAATCATCATCGGACAGACGGTACGTGGATCCGTCAGCCTTCAAAACCTAGACCATGAAAGAGCATTCAGTGACGCCGAAGTGAACCTCTTGGTTACAATCACCAACAGCATGGGTGTGGCACTAGAAAACACTCGGCTATTCGATGAGACTAACCGACTACTTGAGGAATCAAAACAACAAGCCAACGAATTGTCAGCTGTGAATCGAGTTACGCAGGCCCTTGCATCGCAGCTTTCCCTTGATGAAATCATTCATTTGGTTGGGGATCAAATGAAAGAATTATTTAATGCCAATATTGTCTACTTGGCCCTTTTAGATGAGTCAAGTGCTATGATCAATTTTCCTTATCGTTATGGAGATGAAATGCCTCCGCAGAAACTTGGAGAAGGCCTAACGTCCAAGATATTAAACTCTGGAAAACCTTTGCTTATTAATCGAGATGTGGAGGAAATGACAGTTGCGATGGGTGCAAGTCACCTTGGAATGCCCTCTGCATCTTATCTGGGAGTACCAATATTTCAGGGTGAAAAAGCGATTGGTGTACTTAGTGTTCAAAGTACTGAGCTAGAAAACCGCTTCGATGAGAGTGATTCCAGCTTATTGTCAACTATCGCCTCTTCTGTTGGAGTAGCCATCAATAAAGCTCAACTATTTGAAGAAGTGGTGGCTTCAAAACAAGCTGCAGAACAAGCCAATGAGGCTAAGAGTGCGTTTCTTTCCACAGTAAGCCATGAGCTACGGACCCCGCTGACCTCGGTATTGGGTTTTGCTAAAATCATACAAAAGAGACTCGAAGAAAAAATATTCCCACTAGTAGATCAGAAAGACCCGAAAACTGGAAGGGCTTTAAGCCAAGTGTCTCAAAATCTCAATGTTGTCATTTCTGAGGGAGAACGTCTCACCACACTAATCAATGATGTCCTTGATCTTGCAAAAATTGAGGCCGGAAAGATGGATTGGAGTGAAGAAGAGGTTCATCTTCCAGAAGTTGTTGAACGGGCTATCGCCGCCACAAATTCTCTTTTTGGATCAAATAAACTCAAGCTAACCCGTGATTTTGAAAAAAATCTTCCCGGAATTAGTGGTGATAATAATAAGTTGATTCAAGTAGTGATTAATCTTATTTCCAATGCTGTAAAGTTTACAGAAAAAGGAGGGGTGACTTGTCGAATTAAACGTCAGGGCAATGAAATCATAACTAGCATTATTGACACAGGAATGGGGATTGCCCAAGAAGATTTTACCGCTGTTTTTGAACAGTTTAAACAAATCGGTGGGGATACACTCACTGACAAACCGAAAGGAACTGGATTAGGGCTTCCTATTTGTAAGGAGATCATCGAGCATCATGGAGGTAGGATTTGGCTTGAAAGCAAAGTGGGTGAAGGAAGTAATTTTTCTTTTGCCTTGCCAATAAAAAGTACAGCAGGTAAAACAAATTACGCAGCTCCGATTCATCTCAACGAATTGGTGGATCAATTGAAGAACAAAATGGTCTTCTCTAAGCTGAAGTCTGTCAAAAAAAATGCGCATATCTTAATTGTAGACGATGAACAATCGATCCGCTCTTTACTGAGCCAAGAATTGGCGGATGCTGGTTACCTCACCTCAGAGGCCAGCAATGGAAAGGAGGCAATTGAATCCATTCGAGAGAATAGGCCCGATTTGGTTATTCTTGATATCATGATGCCTGAGATTAATGGTTTTGATGTCGCAGCCATTCTGAAAAATGACCCTCAGACAATGGATATCCCAATTATCATTTTATCCATTGTACAGGACAAAGCGAGAGGATTTAGAATTGGTGTAGACAGGTATTTAACAAAGCCCATCGATACCAATCAATTATTTGAAGACATAAGCGATTTGCTAAATCAAGGGAAGTCGAAAAAGAAAGTGATGGTCGTGGATGAGGATTCAGCTGCGATCAGAACCTTAACAGATGTTCTCCAGACCAAAGGCTATCAAGTGGTAGAATCAGACGGGAAAGAACTTGTGGAGAAGGCAAAAGAGACCCTGCCAGATATTATTATCCTCAATTCAATTCTCTCATCAAATGATGAAATCATTCAAACCCTTCGCTTTGAAAAGGGACTAGAAAACGTATTATTCTTTATTTACCAATAAATCAAATCTTTTAAACTAAATATGTTAACCCACATTTTTGTATGTCTCTAAAAATATTAATTGTCGATGATGAAGCTCACATCCGCATGCTCATAGAGCAGTCACTAGAAGAGCTAGAAGATGAAGGAGTGGAGTTTTATACCGCAGAAAATGGAGAAATGGCCCTAGAAGTTATAAAGGAAGAAAAACCAGATCTCATTTTTTTGGATGTGATGATGCCAAAACTCAACGGCATGGAAGTTTGCCGAAGAGTAAAACAGGAAATGGGGCTATCCCAAATCTATATTGTTTTGCTAACGGCAAAAGGTCAAGAATCTGACCGCCAAAAAGGCCTTGATGTAGGAGCAGATATTTATATGACCAAGCCATTCGATCCAGAGTTATTGCTAGAAAAAGCACGTGATGTACTCCAATTACCTTAGTCTATAACTAAAATAGCCTAAACAGAAACTGAATATTAACCATGGCAAAAATTTCAATTAAAGCTATTCTGAGGAAAGAAGACACACTCAGGCTATGGTTAGATAATTGGTGTACTCATAATAAGACCGAGATTTGTATTTCCGATCCTTCTGGAAAAGTAGTTTATGGCAACCCAGACCTTTTACATAACTCATTGAGTATTCCCTTGATTACTGGAGATGCTATTGTCGCACGTGTCTGGAGCAAAAGTAATGTGCTCAATCAGGTATGGGATGTGCTAAACATGCTGATTACTAAAGAATCAGAAAAAAGAAAATTAGGAGCGGAAGTCCTTCACCTTTATCAAGAGCTCAACATTATTTATGGCTTTGCCGAAAGCTTAGGCGAGGCTATTTCCACACATGCTATTGCAGAGATTACACTTGCCCATTCTACCAATTCCATTCCAGCGGATGCCGGAATTATTACCCTTTGGGATGAACAGGATAAGACACTTGGAGTCCCAGCCGTCTCAGGAGATGACTTGTTTGATTCGGAATTGATGGCAAAAAACACGGCTTTTCTTCTTCAAATAGGGCATACTGGGCAATCCGGAATTATCACGGATATCGAAGAAATAAAAAAACTGGGACTGGTGGCTTCAAAAGTGACTAGCTTAATCTATGCCACCCTAAAGGGAAAAGATCGGATTTTGGGAGCTATTGTTTTGGCTGGAACTCAACTTGACCAATTTACAGCGGCACATCTAAAACTGTTAGTCACCCTCGCCTTGCAGTCTTCCTCTGCAATTGAATCAGCCCTTCTTTTCGAGAAAAATCTTACAGAGATAAAGATGAGAGAGGAAGCCATGCAACGGATCAATGAAGTCATCAAAAAATTTGTTCCTAATGAATTTATTTCTTCGTTAGGAAAGGAAAATATCACTGATGTAAGGCTGGGTGATCAGGTTGAAAAAATAGTTACGGTCCTTTTTACAGATATCCGAGACTTCACAACACTTTCAGAGCAAATGAGCCCTGAGGAGAATTTTAGATTTGTCTCCTCATTCAATGAAATCCTTGGACCTATTATTCGCCAACATAATGGGTTTATAAATCAATATTTAGGTGATTCGATTATGGCCATTTTTCCAAATAGGCCAGAAGACGCAGTTTTGGCTTCCGTCGAAATGCAGCGAGCAGTTCGGACACTTAATTGGCAACGTGCAGAACAAGGGCTTCCCATTATTAATGCTGGGATTGGAATGCATACTGGTCCATTGATTATGGGAATAACCGGGGACGAGCACCGCCTCGACGCGGCCACAATCAGTGATACCGTGAATACAGCCTCGCGAATAGAAAGCTTAACCAAATACTATCAATCCCCTCTACTCCTTAGTGGTGACACAGTAAAAAGCATCCCAGACACTTCTAATTTAACATTTCGCCGATTAGGCAAAGTTCTTCTCAAAGGAAAAAACAATGTCCTCAGTGTAGTAGAGTGTATGAATGGCTTACAAGAAAATATCAGTTTTAGGAGAAGAGAAAATCTGGGAGATTTCGATATGGCAATGGAACTTTATCAGCAGAGGCAATTCGAAAATGCAATTACCCTTTTCAACAAAGTTTTGAAGTCAGATCCAGAAGATAATACGGTCAAGGTATTTCTTAAAAACGCAAAAAGATATCTCACCGAAGGGGCTCCTAAAAATTGGAATGGTGCGGAAGAAATGCTGTATAAATAGTCTTGAATTAAGATGAGGTCAAGTAAAAATATCCCTGATACAGAATTAAGGAAAGAGCATATATCTATAATTCAGGACAACAGCTCCGGCATCTCCGCTTCCATTAAAGAGAAAATCTTTCAACCCTTTTTTACGACCAAGCCAACTGGCTCGGGAACGAGGTTGGGCTTGAGTCTGAGCTATGATATAATAAAAGCCCATTGTGGAACTACCCAGTTCGAAAGCACTCAAGAAGGAACTCTTTTCACTATAGCACTCCCACTTTCTTAGCATGATGACCAAAGAAAAAGAACAAGCCTTAAATGAAGCTTTCGAAACGTTTGTGGATATGTGCTTTATGCATATCCCAATAGATAGTACCGCATCAAATTTTATCGCGAATGATATAATGGGCTGGGGTACAACGATTGATGAATTCGTGAAATCAATTTCAGATTGGGAGTGGCTTATTGCTCGTCAAATTGAACAAGCAAAAAACTTAAACCTAGACTTTCATTTTGAACGTCAGCCTTTGCATAGACGAATTTCCTATAAAGAGGATACAGCTCTTATCAGTGAAATGATTCATGTAACTGTTAAGGGAAAGGACTTTCAAAATAGGTTTACGTTTAGAATGTCGGCAGTTTTAGAGTGTCTAGACAATGATTCTTGGAAAGTGATTCATTGGCATGGCTCTGTCCCATCCGACTCTGAAAATGACCCATGGCATGTGAACGAATGGAATCAGAGGATGGAACAACTAGAGAAGGAAGTTCAAGAACGAACTACAGAGCTCAAAGCCAAAAACCGCGACTTGGAAATAGAGTCGGCTTTGGAACGGGTACGAGCTCGAGCCCTTGCAATGCGCTCCTCCGATGAATTACCAGACGTAGCATTAGAATTAAGAAAGCAAATGGGTCATTTAGGCCAAAAGGATCTTGAGGTCTGTGCGATTCATCTTTATGAAGAGGATGAAAATTATTTTGAATCCTGGGGAGCGATGCGTTCACCTGAAGACGCGAATATTCTATTCCAAGGAATGGCCAAATTCCCAAAATCAGGAATTGAAATAGTGGAGGATATGATGTCGAAGTACAAATCGGGTCTTCAGAACTATGTGTTGGTCAATGAGGGTAAAAAGGCTCAGGAATGGCTCAATGCCATGAAGATTCATTCCCCACAAGCCTATGCTATGCTTCAAAAGAAGATTGAGAATACAAATCTTAAAGATTTGAAAGCTTTTTGGACAATATCAGATTTTGATGGGGGTGCATTAGTGATGGTTACATATGAAGAACCAGATGATCATTCAAGAAACCTTCTTAATCGCTCTTCAAAAGTTTTTCAGCTTGCATATCGTCGATATTTGGATCTTCAAAAGGCAGAAAAACAAACCCGTGAAGCACAGATAGAAACCGCTCTTGAGCGAGTACGTTCCGCGTCATTGGCTATGCACAGTACAGAAGACATAGCAAAGGTAGTTGTCGTTTTTTTTGAACAATTAAAAGAATTAAAAGTCGCGTTTGCTCAGGCTTGGATCACCATATTACACTTGGAGGAGGGTTATTTTAATTCATGGTTTTCTCCCATAGAAGGAATTTATGACAAGCCTCAGCATTTTCAAATGCCTACCGCCCCTTTCGAAAAAACGACCATCAAGAGTTGGCTAGAAGGGGCGCCCTTTTCCTATTTGACCATTTCGGGTAAAAAAGAACTGGATCAATTCTACAAAGCTTGCGATGAGATGACAGGGTCCAAATATTTCACCCATAGTCAAAAAACCCTTCAATTAGATCGATTAGAATTTTTAGAAGCCAATCACAAATTTGGGATGTTGAGCAAGTCACATTCTGAGCCGCCCACTAAAGAAGAAGAAGATTTGCTACATCGATTCGGGAAGGTTTTTGAGCAAACCTATACTCGCTTCTTAGATCTTCAAAAAGCAGAAGCACAAGCCCGTGAAGCCCAAATAGAGACCGCTCTTGAGCGGGTACGTTCTGCTTCTTTGGCCATGAATAAAACTGACGAGCTAGCAAATGTAGTCAGCGTACTTTTTTCACAGTTTGCTGAACTGAAGCTAGAATTCTACCAGGTCTGGATAAATATCTTTATTCTGGACGAAGGGATTTCAAATTGTTGGTTTTCACCAGTTGAAGGGGTGATTGAAGAACCTTACACTGCAATCGTTCCTTTAGCACCGTTTGAAGACACCTCTATCAAAAGCTGGAGAGCCGGAGAAAAATTTTCTTACCTGTCTTGGAAAGGAAAGAAAGAAGTTGACAAAATAATGCAGGAGCTGAGCAAAATGACCGGCCACCCAAGCTTTGATCAGATCCAGAAAAAGAAAAAAATGGATCGAATGGAGGTCCTAGACTGCAATCATAAATATGGAGTCCTAGCAATTGCCAAGAACACCGAAATCACTAAAGAAGACCACTCAATTCTCCAGCGCTTTACCAAAGTTTTTGAACAAGCTTACACCCGCTTCTTGGATCTAAAGAAGGCAGAAGCCCAAGCTAGGGAAGCGGAAATTCAATTAGCCTTAGAGCGAGTGCGTGCTCGATCCATGGCTATGAAAAACTCGGACGAATTGCATGAAGTACTTAGCGTTTTGTTCCGACAATTTGACCAGCTAGGCATCCATCCTATGAATGTATACTTAAGTCTTTTTGATCGGGAGAATAGAACACTCACCTATAGAGCTTCCGGCAAATCAAGACATAGACAACCTCAAAAACAGGTTGTCCATGTAGATAGTATGGTAGAGTTGCAGGGGCTTTATGATAAGTTTATCCATGACCAATCTGACTCGGTAGAGGTCATCTTTTATTCCAAGGAAGTCCTTCCACAGGTTTTTGAAATATTTTCTAAAACCTTTGATGCGATGCTGGAGGAGGAAAGAATGAAGATAGAGTATTTCCCAGAAGGAGGCTATTCCATGGCTGGCTACACACCTTTTGGTTATTTAGGCTACGACCATCAGCGACCTGCCACTGAAGAAGAGAAAAATATACTTTCCAGATTTTGTCAGGAATTTACCAGAGTCTACCAGCGATTCCTTGACATTCAGAAAGCTGAGGCTCAAGCTCGAGAATCAAAAATCCAATTGTCTCTGGAACGGGTACGTGCTAGATCGATGGCAATGCACAGCTCTAATGAGCTATCGGATGTATGCCAGATTCTTTTCGAGGAAATAAGCAAATTGACCAAGACACCAGATCGCTTCAATATCGTTATGCCTCATGAGGAGAGTGATTTGCTCGAAGTTTGGCTAACCGATCAGGAAGGGCATAAGGTCAGTACAAAATTCTTGATGTCATCCAAGAAATCAGAGGTCGTCAAAGAGATATTCAAGGGTTGGAAGGAAAAGAAACAAGTTCTGATTTTTGATTTGAAAGGAAAGAAACTAAACGACTGGATTGCATATAGCAGCGAGGTGCTAGGGATTCCCTTCAAAAAGGATCAAAAATTAAAAGAACGCTTCATCACCTCAGCCCTTTTTGAATACGGATACCTTGGCACTACCGATCACACCGCCCCTAGCGAAGAAATCATCCAATTAATTCAACGTTTTGCCAACGTATTCGAACAAGCCTATCGGCGATTCCTGGATTTGGAACGTTCTGAAAAACAGTCCAGAGAAGCACAAATCGAAGTAGCATTAGAGCGAATCAGGTCTCGAGCAATGGCTATGCACGATCCAGAGGAATTGACGGAGGTGCTCGCCTTGATGTTTGATCAATTGAGTCAATTAGGAGTAGATGCCCTCTGGACTCACTTGACCTTAATTGATCTCGACAAGAACATTTTCACCTATCGGATGACAAGCAGGGATGGCAAACCGGTTCACACCGAACAAGTGGTGCAACTAGATGCAATGGATAGCTGGTCCCACACCGTAGAAACGTTCAAATCCCAAAATCCAGAAACTGTCACTCAAATTCACTTTTTGCCAGAGGTCCTGCCGAGAGTTTGGGAATTGTTTGACGGAATTTTCTCCTCTCTGCCAGAAGAGTCAAAAATGAGTCCGGAAGACTTCCCCAATGGTATTCATACCACCGAGGCAAACTGCAAATTTGGATACCTGGGAATCAATCAAAGAAGAAAAGCTACAGACGAAGAGAAAAAAATATTAGGCAGATTTGGGAGTGAATTTGGGCGTTTATACCAGCGCTATTTAGATATAGAAAAAGCACAAAAGCAAGCTAGAGAAGCTCAAATCGAAGTATCTCTAGAGCGAATTAGGGCAAGGGCAATGGCCATGCACCATCCAAATGAGCTAAGTGAGGTTTTAACTTTAATGTTTGCCCAATTAGATCTTTTGGGAGTGGAAACTGCGTGGACGCATCTCACTTTGGTTGATCTGGAAAAAAACACCTTTACGTATCGAATGACTGGTCGAGAAGGCAAACGGGTAGATGTGGAACAGGTTGTAGCCCTAGACGCATCACCTGTATGGATTCACGCCACAGAAACCTTCAAGTCTGCAAAACCTGATACGATTACACGGCTGGAATTTAAACCAGACACGCTTCCTGGTTTGTGGGACCTATTTGATGGAATTTTTCCCGCCTTGCCGGAGGGATACCAAATCTTTCCTGAAGACTTTCCTAAAGGTCTATTTACCACACAAGCCAATTGTAAATATGGATACCTCGGTATCAATCAGCCAAGAAAAGCCACCGAAGAAGAAGAAAAAATACTTGCCAGATTTGGAAGCGAGTTTGGTCGCTTATACCAGCGATATCTAGATATTGAAAAGGCGCAATTACAAGCCCGAGAAGCACAAATTGAAGCCTCACTGGAGCGGGTCCGTGCCAGAGCGATGGCCATGCATCAGACTGATGAGCTTACCGATGTGCTCTGTGTGCTCTTCGATCAATTTGATCTTCTTGGGATCAATCCCGTATTGACACACCTTACATTATTTGATGAAGAAAATGAAACCTTCAGTATTCGACTGACGACCACCGCTGATAATGGGGTGGTTGCAGAACAACTAATCGACATTCATGCCATTGAGGCTTGGAAGCAGGCTTTCGAACAATGGAAAACCTGCGAACCAAATTCTGTCAATACGATAGATTACGCCCCGGAGGATCTGCCCTATCTATGGGATTTACTGTCCGAAGTAATGGCCGCATTGCCAGAAGGACACAAAATAAATCCAACAGACTTCCCTGGTGGTTTATTTACCGCGCAAGGCCACTTCCAATTTGGCTACCTTGGTTTCAATCATTCTAGAAAAGCGACCGAAGAAGAAAAAAGCATTGTCAGCCGATTTGCCCGCGAATTTGGCCGCACCTATCAGCGCTTTTTGGATCTTGAAAAAGCTGAGGCACAGGCGAAGGAGGCTCAAGTCGAGGCTGCATTAGAAAAAATCCGTAGTCGAACTATGGGTATGCAAAGCAGTTCCGAACTACCCGAAGTTGCAAATTTGCTTTTTTTGGAAATACAGGCACTAGGTATCCCAGCATGGAGCTGTGGGTATAATATTCTAGCAAAGGATAAAAAAACAGCCACCTGTTGCATGAGTAGTGAAGGCACCCTTCAAACCCCATTTCAGCTTCGTCTTTGGGGAGAAGCTTCTTTTGATGAGATGAGAGAATTCATTCTGAGTGACGATACGATGTTAGTTCAGGAACTTGGAGGTAAAGCCTTGGAGGATCATTATAAGTACATGAAATCCTTCCCGGACCTGAAGCCCACTTTTGACGAAATTGAAAGGCTTGGACTTTCGCTACCGACCTATCAGATTAATCACCTATGTAAATTCAACCAGGGATTTATTCTGTTCATCACCTATGAACAAGTACCTGATGCACATGACATTTTCAAGCGATTTACGAAAGTCTTTGATCAAACGTACACTAGATTCCTGGACCTGAAAAAAGCAGAAGCTCAGGCAAGGGAAGCCCAAATTGAAACTGCATTGGAGCGAGTCCGAAGCCGTACTTTGGCCATGCAAAAATCGGATGAATTAGCCGAAACGGCAGCCATCCTTTTCCAACAATTGATCCACCTAGGGATCGAACCAAACCGTCTATACATCGGAATTATAAAAGATAATTCCAGTGAAACAGAATTCTGGACCACAGAAGAGGATGGTAGCAAAATCAGTACTGCATATACCACAGACTTGCTGAATAATGTCACCTTCAAGAAAATGTACGATGGATGGAAAAGAAAGGAAAAATCTACAGTGGTGGATATTCAAGGGAAAGAACTTAAAGAATACATCGAGTACCTCACAAGCCTCAATATTCCCTTCAAGGATGGAAAAAACCAGACCCGAAGAATTCAATATCTCGCTTATTTTGCCAAGGGATTCATAGGAATGGCTTCGCCTGACGAGCAACCGAGAGAGTCTTTAGAAATTCTCGAGCGCTTTGCCTATGCATTCAATCTTACCTTCACCCGATTTAGTGATCTCAAAATAGCCGAAGCTAGCGCCCTGAAAGCAGCACAGGATTTGGTGGAAATAAAAAAGGCGCGCGAAAAAGCCGAAAAAGCCTTATCCGAATTGAAGTCGGCTCAAGAACAACTGATCCAACAGGAGAAACTCGCAAGTCTTGGCCAGCTAACCGCAGGAATAGCTCACGAGATCAAGAATCCACTTAACTTTGTAAATAACTTCTCTGACTTAAGCCGCGAGCTAATCGAAGAGGTATTTGAAGAGTTAGATCTTATGCCTGCTTCAGAACACACAGATGAAATCCGTGCTATTCTCGAAGATGTAAAAGGAAATCTAAATAAGGTTTTTGAGCATGGTACTCGGGCCGATGGCATCGTCAAATCCATGCTGCAGCACAGTCGAGGAAGTGCAGGAAAGGTAGATAGCGTTTCGGTCAATTCACTTGTCCATGAGTTTGTCAATCTAGCATTCCATGGCATGCGGGCTGGTAAAAACCCAATCAATGTAGAATTAGATTTCAAGCTAGATGAGCAAGCTGGTAGCGCCGATCTGGTCATGGAAGACTTTTCTAGGGTGATTCTAAACATCGCAAACAATGCATTTGACGCCATGCGCGAAAGACTGAAAAATGAAGACCCAAAGAGCTACCTTCCAAAATTTACTGCTACAACTGAACGGGATAAAAAGGGGGTTCATTTGACCTTTCAGGATAATGGGTATGGAGTGCCACAGGAGCTCCAAGACAAAATCATGCAACCATTCTTTACCACAAAAAAGGGTACTGAAGGAACAGGATTGGGACTCAGCATCACTCATGACATCATCAAAGCTCATGGAGGAAAATTGAGCTTAAAGAATCATGAAAATGGAGGAGCTATGTTTTCTATATTTCTTCCAGTGAAAGGCAAATAAATTGAGGCTAAGTCGCCTGAATTTCATTTAGAAATAAAATATGGATCACGAAAATTTATACTTTCTTCATTTACTGATTTACTCAGAATTGTAAAGTCTAAATATTTCTCAATAGGCATATAAACTTGAACCTAGATCTACTAGGAAAGCGTCATTCATCAGATTATTAGAAGATTATTCTGTTAAATCGGCAGTAATTCTCCATTATATCAGAATAATGCCTAAATTTTGATATAATTCTTTTTTTTAGAGACGGAAGGCATTTTTGAACCAAGAAAATAGAATTAGATCAAGTACCCACGGATTAGTTCCTGGTGCATGGTCACCCATAGGTCTCAAATAGACACTTATATCGGGTCGTAATGAAGTATAAAACTCATGATGCATAGGAATTTTTTTTCTGGGATTTTTGGATTGACTTTGCTCATTGTTGCCTCATGCGGATCGAGAGATAATACCAATCTTAATGAATCAACACCAGTTTTACTCGAACCCAAGGTGACCCTAATGGCTGATCTCCCAGACAGCCTCTCCCCAAGAATAATCCAATTGACAGATGTCCCGCCGGCTCCTACCATCCGTATTCCACTTGGCTCTTCTCGGGCCTATACACTTTATGCAGGTACTGAAGACGAGCAAAGAATTGTCCTAGAGCCGCCTTTAAGTACTCCGCTCCCAGTTTTGACCAATTCTGTTGGAGAACAAGTCCTTGGAAAAGATGGCAAACCGATTCTGTTGGGAACCGGAGGTTTAGCGCAATTTCGAACTTATACCACTGAAGATGGATTGGCTCAGGATGCTGTGAATTGCTCCCTGATTGATTCTCGAGGACACCTTTGGTTTGGAACCAACGACGGGGGTGTGAGCCGATTTGACGGAAATACCTTTACCAATTATACCAGTGCCCAAGGACTAGCCGGCAACTCTGTTTTAAGTATCATCGAAGATTCACGAGGCAATATTTGGTTTGGAACCTTAGGAAATGGGGTTTCAAAATTTGACGGGAAAGTATTCACCAATTATTCCACAGAAGATGGTAGGCTAACGAATGGAATTTACGATCTGATTGAAGATTCCTTCGGGGCTATTTGGATCGGAACTTTAGGTGGGGGGCTAGTGAAATTAGAAAATGAAGAATTCACAACTTTTTCTGAAGCCGATGGATTGCCAAGCGACAACATTATTGCCCTACTTGAAGACGAAGACGGATTCCTTTGGATAGGAACATTTGGCGGAGGTCTAAGTCGATTTGATGGAAACACATTTGTAAACTTTGGTCCGAAGGACGCTTTACCAGGAGACCGAATTCGAAGTCTTTTTCAAGATAGTTCGGGGCTGATCTGGATGGGTGTCATGGGAGAAGGATTGGCCACCTATGATGGAAAAGATTTTGTCCTATATGACCAAGAAGATGGGCTAGCCGGGCTGGTAGTACGTGATCTGATCGAAAACAAATTTGGGGAAATTTGGGCGGTGACCAATGAAGGTGCAAGTATGTTTAAGGATGGAAAATTCACTACCTATCGCCGAGCGCAAGGACTTCCGGAAGATAATCTACAAAGTGTGGTAGAGGACCGAAACGGAAAGCTTTGGTTCTCGACCGAGGGTGGAGGTGTAAGCCGATTTGATGGAGCTGGATTTACTACCTTCTCCACCCGACAAGGACTCGGTGAAAACCTAGTTTTGAGTATCGCTGAAGACGATTTGGGAGTGTTATGGTTTGGTACTGTAGAGGGTGGAGTTAGTCGGTTTGATGGAAATAAATTCACCGTTTACAATGTGGAGCAAGGACTTGCCGCCACCAATGTGAACAGTATTTTTGAGGATTCGAGTGGCTTTCTCTGGTTGGGTACTGGAGGCGGCGGCGTCAGCAGATACAATGGCAATCTAGTTCCGGAAGGACAAGCCACATTTACTAACTTTTCTACGGATCAGGGGCTGGCTGGAAATGATGTCTATAGTATCCTGGAAGATCGCTCCGGAAAAATTTGGTTTGGAACAGATGAAGGTGGTCTGAGTATTTTTGATGGAAAATCCTTCACCAATCTAAATACAAGTCATGGCCTGGCAGGAGATGTGATTTTGGGCCTGGAAGAAGATCACCTGGGTAATATCTGGATTGCTGCCATCGATGGAGGCTTGAGCATGTATGATGGGCAAAAAATTATCAGCTTCACTCCTGAGCAAGGCCTAGTAGACCACGAAGTTTCCAAAGTCAAACGAGATAGTCAGGACAATCTGTGGGTAGCCACACAACACGGCCTGAGCTTTATATCCAAAATGCGGCTGGAGAAGTTCCTGAATGGAACACTCGAGGAGTCACTTTTCGAAAATTTCACCTCAGAAGATGGCTTACCCAATGACAAGGTTTTGCAAATCGCTGAAATGCAAAATGGTAAAATCGCGATAGGGACAGGCAGAGGAATTTCCATTATAAATCCTCCTGCTCCAGGTAGTTCTTCCTTGGACTCACTTGCAGGCTTAGAGATATTCAACTCCCAATTTGGCTTTCCTGCTAAAGACCTCACAGATGGACAGAACGCCCTTTTTGTTGATTCCAGTGGCCTACTCTGGGCCGGTACTGGTAGTACCAAAACGGCTTTGGTGAGTTTTGATTACAGCTCTTTATTGCGCAACGACACCAAACCAGAGGTATCCATCAAGGGAATCCAAATCAATGAGGCATCCATCTCTTGGAATAATCTGGAGGCCGTCAGAAATGCCGATGGATCGACTAGACCTGCATCGAATGCTGAACTTGCGGAGGAGGTCATTGCCTTTGGGCGTTCACTGAGCGACCGGGAGCGTCGGGAGATGCTCAATCAATTTGACAAAATCAGATTTGACAGCATTTCTCCGTTTTTTGCCTTGCCACAAAACCTAACACTCCCTTTCAAAAACAACCAAGTCAACTTTGACTTTGCTACGAATGAATTGGCATTCCCAGACCTTGTTGAGTATCGATACTTCCTTCAAGGTTATGATCAGGATTGGAGTCCGGTGATCAAAAAATCCAATGCCACTTTCGGTAATATCCAAGAAGGCGATTACACCTTCAATGTGATGGCACGATACATTGGCGTAGCAGAAGGAGATGCGGGTGAATGGTCCGATCCCATCAGTTTTTCTTTTACAGTACTTCCCCCCTGGTACCGTACATGGTGGGCGTATTTGATATATGCTGGACTTTTTATCTCGCTTTTTTATCCCTTTAGTCAATACCAAAAACGACAAGTCATCAAAAAGGAGCAGGAAAAAGCTCGTGAGCGCGAGTTGGAGCAGGCTCGAGAAATCGAAAAAGCCTACACCGAATTGGAGGCTTCACATGAAAACCTGAAAGCTACTCAATCTCAATTGATCCAATCTGAAAAAATGGCATCTCTGGGTGAGCTGACAGCCGGTATCGCTCATGAAATTCAGAACCCATTAAACTTTGTCAATAACTTCTCCGAAGTGAGCAAAGAACTGATGGAGGAAATGGAAGAGGAGCTTGAAAAAGGAGAAAAGGACGATATTTTTGCGATAGCGAAGGATATCAAGGAAAACCTAGAACGTATCAGCTCACATGGTCGGCGTGCAGACTCCATCGTAAAAGCCATGCTACAGCATAGCCGTACTGGCTCTGGCAACAAGGAATTGACTGACATCAACGCCCTCGCCGATGAGTGTCTTCGTCTGAGCTATCATGCCATTCGATCAAAGGATTCGGAATTCCGCACTGAGTATGAGCTCGAGCTCGATCCTAATCTACCGAAGACTGTGGTTATCCCACAGGATATTGGGAAGGTGTTCCTTAACATCACCAGCAATGCCTTTTATGCGGCAAACGAGGAGGATAAGGCAAGAAAGGATGAAAACTACAAGCCTTTGGTCAAGGTAAAAACCAGAAAATCGGGTCAAGGCATAGAGATTTTGGTTGTCGATAATGGAACTGGTGTACCAGAGGATATTAAAGAAAAAATCTTCCAGCCTTTCTTCACCACGAAACCTACCGGAAAGGGCACTGGCCTTGGACTCTCCTTGAGCTACGATATTATCAAAGCCCATGGAGGCCAGCTTAAAATCAAATCCCGTGAGGAGCTAGAGCAGGAGAAGGAGACGGGTACTGTATTTAGTATTATCTTACCTCTAACAAATTAAATAAAGCACCTATTATGGGATTAGATGCATTTATTATTCTTTTCATTCTTCTTTTACTAAAGAAAACCCTAGATAAAAGTCCCGAAAATGACTTTTGGCGGAAGCGTTTCAACTATGGGATGATTTTGTCCATTGCCCTTGGGGTACTTTCAGAAGTCAAGATCGGTGTCACAGTTTTCTGGGACATCGGTTTGATCGGACTTTTCTTGATTACTGCCTATATCATTTACACCGTAGATCAATTTAACCATAAAAAGTACTTTGTGGTCTGCTGGGCTCCTACGATCATTCTTTCGTTTTTTGAAGGACTTCTCGGGTCATTTTTCCCAAGTTTTGCGGAATCTTGGGAGGAGGTTATTACGGCCATTATGGTCTTTAGCATTATTTGGGGGGTAGGCATTTGGCTTTATGGAAGAAGAGAGCGAAAAGCTTTGGAACGTGAGCGGAAAATTGCCGAGGAAAAAGAAAAGGAATATCTCGTAACTCAGGAAATCCGTGCCTCCCTTGAATTGGAAGTAAGTGAACGAACCAAAGCGTTGGTAAAACAAAAAGAAGAGCTACAAAAGGCCCTCGAAGAACTGAAAGCCACACAAGATCAGCTTGTGCATTCGGAAAAAATGGCTTCCCTTGGGGAATTAACCGCAGGGATTGCTCATGAGATCCAAAATCCACTCAACTTTGTGAATAACTTCTCCGAAGTAAGCAATGAATTAATCGGAGAAATAAAAGAAGAACTCACCAAGCCCTCTAGCGAAAGAGATATGAGCTTGATCGAGGAGATACTGGATGATCTTGCAAAAAACCTAAACAAGATCAATTCCCATGGCAGGAGAGCAGACTCCATTGTGAAGGGTATGCTTCAGCATAGCAGAAATAGTGGGGAAGAAAAAGAACCCACTAACCTGAATACCATAGCAGATGAATATCTCCGCTTAAGTTATCATGGCCTTCGAGCAAAAGACAAGAGCTTCAATGCAGATTTCAGCTTGGAACTAGACGAAGGTATTCCCGAGATCTCAGTAATCCCACAGGATATTGGCAGAGTTCTGTTGAATTTGATTAATAATGCCTTTTATGCCGTGACCGAGCGTCGGAAAAAGGAAGGGGAATATGGTTATAAACCCATGGTGACAGTAGGAACTAAGAAAATGCCAAACGGAATAATGCTCACGGTAAGCGATAATGGCTACGGAATTCCAAAAGACATTCAGAATAAAATTTTCCAGCCATTTTTCACCACCAAACCCACAGGATCAGGCACAGGACTCGGATTAAGTATGAGCTACGATATCGTGACTAAGGGACATGGAGGAGAATTAAAAGTCAATTCCAAAGAAGGCGAGGGTACCACATTTACAATTGTACTTCCCATTTAGTCAAAAAGGAATTAGAAATCAGGAAGTTGCTACCAAAGTGACTTAAAATAATTATATTCCAAGATGAAATCACTTTTTCATTTGTTTGATTCCAAGATCACTTTTATACTTTTTCTAGTAGGAGTATTGTCTTGTCAACAAAAAGGAGAAGTCCCTTACCCAGAAAACCCATCTAACTACCAAATCCCAGAGGCTCTACCCTTTGCCTTACCCGAAGGAAAACCATTCAACTGGAAGGAACTGCCCGCAGATAGTGTACCTATGGGCAAAACCATAAAATTTGACTTAGATCGATTGCCTTCGGTGCCTTTCGATCTTCAGGAAGAAGTCCCTCTGAAAAGTCCACTAGAAGTGACCTCTTTTGACTGGGACCAATTGGAAGAAATCCCTTTTGAGTTAGAGTTAGAGACAGATTCTCTAAGCGGTGTCATCACCCCGCTTCCTGAGCCCATTATTTTCAGTACTTCCACCTTACTCAAGGCGGACAATACCAATGCTGGACTCTTAGCTCTTACCTCTGGACAGGGATTACCCGGCACCACGGTCTATGCTCAAGAAATCGGGGCTGATGGTACGCACTGGATAGGAACCGAGCAAGGTCTGGTGAAATACACCGGCAACGAATTTCATCTCTATGACATCATTACTAGTGATTTTACAGGTGTTTTAAATACAATCTCTGATCTGGAATTTTTGTCTGATGGTAGGCTCCTAGTCTCTACATTCCGTAAAGGTTTTTTGATCGTGGATGCTGTCAATCAAACCCTCGAAAGTTTTGAGCTTCCTTATGGCTTTTCTCGAGGATATGTTGATTCCGAAGGGAATTATTGGGGTGGTACGGTTACTCCTACCATCAAATTTGTAGACTTTCAGCAGGGAAAGGTTTTCTCTTTGAAATTACCCGAGGAGCAATTAACTGTTAATAATTCCCTTGGAGCATTCCAAGATTCAAAAAAGAATTTCTGGATTGCTTTCAATAATGCTGTTGGGGTGGTCAATCCCGACAAAACTTCAATGAAAATATTAAGGTCAAACCCCTTGCTCCAAAGTTACGCAAACTATGACTTTATAGAAACCTCAGAAGGAGACATTTACATCTCCTCATTTTCACCTGGCCTATCCATAGTGTCCCTTGAGAAAGAAACGATAAGCAGGCTTGGAGCCTCACAAGGTTTTAAGGCCGGGGCTGTTGACGTAAAACTCGATGAGCAAGAAAATGTGTGGATAGGATCTAATGGTTCTTTTACCATTTACAAGCCAAAAAGCAATACCCTCAAAACCATCGAAACAAATCTAAATATGACCGGACAAGGCCCTCCTGCTGAATCCATCATTGATGGAGAAGGAATGTACTGGCAGGGTACTTGGCCAAATGGGCTCATTCTTTATGATCCTACAGGGACAGACTCGAGGCATTTCAATGTAGATGATGGGCTGTTGAGTAATGACACTTGGGGAATCGCAGAAGACGGCCAATCAAACGTTTGGCTGGCTACATATGGTGGTCTCCATATTTATGACCCAGAAGCAAGGGAAATCAAGTACTTAGAAATCCAAGAAAGCATTGGAAAAAATGATCATAGAGGGGTTTCCAAAATTGACGAAAATACTCTTTTCATTGGCTCTGTAGGCGGCTTTGCAATTGTGGATTTAGAAAATGAAACACTGACTGCCTATACAGAAATGTCAGGCACTGACTTCATTGCTTGGCGAGCTATTCAAAGGCCAGACGGTGCGATTTGGATTAGTAATAACCAAGGCCTGCTTTCATTTAATCCTGTAAAAAGGACTATGAAAAAATTAGACCAGTCTTCAGGTTTGGCAGGAACATCCGTATGGAGTTTATTGACTGATCATCAAAACCAAGTTTGGCTTGTGGGTAATTTGGGAGTAAATGTCATAGACCCTGAAAAAAATATAATCAAGTATATCGGAGTCGAAGAGGGATTACTCACAGTAGATCAATCCGCCTTAGTAATCACCGATCAAAATGAAATGGTGATCGGTGGAGCAAAGGGAATTTCCATCATAAACAAGGATCGAACTACCATTACCAAAATCAACCGAGCCCATGGGCTGAGTCCAGAGGCATTATACGATATGGTTTTTGCTCAGGGCAGAATTCAATTGGGGACCGAAAACGGAATTGTGGTGATAGACCGACCTGAATCAGACAGTTTACAAACCCCATGGACATTCACCAATTTTGCGAAGCCTGAAGGCTATCCATTCTCTGACTACAATCAGTCCACAGGTTATGTAATGTCAGATGGTAAAGTATGGTGGGGAGCCTCTCCTATTCTTAGTGTAAATCTTCAAGATCCCATAACTCAACAAAGTTTTAAACCAAGACTAACTCTTACCGGAGTGAAAATCATGGATCAACTTCCCTCATTTGCTAAAAATTTTAAAAAAGCGGGAGAACAGGAACGTACTTCACCCAATGAAAATTTCGATTACTTAGCAAGCAATAATATTCGCTGGGATGATGTGGATCCTCAAACCAAAATGCCTATTGAATTAATTTTACCGCATCATCAAAACTCGCTCACTTTTCTTTTCACCAACCCCACGATTAAAAGTCGGGACGAAATCGAATTCAGATATGTCCTTGAAGGTTCGGACAATGAATGGTCAGAAATAACCAAAACCTCCGCCTCAAAAACCTATTTCAATTTACTTCCTGGGGAGTATACCTTCAAAGTGATCACCAAAGGTTTTAATGGAGTTTGGAGCGAGCCAGCGACCTTTTATTTCACCATTTCACCCCCTTGGTGGCTTACTTGGTGGGCTTTTTTATTGTATTTCTTTGCATTAGGTCTTTTGGTTTATGCGACAGTGCAGGTCCGTTCCTCCTACCTTAAACGCGAAAACAAACTCCTTGAGGACCGAGTGAATCATAGAACTGCGCAACTGAAGCAATCCATCGATGAGCTAAAAGCCACTCAAGAGCAGCTCATCCAATCAGAAAAAATGGCATCACTAGGAGAGCTTACCGCGGGCATAGCTCACGAGATTCAAAATCCACTCAACTTTGTGAATAACTTCTCCGAAGTGAGCAACGAACTGATTCAGGAAATAAAAGAAGAGCAGCAGAAAGAAAATAAAGACGACGGACTGATCAATGAAATAATTGACGATATCTCCCAAAATCTGGCGAAGATAAATTTCCACGGAAAACGTGCAGACTCCATCGTCAAAGGAATGCTTCAGCATAGTCGGAATAATTCTGGTCAAAAAGAACTTAGCGATATTAATGTTATCGCCGATGAATACCTTCGTCTGAGTTACCATGGTTTACGAGCCAAAGACAAGTCTTTCACCGCTGACTTTAAATTGGAGTTGGATCCGGATCTTCCCAAAATTGAAATCGTCCCACAAGACTTGGGGCGTGTATTACTCAATCTGATTAACAATGGGTTTTATGCTGCCGGGGAGAAGAAAAAAGCACTTATTGAAGCAGGTAGTCCCGAAGCTAAAGCGTTTCTCCCGACGGTAACTGTGAGCACAAAGAAGCTTAAAGATGAAATTGAAATACGTGTTAGAGACAACGGGAATGGAATCCCAGAAGATATTAAATCAAAGATTTTCCAGCCCTTCTTCACGACCAAACCTACAGGAAAAGGCACAGGCCTTGGGCTATCAATGAGTTATGATATCATCACCAAAGGACACGAAGGAAAATTAGAAGTAGAAAGTAAAAAAGAGGAATACACAGAATTTATAATTATTTTACCTTATTAGAATATGAAAATTTTAATCGTAGATGACGAAAAGGATGTCGAGTTACTTTTTCGACAGAAATTTAGAAGAGAAATCCGGAGCGGAGCTGTAGATATGGTCTTTGCTTTCTCTGGTAATGAAGCCTTGGAAATCCTGGCTAATGACGATCCGCCGGAAGTGATGTACATGTTTTCGGACATCAATATGCCGGGGATGACTGGACTAGAACTTTTATCCAAAGTAAAGGATCAGTTTCCTAGTATTCAGGTAAGCATGATTTCGGCCTACGGAGATAGTGAAAACTACAATAAAGCAATCAAATCCGGGGCAAAGGAGTTTTTCACCAAACCCATTGATTTTGAATCCTTAAGAAAGGAAATCAATGATTTAACCAAATAAATCGAATGTCTAGCCCGGTAAAAATTATGGTGGTGGATGATGAGCCTGATTTAGAGGTACTCATCAAGCAGAAGTTTCGAAAGAAAATCCGATCTGAAGAGTTTGAGTTTCTTTTTGCACTCAATGGACGGATAGCCTTGGAACTTCTTGAGGCCAATCCAGATGTGGACATGATTCTCAGCGACATAAATATGCCTGAGATGGACGGACTCACCCTGCTCTCCAAAGTGAAAGAAAAATATTCATTGCTTAAAACGGTGATCATTTCCGCTTATGGCGACATGGAAAATATCCGAGTTGCCATGAATTTAGGCGCATTTGACTTTATCACCAAGCCGGTTGATTTTCAAGATCTGGAGATTACAATCGACAAGACCATACAATATGTCACTCAGATCAAATCAAATCTGAAAGCCATCAAGGAAAATGACATTCTGAAAATGTATGTGGATGAGAATGTCCTCAGTTTTATGGGGCGTCGATCTGTGGAAACGGATATCGCAGAAAACGAAACCATTCAAGGGGCGGTAGCATTTGTGGATCTTTGTGGGTTTACGGCCATTTCTGAAAACGAAAATCCAAATGTCGTTGTAGGACTGCTCAATGAATATTTTGACCTGATGGTCAAGGAAATAATGGTCGAAAACGGAAGCATAGACAAGTTCATTGGAGATGCAGTGATGGCTGTCTATCAAGGTGACGACTATCTGGAACGAGCAATTCGTTCGGCACTTTCCATACGCGACAAGATGAATGCCCTACCTGAATTTTCGAAGGAATCAGGCTTTAGACCAAAGGTTTCGATCGGAATAAACTTCGGCGAGATGGTATCTGGAAACATTGGTTCCCATTCACTCAAAAGACTCGACTACACAGTTATCGGCGATACAGTCAATGTGGCGGCAAGACTACAGTCCAAAGCAAGTCCAGGCCAAATCCTTGTTCTCCAAAAATATATGGAACAAATCCCTGATACATTCACCTATGAAAAAGTAGGCGTTTTTACCCTAAAAAATAAAGCACAACCGGTCACTGTCTATGAAGTGATCTCTTAATTACCCAACCCTAAACACTCATGAAGAAAATCTTACCCATTCTGCTGATTGGGGTCTTTTGCTCCTTCAGTGCAATGGCTATTCCTTTAGAGAATAGCTTTTTTGCCTTTAGCGACAGCACCAAAAAAGACTCTCTCGACTATCCAAAATTCAAAGATCTCCCGCTCAAGCCTGAGCGAGAAATGAAATTTACTACATCCGAAGGTACTTGGATGAGTTTGGACGTAAGTCCAGATGGACAGACCATCGCCTTTGATCTGCTTGGCGATATCTATACCCTCCCAATCACTGGGGGCAAAGCCACACAAGTCACCAAGGGAATGGCTTATGAAACGCATCCTCGTTTTTCACCAGATGGAGAAAAAATGCTTTTCACTTCTGATCGTGACGGTAATGACAATCTCTGGTACATTGACTTAGTCAATAAAGACACCGTACAAGTCACGAAGGATAAAAAAGGAGACGTTCCTGGAGCAGCCTGGACGCCAGATGGAGAATATATCGTGGTAAGCAAGGGAAGAAGAATTCCCAAACTTTACATGTATCACAAAGATGGCGGAGGCGGTATTCAATTGGTGGAAGGTTCTTCATCCTTCAAAACCATAGATCCCGTGGTGAGCCCGGACGGGGAAAGAGTTTATTTTTCTCATCGAAATGGAGCATGGAATTACAATGCGCTTTTGCCACAATATCAACTCGGTACTTACGACTTTGAAGAAGGAAAAGTCACCTCTATCTCAAGTAAATATGGTTCAGCCTTCACTCCAACCTTGAGCAAGGACGGAAAATGGGTGGTCTACGGAACTAGATGGAAAAATAAAACAGGCCTAATCGTCAGAGATCTTGAAACTGGGGACGAGCGCTGGCTAGCCTATCCTGTGCAGCGAGATGATCAGGAGTCTATTGCTCCACAGGGAGTATTGCCTGCAAGTTCTTTCACTCCGGATAGCAAGCATTTTATCACTTCCTATGGGGGCAAAATTTGGAAAATAGATATCGCCTCAGGAAATGCAGTCGAAATACCTTTCGAAGTGGATGTGGAAATGGCTATGGGTCCGAGACTATATTTCAATTATGAAGTCAAAGACAGTACCCATGCTTTAGTCACTCAGATCCGAGATGCAGTTCCTTCTCCAGATGGAAGCAAACTAGCATTTACGGCCCTGAATCGACTCTATGTAATGGACTATCCAAATGGTACCCCGAAGCGTTTGACGAATCACAACTTTACGGAAGCCATGCCTGCATGGAGTCCTGATGGCAAAAACATAGCCTTTGTGACTTGGGATGAAGGTACAGGCGGGAGTCTCTACAAAACCACTTTGGCCGGAGGCCTAACCAAACTCAGTACAGAAAACGCAGTCTATCTACAACCCGCGTGGAGTTATGATAATCGGATTGCGGTCTTCAAAGGTCCAAGACGAGTTCTTCAAGATGCTGAAGGGCCTGGTTTTTCAGGAGCAGAGGCAGAATTAGTCTGGATTCCCGCCAATGGAGGACCATTCCGTAAAATCATGAATGCCGGAAATTACGGCAATGTTCACTTTACCAAAGACACATCCCGAGTATTCCTTAATGGGGGAGGCGGAGCTTTGCTGAGTGTCAATTGGCAGGGCAAAGACGAAAAAGTCTACGCCAAAATCTCTGGAATCACCACCTTCGGAACTGCAGCTGAGGATCATGACAACCATGAGCATAGCATCACCACCGAAGAAGGAACCGTAGAATACGTGATGGGCATGCCCAGATCCAAGGCAGATGCGGTAAACTACTGCATGCTTCCTGAGGGTAGCAGTTCTCGTGAACCAACTCCTCAAGCCTCCAGTGCCAGCACCATCTATATGGCACCTGTCGGAGACAAGGCCTTGGCTCAGGTAAATAATAACGTCTACGTAGTCACTATCCCCAAGGCAGGTAAAACCCCAAGCATAAATGTGGGAAATCCAGCTTCGAGCTCTTTCCCTTCACGTCAACTCACAGAGATCGGTGGAGAATGGCCAGCTTGGGAGGCTGACGGAAAAAAGATACACTGGTCACTGGGTAATGGACATTGGGTGTATGATTTAGATCGGGCAGAGTTTATTGAAGACTCTGTAAAATCCGCCAAAAAGGCGAAAATGATGGCAGATGCGGATAGTGTGGCTTCACTCAAAGCTCTGGGACCTGATGCTGTAAAAGCTGCTGACTCGGTTGCCAAAGCTGAAAAAGAGCGGATCAAAGAGCTTTTCAAAACCGATAAAGAAAAGGCGAAAGCTGACAGCATCTACAAGGCTGAGCAAAAGGAAAAAGAGAAGTACAAACCCAATGAAAACCAAGTTCAGGTGTATTATGCCAAGGATACTCCAAAGGGTAGTATTCTCCTAAAAAATGCCCGAATCGTAACCATGAACGGGGATAAGGTAATTGAAAATGGTGACGTGCTGATTGAAAATAATCGCATTAAAGCCGTGGGTGAAACTGGCTCCTTGGATTCCGGAGGAGCTGAAGTAGTAGATCTTTCTGGCAAAACCATCACACCAGGCTTTATCGATACCCATGCCCACATGTGGCCTACTTGGGGCATTCATAAAAACTCCGTCTGGATCTATGCGGCAAATCTTGCCTATGGTGTCACCACGACCCGTGATCCACAAACGGCTACCACTGATGTGCTTACCTATTCGGATATGGTAGAGGCAGGAATGGTTCCTGGCCCAAGAGTTTACTCTACAGGACCAGGTGTAGGCTTTTGGCAGTACAATTTGCAATCTCTCGAGCAGACCAAAAATATCCTCAAGCAATACAGCAAATACTACAATACCCAGTATATCAAGATGTATCTGGTAGGCAATCGTCAGCACAGACAATGGATCATCATGGCTGCCAAAGAGCAAAAGTTGATGCCTACCACTGAGGGCGGTTTGGATTTCAAGCTGAATATGACTCAGCTGATCGATGGTTATCCAGGACATGAACACTCCATCCCAATTCATCCGCTGTATAATGATGTAATCAAAACTATCGCGGATAGTAAAATGGCTGTGACACCTACCTTGCTGGTCGCTTATGGAGGGCCTTGGGCCGAAAACTATTTCTATACCACAGAAAGCCCATTGGAAGATCCAAAGCTCAATCGATTTACTCCGTACAACGAATTAAACTCCAAGGCTAGACGAAGAGCTGGAGGTTTGGGAGGCTGGTTCTCTCCTCAAGACCAAGTATTCCCATTACATGCAGAGGGCATTAATGCCATGGTGGAGCAAGGTGGACTTGCAGGTGTAGGATCTCACGGTCAGCTTCAAGGCCTAGGTTACCACTGGGAGCTCTGGGCAGTGGCTAGCGGCGGCATGACTCCCATGAATGCACTGAAAACTGCTACCATTTTAGGAGCCGAGGCATTAGGTCTGGATCAGGAATTGGGCAGCATAGAAGCCGGAAAATTGGCGGATTTAGTGATTATGGAAGCTAATCCCTTGGATAACATTCGGAACACGAATACCATCACTCATGTGGTCAAAAATGGTAGACTCTACGATGGCAATACGCTCAATGAAGTCCTGCCAACTCCAAGGAAACTGGACATCAGCCCTTGGACCAAAACAGCACCCACAGTGACGACTGAACTCAAATAAAGGTCTAATTACGAATCCCCCTGCAAAATTTCAGGGGGATTTTTTCTATTTTAGAATTGGCCCGAAGGAGATTAGAGGGTTTTGTAGAACTATGATTCTGAAAAAGTCCAAGAAGCCGAGGCTTCATTAATGGAGTAATTTCACCCCAGATCATAGCTTGGCGAAGAGTAATATCGATACGTTAAAACATTATTTTTCATTCTGACTACGTCCATACCATGCTAAAATTTTTTAGAAAAATCAGACAAAATTTACTCTCCGAAGGCAGAACAGGAAAGTATATCAAATACGCCTTTGGAGAAATTGTGCTGGTGATGATTGGTATACTATTGGCCCTTCAGGTGAACAATTGGAATGAAAGTAGAAAGAACAACATACTAAGGAAGTCAATAATTGATAACTTAATTACAGACCTCCAAAAGGATATTGAAAATTTACACTCACTTAATGAAATTAATACCGCTGCCGAAAAAGAGGGCGAGTACTTAGCTTCATTTTTGAAGGAAGAGTTGAATGAAATAGACACTTTAAGGCTTACAAATTCAATCGTGATTTGTGGTTACGTCCCAAATAAATCCATTATCTCCTCCACATATAATGAGTTAATCAACAGTAATAATTTTCACTTATTTAAAGACGCGACTTTAAAAAGACTTCTTGATGAATATTATAATCCGAATTCTTGGTCTGACCTTTTAAATTCTCGAATTCTAAAAACCATTTGGTACGATTACAGAGATGAAATGTCAAAATTTCACAGCCCTCTGCTTTATCAGGATTATTATGAATTTCAAGAACCAATTATCTCCAACCCTTCTAAATACAATGTACAATGGAACCAAATCCAGGACAATGACTATATCAAAACTCAGGTAGGGATGATTGCAGCTTACAGAATAGTGATTAGACAAGATTTTGAACGTTATATTCAAAAAGCAACGATCACTCTGGATTATTTAAAAAATTCAAGGTAGCGCACCTTTCCCAAGGCTCATTCTTCTTTATCACAACCAGCCCAAAACAAATGCTAAAATTTTTTAGAAAAATCAGACAAAATTTACTCTCCGAAGGCAGAACAGGAAAGTATATCAAATACGCCTTTGGAGAAATTGTGCTGGTGATGATTGGTATACTGTTGGCCCTTCAGGTGAACAATTGGAACAACCAGAGGCTGGATAATTTGAAGGAACAAGCCATTTTAAAAAATCTACAAATGGATTTTCGAAATAACTTGAGTAACCTTGAAGTGGCCTCAGCCAGTTTTGAAGAGGCATATAAAGCCTCAGTAGATTTGTTAGAAATTATAAAGGATAATCAAAAAATCAATCCTGAAGAAGTGGAGTATTTAGTGGATGTGATTGTGAATAAAACGATGTCCTATGACCTGATCACTGGTTCTATAAACGAAATATCCAACACAGGCTCTCTAAATATACTTCGCGACCCCGCACTGAGAAGGCAAATCTCTAACTGGTCATACTACTATTCAGACACTGAAGATGACATAGTAATTTATCGAGACTATTTATTCGATTTTTTTATTCCATCCTTGACCGATAAGGTTCGAATGAGAAATATGTCCGTGCCTGATTTTTTTGAAGAAGACCTTGATTTACCAGCTATTTCTAAGTCTGAGTTTCAGCCAAACTATGAAAAAACGATTCGAACTTTTGAATTTGAAAACGAAGTATACAATAATACTTTGAACTACATGTATGTATTGAATTCATACAAGGTTTTTCAAAACTATCTGAGCGAAACATTAGAGATAATCGACTCCAACATAAAATGATGGGATCAATGAGCACAGTCAGATGAAACCATCTCACAGTAAAAGAGTTGGCAACCGTCGAAAGATTAAGTCAATGCTAATTTAAACCCTTGATCTATTTTGGGTAGATTATAACCGATTACCCAATGATTTTAAACTAATTAAGCCAATAATACAGCTTACTCAATCATGCTAAAATTTTTTAGAAAAATACGCTTCAAGCTTATGGAAGAAAATAAATAGGGTAAATATTTGAAGTATGCCCTCGGCGAAATCATCCTTGTAGTCATCGGGATTTTAATTGCCCTATCGATCAACAATTGGAATGAAGACAGAAAAGAGCGACTTAAAGAAAGGGAATTATTGATCCAGCTTCAATCTGAATTTGAAAGCAACTTGAAACAACTAAACGAAAAGGTAAGCATTAGAAATGATATGATTTCTTCATGCTTTAAGCTACTCGATTACATCGATCACCCAGAGAATCAGGAACCAGATAGCATTAATTCCTATCTAGCAAAGACTCTATTGGTTCCCACCTTTGACCCCATAGTGAATGATATCATGACTTCCGGTCGGATTCAACTGATCCAAAACAGCCGGCTGAAGGAACTATTAACCCTCTGGACAAGCGAAGTCATACAAGTGACTGAGGAAGAAGTCGCATGGGGGGAGTATAAAACACATTCTTATTCCCCGTTTTTACAGAAATATTCTTCTCTTCGAACCATAGTAAATCAATATTGGCAAGACGACAACATGGAGGCCTTCTATTTAGATAAAGGCACCAGGGTCAAGTTTGATTTGAAAAGTTCCACACTGGATACGGACCGTCCGAACATTTTTAAACTTTCAGAATTCGAAAACCATCTTGCTGTATGTGCCACTGATGCCAAAATTGCAAATACCCAATCTATCAGCTTAAAAGGCAGAATTGCGGAAATATTACAGATTATAGCAGCAGAATTGGATAAAACTTAAGTCCACCGGTTTAAATAATATTCCGCTCCTTTGGTTAAATTGAAAGGATGTCAGAAGAAAATACAAAATCAACAGACGTAGGTAAACGATCATTCTTCTGGCTAAATCCAGAGTGGATTTCAAAAGGCACTTATTTTTTACTTGTCCTTACCCTTTTAAGTGGCTGCTCCACTTTTCAACGAATAAAATCAAACAAGTTACTAGCAAGTGCCGACTTAAAAAATGAATCATTTCAGTCGGTCGTACCTATTGAGTATATCTCCAATTTACCTGTCTTTGAGGTCACAATCCAGGGTGAGGTTTATCGATTTATTTTCGATACTGGAGGATATACCGTTTTTTCTGAAAGATTAACTGATCGGTTAATTGGACTCGCTAAACCAAGTTACATTGATGTAAAAGATGGTAACAGTACAGTAAGTAGAATCAATACTTATTTCCTCGATGAGTTAGAAATAGGTGGGATTACATTTGAAAAAGAGGGGTTTGCTACCATTGGATTTACGGAATCTGAATGGTTCAGCTGTTTGGGTTTAGATGGCACTATAGGACCAAATATTATGAAAGAAGCTCTTTGGGAGGTCGACTCCCAAGAAGGTCATATTATCCTTTCGGACAAATCGAAAAGGCTAGAAATAGTGGACTCAGGCCACACCATACCTCTTTATACAGATCCAGTTTTTAAGCCAAGCCTAGATTTACAAATTGGAAAGGAGATCAAAAGAGTGGGTTTTGACACAGGATTCAACGGTTTTTTAAAATTAATTGGCAAGCCTAGTTCAGATTATTTGGATAGCTATCCTTCCGTCCTCCGTTTAGGGAATAGAACTAATGCTGGCAACAGCATAGTTTTCTCGGACACCAAAATGGTGAAATTGGATGAAATGGGTCTGAATGGTATCGTTTTTAGGAATGTAATTACTTCAGTTGGCAACCAATTTTCAAGTGATTTGCTTGGCAGCCAGCTTTTTGATCAATACAAGATACTAATAGACCTATCTGGTAAAGCTTTGTATTTGGAAGAGTTTGAGACAAAACCCGAAAGGCAAACCAAAATAGAGTCCTTTGGATTTGGGTTAGATTTTAGAGCTGGCAAAGTGGTAATCGATTATGTATATCAACCAAGTGCAGCTCATGACATGGGAGTGAAACCTGGCCAAGAAATTCTCAAAATAAACGGAAGACATTATGCCTTTTCAAGCTATTGTGAGTTCATTGAAAACTTCCAATTGCCCATGGAGAATACCATGGAATTAGAATTGCTGCAGGAGGATAAACCGTTTTTTGTTAGTTTGACCCGACAAACCATCCTTTAATAATTCATAATGGTAAATTTTTTTAGAAAAATTAGATATAGCTTTTTTTTGGAAGGAAAAACTGGAAAGTACCTCAAATACGCCTTTGGCGAAATACTTCTTGTAGTCATAGGTATTCTAATTGCAGTATACATCAATACGAACCGGGAAGAATCACTTCAAAAACAGTATACCATAAGTGTATTTGAGCAAATCAGAAATGATTTGATAAATGATAGTATCAAGTTAAGTGACGATATCCAGAAAATAGTAACCAATAATCAGCTTATCGTGGATATGCTGAATGATAGGCTACCAGAATCTTTTTATGCTAATATTAACGAGACTACTTACGATGATCCAGATGTTAGACCTATCCGGAGTTTATGCACTGATTTCGTCAACTTCTTACCTAACACCAAGGGTCACGAACTTCTGAAGTCATTAAACAGCAGAGACTTGGTTAACGATTCTTTGACAAATGAGATCATGAGGTACTATTCACAACTAGAGACCGCACTACCTGAATATAATAAGGTGACCATTGAGGTATCAAAAAAGAATATTCAAGAATATAAGCAGTACACCTGGTTTGAAAACTGGGCTCTAGGGATCTATGACCCTCAATTTGTGAAATATCTAAAGGAGGATCCTGACAATCGCAAACGTCTCGCGGAGTTTTACACTTACAGTTCCGTCAATGAAACCTATTGGAAAACTCTTCGACAAACGACGCAAGAACTTATCAGCAGAATTGAGCAAGAGGTAAAACTATCCCAGTAGATTAGATTGTAGAATCCTCACCTATTGACAATCGCTTTTTAATGACAAAACTCTTTAGAAATATACGCTTCAAGCTTATGGAAGAAAATAAATCAGGCAAATATTTGAAGTATGCCCTCGGCGAAATACTTCTTGTGGTCATAGGTATTCTAATTGCTTTATCCATCAATAATTGGAACCAAACCCGTCTAAATAAAAATCTAGAATCCCAATATCTTACCCGCCTTCTAGAAGATGTCAAGGTGGAGAAATTAATCCTTGAGAGTACACTTAGCTATTCCAAGCAAGTAACGGCACATGCTAAAGACGCTATAGCAGTATTGGAAAATTCACCAAATGCTGACCCAGACCCCGTAGAAAATCTGATAGACTTATACCAAGCCAGTCAGCTGCAGGACCCAGCCTCCGCCTCCTCCACATATAGAGAGCTTATCTCTTCAGGTCAGATTAATTTGATTCAAAATGAAAATTTGAAGACCTCTTTAATCAGGTATTACCAAGTGGACTGGTCTGATGGCGGTATTTTCAGCCTTGAAAACCCGTATCGAAAGAATTTAAGAGGTAAAATGCCGGATGGTATCCAATCTGAGATCAGAGCAAATTGTAACGATATTTATTTACGATCCGATAAAGATCTGTTGTTTGCATTACCTGAAAATTGCGAGATCACGATTGATCCTAATTATGCAAAATCTGTTGTGGCAGAACTTCGCCAAGATGAAAGTTTGAAAAAAGATCTTCGGTATATTATCGGAAATGAAGCAGGTAAACAAAACGATCTTCAAACGGAAGTGATAAAATTAGAGGAGCTCAAAGCCCTAATAGAAAGCTTAATCAAGGCTTGATTCTTTCAGAAAGCCAAGGCCAACAGTTGCCTTGAAAACTGACGTGCGCAGATTAAGGACATTTTAATTCTAAGCCTACTCATTCAAATTTGAATTATGGCAAAAGCCTTTAGAAAAATTCGGTTCAGCCTCATGGACAAAAGCAATATGAAAAAGTATATCAAATATGCACTTGGAGAAATCCTTCTAGTGGTGATTGGAATTTTAATAGCTCTTCAAATCAACAATTGGAATGAAGCCCAAAAGAGCACCCGACAAGCCAAAAAGCATCTTGAGACGATTCGACTTAATTTAATTGATGATATCAAACAAGCTGAAGATCTATCAGCAGAAACTCAATTGACCATTGATTATGCTGAGGTTTTTTTAGACCAATTCAAAACATTCAGACCAGCTGATGAAAAGATCCAGATGTATATTATTTATCTGATGTTTGAGCGAAACATAGAAGTGGACAACAGTGGAGTTACTGCTCTTCTAAATTCCAATAGTATGGCATTTCTGGAAGAACCGCTTCAAATAAAAATATTGAATTACTACAGATACATTGAGCAACTGAAAAGTAGAGAGCTAAATGCCAACTCCGAAATAAAAACAATGTACGAGCCCTATGTGAAAGAAAATTTTTATTGGATCTATAACAAAACAAATCCCTGGCATAGGCAAGCCGAATTGTACAAGGATGACCCACGGCCAGTAGAAAATCTTGATCAGAAATTAGCCGGTGTGCTGGCCAATAAACGATTCGAAATCATGGTAACCCACAGAAGATACCAAACCAAAATCCTTCTTGATTTCTACACCGAGACGATCCGGCTTGCTCAGGAAATAATCTCTGATATCGATCAATACAGCTCATAATTAAAACTAAATGAAAAAAAATTTCTTTAGTGTTCTCTTGATTCTATTTGCCTTTTCGGGAAATCCGGAAAAAACACCAGACCTCTCAACCAATGAATTGGACCAATTACACGAAAGCCTGGATTCCCTATTTAGGACAGAAATCCGTCCAAATGATCCTGGAGCGGCAGTACTTGTATCCTACGATGGAGAAATGATCGTGGGAAAAGGATACGGATTACGGGATTTAGAGAGTCCGACACCCATTACTCCACACACTAACTTCAGAATGGCTTCAGTAAGTAAGCAGTTTACTGCATTAGCCATTTTGACTTTGGTGGACGAAGGAAAGCTTTCATTGGAAGATTCTTTGATTGATTTCTGGCCGTATTCAGTTTTCGAAGGAATCACAGTCCAACATCTATTAAATCACACTTCAGGTTTGGCAGATTTTGAACAAGTCTTTTTGACGGAATGGGATCGATCAATTATAGTTGAGAACAAACATGTCCTAGAGTGGCTCCAAACCAACCCCAAGGCATCATTTGCCCCCGGTAAAGGCTATGAATACTCTAATACTGCATACATTCTTTTGGCACTATTAGTGGAAAAAGTGAGCGGAGAAGAATTTTCTGCCTACGCCAAAAAAAATGTCTTTGAAAAAATGGGAATGGAGGAAACAAACTTTGTGAATCTAGCCTACCCCATCAGCATAAAAGAAAGAGCAATCTGCTACGAAAGAGATAGCTTGAGCTCTTGGGAGAAAATGGACGGTTTTTTTATGAATGGAATTATGGGTGATGGAGCTGTCTATACTAGCATCATGGACTATTTTCACTACGATAATGCATTAAGGAACAATTCTTTCTTGTCTAAAAAAACCAGTGATTTGATTTTTAAACCGAGCTCTATTGTAATAGATAAAAACTCAAACACGGGAAATCTAATGAAGAGAATTCTCGGATCCGAGGATACCAAAATAAGCTATGCTATGGGTTGGTTTGTGGAGGAAAACTTAATGGTCCATGGTGGAAGCTGGTTCGGTGCTAGAACTACCGTATTGCGGGAAAAAAACAGACCGTTAACCATCGCCATATTTCGAAATTCCGATTCCTCAGTTAATGACCTAGTGATAGGTACCTATGACCTAGTTAATCACTATCTTAAAAAAAACAGCAGGTGAAAATCCCTAGCCATAGAAGCAACCAACATGAACAAAACGCAAAAAACCCGAATCATCAGAATAGTATTATTCTTGGGAACGGCAATTTCGCTTTACTTCGTGCCTTGGCTATTGGTAAAAGCGTGGATTCTCCCCTTGCCTGATACGGTGCAAGAGCAGTTGGAGGAGGCGATTGGGTATGGATTTGAGGGTATGATTGTCTACATAGATCAAGACGGTAAACCTCCACAGTCTTTGGCTGCTGGATGGCACGACCGAGAATCAAGGATCCCAGCCAAACCACAAGCCTATTTTAAGATTGCCAGCATAAGCAAACTTTATGATGCCATAGCTGTCACCAAATTGGTAAAAGCTGGTCGCCTTTCTTTGGACAAAACCATTGTTGATTATTTGCCTGAGCTTGAAGGAAGAATAGAGTATGCTGATAAAATCACGCTGAGGTCTATGATCCAGCACCGAAGCGGTATTCCTAACTTTACGGATTCCCCGAATTTTTGGGCCGAGCCCAATCAAAGCTATGAGGAAAGTCTTGCCTTAATTCTGGATAAGCCCGCCAACTTTGAGCCTGGAGAGGATTATGAGTATTGCAATACCAATTATCTTTTGCTCAACAGGATTATGGATCAAGTACTTGGTTATCCTAATTTTCAATTTATACAAGATGAAATCCTGACTCCACTCCATCTCAAAAACACCTTCAGTTCGCTCAAGGAAGTTGATCTAGATCAGGTAATGAGCGGATATCATGTCGGCCATCCCTTTGATCTGAAAGAGGATGAACATGGAATGGTGGCAACTGCGGAAGATGTTGGTATTTTCCTCAGGGCATTAAACGATGGATCGGTATTTAACCCCGGTGAAAAAGAAATCTATTCTTCTATTTATGAGTATGAGCACGGGGGCTGGGTTCCTGGATATCAGAGTTTCGCAAACTATTATGAAGACCTTGATGCCGTGATCATATCCTTTTATAGCACCACAGATCCTAAACTTTACAATTGGAATTTATCTGAAATCATAAATAGTAGAATTGCCAAAATTATCGAAAGGCAATAAGGCGTACCCACCCTAATGTTGATCTGTAGGTTTTGTATTCCAACTAATTATCAACCACTTTTTCTTACATTCAGTACATGGATAAGTTTTTTGAACGAGCCATCGAAGAGGCTCAAAAGGGTCTAGCCGAAGGGGGAATCCCAATTGGTTCGGTAATCGCACATGAAGGAAAGCTCTTAGGAGCAGGTCACAATAAGCGGATTCAGCAAGGCAGTGTGGTTTTGCATGGCGAAATGGACGCTCTGGAAAATGCAGGCAGGCAATCTGCAAAAGTGTACCAAACCAGTGTCTTGTATACCACTTTGTCCCCATGTCCCATGTGTACAGGGGCCATTTTGCTTTATGGTATTCCCAAGGTCGTTATCGGAGAAAACCAGACCTTTATGGGATCTGAGCAACTCCTTCGAGATCAAGGAGTGGAGGTCGTGGTCCTCAATGACCCCACTTGCATCCAGCTAATGAAAGACTTTATTGCAGCGAAACCCAACTTATGGAATGAGGATATTGGAGAGCCCTAAGAAGAAGAGTCCATTAAAGAATTTTAATTTCCTATTTTAAATCACTAAGACTACACTTCACCCCTTAACGAACCCCGAAAACCCATGCGTACTAAATTCATTTTAGCCATTTTTTTGCTCACTATACTGTACTCTTTTCAGAGTTTTGGTTTTACCAATAACCCAAGATTCAATTCGGACAAAGATCTTTTACTCGTAAATTTTGACTGCAAAACGGACGTAGATGATCTTCATACCGTAGCGGCATTAGCCACTTTAATGTCTAACGCGGAGTTTTCGAAAATCAAGTACCACGCAGTCGCTGGCACCTATGGAATTCAAGAAGGGCTTTACGTTCCGCCGAATCCTTTGTTTGAATTGGCCTTCGACCAAAACTGGACCGATGCTCATGAAAATATACCTGGGGCTGTCTCTAAGGTAATGCCCCTTGTAAATCAAATCCTTGCTGGCAAGGGAGATATCTGGATTGCAGATGCGGGGCAATCTGATTTTTCGGCTGCTTTGGTGAAAGCCATCCAGGCCCAGCAGCCTAGACTCAACACTCGCAAGCGCATTCACATCGTCCAACATAGTGATTGGAACGAGGAGGTCACCGATCCAGAAAAACTCAAATTTGTAAAGGAAAATACAGACTATCACAAAATCCCAGATGGTAACGCCGTAGGAAATGGTACTCCTGGTTTTCGCGATCCCAATTTCAGAGATTGGGATAAAAAAGTCAAAAATCAGCAATTAAACGCAGTTTGGAAGCTTTCCACAGATATTTCCAACCAATACAATGGTAAAGATGGTCGCTACAATAACGAAGCTATCGAAGCCGGCGGATTGGATTTTTCTGATCTTTCTGAAGTTTGCTATATCCTAGGCTTGGAGTCGATCAATGATGCTGACGAGTTTTTTGAGCGATATGGTCATTAGGCGAAAAGAATTGTCAAGGTAAATACCCACTATTTTCTTCTCTGTGCAGAATTGTGACTTTCGCCATTCGACTGAAAGAAAATTTGCGCTTTAGAAATGATTTCCCAATTCCAATAATGGATTGAACAAGAATTTACCCCTTAGTCATTTCAATCATATGATTAATTACAGGTGTATGTTGGTTTTGAGGGCTAAACATCACTATCTCGGCATCTTTATTCACTTTGACATTATGCCCTGAAGGCCAATAAAATAAATCTTTTTCATTGACTATTTCTTTTGCTCCCTTGGCATCAGTTGTTGTTAACTGCCCACTTATGAGAAACCCCCAGTGAGGACATTGACACATATTACCTTGCAACCCCATAAATAAAGGCTTGGTATCCACTCCTTCAGCAAGACTAAAATACTCTCCACTGATTTTTCCTAGTCCAGTTGCATCACCGAAATCCAATTTTTGTCGAATAATTGCACCAGGAATCTGCATTTTTATTTCGATGTCATCTTTCGCGATCTTCATAATTTGTTGGGTTTTGTGAAAAGTAACTTAAGAAGGCCAGTAGATATTTTGTTATACCTAAAGCAGAAAAGTTGCTTACAGCAAATAGTTTTTGATAATGCCTTCTTTGTAAGGTAGACTATTATTTCCGACAAGCAACTTGATTTTTGAGATAAACCTTAATATTTGATTATTAAGCAATTAAATCCTGTTGACCCTGTTTTATTGTGTAACATAGATACACAGATTTAAGATAAAAATGAGGCTTGATTCATCTACTTTCCCTTATCCAAGAGTCATATATCCAAGATGACGTGGATTATGATTTGCGTTAGAATCAAGTCTAAGCCGTTAAAACCAAGGTCAAATCGTTTTTTCTTTTAACAGTTCAATATAACTGAGCCGAAAGCATCAGCGAATGAATGAAACTCATTTTCTTCACCACCCCGTGATTGATTACAAAGGGATAGACATCAGGAATTCCCATCGCCCGATTGATGCTGTTTACAGCAAATGAAATCGGCACAGCGGCATTGACGATTTTTTTGAAGCTCTTTTCTCCGTAGGGATCGAAAGTGACTTTCGCTCGCATGGATTTTTGTTTATGGAAAGGATCCACTTTCAACCCGAAAAAATGAGCCGTCTCTACCATGTCCATCAAATGTAAGTAATGCGCCCAGGTTTCCGCCCAGTCTTCCCAAGGGTGCGATGTTGCATATTTACTGATGAAGTTTTCCTGCCACTCTACAGGTGCTCCAGTTTTATAATACTCGGCCAAAGCGGTTCCATAATCCTTCCTTTCATCTCCGAAAATCGTTCTAAATTCAACCAGTAACTCGGTATGAGGAAGTACTAGCCTATCCCAAAAATAGTGTCCCACCTCATGCCTCAAATGACCAATGAGCGTGCGGTAAGGCTCACCCATTTGTAGCCTAGCCTGCTCTCGAAGTACCGAATCCGCCTCGCGCAAAAGGATGGTAATCACCCCGCTCGCATGGCCTGTCATGAGACTTTTGTTATGCTGTCTAGCTACAAAATCAAAACAAAGACCGTTAGGATCTTGCATCTTACTTGGGAGATTCAATCCTAATTTTTGGAGTTGATACACCAATCGATGCTTGGCTACCTCTAGATTTCTCCACTTCTCCAAGTTCTTTTCATTGGATAGATTTGGGATAGTTCGGTTGAGTTGACATGCTTCGCAAAAATCATTTGCTTCCTCAGCCGGAACTACCCAATTACACACATCAAAGTGGTGGTTCTTACAGTACTTATAGCGGATCCCCTCCCTGTCCGATACCTGCTCTCTATGAGCAGGATCAAAGGTTAGCATCATACGATCCATGGATCGATACCCCGACTCGTGCCCACAGTTTTCGCAAGAGTAGCTTTCAAAAAATAAAGGGTGTTGACAATGACCGCACTGGAAAACTTTCATTTGGCAAAGATCATGGTAATATTTCGGTCGAGGACTATCAATCTATAATTGCTATTCGATTTGAGAAGATTATTCTCAAGAATACAGTAAATTCAAAAGAAGCCAAGAAATCAATTCCCTTACATGAACCCCAAAGTAGATCTTTACCTCGAAGAGGGCTGTGGTCGCTGCTCACTTTATCAAACGCCAGATTGTAAAGTTCATACTTGGAAACCTATACTTGTTCAGCTCCGAAGGATCGTATTGGAAACAGGCCTTGAAGAGGAATATAAGTGGTCTCAGCCTTGCTACACTTGGAAAAATGCTAATGTTGTAATGGTGACCGCTTTCAAGGATCATGCGGTTTTGGCTTTCTTCAAAGGTAGTCTGCTACAAGACCCTTCGAATATCTTAATCTCTCCTGGGGAAAACTCCCAATCCTCTAAGGTCATTCGATTTACAGATGTCAATGAAGTTTTAAAACAGGAAGCTCTCCTCAAGGCCTATATTTACGAAGCTATAGAAGTTGAAAAATCAGGGCTAAAGGTAGAATTCAAAAAAAACCCAGAACCAATTCCGGTGGAACTGATTGATGCTTTTGAATCAGATTCTGTTCTTAAAGAGGCGTTTTATGCACTGACGGCTGGAAGACAACGCGGATATATCCTCTATTTTTCTGCGCCAAAGCAAAGTAAAACCCGCCAAACAAGAATTGAAAAGTTAAGCTCCCAAATCAAAGCTGGCATCGGGATCAATGATAAATACAGCTCCGGTAAAAAATAATAGTCAACCTCCTCTGTCTAAACTTACGCTCATTTCTAAATCTAAAGCCTTTGGAAAACATCCTCTCAAAAATCGCAAAACTCATTTTGATTTTCCTTGTTGCTACGGCTTGCAGGCCTGAGGGAAAACACCTCTTTATCCTTTCCGGGCAATCCAATATGGAGGGTCTGATCCCTGAAGAATCTTTCATTCCGAAAGTAGAGGCTGAATTTGGTGCGGAGAACGTGATCGTAGTTAAAAGTGCCTACGGAGGCCAACCCATCCGAAGGTGGTTCAAGGACTGGAAAGATCCCCTCGAAATGGGAATACAAGCACAACCTGATTTGTACGACACCCTTCTGTCTAAAGTAAATTCTGCTATCATCGGGCAAAAAATCCAAACCATCACCCTGGTTTGGATGCAAGGAGAGCGGGATGCACGAGAAGGGCATGCTGACGAATATGAACGGAGTCTAGTTGGACTTCATGGTCAATTAGTAGAGGATTTAGACTTTGAAAACATCAACTTTGTCATCGGTCGACTCAGTGATTTTGATTTAGAAAATGCTAGATATCCGCATTGGACCCGAATTAGAGACATCCAGGTCCAAGTCGCCCAGTCCAATGGAAAATTCGCATGGGTAGATACCGATGACCTAAATGATGGACTCAATCGTCAAGGAAAAGAGATTCAAAATGACCTTCACCTTTCAGCCCAAGGATACTATATTTTAGGAGAGCGATTTGCCGAATCAGCGATTCACTTGATTCGATCCAATTGATAATCGTAATTACCAATCCAATTCATTAAGGTGTAATTGGCAATCGGGGTGGAAAAACGAAGTTTTAAATGGGTGTCCAATTTAACTACCACACTCTAACGCTATAAAGATTCAATGTTTATCCAGAATATCTTTTGCTAGTAGTGTGCCAAAGATGACTTCCCGCTATCCAAGCTTCCAAACCGATCAGATATTTTCGTAGCTCAGGTGTAGCATACACCATCAACTTACTTGATTCATCTTCAAAAATTCTAAGCAAATCATTATGAAAACGAACTCCTAGTCGATGGGCTTCGTCAAATGTGCAGTTTTCTTCTTTTTGAATGGCTTCCCTGATTCCAAACTGATGTACTCCCGCTTCTTCTTCTTTTTCCGTAGAAACTAGATCATTTACCATTACACAGATAAGTCCCGCTATTTTCACTACTCTTCTTACCTCTGGCATCGAATAGATGTTGTGCGGCAGTTCATAGCCATCCACAATATCAATCATTGTCAAACAAGGTGTAAAACCATTCATCTGTCTTCCCCCAAGATACTCCCAAACAGGAGCAACCATTTTATTGATCCGCCAACTCGACTCCTGACACATGGCCACAAAAAGACACATATCTTCATGCCTGACGCGTGCTACTTGCTGAGGAGTACCAAACTGGGCGGTCTTTGCAATGTATTGTTTCAGTGCAGTATGAACAGGATGAGCACCAAGCCCTTTATTTGTGTCTTGATCATATTTTGGAGTAAAATAGGGCTCATCTAAGGCGGACATGCATAGCGATAAGTTCCTTCCCACCATATCCAATGTAGAACCAGCTCGTTTATCATCTACAAAATAATCATCCAATCCAAAAAGGGCGAGCATGGCTTGCCCTGCCAAAAACAATCGCTCCCGGTCCTCAGAAAAAGCGTAAGTCAACATGACGTATCGACCAAAATTACATTTCCTGAGATAATCCAAATGTCCTTCATAAAGACCGATACTTTCAGCCCAATCAAGTAGTTTTTCATTGAGCTCTTCACCTAGCGCAACATTGTCTCGGTAGGGTGCTCTATGTCTCAATTCTGTATCAGATTCCTGATCCGGTCGATTCAATATACCCGCAATGTTGGTGGTATTCGTGCCGATACCTGTTGGACCCAAACTCAAAACACGGTTGATCAGATCTAGATTGTTGACTGAACTTGGCATGGAGCTATTAACTTTCATGAACACCCACTTCCACATTCTCTAGAATGCCAAGTGCATCAGGAACAAGGACGGCCAATGAATAGTAGTTTGTGATCAGGTAGGAGATTATCGCTTTTTCATCAATCGACATAAATCGAACAGATAAGCTCGGCTCTATTTCATCAGGAAGCGCCATTTGATACAAACCTACAACACCTTGATCCTCTTCACCAACACGAATTGCGATCATTGAAGTTAGTCCATTTACAATCGGAATCTTATTACTTGTAAGGATTGGACAACCGCGCCACGCTACCACTTCCTTTCCATCTATCTCCACCGTGCTAGGATAGATGCCTCGTTTTGTACATTCACGTAAAAAAGCTGCGATCGCCCTGGGATGGGCAAATATATATTTCGTTTTTCTGCGCTTGGATAATAACTCATCTAGGTCATCAGGCGTGGGCGGCCCGGTTTTAGTATGTATTCTTTGACGGAAGTCGGCACTATGAAGCAAACCAAAATCCTTATTATTGATCATTTCGTATTCTTGTTTCTCCCGAAGTTCCTCAACAGTCAATCTAATTTGTTCGTGGGTTTGATTATATGGGTTATTATGTAAATCAGCCACTTTGGAATGAATTTTTAAGATAGTTTGACTGCTGTATAGTTCGTATTCTCGTGGGGCTTCATCATATGCAACATAGGTGCCGGGAATAGAAGGCTCGTCATCATGAAGGCCTGAATACATGTTGATAAGTGCCTCTCCTTTTCGGTTAGTTAATTTCCCTAATCTTTCCAGCTCGTTTAAATGGTCTTCCAGATGATCATCTGCCAATATGGTTTTGATATCATCTTCAGAGATCTTGAAAATGGTGACGGCCGTCTTCGCTTTCGCCATATATTTGCGCACTTCCTCTACGTTCTTCCCAAAATCAGCAAAATATTGTCCAGGACCGAGTGTCACAATGACGCTATCATTGTTATACACTCCATCTTCAAGCAGAGAAACCTTACCTATGGCAATAAGGTAAAGCATAATTGAATTTTCGTCTTGTGATTTAATGGATGCGTCTTTTTCAAATTCCACCTTTTCAGCTTTCTCAGCGATTTGTGTTAAAAGTTGTTCGTCTTGAACGGTTCTAAAAACTGGGATTTGATTTAGTGAGGGTGGATAAATTTTAGGTTGTCCATTGTCGTCGGTAAACGTGACAAGGTTTGGGCGAATCTCCAAAATCTGCCTACGGTTTACACGATAGAAACCCCCAACAACATTTACCCAAGGTAATACTTTCAACAGGTTGCGTGATGAAATCGACTCCATCATTGGCCTGGTCTTCTGAGTAGTAGTTAACTGTCTAGCCTGTTCTTTTGGCAAGCTAATCCTAACCTGACCCTTTGCTTCTTCGCTCATAGTTTTTAATGATTAAATTTGATAAATTCAGAAAATCCGATTAGTATTAGTATTAGCTTGATTGTTTTGGGATTTCGTCTGTCTTCTCAAATATAACTTTACAAAAATTCTAGTAAATAACCACTCGATTTGTTAAAATATTATGTGTTTTGGCAAGTTCGCATTTAGCCAAAGAATAGTTGGTATCATAAGAATAGTTGGTATCAAAGGTTTTGTCAAGTAAAAAAGTATCACTTTCTTTGGTTCCAACACCTGAGAACATAAATTAGTCTTCTATATGAATCAATTTCTTGATGAAGAATCCTTTAAGCGCTTCAGTTGATTTTATCATGAGAAGTCCGGTATTTTTTGTGAAAAGTGCCAGAAAGCAACTCATCCTTTCTAGTTCAATGGGGCCAAGTATTTCGAATGCAGAGATGGCCGGAAAAGAAGCTTGATCAAAACCTGGAAGGTCATGGAAAATAGCAAAAGGCTTCCACAAGTCTGGATGTTGACATTAATGTTTATCACAGTGATCAAGAAAGGGCTTGCTTTACTTCAGCTTAATCGACATTTAGGCTTAAGCAGATTTGAGATCGCATTCAGACTTATGCACATAAAAATAAGAGATGTGATGGGAGGAAGAGACGATTTATACTTTTTAGAGGAAATGGTTGAATACGACAAAGGCAATGTAATTATGGCTCCAAAAAGGCAGGGTCAAAACCAGCTGAAACCCAGAAAAGGAAGTCCGAGACAGGCTGAAGGGGCGGTGGAGAGTAATGCGGCCTTAGGGTACATTTACAAGGCATTCAGTAATCTGAAAATGAGGCTATTAGACATCTATCATAAGGATACTTTCAAACACTTGAAGAATTACCTTTATAAATTTATCAACCTGACGAAGCGGAGGTTTTTCGGTGAAAAATTTTTCGAACGATTGATTATTGCGTCAATTCACCCTAAAGTAGATTGGTGGGAATACACAAATTAACTATTTAATAAGGTAAATAAATGCTCAAAATTACAAGTGTATATGCCCGTAATGAAGACGACTCACCTGATCTAATTTATCAGAAAAAACTGCTTATAACAATCTCTTCATTGTTATTTCTCTGTGGGGTGGTGTGGTGTCTGATGTGGTATTTTATTTTTGGGTGGTCTGTTCCAACTGTGGCAGCTGGACTGTTTGGGGCTATGGTTTTAGTCATGATTTTTGTTTCCCATTTTGCTAAAAACCACCTCCTCCTGGTTCATTCAGTGTTTTTAGGAACTCTCATTGTTCCGGTCACCTGTCAGTGGTCTATTGGAAGTTTGGAAGCTAGCGGAATGATAATCGCTTGGGCTTTCCTTACCCCCTTGGGTATGCTCATATTTAGCCGGGCCAGATATGCCATAGCGTACATGATCGTTTTTTTAGTCTGTATTTTGATAACTATTTTTTTTCAGCCCATGTACTATGGTTATGAATTAGTAGTTCCACAGTCTACCATTACGCTTTTCTATACGATGAACTTGATCACTTCCTTTTCTGTGATTTTTGTAACCTGTGCCTTTTTTGTCGACACCATCAAAGTTGAAAAACGGCTATCAGAGGAATTGTTACTAAATATACTTCCTCGCAATGTGGCGGAGGAGCTTAAATCTTCAGGAGATACAAGTGCTAAAGCATTTACCATGGTTACGGTCATGTTCACCGATTTTGTAGGCTTTACTGAAAAAAGTAAAAGAATGAGTGCTGAATTGTTGGTAGATGAATTACATCATTGTTTTAGTGCCTTTGACAACATTATCCAGAAATATAAGGTCGAAAAAATAAAGACCATAGGAGATGCATACCTATGCGTCACTGGTTTACCCGTTTCCAACTACACGCATCCAGTGGATATGGTCTCTGCAGCTTTTGAAATGCGAGACTTTATGATAGCTCGAATGAAAGAAAAAGAGGCCAGAAATGAGATTGCCTTTGAATTGAGAATTGGAATTCACACAGGACCAGTCGTCGCAGGAATTGTTGGAATTAGAAAATTTCAATACGATATCTGGGGGGATACTGTAAACACAGCCAATCGGATGGAATCTATGAGCTTGCCTGGCAAAATCAACATAAGTCAAACGACCTACGAGTTGATAAAACATGTGCCCAAATTTGATTTTGAAAAACGTGAAAAGGTTTTCGTAAAAGGAAAAGGGGAAATGGAGATGTACTATGTATCAAACAAAGATTAAATATCTTCCCTAGTAATCAAAATACCATCAAACGACTCAAAGAGTTGAATTGATTTTTCATTGAGCCCTTCAAAATGCTTCTTGGATCAAGAAATGAATTCACCTGATTTTAAATCCACAAACGGCGTTCAATTATTGTGAGCTATCCTTATTTTTAAGTCTATAAAAAAATCAAAATGAAAAAACACTACGCTATTACCCTGGCAGTCTTGTTATTTTTTGGCTTTCAAGCCAAAGCCCAAGACCCCGTCATTCAAAATATCATCAAGGAAGCCGAAGAAAACTCTCAGCTAAAATACCTCGGCCATGAACTATTAGACGGAATAGGGCCAAGACTTGTCGGTTCTCCACAAATGCAGCAGGCTCACGAATGGGCTGTAGCACAATTTCAGGAGTGGGGTATCGAAGCTCGCAGCGAGCAATGGGGCGAATGGAGAGGCTGGGATCGAGGCATCACCCACATCGACATGGTAGAACCTTGGGTTCGCTCGCTTTCTGGGATGCAATTGGCCTGGAGCCCATCCAGCCCAGCTGGAGGAGCTTCTGGCGAAGTGATCATACTACCCCAGTTAGGCGATGACGAAACTTTTGAAGATTGGCTACCCAATGTGAAGGGCAAATATGTGATGATCTCCGCTCCTCAAATCACAGGAAGACCGGACTATAACTGGGAAGAATTTGCGACTGAGGAGTCATTTGAGAAAATGAAAGAAGAGCGAGGTGTGGTCGAAGCCGAATGGCAAGTACGTGTACGACGTACTGGCAAAGGTCGTCGAGAACTGCCACAGGCTCTAGAAGAAGCTGGAGCACTAGGCATCATCACTTCCTACTGGTCTAGAGGATTTGGTGCCAATAAAATCTTTTCTGCTTACACCAAAACGGTCCCAACTGTGGATCTTTCCCTTGAGGATTATGGACTTCTTTTCAGACTTGCCGAAAGCGGTAAAAAGCCTATAATCAACCTTAATGCGCAATCTAAAGAAACCGGTGTGGTACCTACTTTCAATACCATAGCAGAAATCAAAGGAACTGAAAAGCCGGATGAATACGTGATGCTCTCTGCGCACTTTGACTCATGGGATGGTGGTACAGGCGCTACAGATAATGGCACAGGCACTATTCTAATGATGGAAGTGATGCGCATTTTGAAAGAAGTGTACCCAAATCCAAAGCGAACTATTCTAGTTGGACTTTGGGGTTCGGAAGAACAAGGACTAAATGGCTCACGCGCTTTTGTGGAAGACCATCCCGAAATGATGCCTAAGATCCAAGCTCTTTTCAATCAAGACAACGGCACCGGACGAGTAGTTAATATTTCAGGTCAAGGATTTGTGGATAGCTACGAATACTTGGGCAGATGGATGTCAAAGGTACCTAGCACCATCACGAGAGAAATTGAAACCGATTTCCCTGGCAACCCAGGCGGTGGTGGATCCGACTATGCTTCTTTCGTGGCTGCTGGAGTTCCTGCATTTTCCCTAAGTTCACTTAACTGGTCTTACTTCAATTACACTTGGCATACCAATTTGGACACGTATGACAAAATCGTTTTTGAAGACGTGAAAAATAATGCAATACTCACAGCTATCATGGTTTATATGGCTAGCGAGGAAGATGAAATGGTCTCCAAGGAGCGAAGAATTCCAATTAATCGTCGTACTGGCGAACCAACCGATTGGCCGGCAATGCGATCCCCGACTCGAAAAGGAGGAATCGAGCAATAAATTGAAGCCCTGACCAAATGGTCAGGGTTTTTTATTTCCCAATCAAGGAAACTCCATCCAGCTTTTTAGACACCTTTTTTGGGATATTTAGTTCTAAAAATTCAATAAGGCTTGGAACCACATCCACCATTTCCGGCTTGCGCTCGCTGAAGTTCGCATTCAAGTTTTGGGCATTGGTCACAAACCAGATTTCACGTTCGCGCGTAGATTGACCACCGTGGCCCTTGCCATCCTTATGCGTTCGTCCATGATCCGTAGTAATCCAGATGAGCCAATCTTCTCCAGTTTCCAGTCTTCTTTTCTGGATTGCCTCCCATATCTTTTTCACCTGCTGATCTGCGAGCTGTACTGCACGATCCATTTCTTCACTATCCCCGTATTTATGGCCTACCGCATCGGTATACTCCAAGTATACCCAGCTCAAGTCTGGACCCTCAATTACGATAGTTTCAGCGGCCTTTGATGAGACAAATTCATCGATTTGACTCAAATAAAACTTCTCGGCATCATGTGGATAAGTCACTGTATCTTTTTCATATCCATCGAAGACAAAGTCAAGCTGCAAGTAATTTGTTTCTTTTAAACCTTCACCCAAAATCTTGGTGCGATTGTCTTCCCAGGTGGAAAAAATACCAAGTTTAGATTCGGGTTCTCCTTCTTTCATCATTCTAAAAATCGTCCAATATCTATAATTGGGGGCCTCAATATCGTTTCCGTATACATTGTGTTTGTTTGCCCAGGTCCCCGTCATCAAGCTGGTATAACCCACCGCTGAAATGGTTGGGGATTCGGTCCTCGCACCTACTTCACCGCCCATGATGGCCCGGGTGTACCCTCCTTCTGCAGCAATTTGATCCATGACGGGAGTATCAACCCGCTCGAAAACATCCGCCGGAATCCCATCCAAAAGAATAATTACTGCCTTTTTTTGAGCTAAAGAAGCCGTGGCAAAAGACAGTAAAAAAAACGTAGCAAAAGTTGTTTTTAAATTCATGGTAGAAAGTTTACAGTTTGCAATTTAAGCCTGATTTTTTTGTAACTTCTAGATTATTCATCCTATCGAAGTTAAGCTCTTAAACTTCTTAAGCCTATGAAAATTGCAAAGTTATCCACAGCACTTCTTCTCATCTTTTCTTTCTTATTCACCCCGGCAATTGCCCAAGAAAAAATCCTGAGGGAGGCCTTTGACAGAGCGGCCGCGGATGGATTTTCAGGAGTGGTACTCGTGGCAGAGGACGGCAAGGTGTTATTTGAGCGAGCTACGGGATACAGATCCTTCGAAGATCAGATTGCTCTCCAAACCAGCGATATTTTTGAATTGGCTTCTGTATCCAAGCAGTTTACGGCTATGCTGGTGATGATGGCAAAAGAAAAGGGATTGCTGAATTTTGATGACCCTGTAGAAAAATTTGTCAAGATACCATACCCTGAGATTACCATTCGTCAATTGCTCACCCACACTTCCGGGCTTCCAGACTATCAAGCCATCATGGATGCACATTGGGACAAAAGTAAGGTGGCAGGAAATCCAGATATTTTAGACTACCTCAGAAAATATGCTCCTCCACGTTTATTCCCTCCAGGGGAAAAGTATCAGTACAGCAACACTGGATATGTGCTGCTTGGAAGCATTGTAGAAAGAGCCACCGGCAAAGACTTTGTAGTACTTTCACGTGAGTGGATCTTCAAGCCCCTAGGCATGGAAAATACAGACATAAGATCGCTAGAAGAAAAAGCTGCTGTTCCAAATTTTGCCGCAGGCCATATCCAAGATGAAAACGGGAAGTATGTGAATGCAAACAAATTTCGCTCATCTGACTACACCGTTTGGCTGGGAAATCGAAAAGGTCCCGGCCGGGTAAGCAGTAACGCTTCAGATCTGCTCAAATGGGATCAGGCATTATATACGGATAAACTCGTGAGTCAAGAAACTCTTGAAGAAGCCTTCACTCCATTTCGTCTCAATGACGGCACCCGAAGCTATTATGGTTTTGGCTGGGACCTAGAGCCCAAAAGTCCATTTGGGCGGATGGTGAGCCATACCGGTGATAATCCCGGCTACCGAACGATCATCGTCCGCTACATTGAGGAAAACAAGACGATCATTATCCTAAATAATGATGCCCACAAAGACATGATCAAGTTGGTAGAAGCAGCCAACCTTTCACTTTATAAGTGGTGATTTATACCTAATCCCAATTCCAAATGTCAGATAAAACGACCATTGCAATGAAAAGAAGGCATATTTCAACTACGCTATTCCTTTTCATCGCCCTTCTTTTTTCTTGCAAAGAAGCACCGCCTGTTTTTCAACATGACTTGCCCTCATCCAATCAGCCTTGGACCAAAAGCCAATTTGATAATGATTCGGAAAAGTTTTCTTTCATCGTCCACAGTGATTTGACTGGAGGTGAAAGACCTCGAATTTATGATGTGGCGGTAGAGCAAATGAATCTATTAAGGCCAGAATTTATCGTGAATGTGGGTGACTTAATCGAAGGAGGAAAGCCAGACTCCACTAGTTGGATTGGACAATGGGATGAATTCGACGAAAGAGCAAATAAGGCCAAAGCACCTGTATTCTACACAGGCGGTAACCATGACCTTACGGGCAATTTCGCACATGGAATTTGGGAAAAAAGGTACGGCAGAAGCTATTATCACTTTTTATACAAAAACACTCTTTTCTTAGTTCTTGATAGCGATGATCATGGCAGCATTAGAAATGATGAAATAGAAAAAATGAGAAATGAAGGCATACGTATCCTTGAGGAGGAGGGAGAGGAGGCTTATGCCAAAACAGATTACGCGAATCTGCCAGAAAGGAGCTATGGAAATATGAGTGAGGAGCAAAGAGATTACTTTCTAGAAGTACTTCAAAAATATCCAGACGTAAAGTGGACTTTCTTAATGATGCATAAGCCCATGTGGGACAGTCCTCAAAACGAACGATTTGCAGCCTTGGAAGAGCGCTTAACAGGGAAAAATTATACCGTTTTCAATGGCCATACCCATACTTTCAATTATCAGGTTCGCAAGGGAATGGATTACATTAATCTGGCGACTACCGGTGGGGCCCAAAACAATTCAAGGGGAAGGTCCATGGATCACTTTTTATGGATCACCGTAGATAATGAAGGCATAAGCATCGCCAACTTGCTTATGGAAGGAATTCTAAATAGGCAAGGCTTTATCCCGGCAGGAGGTGATACTTTGGTCTTTGAGAAAAAATAAGAAGCTCTTAAGATTTTGATCAATTAGATTGTGTTCCGCCTAAAATATCCCCCAAACTCGGCATTTTAAATCGATCTAGGACTGAACTTGTATGTTCTTCCTCCATAATTAGCTCGATCCGATTCACTACCTCTGGGTATTGTTGAGCAATATTTACTTGCTCCATAGGATCAGATTCCAGATCATATAACTCGATCTCCAAAGAGCCCTCTTTAATGATATTCTGTCGAATCCCCTTCCATTTTCCCATCCTCACAGCTTGCTGACCTCCATATTCTGGGTACTCCCAAAAGATATACTCCCGATCTTTTTGTTTTTTTCCCAACATGGTAGCCAAAAAGCTCTCTCCATCAGTATCTGAAGGAATATCTATCCCCACTAATTCACATAAAGTCGGAAGCCAATCATAAAATATGGAGACATGGTCGCTTTTGGTTCCGGCCTCTATTTTCCCCTTCCAATTCACCAACATTGGAACGCGCACGCCACCTTCATAAACAAAGCCTTTGCTACGTCCATAACCGTTAGTAAATGGAGCTGAGCTTTCAAAGTAATCAAAGTCCACCCCACCTGTATAAGTAGGCCCATTGTCTGAAGTCACCACAATCAAGGTGTTCTCTAGCAAACCCAATTCATCCAACTTATCTCTTAATTCACCGATCTGCTGATCCAGCTTAGTGATCATAGCTGCATAAGTAGCTCGTGGATATTGATTTGGGAAATAACCACGCTGCCCGTCATAGGGCATTTCTTCTCCAAATTCAGCCATATAAGCTTCCCTTGCTTCGTCAGGAATTTGTAAAGGCAAATGAGGAAGCGGTGAGGCGTAATACAAAAAGAAAGGCTTGTCTTGATTTGCCTCCACAAAGCTCAGTGCCTTCTCGTGCATCAAGTCAGGCGCATAATCCTCCTGCTGATAGCGGGCATAACTCTCAGGTGAATTGGGATCAGCGAGTGAATCCAAAAGTGTCCGAGGCACTACAATCTCATTATTTAGCGAAATTTTGGTTTCGTTTTCCCAGAGGTGTGGAGGGTATAAATTGTGAGCCTGACGCTGGCAGTTGTATCCATAGAAATAATCAAAACCGAGATTGGTCGGTATGCCCTCACTAAGCGGAGCACCCAGGCCCCACTTTCCAATGATGGCAGTCTTATATCCTGCCCCTTGAAGCAATTTCGCAAGAGTTTGGGTATCTGCGGGCAATGGACGCTGACCCTCAAGATTGGGATCTACTGCGGCCTTGGCATAATCCCAAACCTCCCCGCGCTCTCGCCATTCGTCATTCCCTCGGATATAAGCATGCCCACCATGTTTGCCGGTAAGTAACATACAGCGAGCAGGAGCACAGACAGGTGCGGCCGTGTAATGATCAGTAAAGATCATCCCTGTAGCAGCCAAAGCGTCAATGTTAGGCGTCTTAATTTTAGACTGACCTTGATAGCCCACTTCTCCATATCCCAAATCATCCGCGAGTACGAAGACGATATTTGGAAGTCTATTTTCTTGCTCCGAAACAGACTCCTTTTGGCTACAAGCCCCAAAAAGCAAAACCACCAAGATTACCAGACTATTTCTCATAGTATTGAATTAAAAACGTTGATCTATTATTTGAATGGCTCCCTTAAGCCGCTCACTTTGGGATCCGGACATAAGCTCAAAAGGAAACTCACTTTCCTCTGCAAGCTTAAGATACTGATTAAAAAAATATGCTCTCATTTCAGGTTCAGGATGTTCTCGTTGAGGATCCTCCTCCCAAGGCATATCGATATCAGTCAGCAAAATCAAATCGTAATTCCTCCTTGCGATTTCATCCACAATCCAAGAAGCTGTTTTTCCATACTTATACTCGGACCAAATGTGGATAACTCGCAAATCCGTATCACAAAAAAGAAATTTTTTAGCTTCTTTTTCTTTTTGATCTTCCAAGGCAATCTGACCTTTCGCAATTGTGGATAAGTCTTCAAAATCGTACGATACGCTCAAATTTTGAAGATACTCTCTGGCATATTCTGGAACCCATGGCTCGCCATAGTATGTGGATAAGTCTTGAGCTAGAGTGCTTTTACCCGTTGACTCAGGGCCAAGTATTAAAATCTTTTTAATTGCCATAAGCTCTGGCCGATTTGATCCAAGCTAGCAAGCCTAGCACAGCAAGGACAGTAAAAAACAAAAACTGAAAGGAAGTAAGCACCAAACCTTTATAAAAATATAAGGGAACAGAAACCAAATCCGTAACGATCCAAGCGATCCAGTTTTCCACTTTCTTTTTGGCCATAAGCCACATCCCCACAAAGGCCGAGGCGGTGGTAAAGGAATCCCAATAGGGCACATCCGAATCGGTAAAATTACTCAGTACAATTGACAGCAATCCATAAGAAGCTACGAAGATCAAAATCGCAATCACCCATCCCTTTGGCTTCAACCAAGTGACTGGAAGTTCTACTTGACCTGCTTTGGGATGCGTCCAAACATACCAGCCATAGATCGACATGCTGAAATAGTAGGCATTGATCCCCATATCTGCGTAGAGCTTGTATTGGAGACAGATCCAGACATAAATCAAGGTAGAAATAATCCCCGTGGGATAAACCCAGATTTTTTCACGAATGGAATACATGACCGAGGCAATCCCAAAAAACACAGCAATGCCCTCAAGCCAAGTCATTGCTTTTAGGCCCTCGACCAACCCACCTAGGAAAAATTGAAGATCCATGATGCGAAGAAAAGGAAATAAAGTTGGAATGTTAGGAGTGCAAAGGTTGTAAAGTAGGGTAAAATATTCCCTGAGTTTAATTTAGGGTAATCGAGTAAAGGTGAATATCTTATATTAAGGAGAAAGAAACTACTTCCCATCTTCACCTTATTCTAAAAAATGAACGAATTTAGCCCTCTTCATTCCTATATCGAAAAGCTTCACCCTTTGAAGGAAGGGGTAAAGGACCAAATTGAGCAATCATTCCTTTTCAAAAAAGTCAATAAAAATGAGTTTTTGCTCCAAGAAGGAGAAGTGTGCAAATTCAATTATTTCGTACTCAATGGCTCTCTCAGACTGTATAAAGTGGACTCGAAAGGCGAAGAACAGATCCGCTATTTTGCATTTGAAAACAAATTCGCAACCAATCTTACCAGTTTCATAACCGGTCTGCCCTCCGAAGAATATATTCAGGCAAATGAAAAAAGCGAGCTCTTCTATATTCCCAAACCCATTTTTTTCGATTTAGTCGAAAGCCTTCCCCCTATCAACTGCGTTTATCGAAATATACTCGAGAATGCTTACATCACTTCTCAGAAAAGAATTTACAATTTTCAAAGTTACAGCGCACTAGAAAGATTAAAGTGGCTTCTAGAAGAATACCCGAAAATTCTGTCTCGACTTCCGAGTAGATTGATTGCTTCTTATTTGGGAATAACCCCTTTTACTCTAAGTCGGTTAAAAGCTGAGCTTTAGCCCAAACCTTGACCTAGAGCAAGGTTTAGTAAGCTAGGCCTACCTAGTTTTGGATTCTAAAACAAAAGTATCCAAAATGAGACAAAAGTCCGTTCTAAAGGCAATCCTCTTCCTATTCACTCTTTTTACACTTGCTTCCGTGGCCAAAGCTCAAGCACCCCACACGCCAATTCCAGCAGAAATCATGTTTGGCCATGAAAGACTAGATTTCCAACTGATCCTCAAACGAAAGTTTAGCCCAACAAGCAAATTCAGTTTGGTAGCCATCAGTATTTTTGCACAGAATTATGATCGGGATCAAACACTGGGCAATTCCATAGTCGCACCTGTACAGGTAACATACAATCTAGGAAAAAGTGGTTTTAGTTTGGCTGCTGGGGCAGAAGCCAATTCAAAAGTAGGATTTATGCCCATGGCTGGAGTTCAGCATGTCTTTGCCAATCGTGAAATCCTTGCCTTGACTTTTATCAATGTGCTGTCAAATCAAGGAGCGGATGGACAAATTTTTGGATTTATGAATACAAGCCCCGATTGAATGACACTTGGTCAATATACTCGAGAGTGCAGTTAATGTATATTCAGGGTATTTCTGAAAGCTTTCATAGGCGAAGCTTCCTTTATCTCAGAGCAGGATTGAAGAAAGGTCCCCTTGGTTTTGGAATAGGAGCGAACTGGGATGCCTATGGCTCAGAAAAGCAGACAGCACAAAATTTTGGGGTTTTTACTCGACGGGAGTTTTGAGGAATAGCATACTATAGAGTCTGATTGAAGCAAACTTTCGCATGACTTCTAGGGTTTGATGTGTAACTTTGCCAGCTATGACTTTGAGTCCCATTACCACAACCACCAAAATCGACGAGCTTGATCCCAAGCAATTTATCATCATCAAAAACGCCCGGGTCAATAACCTGAAAAGTCTAAGTGTAGCTATTCCACGAAACAAATTTGTGGTGGTCACTGGGCTATCAGGCTCAGGCAAATCCTCCCTAGCATTTGACACGCTTTTTGCCGAAGGCCAAAGAATGTACGTGGAGAGTCTCAGCTCTTATGCGCGTCAATTCCTCGGACGCATGGAAAAACCAGATGTGGAATATATTAAAGGTGTGGCTCCGGCTATTGCCATACAGCAGAAAGTCTCTACTAAGAATCCACGCTCCACTGTAGGTACCACGACGGAGATTTACGACTATTTGAAATTACTATTCTCACGTGTTGGAAGGACTTTTTCTCCCATTTCAGGAAATGAGGTCAAGCACCATACCGTCACGGATATTGTGGACTTTGTCCAAAGCTTTGACGAAGGCACGAAAGTCATGATCTCTTGCCCGCTTCAGGTGGAGAAAGGAAGAAAAATTGAGCAGGAACTCGAGCTTCTCCTCCAAAAGGGCTATACCCGAATTTTGATCAATGGGGAGGTGTTTTTTGTAGAGGACCTTCTTCAGGAAAAAAAGGTAGCCAAAGGCAACTATGAAATATTAATTGATCGAGCCTCAGTCAGAAAAGACGACGAAGACAATCAGTTTCGAATCGCAGATTCAGTACAAACGGCCTTGTTTGAAGGTCATGGAGATGTAAAGATTACCATTCCGGAGGTGGTGGAACAGTCTTTTTCAGACCGTTTTGAACTGGATGATATGGTCTTCGAAATTCCTTCAGTAAATTTTTTCTCTTTCAATAATCCATACGGTGCCTGTAAGACTTGCGAAGGTTTCGGTAACGTACTTGGGATAGATCCAGACTTGGTGATCCCAAATAAAGACATGTCAGTCTACGAGGGAGCAATTGCACCTTGGAGAGGCGAATCGTCCAGATCTTGGCTAGAACCTTTGTTGCGCAAAGGAATTGAATTTGACTTCCCAATTCACCGTTCTTACAATGAACTCACAGAAAAAGAACAGAATCTAATCTGGACAGGCAACAAATATTTCAAAGGATTGAATGCCTTTTTCAAAGACCTGGAAACCAAAACCCACAAAATTCAATATCGCGTGATGTTGTCTAGATTCCGAGGCCGAACTACTTGCCCTGATTGTAAGGGAACCCGCTTGCGAAAAGATGCTTCATACGTGACAATTGGGGATAAATCCATTATTGACTTGGTCCTGATGCCCATCGATGAGGTTTTGCCCTTTTTCCAAAATCTCGATCTCCCAACCCATCAAGCAAAAATTGCCGATCGATTATTAAAAGAGATCATTAGTAGATTGGAATTTATGGATCAGGTGGGGTTAGGATATTTGACCCTAAACCGCCTCACTTCCAGCCTTTCTGGAGGAGAATATCAGCGGATCAAATTAGCTACCAATCTGGGATCTGCTTTAGTTGGATCCATGTATATTTTGGACGAACCTAGTATTGGACTGCACCCAAGAGATACTGATCGTTTGGTTGGCGTATTGAAATCCCTTCGTGATATGGGCAACACCGTCATAGTGGTGGAGCATGAAGAAAAAGTGATGCGTGCAGCCGATCAAATCATCGACATAGGCCCGGATGCGGGGGTAAATGGAGGAGAATTACTTTTCCAAGGACCCATCGAAGAATTGATGAGCAGTGGCCAAACCTATACTGCAAAATACCTCCGAAGCGAGGAGCAAATTTTTGAAAAAGAAGGTAACAGAAAGTGGAAGGATTCCATTACTGTGAAAGGTGCCCGGGAGAATAACCTTAAAAACCTAACGGTGAAGTTTCCGCTGAATGTCCTGACCACCATCACGGGAGTCTCAGGATCGGGTAAATCTACATTGATCAAAAAGGTCCTCTATCCAGCTTTGGGTAAGATGCTGGGTACGGTGATAGATGAAAGTGGAAAATATGACAAAATCGAAGGGGATTACAAGCAAATCACCCAAATCGAGTTTGTGGATCAAAATCCTATCGGTAAATCCTCACGATCCAACCCGGTAACATATGTGAAAGCATATGATGCCATCCGAGCACTGTTTGCAGACCAACCGGTCTCGAAGCAACGAGGATACAAACCAGCCTTCTTCTCCTTTAATGTGGACGGTGGACGATGTGAAAACTGTGCCGGAGAGGGTATCACCACCGTGGAGATGCAGTTTATGGCTGACATTCATCTGACCTGTGAGTCCTGTAAGGGAAAACGATTTAAGAATGAAATTCTCGACGTCAAGTACAAGGAGAAAGACATCTCTGAAGTCCTAGACATGACCATCGATGAGGCTCTAGTCTTTTTCAAAGGAAAAAGTCAAATCGTCAATCGATTAAAACCTTTACAGGAGGTAGGTCTGGGTTACATTGGCATGGGCCAAAGTTCAAATACGCTCTCCGGAGGGGAAGCGCAGCGAGTGAAACTTGCTTCATTCCTTGGAAAAGGAGGCACCAAAGCAGGAGATCATATCCTGTTCATCTTTGACGAACCGACCACCGGGTTACACTTCCATGACATCAGAAAACTACTCCAATCCATCAATGCTTTGATCGATCAGGGTCATTCCGTGATCATCATCGAGCACAATACCGAAGTCATCAAATCCTCGGACTGGGTGATTGATCTAGGGCCTGAAGGAGGTAATAAGGGAGGTCATTTAACCTTTTCCGGAACTCCGGAAGAGCTGATGAAGGAAGAGGATAATTACACGGCGAAGTATCTACGGGAGGCTTTTGCTTAATCTTAACCAAAAGCAGATTTCGATAATCTGTGGGTTTCTCTATATTCGCAAACACAAAAAGGAATCTTAGCTCAGTTGGTTTAGAGCGCTGCTTTGACAGAGCAGAGGTCATGGGTTCGAATCCCTTAGGTTCCACATAGAATCTCATAAAGGCACAAAGTAAGTTTTACTCTGTGCTTTTTTATTTGTTTTGAGCTCATCCCGACAATTTTCGGAAGGTCATGCCTGCCTGCCAGAAGGCAGGGGTTCGTCCGCGATAAATATCGAGACCCTTAGGTTCCACATTCAATCCTTTACCATGAAAAGCAAGTGTGATTTACGTTTTTCATGGTAAAACAACTATCACACAAGACCTATTGCTAAGTCCTAAGCCCTTTTGACCCCAAAAAGGCGAACTACAGAAGCCTTCCCTACATGATAAAGTCCTTCCGATAATTCTGTTTCTGTTTCATAAGCTTCCAAAAAATCGAAGCCTTTAAAATCTTCCTTTAGCTCTTCCAAATCAAAAAGCATTGACTCATCCTTTGGTCCTCCTGCATTCGGATTATCTTTCTGATAATCAAGATGCTTTTTACTAAAACATTCTAAAATTAGAACCCCTCCATTTTTTAGATAGGCAATTAATTTTTGATGAAAAATCCTTCTTTTCACTTCGGGGAAATGAGTATAGGACAAGGCCATGGCATCAAAATAATTTGCCGGATAATCCACTTCTTCCAAGCCTTCAACCCGATAGTCAATCGCAACTCCATTTTCCGATGCAAGCTTTTCTGCTTTCTTTTTACCTTCTATACTACTATCAAAAGCAAAAACATCCCAACCTAACTGGGCAGAAAAAACAGCATTTCTCCCTTCTCCCTCCGCAGGAAATAAAATCCGTCCAGGAGGCATATCCAAAAGCTTCGATTTTAAATACTCATTAGGCTCTTTGCCATAGGCAAATTCTGCTTGACTGTATCGCTGATCCCAAAAATTCATATCAAAATTCCTTATAATAAAAATGGAGAGTCAATCGACTCTCCACTAATCATAAATCTAGTTAACGTATTGATTTACATTACTCCAAGTGCCTCCGTTAATGACATTTTGAAAACCATTCTGTTCCAAAATGCTTTTCGCCTGTCCGCTTCGATTGCCACTTCTGCAGAAAACGACAATATTTTTCTTGCCTTTGAATTTTGCCAACTGGCTTCCGATTTTATCCAGAGGAATATTCACTGCCCCTTTGACACTACCTGAAGCAAATTCACCGGCAGATCTAACATCCACCAAAAATGCTCCTTCTTTGATTGCTTCGGTGAGCTTTGTATTATCTGTGCTACCGAAAAGTGCTGAAAAAAAACTCATATCTATTCTTATTTATTAGTTACAACAGTATTTCCCTTCTCTTTCCATTCTTTCATTCCACCTGAATAATTCTTGACCTGATTAAACCCATGTTTCCTCAATAAAGAATAAGCAATCGCAGCGCGATCTCCACTTTGGCAGTGAATCACGACTTGCTTGTCTTTGCTGATTTTATCCAGATTATCTTCAATCGTACCCACGAAAACATGGTTAGCTCCTTTCACATGGCCTACATTATATTCTGTAGTATTTCTTACGTCCACTACTTGTACCTCGGCTTTTTCTGCTAAAGCTTTAAACTCGTCCAGACCAATCACATCTGCTGTCTGCAAGTCCAGTCCCAAATCAGAGATATCCTCAACAAATCCATAAATATTATCCAAGCCAATTCTCATCAGCTTTCGGGTTAAATCATCCATCTGACTTTGATCTGCCACCAAGATAAATTGCTCCTGATAATTTAGGATCCAACCTGCCCAAGTAGAAAAGGAGTTATTTCCTTGAATGTTGATGCTTCCTGGCAAAAACCCTTTCGCAAAATCCACCTTGTTTCTGGTATCTATGACTTTCAACCCATCCTCATAAGCTTTTAGGAATTGGTCTTTTGTCAATTTTGCGTGCTTTGGCACCTCCACCAACAAAGGTCTATCTACCTTATTCAGGTGCTTCATTGTTGCAAAATATTTGGGTGGCTCTGGTTGACCATCCAAAAGATAATCCACAAAAGCCTTTTCATCATCTGCTAATTGAAATGCCCAATTTCGGATTTTCTCATATCCGACGGTTGAGCTAGGTACAGAACCCAAAGCTTTACCACAGGCTGAACCTGCACCATGCCCAGGCCAAACCTGTACAAACTCAGGCAGCTTAGCGAATCGCTGAATGGAGTCGAGCATTTGCTTTGCACCTTTCTCCTGCGTTCCTTTTATTCCTGCTGCTTTTTCCAATAAATCAGGTCTCCCTACATCTCCTACAAACACAAAGTCTCCTGTAAATACCATCACCGGTTGATCAGTCGCAGGATGATCTGTCAACAAGAAACTAATACTCTCCGGCGTATGTCCAGGCGTATGTAATACTTCCAGTGTCAAGTTTCCTACCGTGATTTTATCTCCATGCTGCAAGCCTTCATGATCAAACTCATACTGCCATTCTGCAGGACCTTCGTTGGATAGATACATTTTGGCACCAGTCACTGCCGCCAATTCTCGAGTTCCGCTGAGAAAGTCTGCGTGAATATGCGTTTCGGTAATATGAGTGATCTTCATATTGTTTCGCTTAGCGATATCTAGATAAACATCTATATCTCGTTGAGCATCTATTACAATCGCTTCATTTTTTGCTTGACAACCAATGAAATAACTTGCTTGCGCAAGGGTTTTGTCATATACGTGTTGAAAATACATTTCTATCTGTTGTTTTAAATTAGACTACAAAACTCGGGATTACTATGTTCCTACTCAGGTACTTTTGTCACATTTGAAATAATCGACTCCATCCTATTCGTACAAAAGGTAGGGGAAATCAAAAGCTTTTTTTTAATCGGTGTGAATGCTGAAGCCAAATCCTTTTAAATTCAAGTCGTCAATACATATCACCTCCTATGAAAAAACAAGTACTACTGACTTTAATCCTTTTTACCATTACAATTTGTACCTGGGCTCAAATCCAAACTCCAGAGCAATTCCTAGGCTATAAGCCTGGAGATCGGTTTACTCCACATCATCGCATGGTGGATTACTTTGAGCATGTGGCAGCTAATCAGCCAAACGTAAAACTCATCCAATATGGTGAGACCAACGAAAAGCGTCCGCTCATCATGGCGATATTCTCCAGTGCCGAAAACATGGCGATTTTGGAAGAAATCCGAACCGATAATCTGAAAAGAGCCGGGTTGATGGAAGGAGAGCCGGTACATTCTATTCCAGTCAACTGGATGTCTTTCAATGTTCACGGAAATGAATCTGTAGGGATGGAAGCAGCGATCTCAGCATTTCATTCGCTAGCTGATCCGAACAACACGATGACGCAGGAATGGCTTAAAAACCAAGTCATCATCATCGATCCAGCCATCAATCCAGATGGAAGAGACCGATATGCCATGTGGTACAACCAAAAGATGAATACCACCCTTCAGCCAGATCTACAATCCGTAGAACACAACGAGCCATGGCCAGGAGGAAGAGCAAATCACTATCTTTTTGACTTGAATCGTGACTGGGCTTGGCAAGTCCAAGTGGAGTCACAGGCACGAATGAAAATGTATCAGCAGTGGATGCCTCAGTTACACCTGGATTTCCACGAGCAGGGAATTAATAATCCATTTTACATGGCGCCTGCTGCAGAGCCCCTTCATGAGCAGCTCACAGAATGGCAGCATGAGTTTCAGGACATTTTTGGAAGAAATACAGCTAAGTATTTTGATGAGATCGGCAGATTCTATTTTACCAAAGAGCGTTTTGACTTGCTTTACCCTTCCTATGGAGATTCATATCCCATGTTTAATGGAGCTATCGGAATGACCATCGAGCAAGGAGGCGGCGGTCGTGCGGGCCGCGGAGGTTTTAATGCCGTAGGAGATACCGTGACCCTGAGCTACAGAATCGAAGGTCACTACACAGCGGCCATGTCAGCTGCCGAAATGACCAGCAAGCACTCAGATAAATTGCTTGAGGAGTTTAGCCAATTTTACAATGAAAACTCCTCCAATCCAAAAGGCAAATACAAAAGCTTTGTAATCAAAGGAGACAGCAATCCTACACAAGTTGGAAAGCTACTTGAGCTTTTGGACAAAAATGGAATTCAATATGGAAAAGCGGGTGGCAAGTCTGGATTGAGAGGTTTTGCATACCAAAGCGGAAAACCCGAAAGCTTCTCAACGGATGAAGAAGATATCATTGTTTCGGCTTATCAGCCAAAATCAGTTTTGGCACAAGTTTTCTTCGAGCCAAATCCACAGCTGAATGACAGCATTACCTATGACATTACGAGCTGGTCACTACCTTATGCATACAATGTTCAAGCCTATGCTTTAGAAAGCAGACTGGATCCAGCAGGTGCTTATGAGGCTCCGGCTTTCAGCCAAAATGTGGCCGGAAAAACTCCAGTGGCTTACATCGCAAAGTGGGAAGGAACAAGAGACGTTGCTTTTTTAGCGGAACTCTTAAACCAAGGTATTCGAGTAAAATACCCTGAATATGGCTTTACTACAGAAGGTAAAAGCTTTCCCGCTGGAACCCTACTGATCACCAAAGGTGGAAATGAATACGTTACTGATTTTGATAAAAAGGTCACCGAAACTGCCAATAAATTTGGAATAAGCCTGGCCAGCACACAGACAGGTTATATGGAAGCTGGGAAAGACTTTGGCTCGCCAAATATCCGAATCATCCAAGCACCAAAAGTGGCCTTGGTCGGTGGGGAAGGAACGAGTTCTCTGGGCTATGGCGAACTTTGGCACTTCTTCGAAAAAGATTTGAATTACCCATTGGTGAATTTGGAATTGGCAGAAATGGGGCGTTATGATCTGAGCGACTATGACGTGATTATCATGCCTTCTTCATGGGGCGGAGGTTTAGATAAAAATGCGAAAGAAAAAGTGCTAGACTGGGTAAGAGCTGGCGGTAAATTCATCGCAATTGACAATGCGGTGAATCTTTTTGCCAACCAAGAGGGTTTCGAGTTGAAAACCTTTGATACCGAAAAAGAGGAGAAAACAGCAGAAGAAAAAGCAGATAGTCTTCGCAGGGCGGAGCGACTGGAGCCTTACATAGAAGGAGAAAGACTGGCAATCGCCGGAGGTACGGCAGGAGCAATCTACCAGGTGGATATGGATGAAACACATCCCCTTGGCTATGGCACCGGTGGTAAATATTACACCTTGAAAAACAACTCTAGCAAGTATGCCTTTATAGATAATGGAGTGAATGCTGGCAAAATCCTATCCAATGACTCCTATCGAACCGGCTACATCGGTTTTAAAATCAAGGAAACCATGGGAGGCTCATTAGCGATCGGTTCGGAGCGAAAAGGCCGTGGGGAGATCATCTACTTTGTGGATAATCCAATTTTCAGAGGTTTCTGGGAATCGGGCAAGCTGGTGCTCAGCAATGCCATTTTCTTGGTGGGACAATAAGGAATTTCTGGTACACCATTTACGAATTACCGGCCGCTGATCAGTGGCCGGTTTTTTTTGTGCTTAATAAATTCTCAATCAGGCTATTAAAATGAATCAATAGTCACTACTTTATATGGAAATTGAAAAAAAGTCGCCTCAAAAAAGACAACCTTAACCCATAAATCAAACCTAGTGTGATGAAAAATAACCGTAGAGAATTCTTTAAAAAAATTGGTGCAGGAACAGCTGGTATTAGTCTTGCCTCCATGCCCTTTGTAACCTCCTCCCAAGCAGTTACCAAAGAAATGGCACGTTCTGAAGATCAATTCCTCCAAATAGGCGATGATATAGCCATTGCCAATACCAATTCAGGAAAAATTCGAGGCTACATTCTTAACGATGTCTATACTTTTCTGGGCGTTCCATATGGCGCGGACACTTCAGGAAAAAACCGCTTTATGCCTCCACAGAAACCCGAAAAATGGACTGGTGTGAAACCTACGATTTGGTGGGGAAATACAGCTCCACAAATCATGGATAACCGTTATGCCAATCCTGATTATTCATTTGCTGATCATTGGAACTATGATGATGTCAGCGAAGATTGTCTCAAACTGAATGTTTGGACGCCTGCATTGGACACTAAAAAAAGACCCGTATTGGTTTGGTTGCATGGTGGTGGTTTTACCAATGGAAATGGCATCGAACAAGATGGGTATCATGGAGAAAATATCAGTAAAAACGGAGATATCGTTTTTATCTCAATCAACCATCGCTTAGGCCCAATTGGATTTACAGATCTCTCCGGGGTGGGAGGATCTAAATATGCTAATTCAGGAAATGTCAGTCAGCTGGATATCATTGCCTCACTGGAATGGGTGCGTGACAACATCGCTAATTTCGGAGGAGATCCAGGAAATGTCACTATTATGGGGCAATCAGGAGGAGGAGCAAAAGTAACAGCTACCATGTCCATGCCTGCAGCAAAAGGGTTGGTGCATAAGGGAGTTCCCTTAAGCGGCTCCATGCTTCGAGCCAACGATCAGGAATATTCCAGAAAATTGGGTGAATATGTCATGAAAGAAGCAGGGCTTACGCCTGATTCCATCGATAAGCTTCAAGAATTTAGTTGGAGAGAATATATTGACATCGCCAATAAGGCTTTGGAAAAAATGAGGAAAGATTATCCAACTCCAGGTTTTAGGGGAGGATTTGGCCCTGTGGCGGATGGAGTAAACATTCCGAAGGAAGAATTCTTTTCTGATCCAAGTGGTTTAGCTTCTGATATCCCGATGCTGATATGTACCACATTTCATGAATGGAATCCTACCCGCACATCTCCCGAGCTTGAAAAAATTGACTGGGCTGGGGTGGTGGAAAAGATCCAACCAAGGTTTGGAGCTGATTCAGAAAAAATAGTGAATGCATATAGACAAGATTTTCCAGAAGCCTCTCCTGCCGATATTTGGGCAATGGTTTTATCAAATCGTCAAGGTGCTATAAATACGGCCAATGCAAAATCAAAACAAAAAGCTCCTGTTTATCTGTCCTGGTTTGGCTGGGAACCAAATCTTTACAGCGGAAGAATGAAAGCTTTCCACTGTATTGACATTTGTTTTTGGTTTGATAATACAGATAGAATGTACACTCATACAGGAGGTGGAGGAAGACCAAGGAAACTTTCTAAAGCCATGTCAGCTTCTTTGTTGGCATTCATGAGAACAGGAAGTCCAAATGCTGGAGAACTTCCAACTTGGCCGAATTATTCGGCAGAAAATGGCGAAACGATGATTTTGAATGATAAAAGCCAAGTTAAGAATAAACCTGACGGAAACGGACTAGCAAGCCTTCCTGCTTAAAAACTCAAGAAAGGGACTTTGATGAGTCCCTTTCTTATTGTTGTTAACTTTTCTAAAGCATTGATGTATTTATTTTTATTATAAAAGAAATTCCTAGTTTTAGCTTTATGGATAACAAAAACCTTTTTGTCCTTTTCTCTTTCTTCGTTCTATTTTCTTGTAACAACAAGGTGGAAACCAATACAGAGATAATAATGGTAAAACTAGCTGAAAGTACTCAAAGCTGGAATGGGGATACACTTCCGAATTATCCCGAAGGACAGCCAAAAGTCACCATCCTCAAGGCTAGTATTCCTCCGAAAGCAAAACTGGAAATGCATGAACACCTCGTGATCAATGCAGGACTTTTACTAAAAGGAGAGTTAACGGTGGTTGATGAATTTGGAAACCGACTTGAGTTAAAAGCTGGTGATCCTATCATCGAACTCGTGAATACTTTTCATTACGGCGTTAATGAAGGAAAAGAAACTGCTGAGATTGTCGTGTTTTATGCTGGGGACATAGCTACCCCAATAACCCAGATCAAAGAATGAAAACATTCCTCACCCTCTTTTTTTTGGTATTTAGTAATTCCCTTTTTGCACAGAAAACCGAAATATTACATGCAGTAAATTCACTAGGTGCTCCCATTTACTCAGCTCCAAGTTTTGATTCGCAGCTTGTAGGTTTAGTTGAAGCAAGTAATAATATTTATGTGGATAAAACGATAGATAAAAAGGTCAAAAAGCGTATTTCTAAAGATTTGGAGTTAGAAGGGAGTTGGTATCAACTCAATTTAGATTTGAATTTTGGGTATGTACATAGTAGCGATTTTTCAGCAAAACCTACGGAATTAATCATTGAGCACAGTGATTTGCAAACAGTAAAACTGTTTGGAAAGGAACTTGAGAAAAAAGAATTTACCGAACAGACAGTTATTGATGGGATTTCTTATCCCGTAAAAAAGAGAGTTACGGCTTATGAATTTGCGACAATCAATGAAACATTTTTCGACGGCTGCCACAATACCGAATACCTACTAGTAGGCTTTACGCTATCAGAAGCTTATCATCAATTGATCAACCTACACTCCAGAAAAAACAATAATCGAATCGAGATTCCATCAATCATCTCTCGTGAAGGAAATGTTTGGAATCTTTCAGACCTCGACGCGATTCAAGAATTGAAATTGCATGACTTAAGGGACGGTAAATTCAAGATTACTTTATACTCCTGCACCTAAGATAACCTTCTGATTTTTCATATTTTGTATCTGATTTTACCCAAATCACTCCATGCCTGAATTTGATTACATTATCGTCGGTGCTGGTTCTGCTGGATGTGTCTTAGCAAACAGATTATCCGAAGATCCAGCAAACCAAGTCTTACTTTTAGAAGCTGGAGGCCCGGATAAAAAACTAGAAATCAAAATCCCTGGCGGCTACCCAAAACTAAACCGATCCAAGGTAGATTGGGGCTTCTGGTCGGAACCTCAAGAGCATCTCGATGGTCGGCGGCTTTATTTGCCCAGAGGTAAAACACTCGGAGGAAGCTCCTCCACTAATGCCATGGCTTACGTGCGCGGCAATCCCGCTGATTATGACCATTGGGCTGCATTAGGTAATGAAGGCTGGGACTATTCATCAGTGCTACCTTATTTCAAAAAATCGGAGCATAATGAAGACTTTGATGACGAGTTTCATGGCAAAGCCGGTCCAATCAACGTCACTTTTGCCAAAACAGCACGAACACCTTTTGCTCAGGCATTTGTAGCAGCTTGTGAGGAGTCCGGCATCCCGAGATCGGCGGATTACAATGGGCAAAAACAGGTTGGTTCTAGCCTTTTACAATTCACCATTAAAGATAAGTATCGACACAGCACCGCCACCGCTTTCCTGAAGCCTGCACTTTCCCGTCCCAATCTGCATGTTCGTACCCATGCCCATGCCACACGAATTTTGATCAAAAATGACCAAGCGGAAGGCGTAGAGTTTATCAACAAAGGAGGCGGTTTAGAATCAATTTTCGCAAAAAAGGAAGTCATCCTCAGTGCAGGGGCTTTCCAGTCTCCGCAGCTTCTGATGCTTTCAGGAATTGGAGACACTCAGGAATTAAAAAATCATGGAATTGAAGCAAAAGTGAATTTGCCCGGAGTGGGCAAAAATCTTCAGGATCATCTGTTTTTCACTTGCTCAGCTTTGAGCAAAGAGCAAAATGGGTTAAATCATTCCTTACCGCCATGGAAACAAGTATTGGGAACCATGGAATTTTTCCTCAAAGGCACAGGACCTCTCAGTGGTGGACCTTTGGAGGCTGCAGCATTTTTCCACACGGAAGGCAAGGCGGGCGTGGACTTTCAGTTTCATTTTGTGCCTATACAAATCGGTCCCGATTACACTGCAGATTTTCATGATATTGACACATTTCCTCGACTAGATGGGTTTAGTATTTTACCTAGCTTGATTCAGCCGAAAAGCGTGGGATATCTTGGTTTAAAATCCGCAAACCCTCTAGAAGCACCCCTGATTCAGCCCAATTTTCTCTCGCATGAAGAGGATTGGAAAACCATGATTAAAGGCACTAAAAAAGCACTAGAAGTATTAGGGGCAAGTTCTTTTGATCCTTTCAGAAAAGCCATCATCACTCCTCCTGTTCAAAGCGAAGAAGGAATAATTTCCCACATCAAAAAATCTGTAGAAACCATCTACCATCCGGTGGGGACCTGCAAAATGGGGTCGGATCAAATGGCTGTGGTAAATTCCCAATTACAAGTTCACGGCATCGGGAAACTTCGGGTGGCTGATGCCTCCATTATGCCTAAAATTATTTCAGGAAACACCAATGCGGCTTGTATCATGATTGGGGAAAAAGCAGCGGATTTGATTTTATCCTCAAATGAAAATAGCTAGACAAGATTTTTTAGCTTGTAAAATGAAACGACTAGCACTTTTAATTTTTATCGGGCTTTGTGCTTTCGAGAAAAGCCTCGCCCAGGAAAGACCGAATATTATCCTAATCAATATCGACGATATGGGCTGGAAGGATCTCGGGGTTTTTGGTTCGGACTATTACGAAACCCCGTTTCTGGATAGTCTAGCCAAGGAAGGCTTGATATTCAAACAGGCCTATGCTGCCGCCTCAAATTGCGCCCCAAGTCGCGCAAGTATGCTCACAGGACTTTGGAATACCCGCCATCAAATGTATACCGTTTCCTCCTCCGAGCGGGGTGATGCCAAAGACCGCAAAATCATCCCTATCAAAAACACCTTGTTCCTTGACAAGAAATTTGAAACCTTCCCTCAGATTCTACAAAAAATAGGCTACGAAACCATCCATGCAGGCAAATGGCACATCAGTCCGGACCCTAGAGATTTTGGCTTTAAGGAATCTATCGGCGGAGGGCCAGAGGGGGCACCAAGAAACTTTTATCCTCCGTACGGAATTCGAAATTGGGAAGGTCCGGAAGAAGACTACCTAACGGATGCGATTATGACCAAAACCATAGCCCGCATGAATTCCGTCCAAGCCCCATTTTTCCTGTACTATTCCCCATATGCTGTTCATACCCCTATACAAGGCAAACCAGGACTAGCAAAAAAATATGTGAATAAGTTCTCTTCATTAGGCCAAAATAATGCTGATTATGCGTCCATGATCGAGAATCTCGATCGTAATATTGCTCTCCTTTTTAAATCCTTACAAGAAAAAAATCAACTTCAAAACACACTAATCATTTTCACTACAGATCATGGCGGGCTTAAAGGAATCACCAGCCAACCTCCACTCCGATCGGGTAAGGGAAGCTATTACGAGGGAGGAATTAGGGTTCCCTTCTTTATGGTCTGGCAGGATAAAATAAAACCAGGGGTAAACGAAACCTCCGTCATTACTCAAATGGACCTTTTCCCAACACTTATGGATCTTTTAGGCGAAAAAAGTACAGCCGAGCTTGACGGTGAAAGCCTGATTCCACTCATTTTTGAAAATCAAACTCTCCCTCCACGTTCCCTCTATTGGCATTTTCCAATTTATCTTCAAGCCTACGCTGTCGAAGATGATGGGATTCGTGATCCCCTGTTCCGAACCCGGCCAGGTTCGGTGATCAGACAAGGCGATTGGAAGCTGCACTATTACTTCGAAGATCAAGACGTGGAGTTATTTAATTTAAAAGATGATATAGCTGAACAGACCGATCTGTCGAATCAGCACCCCGAAAAAGTGAAAGAACTCATGAGCCTTCTTCAAGCCTGGTGGGCGAAAACAGAGGCTCCTATTCCCAGTCAACCTAACCCAGAATTCAAATCAAACTAGACTTATCCACATTTCCCATTCATAACTAAACCCATGCGATATCTCTTCTTACTCTCAGGATTAATTTTCAGCCTTTCTGCTTATTCTCAAGAAATAATGCCTCCTCAGCTTCCCTGGGATGGAAAAAGCCAATCTTTAATTGTGGATAAGTCCAATACTTGGGTAACTCCATTCGAACTTTCGGATGGTCTCGAATCCCCCACCTACGAAGAAACCAAGGCCTGGCTGGAGAAGTTGGCGCAAAGTTGGGATAAAATGGAAATGATTTCTGCTGGTAAAAGTGAACAAGGAAGAGACATTCATTTGATCATTGTTTCAGAGGATGGAGAATTCAGTTCGGAAGAGTTATCCACATCGAAAAAACCGCTAATCTTTGTTCAAGCGGGTATTCATGCCGGAGAGATCGACGGAAAAGATGCCGGAATGATGCTGCTTCGTGACATGGCTTTTGGAAACAAAAAAGACCTACTCGATGCTGCCAATATCCTCTTTATCCCAATACTTAATGTAGACGGCCACGAAAGAAGAAGTGAATACGGAAGAGTTAATCAACGAGGCCCTAAAGAAATGGGTTGGCGTACCAATGCTCAAAACCTAAATCTAAACCGAGACTTCACCAAACTGGAAACTGCGGGAGTCCAAGCAGTAGCCGAAATCATCAACAAATACGATCCAGATCTGTATATCGATGTACATGTGACGGATGGGGCGGATTATCAATACGACATTACCTATGGTTTTGTAGAAACTGGCGGCTATTCTCCAGCTATTTCCGCATGGTTATCCACAGCCTTCAAGCCCGAGGTGGATGAGGCTTTGCAAGGCATGGGACATATTCCTGGGCCTCTCCTTTTTGCCGCAAATGGGGAGGACTTTAGTGCTGGAAATGTAGCTTTTTCCTTTAGTCCACGGTTTTCCCATACTTATAGCGATATCCGACATATGGCTTCTATTTTGATTGAAAACCATTCACTCAAGCCATTTAAGCAGCGGGTGCTGGGAACGTACGTGTTTTTAGAGCAAGCAATTCGTTCCTTGGGAACTCACTTCGAAAGCCTTCAAAAAGCCGTAGAAGAGGACCAAGATCAGCCTAAAGAATCCATTGTGGTCAAATATAAATTTCGGGATACACCAGCCGACTCCATGAAATTTTTGGGCGTAGCCTCCACCAAGGTGACTTCAGAAATTACGGGAGCCGATTATGTCAAATGGGAGGGACAACCCATTGAGCAACTCGTGCCGAGTATCTTGATGGACGAGCCTGAAAGCTCTGTTCCTGTACCAAAGGCCTATTGGATCTCAGCCGAATGGACCGAAGTCATCGCCAAAATCAAGGCGCACGGCATAGCAGTGGAGGAATTGGCTGAAGCCAAAGAGATTCGATTAGAATACTCCAAACTGACCGAATACAGTATGGGCAATCAACCTTACGAAGGAGAAATGCGTATTCGATCCTTTAAAAAGGAAGAGGAGTATCGCTCCGCAAAAATGCCTGCGGGATCTATCCGCATAGCCACCGATCAAGCTTTGGGTGAATTGGTCGTGATTCTTGGCGAGCCCGAATCTGTAGACAGTTTTTTCCAATGGGGATATTTCAATTCGGTGCTATCGCAAACCGAATATATGGAGCGATACATTATGGAGCCTTTGATTGCTAAAATGCTGACAGAAGACGCTTCGCTCAAAGCTGAATTTGAAGCAAAGAAAACTGCCGAACCCGATTTTGCTAAAAACCCCAGAGCAATTTATCAATGGTTTTATGACAAAACACCCTATTTCGATCAAAACTGGAAAGTGATCCCCGTAGGGAGAGAGTGGTAAGGAAAGGCTGAAGGATCAGGTGAGAAAGGTGAAAATGGGAAAGAACAAGACTACCAGAAACAACTTTTTTGATTTCGCCTATCTATTTCACCTATCCATGACCTTCAAAATACCCTATAAGCTGATAGGCTGTTAGTACGATACCTGCTATGACTAAATAGATATTTGCGGCTTTGTAAAAAGAGTCGTAACTCTTTTTACCCCTCCAGAGATTGATTACAAATATGATAGGAATAAGTGCTGCAATCTGTCCTAGCTCTACTCCTACATTAAAGCTGATAATCTTCGCAAGAATATCTGATTCGCCCATGGCAAAGGACTGTAAACGAGTGGAAAGTCCCAGCCCATGTATCAGACCAAAGAGAAAAACCATCCCAAGAAGATTGGGAGAAGAAGTTTTAAAAACCTTTTCAAATCCACCAAGATTTTCAAAGCCTTTATACAAGACGCTGAGGCCAATAACTGCATCAATCAGATGCTCATCCGCCTTGATTCCCAAGTAAGTCGCTCCGATCAGGGTGATACTATGCCCTATGGTAAAGACTGTGATGAATTTGACGATGTCTTTGAAATCTTTTAGAAAAAAGATTACCCCTCCCAAGAACAATAGGTGATCGTAGCCTGTCAGCATGTGCTTGGCCCCAACCCACACATAGGATAATAGGCCGCCACCATCCAGAATCTCTTGGTCAGCATCGCTCACATCATGCGCCCAAAGGAGCATTGGAAGCAAGCAGAAAAGCGGCAATAGAAAATATCGTAGCTTTTTGATTGTCTTATTTTTTACGATTAAACCAAAAGAACAGAATCCCCACCAGGATAAAACTTCCTATCCAAAAAACATAAGACGGTATACCCTCTTCTTCATGGGAATGCGCTTCATCCTCATGTTCATGTGGATGACCTTCTCCTATGGCAAAAGTGAGTGTGGCCCAATTCGACTCATGCGTTAGCCCCTCTTCCGAAATCTGCTCCATATAAATGGTCCGCAGATACCAAACACCCGTAGAGCTTAAAGGAACGGAGACGATCCCTTCAGAATCCGTGCGCAAAGACATGATTCCAGTGTGCTCATGCTCTTCCCCTCCCTCTTCATCATGAGAATGAGTGGTTCCATCGTCATGTGTATGTTCTTCTGTTTCTTCGTGAGAGTGGGTGGTCCCATCATCATGTGTATGTACTTCGGGTTCATCATGGGTATGAGTGGTTCCATCATCATGAGTATGTTCTTCGGGTTCATCGTGGGAATGAGTAGTTCCATCATCATGAGTATGCTCCCCGGCTTCCGCTTCATGGCTATGTTCTGCTCCGCTACCGTCATTCCCTACATAAACCAGTTGATTTGCCAATGGCTGACCTCCCCAAAGTAATTTCACCTGAAGCTCATGGCCCGGATGAATATCATATGGATTCTCCAATGGGACAAATTCTATAGGATAACCCAACACCGTATTCCAATCATCTGATAAACTCTCACCAACTTGAAAAATCGTCTTTACATGCTTAGAGTAACGCTCTAAAGCTGCCTTATCCATGGCATTATTTTCCTTTCTCCACTCCAGCTCATCCAAAACACCATCATGCTCCAGGTAGCTATTGAAAGCCTCTCCATCCATTTCAATATTTCGAGTAGCTGTAGAGACACCGGCCACATAAGTTCCCTCCTCACCCGTATTGAATCGAAGGTAGGTGATGCTATCCTTTTCAAACCACTGCGAAGAATCCGCCTTGCTGCGCTGTCCATTCATCACAAGGCTTACGTCCAGCATACGATTCCTGTCTATGACATTTTCACTTCTTTCGAAGGTTCCATTAAGTAATTGAATGGTAGAATCAGTGTTTGGCTGAAGAAAGAAAGTGTCCAGCTTCAAAAACATATCATGGCTGCATAGCACTATCGCCAGTAATAGCACTGGAATAACTCTTTTCATACGTCTGAGGAATTGGTTGATTAAGTGATTGGGTAAAAATAATAAAATGAATGAGTTAAGAAACAATCAAACTCCATCATTATTGATTCCGGCTAAATGTATGTTGATTCAAATAAGTATATCCACATCAAAATCTGATTAGGGGTTTTACATAGAAACTTACCAGCCCCCTCCAAGTGCCTTGTACAGCTCAGCATAACTGCTCAGAAGCTGCTGCTTGGTACCAGCTAGATTGAGTTTGGAGTCGAAAGCCTGTCTTTGTGATTCTAAATATTCTAAGTAACTGGTAACACCTTGATTGTATCGTTCTTCGGATAAAAACTGTGCACGAACCGCAGCCTTCACATGCGCCTCACGAGCTATCATTTCGGTTTGGAGTGATTGGATATTCACAAGCAAATTTTCCACTTCTCTAAAAGCATCCAAGACTGTCCGCTCATAGTTCAAAACAGCCTGTCTGGTTCTACTTTCCTCAATATCCACTTGACGCTGCAATGCTCCCCAATTGAATAGAGGGCCAAGAATTGACCCACCTAAATTCCAAGTGGCACCACCCGCTCCTAGACTACTGAATTGCGTACCTGCCACTCCCAGCAGGCCGGTCAATGATACATTCGGAAGTCGATTGGCTTTCGCAGCACCTACCAATGCATTGGATGCAATTAAATCTTGCTCCGCGAAAAGTATATCGGGCCTACGTGCCAAAAGCTGGCTTGGAAGGCCTTCGGGGATTTCTATTGCGATGGATTGATCAATGAGCTCAGTTCCAATTTCTATTTCCCTAGGCAGTTCCCCCACCAAGACGCTCAACAGATGCTCCGTCTGTGAGATCAATCGCTCCCAAACCGGAATACTTCCTGCTGCAATGGCACTCTGGATTTGTGCTTGATTTAGGTCTATTTCTGCAATGATTCCTTTCTTGAATCGCTCTTCGATAATTCGCTCCATACTGTCCCGGAGCGCCAGTGTTTCCCGAGAAATTTCTAACCGTAATCGGTACTCCAACAACTGAAAATATGAACTTGCCACCGTACTCACCAAACTCAATTTGGTCGCACGAAAACCCTCCTCACTTGCAATGATATTTGCTCTGGCAGCTTCATTGAGTCGTCGATACTTTCCCCAGAAATCCAATTCCCAATTCACCGCACCAAAGCCCGTGAATAAATTAGTAGTATTCCCTGCATTCCCTAGAATGAAATTTCCTCTCTCAGCACCGGCCGAATAGCCAATATTTGGAAGCATTTGCGAACGCTGAATCACCAAGGCGCTTTGAGCTTGTTGGATAATTTCGGCAGCGATCATTAGATCCTGATTATTGTCTATGGCCTTTTGTACCAAAGTGTCTAAAACGGGATCATTGAAAATCTCTACCCAGCGAATATTTACCAAGGAGTCAACTTTCAAGGTATCAACATTTACAATTTCAAACTCCTGTTGGTAGGTAGAATCCGTAAACCGATACTGATCCGCAATCTCCACTTCTACACCTTGATAGTTCTGACCCGATTTACAGGAAAAGAGCACTACTGCTCCAAAAATGATAAAGAATAGCTTTCTCATGATTTCTGGGCGTTTAATTGAGCATCTCTTTTTTCTTCATACTTCGCCAGCTTTCCGATCAGGATAAACAGCATGGGATAAAGGAATACACCCATCAAAGTGGCTACTCCGATTCCTCCGAGTAAGGCCATTCCCATCACTTTCCTCGCTTCGGCTCCAGAGCCAGATGCCAAAATCAAGGGAAGCACACCCAAAATAAAAGAAAACACAGTCATCAAAATGGGCCTAAAACGAAGTTTTGCGGATTCTACTGCCGCTTCAAAAAGGCTGAGCCCTTCATCAAACTTCATTTTGGCAAACTCTACGATCAGAATCGCATTTTTTGCCGCCATCGCAATCAACATAACTAGCGAGATCTGAGCGAAAATATTATTCAAATATGCTTCATCCATTAACCTCGCGAGGTACAAAAAGAGGAAGGCCCCAAAAAGCGCAAAAGGCGTCCCCAACAAAATCGCGAAAGGCATAGACCAACTTTCGTATTGGGCCGCCAGAATCAAAAACACAAAGAACAGCGAAAAGGCAAATACGACTCCGGCTTGGCCTGAGGAAGTCTTCTCTTGATAACTCATGGCATTCCAGCTATAAGTCATATCCTCAGGAAGTATTTCGTTGGCAACCTCTTCCAAGGCATCCAGAGCTTGAGCCGAGGAATATCCAGGTGCGGGAGATCCAGTCACTTCTGCTGATCTATACAGATTGAATCGATTGGTATAATCCGGACCAGCGGTCTTCTTCACATCCACAAAAGTGGAGACCGGTACCGATTCTCCCTGATTATTTTTGACGTAGAAAAGATCCAAACCATTTTCATTTTGCCTGTATTCGGGTTCGGCTTGAATATACGCCTTGTACAATCGTCCAAATCGATTAAAATCATTGACATAGGCTCCTCCCAAAAATGCTGCGAAAGTATTGTACACGTCACCGAGCCTCACACCGGTTTTTAGAATTTTATCCTGATTGATCTCCATAAATCGCTGGGGCACCACAGCCTGATAGGTAGTAAATGCCGAAGCAATCTCAGGACGCTCTTGGGCGGCTTGGATAAAGGCATATGTATTTTGAGCCAAATAAGCAGGATCCTGTCCCTTTTTATCCTGAATCATGATACTGAAGCCTGATCCATTCCCTAACCCTGGGATTGCCGGTGGCCCTAAAGCAAAGGCTCGACCTTCCTGAATTTCCTTAGCCAAAATTCCATTCAAGCGTTGCATAAATTCCTTTGCCGTCACTTCACGTTCTCCCCAATCCTTCAAAGTGATAAACATAAAGCCCGAGTTCGGAATAAAAGAACCCGCCAAAAGACTAAAACCAGAAAGTGCAGTGGCATATTCCGTCTCTGGCTGAGCCATTACAATTTCCTCTATCTTCTTCATCGTAACATCTGTCCGCTGCACGGAAGCTGCATTCGGAAGTTGTAAGTTTACATAGACATATCCTTGATCTTCCTCGGGTAAGAATCCTCCCGGAACCTGACTACCCAAAATCCCAGCCGCCACTAAGGTAATGATCACATAAAACACTCCTCGTTTTAATTTACCCGCCACCACTCTAGTAACCGAAGTATAGCTCTCTGTACTTCTGTCAAACCATGTATTAAACTTGCCAAAAAAGCGGCCAAGCCAACCTTGAGATTCACCCGAAGATGGCTTCAGAAGTATAGAGCAAAGCGCTGGACTCAATGAAAGGGCATTGACAGAAGAAAACAAAACCGATACAGCGATCGTAATCGCGAACTGCTGGTAAAGCTTCCCGGTAATCCCAGCCATCGCTGCCACTGGAACAAAGACCGCCACCATCACCAAGGTCGTAGCAATCACAGGCGCAGTCACCTCTCGCATCGCAACCGAGGTGGCTGTCTTGGGACTCATCCCTTTCTGCATATTGACCTGAACAGCCTCAACTACTACGATGGCATCATCCACAACAATACCGATAGCAAGTACCAATCCTAAAAGTGATAAGGTATTGATGGAGAAACCCAACATGGGAAAAACCATGAAGGCCGCAATCAGGGAAACCGGAATCGCCAAAGTTGGAATCAAAGTCGCCCTCCAATCTTGGATAAAGATAAATACCACAAAAATCACCAAAACCAAGGCGATAATTAGGGTCTCAATAATCTCTGAGATTCCTGCTCTAATAGGAGCAGTCGAGTCGAGTGACACTTCGTATTCGATTCCTTTCGGAAAGCTTAAGGCCAGCTCATCCATGGTAGTTCGAATCGTCTCAGCAAGCTCAACGGCGTTGGATCCAGGAGCTTGATAGAGAGCGATAATCGCGCATTCATTTTTATTCAGTCGAGTAAAAGCATTGTAAGCCTCGACACCCAGCTCCACTCGCGCTACGTCGCGAATGAGAACTTGGCTTCCATCAGATTCGGATCGGATCACCACATTACCAAACTCTTCTTCTGACACCAAGCGATCCGGAAGGCGAACGGTGTATGTAAATTCTGTTCCAGCAGGTGCGGGCTCAGCACCAAATTTCCCACCTGGGGCAATTACATTTTGCTCTCGGATTGCATCTATGATTTCCGTAATCGTAATTCCGAGTTTGGCAAGCCGATCAGGCTTTACCCAAATACGCATAGAATAATCACTGGCTCCCAACACATCCACTCGCCCGATCCCGCGGGTCCGAGCCAACTGATCTTTTACATTGATAATCCCATAATTACCCAAAAACTCCTGATCAAACGTGCCATCTGGAGAAGTTAGCGTAACCAGCATCAGGATATTCGGCATGGATTTTTGCGTTTTGACACCAATCCTTTTGACCTCCTCAGGCAACTTCGGGGTAGCTGCTGCGGCCCGAGTCTGGGTAAATACCGTATTCATATCTGGGTCCGTACCCAGATCAAAAGTGACATCCAGCGCTAGTGAGCCATCGTTGGCATTGGTCGAACGCATGTAGAGCATATTCTCTACCCCGTTGATTTCTTGTTCCAAAGGTGAAGCAACCGACTGCTCCACACTGACGGCATTTGCACCCGTGAAAGCTGTACTCACTCGGACCACGGGTGGCGTGATATCCGGATACTGCTCAATCGCCAGACCAAGGATGGAAATCCCGCCAATGATTACCATGAATAAGGCAATCACGATAGCGACAATGGGTCGCTTGACAAAGAAAATTTGCTTAGAATCGTCTATTTCGCTCATTTTCTTAGTCTTTGTATTGAGACTCAAATACTACTTCCTCTGGAGCGATCACCTGTCCAGCAGCTACTTTCTGAATGGCTTCCAAAACGACTTGATCTCCGGCACTCAACCCTTCGCCTACCAAGAAATAGTCACGATAGGCACCTGAAATTTGGATATTTTGCTGTACGATCTCATTGCCATCACCAACTTTAAAAACGAAAAAAGTGCCTTGAAATTCGCTTACGGCACGCTGAGGAACAAGCACGCCATTCTCCACCGTACTCATTGGTACACGAATCCGTGCAAACTGCCCAGGCCGAATCAATCGGTCTGGATTTGGGAAGGTAGTCTGAATTAAAATGGTACCAGACGTAGCATCTATCTGCCGGTTGATGAAATCAACGTATCCAACCTGATCAAAAGTCTGACCATCGGAAAGAACCAATTTTAAGGGTTTCTTGACTTCCTCATCATAGCTATGCTGCTCTTGGTATTCTCGAAAAAGAGTTAGATAATCATTTTCAGAAAGTGAAAACTCCACTCGAACGGAATCAATTAATGAAACTGTATTTAAAATGACTGGATTAGGATCGCGGCCGACAAACTCTCCGATTTTGGCATTGGTTTTACCAATCAATCCATTGATAGGAGATTTGATTTGTGTATAGCTCAGTTTGATGCCTTCAAAGCGAACTCTTGCTTCAGCGGCGCTGACCATTGCTAGAGCCGCGTCTCTTTTGGCCACCGCGGCATCCAAATCTTTCTGTGAAATGGCATTCATCTCTGCCAATGGCTTATATCGCGCCAAATCGTTCTCAGCCTGCGTAAGATTAACTTGTGCAGAAGCTAGTTCACTATTCGCCTGATTTACCCCTTCCTGAAAAGGATCCGAATCGACGGTATATAGAAGATCTCCTTTTTTTACCAATCGACCCTCCTGAAAATGAATCCCCTCTAAATATCCTTCTGCTCTTGCTCGGATAGGAATATCCACTTTCCCATAAATCTGGGCAACAAAATCCTTTTCCAAAGAAACCGATTGTGATGACAGCTTAACTACCTTGATCGGTATCGGGGGGGCCTCCTTCACCTCCTGCTCAGGCTTACACCCTAAAGCAAAGAATAAGAAAAGTACATAACTGAGTTTCTTCATAGCATATTCTATCAGGTACTGTTTTTTACACTAAATCCTTTATCGGGAAAGATAAAGTGCAAAATATTCAAAATATGCTTCATATCCACAGTGGAACTAGCGAAGACAATAACCCTGCGTAATAATTTCGGTAGCTCCTAGATGAAACTCAGTAGCCAATATCTACAGTTCGGTCAGTATTTTTTTCATGATAGCAGAATCCAGAGCACTTTTGATTCAAATGAACCGTGCAATGTATCTCCGAATTCTCCTTTTCTTCTGCTACTTTTTCCTGATCCAACAGGTGGCTTGGGGACAAACTACTTTGAAAGGTCGAGTGCTTGACGATAAAGGTCTTGCGCTTCCTGGAGCCAATATCCTGATCAAAGGAAGCTATGATGGTACCACAAGTGATGTAGATGGAAGATTTGAGTTTCAAACAAAAAAAGAAGGTTTTCAGATTTTAGTCTTTCAATTGATGGGCTTCAAGAAGGTAGAAACAACCATCGAATGTCTTGGAGAGGAAATCACCTTAGAAGAAATTGAACTGAAAGAGGAGATCACTCAAATGAATGCGGTCACCATTTCGGCTGGTGCTCTTGAAGCCTCTGATGAAAACAAGGCCGTTGTGTTACGTCCGCTGGATATTGTAACCACACCATCAGCTATGGGCGATATCACTGGAGCTTTGCAAACCCTACCAGGAACAGCCACTGTAGGAAATGATGGAAGGCTTTTCGTACGTGGTGGAGATGCCAGTGAAGTGGGAATCTATGTGGATGGTCTATTTGTAGGGAATGCTTACGGGTCGACCACCGGTAACGTACCTACACGGACACGTTTCAACCCTAACCTTTTCAAGGGCACCTTTTTCAGTACTGGTGGGTACACGGCAGAATTTGGTCAGGCCCTTTCCTCCACATTGGCCTTAAATACAAAAGATCTCTCGTTGCGAAACCAAGGAGACCTGAGCATCATGTCTGTGGGCGGTGGATATTCACATACCTTAGCCAACGAAAAACAAAGCATCACCGCTAGCGCCAACTATTTCGACCTGGGACCTTACCAAAAGTTGATTAACCAAAATTTCGACTTTGAGCGCCCCGCTTATGGCTGGGATTTGGAAGCTGCAGGTCAAAAGAGCCTTAAAAAAGGTGGCCTGATCAAAGCCTTGGTTCGAACTGAAGCCGGAGGACTGAGCCTGTGGCAACCACAGCCCGGTATAGATGGCAGAGGAGTCCTGCTCGACTTGAACAATTCCTATACTTACGCCCAAACCAATTGGAAGAATGCATTTGCCAAGGGATGGACACTTTTCGGTGGCGCATCCTACTCTCACAATGTGGATAACTTAGGATTTGACAGCTTAAAAATCAAAAATACAGCCAATACACTTCATGCCAAAACCTATTCAGTGAAAGATTTTTCGGATCGGGTCTCCATGAAGCTAGGTGTTGAATACTTTCAACAAAACTACAGCGAAGCACTTCCTGAGATGGACCTGACTCGCAACTTTGAGGATCAGAGAATATTCGCCTTTACAGAATGGGACTGGTATTTGAGCTCTAAATTAGTATTCAGAGCTGGTTTGAGAGCTGGGCGGAGTAGCCTAAATGAGCAGACTTGGCTCGATCCAAGATTCTCTTTTGCCTACCAACTTTCAGAGACAAGTAAGGTATCGCTAGCAGCAGGTTTCTTTAGCCAAATGCCTGTGGATAACTATCGGGTTTTGAATCCTGAATTACAGAATTCCACTTCAAATCATCTGATCGCAAACTACTTTTACCAAAAGGAGGGAATCACATTCAGAGCAGAGGCTTTCTACAAATCTTATAACCAACTGGTCACTTTAGAAGGGGATCCGATGAATCCAAGTTTTCTAGAAAATGGAGGCGAAGGCTACGCTCAAGGATTCGATATTTTCTTCCGCGATCAAAAATCATTCAAGAACACAGACTATTGGGTGACCTATAGCTTTGTGGATAGTGAGCGGCAATTCGATCAATTTGAAGCTCGAGTTCAGCCTTCTTACGCTCCAAGACATAATTTCTCTTTGGTAGTAAAACATTTCATCAAACCATTGAAGTCGCAACCTGGAATCTCTTTTTCGATGAATGATGGGTTCACCTACACCGATCCCAACCAGCCGGGACAAATGAATGCTAAAACGAAGTCTTTTCAGAGCTTGAGCCTTTCCTGGAGTTACTTACCAAAGCCAAATCTGATCATTCATTTTGCCTGCACCAATGTACTGGGCAGAGATAATGTATTTGGCTATAACTTCAGTCAAACTCCAAATGGAGATGGTGTTTTTACATCGCTCCCATCTGGCCAAGTGGCGCCAAGATTCTTGTTCGTCGGGGTTTTCCTTACCCTATCAAAAGACAAAACAGCAAATCAATTAAACAACCTCTAAATCAATACAATTATGAAAACTCACACATTAACCCTCATTTTAGCTCTTTTTAGGATTAGCTTTTCATTCGCCTCTGACTATGAGGAAGCGATGAAAACCCAACTTTCGGAAATGAAAAATATTCAATCAGACGCTGAAGCTCAGCAGGTGAAAAATGGATTTTTGAGAATAGCACAAGCGAATATGACCGAATGGCTACCCATGTATTACGCTGCGCTCGTACAGACGGAAGCAGCTCTACGCTTCGAAGTGGATAAGGACGCATACTTTGAGGAAGCGAAGGAATATTTGAAAATTATCAAAGATGCAGGTGCTGCCAACTCTGAGATTACAGCCTTAGAAGGTTATATCTTGATGGGCATCGTCGCAGTGGACCCAGGATCGAGAGGCCAAAGCTTAAGCCCACAAGTTTTACAACTTTTTGGAAAGGCCATCGGACAAGACCGCAATAATCCTCGTGCCGTATATCTCATGGCCCAAATGGAAGGTGGAATGGCCAAATTCTTTGGTCAAGGACCAGAAAAAGCATGTGGAATGGTTAAAATGAGCCTAGACTTGTTCGAAAAAGAAGCCGAAAAAATTGACGAAAACTACCTCTTACCTTCTTGGGGATGGGATAATGCGAAAAAAATGTATGCAGAATGTAACTAAACCAACTTAATTGTTTACAATTTAAAAAAGAGCCGTATTCTAAAATTAGTAGAGTATTGGCTCTTTTTTGATAAATTCAAATCCATGTCTAGTAGCTCCCGTCCACATGCCATCAATTCCGAGCACGCCCTTTGGGTAAGTGTCCCAAAATTTATCGGGATAAATTTCTTAATGGCATTGATTATAACGATTACTTTTTGCCCTTCCTGCATTACCTCTTTGGAAGGTATTGGTGAGCTTCTAGATGAATTTATTTTTGTTTTTCTATTCTCATCAGTTCTAAGTTATGGAGGAAGCCAAGTGGATTATTTCTTCGACAAGAGATTATCCTGGGTGGAAAAGCCTGTGCAGCGACTGGTATTCACCATTGTTAGCTATATGGCCTATACCTTCATTGCTTCCTATATTCTTGTTTTTGGAATTTCCTTTTTTATGGGTCAGTTCACACTTGACGATATTCCCTGGGGACCAATCGTACAGGGTACTCTCAACCCGATGAAATTTGCCTTTATCTTTATGGCCATTTTCACGACCAGATCCTGGCTAATGGAGTGGCGAAAATCAGCAATCGAAGCTGAGCAACTTCGAACAGAAAAAATCTCCAGCCAGTATCAAACCCTCAAAAATCAGCTCAACCCTCACTTTCTGTTCAATTCGCTGAATGTTCTTTCCAACCTCGTCTATGAGGATGCCGACAAGTCCGCTGCCTTTATCCAAAAGCTCTCAAAAATCTATCGCTATGTGTTAGAAGTACAGCAGGAAGAGCTCATACCTTTAACACAGGAATTGGATTTTGCGCGAAATTATCTGGAGCTTCAAAAACTGCGATTTGAAGAAAATCTGGCCTTCAATATCAAGGTGGATGAAAAGCAAGACGCATACTTGCCACCACTTTCGCTACAGCTCCTACTCGAAAATGCCATCAAACACAATGAAGCCAGTAAATCCAACCCACTATTTATCCAGATTTTTCAAGACGGAAATGACCTAGTCATAGCAAATACCTACCAGCCTAAAAGGCAGCAAGTGGAAGAGTCTGCTGGAATAGGACTCAAAAATATTGAGCTTCGCTATGAATTTTTAGGAAAGCGACTTCCTTTGATCATTCATTCCGATGACGAATTTGTTGTACGACTTCCATTAATTGAGCTGAACTGATGCAAATCCTGATCATCGAAGACGAAAATCCAGCAGCGGCCAGACTCAAAAGGCTGATTGAGCCTCATTTTCCAGGTGCACAAATTCATGGAAATCTAGATACGGTAAAGTCCTCTATGGATTGGCTGAGAACAAACCCTGCCCCTGATTTGATTTTTTGCGATATACAGCTTGCAGACGGAATAAGCTTTGAGATTTTCAAAGAAATCCCGGTTAGTTCCCCAGTTATTTTCACCACCGCCTTTGATCAATATGCCATACAGGCTTTTAAAGTCAATTCGGTGGATTATCTTCTCAAGCCCCTTGATCCTGAAGCGGTGGAGCAAGCAATCAACAAATTCAAAAGCACTCGATCTCAAACGGAGTTGGATTTGTCGCAGATCCAAGCACTTTTAGCACCACCGCCTAAAGCTTATAAAAGCCGATTTCTAGTCAAATTTGGAGAAAAGATCCAAAGCATCCCCGTAGAAGATGTGGCATTTTTCTTTAGTGAGTCCAAAGTCACCTATCTTCAAACTCATGGTGGCAAACGCTTTATTCTCGACTCCACCATGGAACAAACCGAGGGCATGGTGGATCCGAAACTTTTTTTTAGACTCAATCGGAAATTTCTCGCTACGATCACATCCATTTCAGACATTATCACCTACTCCAATAGTCGCCTAAAAGTGATCTTGACCAATTGCCAAAATCAGGATATCTTAATCAGTCGGGACAAGGTCGCAGACTTTAAGGATTGGCTTGATCAATAGATTTTAATTAACCCGAAGAATTTGCAATCTTAGCTTTCATGGAGCCGAACTCAGATGTAGATAAAAAACAAGACGAACTTACCTGGTTAGAAAATCTGCAGCGAAATAGTTGGGAGCCAGAAGTAATTATTTCAGGTATCATTCTGGCATTTCTTTTTGCTTTCCCGTCAAAGATTTACGCCTTTTCTGCAATGCTGGTTCAGGAAGTAGGCATGGCTTTTCTCGGGGCCATGTTGGTGCTTCTTTACCTTAGCGCAGTGATTAGTGTTTTCAAGATTTTCTTCGTGGTCCATTTGGTACTACGATTTATCTGGGCGGGACTTCTTGGTTTGAGCTATGCTTTTCCCAAGGGCGTGATCAAAGAGAATCTTTTTAAGATATCTAGAGACTACAATTATCGGAAACCAGCTGATATGGTTTTAGAAATGGAGCGCACTTGCAGCATGACATTTGCCTATCCCATTTCTCTGGTTTTTGTGATTTTGGTCTTCACCACCTATTTAGGAATACTCCTTTTTCTTTATGTCATCCTGGATGTAAATTTTTTCATTATTTATCTCACTTTCATGCTCAGCGTCATAGGATTTTACCTTCTCATGATTTTAGGGAAAAAATCCAGAATCAAAGAGAGATATGGAGGAAGCATCATGGCATCAGTAAGTGCTGTTTATCAAAGTAATATGGGCAAATGGTTCAGTATCTGGTATGGGTTCGGGATTTTTGTGCTCTCCACCCCCCTGATTTACAGCGATGTGCGTGATTTTTCACTCTTTTTTAATGAGACTAATTTGTTGGAGAATGAATTGAAATGGCCTAGTAAAGACCTTTCATACATGGAATATCATGATGAATCTCGCAGGTATCCTCGTGTATTTTTGGCGAGTGAATTTGTAGATGGGGATTTGTTAAGATTAAGTATCGCCAGATACCAAGGCGATGAAAAATTTATTGAGGATCTGAAAAGTAATTTCAAAACTGAACTGGACTCCCTAAACTGGCATAAGCTGGAAGATACACCAGATATCTATAGATTTATTGTCAATGATGAAGTTCTAGAAGCTGGCCCTTGGCGTCGGAATAGAATTAACGTGACTGATCAGAAAGTATTTGAAACAGTCATTCCGATCGGACACTTACCCGCAGGTACCTTTACCTTGAAGGTAGAAAAACTAATGGTAAACTATAATTTATTCTCTAATAAGCCTGAAGAGATTCGCCTTCGGAAACAATGGGATGAAATTGATTTTATCAAAAAGTAGATTTCTCACCTTTTTATAAAAATCATGAGAAAAACTTTAGTCTTATCCCTGATTTTGATTCTCGCATTTTTTTCTTGTGAAAATTCGTCACAAAAAGAAATGCCTGTTTTGGAGCTTAGCGATCTAGTAAGCGATACGCTCTACCTTGAAAAAAGCCCCTTGACCAAAGAGCTAGGCTATGACTTCAGTTATTTCGAAGGTGATAAAGAGGCCCAAGTACTTAAAACTTTTATTGCAGAGACCTTGTATGAATATAGCTTTCCGGAAGGAAGGCTACTCCGTACCCAAAAGTATGAAAGCGAAGGGCCAGATGGAATCGGAGCCTTTGTCCAAGCCTTTTTCATCGAAGAAGATGTCATTTGGTTTATTTCAAATCTAGAGCTGATTAAAGCTGATCTCTTTGGAAAGGTCTTGCAAAGACGTGAACTTCCTGAGGCAGAGGAGTCGCGCCAATCTGCAAACTATAGCACACGAATGGGAGCGAACATGTATAGAGATGGAGCCACACTTTTGATTCCTGATGTCCCTTTTGTGCTCAACGAAACAGTCATTCAGTATGAAGATTGGATTCTAAAATATGATACAGATTTTTCAACCTACTCCTATCTTTCATTTACTTGGCCTAAAGAATACCAAGGACTGCTGAATGATGCGAATTTTAGTAGATACAGGAATAGCTATTCCCCAGATACAAAAGAAATGCTGATCTCCTTACCGGCTAGTGATTCACTACTTGTAATCGGAAAAGGGGGAAATTTCAAGGTATTTGCTGGAGTGAGTGAACCCATGAATTTTCTAAAGGGGGAGGTCACTCAAGAGGGTGAATGGATTGTTTTCAACTCAAACAACAATACTAGCCAATACGGTGGGATTTTTTGGGCAGAACAAGAGGAGGTATACCTGCGGATGGTGGAAGTGATTCGTGATACCGAGCAAAACCGAGATGATGGTTTATTTCCCCTCACCAAAATGGTGGTTTTGGACAAATCACTAGTAAAAATTGGCGAGGTAATCATGCCATTTGCTACTGGAGGATTTAATACACCCAGTGGCTTTTACTTATGGGTAGGCTACCCAAAGTCAGAGGATCAAGTGGGATATGTAAGGCTTGATTTCTCAAAGTTCAGGGATTGAGAGATTCCTCGAAGCATAAAAAAAAGCGAGACTATTCAGTCTCGCTTTTTACTTTAAGTTCTATTTCGTCGCCAGATTCATCCAAGAATCTGTATTCCGTCACTGGCAGTGAAGAATCTTTGATCAGGTTTACCCATTTGAAATATTTGAAAAACCACTTCACTCGCTGACTAATCAAGCCATTGGTGAAGTATGCATGTAAGTAGGGATGCAGCCCTATGTGAATTTTGCTCACATTTTGGATAGTAGCCATGTGCTCTAGATCACTTTCCAGCTTATCCGCCACAAGAATGGAGGCTTGGATTTTGCCGGTACCGTTGCAAGAAGGGCATGTCTCACGAGTCACAATGTTGACTTCTGGACGTACCCTTTGTCGGGTAATCTGCATCAGCCCAAATTTACTGAGGGGCAGTACAGTGTGTTTGGATCTATCACTACTCATTTCTTCTTTCATCGCCTCGTAAACCGCTTTCTTATTTTCGGCTTTTTTCATATCGATAAAATCGATAACGATGATGCCTCCCATATCACGGAGACGAAGCTGTCGAGCCATTTCTTTAGCGGCAACCAAATTGGTCTTTAGCGCTGTTGACTCTTGATCATTTTCTTGGTTGGACTTATTTCCACTATTGACGTCTACGACGTGAAGTGCTTCGGTATGCTCAATAATGAGATAGCCACCCGCGGGGAGGCTTACCGTCTGTCCAAACAGGCTTTTGATCTGCTTTTCTATTCCAAAACTTTCAAATAGTTTAGCCTTACCGTTGTAAAGCTTGACAATTTTTTCTTTTTCAGGAGCTATGCTTCTGATGTAGGATTTAATCTGATCATACGTTGATTCTTCTTCTACGGTGATTCCATCGAATGATTCGTTGAGCAGGTCTCTCACTAGTGAGGAAGCCATACTCATCTCTCCTATTATCTTGTCGCGACTTTTCGCCTTGTTCAACTTTCTCATTCCTTCCTCCCATGTTTCGGTGAGGTTGCGAAGGTCCCGATCCAACTCAGTGACCGATTGTCCATCGGCTACAGTTCGGATGATTACTCCGAAGTTGGCTGGTTTGATTGAGTTGATAAGTCTCAGTAGTCTTTTGCGCTCGTCGCTGCTCCGGATTTTTTTGGATACGTTGACCGAATCCGAAAATGGAACTAGCACGAGATAGCGACCAGGAAGAGAGAGCTCGCATGAGAGTCGAGGACCTTTCGAAGAGATAGGCTCTTTGACGACCTGAACCAGAATTTGGTTGTTTTTAGACAGGATGTTGGAAATCTTCCCCACCTTGTCTATTTCAGGTTCGTTTTGGAAACCCTTCAGATTGACTCCTTGGTAGTTGTTGTTGCGCACCATTTTGGTGAACTTTCCAAGGCTATTGAAATTTGATCCTAGATCCTGATAGTGGAGAAAGGCGTCTTTCTCATATCCTACGTCAATGAATGCGGCATTAAGCCCATTGACGATCTTGCGGACTGTTCCTAGGTAAATATCTCCAACCTTGAATTGATTGTCCATTCCTTCGGAATGCAACTCAACCAACCTCTTGTCTCGAAGAAGGGCTATACGACTCCCGTTTTGAGCAGAATCAATTAATAATTCCGTACTCAAATCGTGTATAGTTTACTATGTAAATGAACGTTTGGCCCGGTTCAGGGCATTTTACAGCAAAGAATTACTTCTTCTTGTGTCTGTTTTTTCTAAGTCTCTTCTTACGCTTGTGCGTAGCGATCTTATGTCTTTTTCTTTTCTTACCGCAAGGCATAGTCTTTGAATTTATGTGTTACAAATTTATTTACAATTGATCGAGATAGCCTTGAATACTGCCTAAGATCATCTCGTCTTGGGTCATTTTCTTTACTTCCTCAAACTGAGCTTTCGCTTTGTTTTTTTGACCTGCTTCAAAATAGCTCACCCCAAGATAAAACTGCCCCTGCAGATTATTCGGGTGATATTTGACCAGTTCTTCAAACCGCTCACTAGCCCGCTTGTATTGACCAGACTGCATGGAGAGAATCCCCATATTAAATAGCCCATCTTCATTTTGTGGATCTTCTTCCAAGATTTCCCGAAGCATGGTAATACCCTGCATAGGATTGGAAGAGGACACATATGTCATGGCCACTTTGGTCTTCAAGTCAAGTCGGGCAGGATCGTTATCCAAAACTTGATTCAAATAGTCCCGTGCTTGCTCTGCAGTACTGGAAACTTTCTCCGGATCTAAAGCGAAGGTGAAGGCTTCATAATACGATTCGCCTGCTTGCTCCACATCACTGAGATTTTCGGTCTCTTTGGCAATGAAGCCATAATAGTATGCTGCACTGTCAAATTTTCCTAGCTCCTTATACATCAACGCAAGATCTCTGGCCGAGGCCACTTTTTCTTCAGAAGAAGTGGATTCATTCAGTTTTTGTTGATTTTGTGCTCTGCTAGCCGCTTGCTCGGGGGTAAGCTCGGCCTCATGCATCTCCACCATGCCATCGGCGGAAGTGGGTGTAGTCTCATCCGTCAATCCGCTAATTTCTTCTTCATTATCCACAACCATTTTGGGGAGTGAATAGAGTCCGACGATAGCGACTACGCCAATGACTACTACGATGAGTTGAGACCTCTTCATGTCAAATTACGCTCAGGCTTAATCCTGTGGCGCTAATTCTTTAATCTTCTTGCTTGTTTTGATCTTCTCAACGAATACTTTAGAAGGCTTAAAAGCAGGAATGTAATGCTCATCAATCACGATGGCAGTATTTTTTGAAATGTTTCGAGCAATTTTCTTCGCTCTTTTCTTGTTGATGAAGCTTCCGAAGCCTCTAACGTAAATGTTTTCACCTTCTGCCATGGATTCTTTTACCACTTTGAAGAATGCTTCAACTGTCTGAGTTACATCGTCCTTTTGGATACCTGTCTTGTCAGAAATCTTAGTGATTACCTCTGCTTTTGTCACTGTAATGTATATTTAGAATTTATAAAATAAGCTTAACAACCTATTAACCAAGTGTTTTTGGGACTGCAAATGTACGAGAACGATTGCAATTAAAAAACATATTGAGAAAAATTACCTTGTTTTGTATTCCTGAGTTTGGAACAGAATGAAGCACAAATACCTTGACAATCAAGCCTTTTCACAGCACATCATTCGCTGGTATCGTGACAATCCAAGAGATTTACCTTGGAGAGAAACCCAAAATCCATATCATATTTGGCTCTCTGAGATCATTCTTCAGCAGACCCGAGTGGCCCAAGGCATGCCTTATTATTATAAGTTTGTGGAGGCTTATCCAGAACTTAAAAATTTGGCTCTGGCCCCAGAAGAAGAAGTTCTCCGCCTATGGCAAGGACTAGGTTACTACAGCCGAGCACGAAACCTCCACTTTTGTGCTAAACAAATCTGGTTTGAGTTGGATGGTAAATTTCCAGAAAGCTATGCCGAGCTGTTGAAATTGAAAGGTGTGGGAAGCTATACCGCCTCTGCGATCTCCAGTTTTGCATTTGGAGAGGCACAGGCCGTAGTGGACGGAAATGTATTCCGGGTTTTAGCCCGAATTTTTGGGATTGAATCAGACATTGCCACAGGCAAAGCAAAAAAGGAATTTGAAGCCTTGGCAAACGAGCTGATCCCAAAAGATAACCCTGCCGAATTCAACCAAGCCATGATGGATTTTGGCTCTCGCCAATGTGTACCCAAAAATCCCGATTGTGAAAACTGTCCTTTGAAAAGAAATTGCTTCGCTTTTAATAATGACTTGGTACAAAAGCTTCCAGTCAAGATCAACAAAACCAAAGTAAAAGAACGTCAGATCCACTATCATGTATTAACCTGCGGAAATGACTGGGTGTGGAAAAAGAGAAAATCCGGTGATATCTGGGAAGGCCTTTTTGATTTTCCCTCCAGAGAAGGGGCTGATGAGAGCCTAGACGATGCATTGGCTCAACTTAACCCTGAGAAGATCAATTCTGAAGGCAAGGAATACAGACATTTGCTGTCGCATCAAAAATTAAATGTCAGGTTTTCTGAATGGAAATTACCAACTTCCTCCTACGCAAAACTCCAAAAAATCTGCGAAGAGCAGGATTTTGCACTAGTGGCGGAAGAAGAAATTGAGCGACTTGCCAAGCCTAAGTTGATCGTGAATTATTTGAAGGATCAAGGGATTTGATTAAATTTAAACTAATCTTCGTAACTCAGCCAGCATCCATTTTTGCTTGCTTGACTGGACGTAGGAAGGTATGAAATACCGATTTAAAAGACTAGTCTTTTTTCAGCCTAATAATAAAAGAGCATACTTATCATAGATTGACAGGTATTCGGCTAAAACATTTGAAAGCATAACAAACCAAAGTATCAATGGCAGGAGTAAATAAAGTAATCCTTCTCGGAAATCTCGGGGCAGACCCGGAAGTCAAGTATCTCGAAGGAGACAACGTGGTGGCAAACCTTCGACTCGCAACCACAGAATCGTATAAAGACAGAAATGGCAACAAGGTCGAGCAGACCGAATGGCATGATCTGGAACTATGGGGTGGACAGGCCAAAGTAGCTGAGCAATACCTCAAAAAAGGCATGCAAATCTACGTAGAGGGGAAAATCAAAACCGATAGCTGGCAAGATGATCAAGGTCAAAATCGGAAGAGAGTGAGAATCCGGGTACTGAGCTTTACCATGCTTGGAGGAAGGCAAGACAGCGGAAGTGCTCCACCAGCAATGGATCAAGGAGCCCCACAAGCAGCTGCCTCCAAACCTCAACCAGCATCTACTCCAGCTCCAGACCTTTCTGGAGATGATGATGATTTACCCTTCTAATACTTTACCATTCCCCCAGGAACTTATCTTGGGGGAATTTTCATTAATTTTGTAATTCTTTCTGAGAATTATTTATGGACGACCCCTACCCGAGTTACCACCTGATCGCACAAATCGCCGAGCTCACGCCGAGCTACTTGATCTTTAATGGCCTGCTTTTCGTCCTTTTACTCCTGGGATCCGCACTAGTTTCGGGTTCCGAAGTGGCATTTTTTTCCCTGACCAACGACGACCTTTTCCAGCTCAATGAGGAGGATTCTAAAGAATCTCAAAAAGTACTCAAGCTGGTTGAAAGCCCCAAGAGCTTACTTAGTACTATTCTCATTCTCAATAATCTGATCAACATTGCCATAGTCACACTGACGACCTTTGTGTCTTGGACCATTTTTGGGCTCGACGCAAAAGGAATTGTGATTATCTTGGTTCAAACGGTGGGGATCACCTTTGCCATTGTCTTTTTTGGAGAAATAGTACCAAAGGTGTACGCAAACAAGGCTCGAGTCAGCTTTAGCAAAACTATGGCTCCGAGTATCGCATTTTTCAATAGCCTCTTAAAGCCTGTCTCTTTTCTCTTGATGTCTATTGGAAATCTGATCGAAAGCAAAATTGAGAAAAGGTCTTATTCTCTTTCAGTGAATGAGCTGAACCAAGCGCTAGAAATCACCACAGAAGATGCGGGAGAGGACGAAAAGGATATCCTGAGGGGAATAGTAAACTTCGGGACACTGACCGTAAAGCAGGTGATGAAAAGCCGAATGGATCTCACTGCAGTGGATGTGGAAATGGACTTCCATGAATTAATGGATCGAATCAATAAAAGTGGCTTCTCACGAATCCCTGTTTACGAAGAAACAATAGACAATATTCAAGGGATACTCTATATCAAAGATCTCCTTCCCTATATCGAGCGAGATGAGGATTTCGCATGGAAAGAGCTGATACGTAAAAGCTTTTTTGTACCAGAAAACAAAAAAGTGGACACGCTTCTCAAAGATTTTCAATCCAAGCGCGTACACATGGCTATCGTCGTTGACGAATATGGCGGGACATCAGGATTAGTCACATTGGAAGATCTGATTGAGGAAATCATCGGTGAAATCAATGATGAATTTGACGATACTGAAGACGTCTATTTCAAAGAAATCGACCCAAACACCTTTATTTTTGAGGGTAAGGTCTCTTTGAATGATTTTTGCAAAAAACTTGACCTTGACGGGCAAATTTTTGATGAGGTCAAGGGAGAAAGTGAGTCCTTGGGTGGTTTGTTGCTTGAGATCAACTCCAAACTACCTAGACATGGAACCAAGATCAAATTCCAAGATATGATCTTCACCGTGCTCGCAGTGGATTCTAGAAAAATCAAAAAGGTTAAAGTCCAATTAATCGGGAGTAATCTCAAGGATCATCATCCTTTTTCAGATTAATCCAGCTTTTGGCTAAACCCAACAATCAATTTTTCCAAAAAAAATTTACTGAAGCCTATTTCTGGTTTTATTTCAGATTATTTCAAGAATCTGGGCTTTTTTTAAACCACTTTTTTGAGAAAATCAGAATTATCCTCAAAATGAGCTAACTATTAAAACCAAACAGCAATTAACAAATTCATAATTTTTTTAGAATCTGTAAATATTATTTTAGAAATCAGCCCTGTTTGTTGCCGTAATTTTAAAGAAAGGAAATTTTTCCGTATTTTTTGAAAAATTTCAACCTATTAAATTTATTAAATAATGCAGAAAGGATTATACAGATCCGCTTTTGAGCACGACTCCTGTGGCATCGGGGCTGTGGTCGATTTGAACGCCGAGGCGACGCATGAGACCATCCATGATGCACTCTTCATGCTGAGCAATATGGAGCACCGAGGCGGTCGAGGCAGTGATCCTAAAACAGGGGATGGAGCAGGAATTCTAATCCAGATACCCCACCATTTTTTCAAAAAAGTAACTGCCCGATCAGAAATCGAACTCCCTGAAGAAGGTACTTATGGTGTGGGAATGACTTTTTTCCCAAAGAACAAGCAGCTTTTCAAAAGCTCAAAGAAATTACTAAACAAAATCCTCAAAGAACTGGATTTTGAGCTTATCGGCTACCGTACTGTGCCCGTGGATGTGACTGTACCGGGATCAGGGGCTTTGGACGTAATGCCAAATATTGAGCAACTATTCGTTCGTCACAAAGACGGCCTTACCGGCATCGCTCTCGAAAGAAAGCTTTACGTCCTGAGAAACTATGCCACTGCCGAGATCAATTCAAAAATTCCTGGAGTCAATCACTCCTTCTACTTTGCCAGCTTAAGTAGCAAGACGATCATTTATAAGGGTCAATTGCGAACAGATCAGGTTTTGGATTTCTACAAAGACCTTCAAAACCCACAGATCGAATCTGCCTTTGCCATCGTGCACTCTAGGTTTTCTACCAATACATTTCCAAACTGGCGATTGGCACAGCCTTTCAGATTCCTATCACACAATGGTGAAATCAACACCATTAGAGGTAATCTGAATAAAATGAAGTCAAAGGAAACACTCATGAGCTCCAAGTACTTTTCAGAAGATGAGTTATCGAAGCTTTTGCCAATTACCAATAAGCTGAACTCTGACTCCGCTAATCTCGATGCCATGGTGGAATTATTGACTCTAAGCGGACGGACGCTGCCCCACGCCATGATGATGCTCGTGCCAGAAGCCTGGCAGGACAATAGTGTGATGGATCGCAAGCGAAAAGCTTTTTATAAGTACCACGCCTCACTTGTCGAGCCCTGGGATGGACCAGCAGCACTACTTTTCACAGACGGCAAATCTGTGGGTGCGACGCTCGACAGAAATGGTCTCCGACCGCTTCGATATTTCATCACAAAGGACAAGAGATTGGTACTTTCGTCAGAAGCTGGTGCATTACCCATTCGCGAAGCTACGATTGTAGAAAAAGGAAGAATCAGTCCAGGTAAAATGCTTTGGGCGGATCTTGAAAAAGGAGTGGTGCGTTTTGATGACGAAATCAAAGAAGAAGTCTGCAGCAAATCACCTTATGAGGAGTGGGTACGTGATCAGCGAATCAAGCTGAGACTCGAGCCTTCACCAAAAACACTGAAGCATCCCTACTCCACGGAAAATATTACCAAATGCCAAACGGTATTTGGATATACCAGTGAAGAAGTCAAACTGATTCTTGAACCCATGGGATCCACCGGTTACGAACCGATTGGCTCAATGGGTGCGGATACTCCTTTAGCCGTACTTTCGAAGCAAAGCCAACATATTTCGAATTACTTCAAACAGCTCTTTGCACAGGTGAGTAATCCGCCGATTGATCCCATCCGGGAGCGCTTAGTGATGTCCTTGTTTACTAGGTTGGGTGAAGGTCATAATATCCTAGACGAAACGCCAAAGCATACCAAGCAGATCCATATTTCTCAGCCCGTGTTCTTGAATGAAGACTTGGAAAAAGTAGAGCAAATGGAGCATCTTGGCTATCGCTCCAAAAAACTTCTTGCACATTTCGCGGCTGACCATCAGCCGGGAAGATTGCTGGAAGCTCTTGATCGTCTCTGCAAAGAAGCTACAGATGCCATTCATGAAGGAAAAAATATCCTCATCATTTCGGATAGATACAGTGATCTATCCAATGCACCCATTCCATCCTTGTTAGCAATTGGAGCCGTGCATCATCATCTTGTAAAGCATAAACTTAGAACTCGCGCTGGACTAGTCTTGGAATCAGGAGATATCCGAGAGACACACCATTTTGCCACGGCCATTGGTTATGGAGCTTCTGCTATCAATCCTTATTTAGCCCTAGAATCTCTCCTCAAGGCATTTGAAGAAGGTCGATTCCCGAAGGTGAAAAGTCAAGAAGAACTTTTCGAAAACTATCAAACTGCTATTGGAAAAGGGCTTTTGAAGGTTCTTTCGAAAATGGGAATTAGTACCCTTCAGTCCTATCAAGGCGCCCAGATTTTTGAGGCGCTGGGATTAGGCCCAGAGGTAATCGACCGTTGTTTCAAAGGGACCATTTCAAGAATTAGTGGAATATCCTTTGACGATCTTGCTGAGGAAGTCTTGGTAAGACATAGAGCTGCTTACCATGCGGAGTCACCGGTCCTTGAGACAGGAGGCGTTTACCAATGGAAGCGTAGGGGTGAAAAGCATCTTTTCAACCCTGAGACGATCCATTTACTACAAAAATCCACCCGATTGGGAGACTTTGAGTTATACAAGAAATTTGCTCATCGGGTCAATAAGCAGACAAAAGATGCTTTGACATTGAGGGGTCTTTTTGAATTCAAAAAACGAATTAGCATCCCCTTGGATGAGGTAGAACCTGCAAGCCAAATCATGAAACGTTTTGCTACAGGAGCCATGTCTTTTGGGTCTATTTCTCACGAAGCACATTCCACTTTGGCCATCGCCATGAACCGAATTGGCGCTAAAAGTAATTCAGGAGAGGGGGGAGAAGATGAAATCAGATTTGCCAGAAAAGAAAATGGAGACTGGGAGCGCTCAGCGATCAAGCAAGTGGCATCCGGTAGATTTGGTGTCACGAGCAATTACCTCACGAATGCCGCGGAATTACAAATTAAAATGGCACAAGGCGCAAAACCTGGAGAAGGAGGGCAATTGCCAGGTCATAAAGTAGACGACTGGATCGGAAGGGTAAGGCATTCTACTCCCGGAGTAGGATTGATTTCTCCACCGCCGCACCATGATATTTACTCGATCGAGGATCTTGCACAGCTCATTTATGATCTGAAAAATGCCAACCGCGAAGCAAGAGTTAATGTAAAGTTGGTTTCTCAAGCAGGCGTTGGTACTGTGGCAGCCGGAGTGGCAAAGGCCATGGCCGATGTGATTCTTATCTCTGGCGCTGATGGAGGGACTGGAGCATCTCCGCTGAGCTCGATTCGCCATGCCGGACTACCCTGGGAGCTCGGACTCTCAGAAGCACATCAGACTTTGGTAAAAAATAACCTCAGAAGTCGTGTGGTCCTTCAAACCGATGGACAGCTTCGAACAGGTCGTGATCTGGCTATCGCCACACTTCTTGGTGCTGAGGAATGGGGTATCTCTACCGCTGCTTTGGTGGTTGAAGGATGTATTATGATGAGAAAGTGTCATCTAAACACTTGCCCTGTAGGTATCGCTACACAGAACCCTGAGCTCAGAAAACTCTTTACCGGAGACCCAGACCATGTGGTGAATTATTTCAATTTCCTTGTTGAGGACCTACGGCAAATCATGGCATCACTCGGTTTCCGTACCGTTGACGAAATGGTCGGACAAAGCGATATTCTTCAATCCACTGGACATTTGAATCACTGGAAATGGAATAAAGTGGACCTGAGTCCAATTTTCCACAAAGTGGAAGTACCAGATCATGTGGGTATTCACAAGCAAATTGATCAGGAGTTTGAGCTGAAAAAAGTCCTTGATAGAAAGTTGATTGAAGCGGCACTTCCAGCTTTGGAACAAGCTACGTTTGTAGAAGCAACCTTCCCGATTAAAAATACAGATCGAACGGTTGGCGCCATGCTTTCCAACGAAATATCCAAGGTCTATGGTAGCCCAGGGCTCCCTGAGGACACTTTACACTTTACATTTCATGGTTCGGCCGGACAGACGTTTGGTGGCTTCCTGACCAAAGGAGTCAAGTTTGAGCTTGAAGGTGAGGCCAATGACTATTTTGGCAAAGGCCTTTCCGGAGGAAAACTGATCGTTTATCCCAGCAGGAATGCTCGATTTGTCCATGAGGACAATATCATCATCGGAAACGTAGCCTTCTATGGAGGCACTTCGGGTGAGGCTTTTATAAACGGCAAAGGAGGAGAACGTTTTTGCGTACGAAACTCTGGTGTGAATGCGGTAATCGAAGGAATTGGTGATCATGGATGCGAGTACATGACTGGAGGACTTATCGTGAATTTGGGTGAAATAGGCAGAAATTTCGCCGCAGGTATGAGTGGAGGCATCGCCTATGTTCTCAAGGATTATGTCGCAGAAATCAACCCAGAATTGGTTGACATCGATCTGTTGGAAGATGAGGATTACATCACTATCAAGTCCTACCTTAAAAAGCACGTAGCTTATACCAGCTCTGAATTAGGAGCCAAATTCCTTTCTAATTGGGAGGAAGCCAAAGAATCATTTATCAAGGTAATTCCTCGAGACTATAAGGCTGTTTTGAAAAAAAGAGCTCAAGAGGAATCAAAAACATTAGTGTAAGATGGGAGCAAAAGAAGGATTTTTACAATTCAAAAGAGAAACCCCAATCACCCGAGATCCAAGGGAGCGGGTGGGGGACTATAAGGAAATATATGAACCAATGAGTCCAGAAGGACTCAATCATCAGGCAGCGAGATGCATGGATTGCGGCGTTCCGTTTTGTCATTCGGGTTGTCCATTAGGGAATGTCATCCCTGAATTCAATGATGCGGTCTATGAGCAGGACTGGAAAAGTGCAATTGAAATTTTGAGGAGCACCAACAATTTTCCTGAGTTTACCGGTAGAATTTGTCCTGCACCCTGCGAGGCCAGCTGCGTTCTGGGAATCAACAAAGATCCAGTGGCCATAGAACTGATCGAAAAAAGCATTGCAGAAAAAGCCTACGAGCTGGATCTAATCAAAGCAAAAATTCCGACCAAGAGAACTGGCAAGCGTGTGGCCGTCATCGGATCAGGGCCTGCGGGACTTGCGGCAGCTGATCAGTTAAATCAAGCAGGGCACGAAGTCACCGTTTTTGAAAAAGACAGCAAGCCGGGCGGACTGCTTCGATACGGCATTCCAGATTTTAAGCTTGAAAAATGGGTGATTGATCGGCGGTTAGAATTGATGGTAGAGGAAGGAGTGATCTTCTCTTGTGATACAGACGTGGGCTTTAATATCAAAGCTGAAAACATCCTTTCCAATTTCCACGCGGTGGTTTTGGCAACAGGCGCGGCTCAACCCAGAGCACTAAACATTCCAGGCCACGATCTTAAAGGAGTTCATTTTGCTATGGATTTCCTCGGCAAACAAAACCAAGTGATCTCTGGCGAAATAGCATCAAATCCTATCTCTGCCAAGGATAAGCATGTTATTGTAATCGGGGGAGGTGACACAGGAAGCGACTGCATTGGCACTTCCAATCGACATGGGGCTGCGAGCATCACTCAACTGGAGCTTTTGCCTAAACCTCCTCAGCAGCGAAAAACAACCAATCCATGGCCGGAATGGCCTATGACCCTAAAAACCTCCAGCTCACATGAAGAAGGTGCCGAGCGTATGTTCTCTATTTTGACCAAGGAGTTTGTAGGAAATGAAGCGGGAGAGGTCACTGGCTTGAAACTGACCGATATCGAGTGGGTTTCGAAGGATGGAAAGATGATTTTTGAAGAAATTGAAGGCACCGAGCGGGTAATCCCTTGCGACTTGGCCTTTCTAGCTATTGGTTATACTGGCCCGGCAGAAAATGGTCTTTTGGAAGCTTTTGGTGTAAAAATCCTAGAAAACAAACTCCCCAAATCAAAGAATTACAAAAGTAGTGCGGAAGGGGTATTTCTTGCTGGTGATATGCGAAGAGGACAATCTTTAGTCGTTTGGGCGATTTCAGAAGGTCGAGAAGCCGCCGTTCACGTGGATGAGTATCTCATGGGTAGCTCAAATTTGCCCCAAAAAGATGAGTCCTTCTTTCACGTTTTAGACGAGAAAGAGTCCGTCGATTAAATGTTTTAAAACAAAAAACCTCGCTGTCAGCAGCGAGGTTTTTTTACTATTTGCTATTCTGTCCGGAGTGTTCCCCTCTTCCGCCACGCTGGCCTCGGCCTCTTCTTCTATCACCTTCTCGGCGTTCCTTTTTGGCTGCTTCCCACTTTTCCGCTTGCTCAGGAGTGAGTATAGCCTTGATCTTTTCTTCTTGAGCTTGCATTGCTTCTTTTCTAGCCTCACCCTGCTGGCGCTGTTCGGCTCTTTGCGCTTCTTGTTGTTTGGCAAACTCTAAGTTTAAATTAAGGATTTGCTCCTTTTGTGCATCGGAAAGTCCTAAATGCTCTGCCATTCGTTCGGTAGATCGTTTGGCTCTATCTTCTGCAGAGGGTCTCTCCCCTCCACCTCTTTGCTGTGCAAAAACAGATAAGGCCATCATCATAGTTAGGCCTAAAGTCATCATAATTTTTTTCATCTTTTTGTGGGTTAGTTATGATTCTTAGACACAACTCAGTCAACTTGGTTTAATCCACAAGTAGCGAAAAAATGTTAAGGAAGCTTAAATACTACTTCTGCTCGATTAGCTCCTTCCGCTCAGCTTCGCGTACATACCTTGGCTTGATCAAAAGGCGAAGGCTAGGGTCAAAGCTCAGGTAATTCCAAGACCAATTAAAAAAGACAAAGAGCCGATTCTTCACTCCCAAAATGGCCATCAAATGGACAAACAACCAGGTAAGCCAAGCCAATAGTCCTTGGAACTTTATAAAAGGCAGGTCCACGACTGCAAGTTTTTTACCCACCGTAGCCATAGAGCCAAGATCCTTGTAGTGGAAGGGCTGCATTGGGCGTCCTTTCAGAATATGTTCAAAGTTTTTGGCTAGATTTTCTGCTTGCTGCAAAGCGACTTGAGCTACTTGGGGATGCCCTTTAGGATAATTTTCCTCCGTAAGCAAGCTGATATCACCAAGGGCAAAAATATCCTTGCAGTCAATTATTTGCGAAAACTCATCCACCAAGATCCGGCCATTTCGAGAATATTGAGCATCAGAAAGTCCCTCAATTCGGTTCGGTTTGATTCCTGCGGCCCAGAGCAAGGTTTGTGTTTCTAAGAAAACATCTCCATCCAAAGTGACGATCTGCCCGTCGTAATCTTTCACTCGAGCATTGAGCATGACTTCCACGCCTAAGTCCTGAAGATATTTAAGCGCGTGAGATTTGGCTTCCGGAGACATTGGACCTAGAAGCTCGGGGCCTCCCTCGATCAATACCACTTTCATATTATCAAAGGAAAGCTCGGGGTAGTCCTTTGGCAAAACGGTATTTCGCAGCTCCGCCATGGCGCCGGCGAGTTCTACGCCCGTGGGGCCACCACCCACGATGACCACATTCATCAGGTGTTTTCGATTTTCTACCTTTTCAATGTTAATCGCACGCTCATAGTTGGAAATAATTTTATTTCTGATATAAAGAGCCTCAGAAACGGTCTTCATGGGAGCTGCAAATTGCTCAATATTTTTCGATCCAAAATAATTAGTGTCACCGCCCATCGCCAGCACTAGGTAGTCATAGTCCACATAGCCTATATCTGTGAAAAGTCGCTTGGCCTTCGTGTCTACGGAACTTACCTCTGCCATCCGAAAGATCACGTTTTTTGAATGGTGAAAAATTTTGCGAAGCGGGAAAGAAATGGCACTTGGTTCCAAACCAGCGGTGGCCACCTGATAAAAAAGTGGCTGAAATTGATGAAAGTTATTTTTGTCCAAAAGGATCACTTGAAAGGGCTTCCCTTTGAGTTTTCTTGCTAGTTTGAGTCCGGCAAAACCCGCACCTATGATGACTACTTTGGGATGCGAGCTTTCAGGAAGGTTTGGAATCGGGGTTAAGGAGGAGCTACTCATATTTTTATAGGTTAAAAAGTATACGATTGGACAAAATGAATGGCTGTATAATGTGAAATTATATTTCCTTTGAGCTATTGATTGGTAGAGAGGCACTCAGATTTGTGGCGTTTTGCTATTTTTACAGCCTAAAGAAAAATTACTATGGGAAGAGCATTTGAATTCAGAAAAGAGCGAAAATTCAAGCGTTGGGATAAAATGTCCAAAGTCTTTACTCGTCTGGGTAAGGAGATCGTAATGGCAGTCAAAACCGGAGGTCCGGACCCAACTTCAAATCCAAGGCTCAGAACGATCATTCAAAATGCCAAAGGTGCGCAGATGCCCAAAGATCGAATCGAAGCGGCAATCAAAAGAGCCTCAGACAAGGACGAAAAGGATTATGAAGAAATCGTGTACGAAGGTTACGGCCCATTTGGCATCGCTGTAATTGTGGAAACCTCCACCGATAATATCAACCGGACCGTAGCAAATGTACGAAGCTACTTCTCTAAGGCTGGAGGATCATTGGGTACTTCTGGATCTGTAAGCTTTATGTTTGATCACAAGGCTGTTTTCAGATTTAATGGTGAGGGTCATGATCTAGAGGAGCTAGAGCTGGAATTGATCGACTTTGGGCTTACAGACATTGATGAAAACGAAGGAGAAATTTTTGTCTACACCGAGTTTGGAGACTTTGGATCCATGCAAAAAGCCCTTGAGGATAAAGGAATCGAAGTAATCAGTGCAGATTTTCAGCGATTCCCTACAACACTTACAGAGCTTACCGAAGAGCAAGAAGAGGTGATAAATAAGATGATCGAGAAGATGGAAGAAGATGACGACGTCAATCAAGTTTACACCAATATGGCCTAATGTATAGATGACATTTCCAAAAAGAGAAAATTTCCAAAAGCCCACGAATCACGAACTCATAGTTGTGGGGAGTAAAAACCCCGTAAAAATCTCTTGTACCCAGGAAGGGTTTATGCAGGCCTTCGACCGAACCTTTAGTATATCTGGTGTACAGGCTGCCTCTGAGGTTTCAGATCAACCAATGGGGCTTGAGGAAACCCTACTTGGAGCTAAAAACAGAGTAAAAAATGCTAAAAGACTATTTCCAGAAGCGGATTTTTGGGTAGGTGTTGAAGGAGGGGTCGCAAAAGACTCGACAGGCATGTACGCATTTGCTTGGGTATATATTCTTGCGAAAAATGGAAAAACTGGACAGGCTATGACTGGTACATTTTATTTGCCTCGGCAAGTAATGGAGTTGGTTGAGTCTGGAATGGAACTGGGTCATGCGGATGACGAGATTTTTGGAGATAAAAACTCAAAACAAAAAGGTGGATCTGTCGGTCTATTGACCAAACAAAAGATTAACCGTGAGAGCTACTACACTTCTGCAATAATTTTGGCTTTGATTCCGTTCTTAAACAAAGAGCTTTATTAGAATTAAAATAAATTGGGGAAATAAATATCCTTAAGAATTGGAATTCAGAATATATCTGTGAAATTGAAATAGTAATGTAAAATTCATCTTTTTCTGATGAATTCAAGACAAAAGTTGCTTCAATCACCCTATCGAATCAGCTTACTGATAGACCTCCTTCGGGAGGTTTATTTATTTAAATTCTTTAGAAAATTTTCTAAGGCCTTGCGCCAATCTGAATCAGCATCCCATGTGGTACCTATATAAAGTTCATCACGTACGAGCAACTTGATATAATACTTCACTACCACCCTTCGCTCCGAACCGGGAGTTGGTTCCAGACCCATACTAGCCATCATATCGGATTCTCGCCCCTCCACTTTTGAGAGGACAAATTGGATACGATCTGCAATCAGTTCCTGATTAGTTTTGGCTTCAGTCAGCCATACGTAGTCATATTGATAATTTGACTCCAATATGGATTCAAGGGTTGCTTTTTGGGCAGATTGCTCTCGAAGTACATCCTCAGGTGATTTCCCAAAAAGATCAAATCGGAAATAACTAATGAGACTCTCTGTCGCAGAAGAACCGGAAATGGGTACTCCAGTTTTGAATACCTCCAAATTCAAAGGATATTCTTGTAAATATTTCAGACTAACCGAAGCAGCTGCATCCAGCACTTCACCAAATTCCGGCACGTCAATGACTAAGAGATTTTTGGTTCGAACACTTTCTCCGATAGCACTCAGGCGACTCCTCAATTCATCTATATTGTCAGATTCTAAGCCATATAAAGCTGCCGTAGGGATGATTTTGCCGTCTCCGCTAAAAGGGCTCATATGTACAGCATAGCCTGCTTTGGAACGAGTAATAAAGAGGATATTCTTCACTTGCCTTTGTTCAAAGGCTTTGGCATAAGTGGCCTGTCGATCTTCGGAAAGGGCAATAGTCTCCAATTCGTAATAAGCAACCGGGTCAGCTCCCGCCTCCACAAAAGAAGAATGCAAACTATCTGCCACTTGTCTCCAAGTGAGTGCCGGTTCGGCAGCGGGATCTACGGAAACGAGTACCACCGCTTTTCCATCAAAAAAGCTTTCAGGCAAAGCGCCTTGGGCATTAGCCTCAAAGGAAATTAGGATAGAAAGAAGGAGTGGTAAATAATATTTCATTGCCAGAAAAAGGTAATTTTACTTTCCGCGGTAATTTTACAATTAATCTAACGAAAACCTCGCCAGCTTATGCAACTTTCACCCAAAGGGGTCATAACCTTTTTTGCATTTTTTATTTCTTGGAGTATCTCTGCACAGGAAATCGATCAAAAAAACCTGATCAAACACATTTCATATTTAGCCTCTGATGAATTGAAGGGTAGAAAGACTCTGACTGAAGGAAACGTCAAAGCACAGGGGTATATTATTTCCGAATTTACCTCTTATGGTCTATACACCCATTATAAAGATTACCAACAGTCCTTTTCCTTTCAAAACCGAAGAGAGAACAAGGAGTATGAAAACGCCAAAAATATTGTGGGGTTTGTACCCGGTACTGAATCACGAAAAATAATCGTCATTTCAGGACACTATGATCATCTGGGAATTGGAAAAGCAAACGCTGCCGGCGATAGTATTTTCAATGGTGCGGATGACAATGCCTCAGGAACCTCGGCTATGTTGGCCCTAGCAGAGTATTTTTCCAAAAACCCTCCAAAGCATTCTATGATGTTTGTTGCCTTCGATGCGGAGGAAATGGGACTCCAGGGTGCCAAAGCATTGCTGGAAGACTTCCCGTTTGAATTGGAAGAAATACTACTAAATATAAATATGGATATGGTGGGGAGAAACGACAAAAACGAACTCTATGCTTCTGGTACATTCCATAATCCATATCTAAAGCCCATCCTAGAGCGTGCAGCAGCGGGGTCCAGCCCCACCTTACTCTTTGGGCATGACGAGCCCTCGTCAAAACAGCAAGATTGGACCCAATCCTCGGATCATGGCCCTTTCTTTAGTAAAGGCATTCCACATATTTATTTCGGGGTGGAAGATCACCCAGATTACCATAAACAAAGCGATGAGTTTTTGGGAATCCAGCCAGATTTCTTTGTTGCGACGACTAACCTGATTTTAAATTGTATCTTAGAACTGGACCAATCCCTTCTGGAAGACTAGTTTTTTCCCTATGACTATCAATGAACTAACTGCGAGATTTTTAAAATGGAGGCTTAGAAACCTGAGTAACCAGGCCTTTATTCTCATACTTAGTGGCATTATAGGGGTTTTTTCAGGCTTGGCTGCAGTGATTCTCAAAGAGGCTGTTCATAGCATACAGCATTTTCTTACAGAAGACTTTTATACGGAGTATGCCAACTTCATGTATATTCTATATCCGCTTATAGGTATAACTTTGGCTTATGTTTTAGGTCGCTACGTGTTTAAAGACGTGGGAGGTCATGGCATCCCAGATATACTTTTTATAATCTCCAAGAAAAGTAGCATTATCGCTCGGGTGAAAACCTTCAGTCGGGTGGTCACCTCTGCTTTGACGGTGGGTTTTGGTGGATCTGTAGGACTGGAAGCGCCCATGGTCGTCACCGGTTCGGCCATTGGATCGAATGTAGGTTCTTTGATGCACTTGAATGCCAAAAAGCGAACCTTACTGATCGGATGTGGAGCTGCTGGAGCTATCTCTGCAATTTTCGGTGCGCCAATCGGAGCTGTGATTTTTGCGATTGAGGTAATCCTTCTGGAAATCTCTACCACAAGTTTCATCCCATTGCTCATTGCCTCAGTCATGGGTTCCTTGACATCTTTGATTTTGATCGGGAATGACTCGCTCTTCAACTTCAACCTACAAGGATCATTTCTGGCCTCTCATATGCCATATTATTTACTCTTGGGCATTTTGTGTGGGCTTGTGTCCTTGTATTTTTCTCGAATAGTACGAAGAACTGAACGCTTTCTAGATATTTTCGAAAACCAAACTATGAAAATGCTCTATGGAGGAGCTTTTCTAGGATTTATGGTCTTCTTTTTCCCTCCAATTTATGGTGAAGGGTATGATACTTTGAATACTCTTATCGAAGGAGATCCCGCTAGTATTCTCGAAACCAGTCCATTCTTCTCGGCTTTCGAGAGTCCTTGGCTCTTCATTGTTTTCCTCGCCTTAATCGTTATTTTGAAACCAATTGCATCGGCCATTACCTTGGGTAGCGGAGGTAGTGGGGGTATTTTTGCACCTTCCCTTTTTGTCGGGGGAATCTTAGGTTTTGCTTTTGCCTATGCCAACAATCAGTTCGGATTGCATATCAGCTTGCCTCTTGCGCACTTTACTTTAGTGGCTATGTGTGGACTGATGAGTGGTGTACAACATTCTCCGCTATCAGCCATATTCTTAATCGCAGAAATCACGGGTGGTTATGAGCTTTTTATTCCGCTCATGTTTGTATCGGCTATTTCGTTTATCACCACATCATACTATCAAAAGGACAGCCTCTACACCCTCCAATTAAAGGATCAGGGCAAGTCAATCGATCATTCTAAGGACAATGAACTATTGAATTTGATTAGTATTTCTAATGTCATCGAAAGAGACCTTCACCCCATCAGTCCAGAAGCTTTACTTTCTGAATTGATAGGGCTAGTGAAGATTTCGAAACGAAATATTTTTCCAGTCGTGGATGAAGAAGGCCTCCTACGCGGCATAATCACACTGGACGACATTCGTGAGATCATGTTTGATGAAGAAAAACAGGAAACCGTACTCGTGAGAGAGCTAATGCACAGTCCTCCAGAAATACTATTGGCTAATGAAAATATGCAATCAGTAATGGAGAAATTTGAAAAGTCTGGATCATGGAACCTTCCGGTAATATTGGATGATCAGTACGTTGGGTTCATTTCAAAGTCTAGAATCTTTAATGCCTATCGTAAAAAGCTCATTCACCAGCGCCTTGATAAATAGGAGAAAAGAAGAAAATTTGGTCTACCCTGACAAAAAGTTTTTACACAGTGCAGAAATATAAAAAATGCAAGTTAGCTTCTCTTATCCACAAAACTTCGAAAAAAAATTACCCACAAAATGCTGATTATCAATTTTTTAACTATCCATTGTGGGTAAGTGTGGATAAATTAATGAAAATGTGGATAAAAATTTCTTGCTTTTTTTGATAGCTTAAATTTGGCTTTTTGAACCGTTTTTTCGCTACTGAACATCATGTGATTTTATTCCTTCCTCCCGAGTCAGATACCCAATGGCTTTTCTAAAAAAAGAATAATATTTGGAGATGCTTTAATTTCTACTCTTGAAAAACAAAAATCTCGATCATCCACCAATCACCTAACTTAGTCGTTTTAGTAATATTGTTTATTTACTATTTTAACTAGTATAATACAATTACTTCTCGAGCCATGGTAGTGGTCCCAAATTGCGCATTTGACCCATGATCCAAGCTTGTCTTCCCACGATATATGGCGTGGGTCTAGTAGGATTCCAGCGTCGCGGACTAGGTAAAATGGCTGCAATCATGGCTGACTGCCGCTGGCCAAGTTTGGCTGGCTCGGTTTGGTAAAAATCCCTTGCGGCTATTGCTACGCCGTATTTTCCTTTGCCCACTTCCACCACGTTTAGGTAGACTTCCAAAATCCGTTCTTTGGTCCAAATCAACTCAACTAAAACTGTGAAGTAAGCCTCAAGGCCCTTACGGAGATACGTTCTACTTGGCCAAAGAAATACATTCTTTACGGTCTGTTGCGTGATTGTACTGGCGCCTTTGACGTTTTTACCCTTTTTGTTCCCTTCCCATGCCTTTTGCATGGCCTCCAAATCAAATCCATTGTGCTCTAGAAATTTTTGGTCTTCACTCGCAATGACCGCTCGCTGCATGGAAGCAGAAATGTCATCTATTGATACCCAGTTGTATCTGATTTGGGCCTCTTCTTTTTCATCTGCCACATATTCCACCCAACGAATAATCATCAGTGGGGTAAATAAAACGGGCATCCAGCGGAAGAGCACCACACTCCCGATGCTGAGAATAAAGAACCACATCACTAGTTTGCCAACCAAGCGAACCAGTCGTCCCAGAAAGCTTTTCATTTATTGAATAGTTGCATAAGCTTGAACGAATCGATAGTAAAAAACGGAATTTTCATTTGCATAAATATTGTCTACATCCCGCTCCATCAGCTCTATGTCCCTTTGGGTAATCAATCCGGCCTCGAGCATTCCTTGACTCCCACTTTTCATTAAAGTTTTCCAAAATTGAAGGAAATCAAAAAGATATTTTGACTCCCGCCGATCTAGATGAAAGCCACCTGGGAAAAGTTGGATATTATCAAATTCGGCCTGAAAGAGCAGATTTCCAATATTGGCGCCTATGTCTGGATTGCCGCCACAGGCCAGCTGGTACTTATTGTATTTCTCATAATAGGCATCCATATGGATTCCATTGGGATAATAGTAAAAAGTGGAATTGAAAACCTCGGTAATCCAGATTTTCACTCCGGACTTCAAGTATGGTTTAAGCGATCTAAAAACCTTTAAAGGCTCAGAAATATGCTCCAAAACCCAACAAATATAGACTCCGTCGTATTGCTCAGGCAAGTCGAAATTCATCGCATCTTGAAGAATAAAGCTCACTCTATCTCCCGCAAAACTTAGATTTTCCTTGGCTTTTGCGAGTTGTGTTTCTGAATTGTCCACACAGGTAATATGGGCCTCTGGAAACAATTCAAGTAGCTTTGCTGTCTGCGCACCTACTCCACAGCCTATTTCTAGAATTTTTTTGCATCCCACAAAATCGATCCTTGGGTAAATCAATGGCGTTAAAAAACCGGCTTGATCAATCAAACGCTGCTGTTCCTCTGGAATAAAGCCATGTAGGTAATTTGTCATTCTAAGGGATTTTAAGGTAAATCTTAACAAATTAAACCTAAAAATTCAGAGTTCCCTTTTCTCGAAACCACAACCTTTGCGCAAATCATAGAAATGCTTTCTATAATAAATCGAAGATGGAGGGATTACATGCAATATTAGCTAAGACATAGAGAGCTAGAGTAAGCTTTTTATTCATGTAAATCACTGGATAAATTGTGCAATGATAGCTGAAAAAAGAATCAAAAACCTAAAGGGATAGGCAAATAATTTTGGGCACTTTAATCCTCTTTTTTGAGAAACAGAATTTTGGATGGATCCACAAAATTTCTTCTTGTAAATTCCAAATAAACTGCGCTACTTTAACCCTTTACCAAAATTAAAATCATGCCTGCTTTAGTCATTGGAAGCTTTGAAGAATTTGAAAAATACATCGGTCAAAGTCTAGGAACCTCAGAATATTTTACCATTACCCAGAAGCAGATCAATCTATTTGCCGATGCTACCCACGACCATCAGTGGATCCATATTGATCCTGAAAAAGCGAAAAGTCAAGGAGCCTTTGGCAATACCATTGCCCATGGATACCTCACCCTGAGTATCGTCCCACATCTTTGGGATCAGATCGTGGACGTTCGCAATCTGAAAATGATGATCAATTATGGGATCGAATCCCTTCGATTTGCCAATCCAGTATTGGTGGATAGTGAAGTGAGACTAGTAGCGAAGCTTAAATCTGTGGTCAATCTTCGCGGGACTGTCAAAGCGGAAGTCGAAGTTAAGCTGGAGATCAAAGATCAGCGCAAACCCGCTTTTTCGGGGGTCTTGATCTTTTTATATCACTTCAACGATTAAGAAAATACCCTTAAGAAAAAAGCCAGACTCTCATCTGGCTTTTTTGGGTGATTACTGATTCAATCGATCCCTTTCTTCATCACTTCCTGAGCTTTTGTTCACCCGGAAGCTATCTCCTTTTGCGAAGCTCCACCGAAGTGTAAATCTAATTCCCTGGTTACTGCGATACTGTCTGAAACTAGTATCAATGTCAGCAAAATCTACCTTAGCTCGAATTACTTGAGTACGGAAAATATCCGTAGCGTTTACAGAAATGCTAAGTTTATCCTTCATGATAGATTTGTTGATTCCGGCATCAACCCATCCAAATCCTGCGATCTCTCCTTGGCCCCAAATCTGCGGACCTAAGTACATTCCCATGATTTCAAATTTAAATCCTTTGGGCAAAGTCAAATTATGTTGTGACCTCACCATAAAGGAGGTCTGCGAATTGTCCAAGTAATCGTCTCCAATTTGTGATTTGAACCTATTGTAATTCACTTGTAGCATATTGGAAGTCCCCCACCATTCTCGAAGTTGAACTGGGACGATTGCTCTAAAATTCGCATTTCGTGTCTTGTCAAAATTATCAGTGAAGGTCGTCGTCGATCGGCTTTCATCATCTTGGATAAACACCTGCATAAAAGCATCCTCTGTTTCGCTGTAGCCAAGGGTAAATTGGTACATGCCGTTCACCACGTGATTCATCTCAAAGTTATTTGAGTATTGCGGTTTCAAATTAGGATTTCCTCGTTCAGAAGTTAAGGGATCAATGTAATACACAAATGGGTTCAAGAGTCGATAATTGGGCCGTGTAATTCTACGGTTGGCCGTGTAAACGATCTGATACTTTTCGCTGATCTGATGCTGGACAAATACACTTGGAAAAAGATTAAAATATTCCTGTGTGTTCACTTGCCCAAGGGTTACAGAATTGCCTTTGATATCGGAATACTCCCCTCTTAGTCCTGCTTGAAAAGACACCTTCTCCGAAAACTTCCCTTTGTACGAACCATAGGCGGCAAGCACATTTTCATTGTAAATAAACTGATTACTATTCGGATCTGGCTCAAAAGGACCATCTGCTATCGCTCTACTCAAATCAAGATTGTTGTCCGACCTTACCCAAGATCCTTTCAACCCTGTTTCCAAAGTTGCTCCATTTTTACCTACCGGCTTCACTAAATCTACCTTAGAGGTAAAAATCGTATAGTACATATCATTGAGGGTTAGGATTTGATCCATTTGTGTGTTTTCAAAATCCTCACCTATCCAATAGCTATTCTCTAGAAGTGCCTCACTGTCTGCATTCATTCGAGTGAAATCCACGTCTGCAGAGAGTTTTGTACCCAAAGTGTCCAGCTTACCAGCATAGTGGAGATTAGCAAAGATTCGGTCACTGTGTCCGCTCGCATCATTTTCAGAGCTCAAAAAACTGTTTTCTTCCCCAGGTGTGGTGATTTCCGTGAAGGAGGTATTGTTCGCTGCGTCATTGGAGGTAGATGCCTGAAAATTAAATCCAAGATTGTGCATTTCATTCACCTCATAATTCACTGCACCATTGGCAAACCAATTCTTATCTCTTTGTTGGATTCTAGAGTCTTGCCCGAAATTTGAAATTCCCTCTGGAACCATAAAATTTCTTTGAATATCCAATTCGTTCACTATCGCGTATTGGCTGTAATTTGCGTTCAAGTTGGAAGTCCATTTTCCCTTTTTCACGTTAAGTGCGAGGCCGGTCATAGGAGCCCATTGGCCATTGTATTGTCCTCCACTTTGAACATTTCCAAAAAGACCATCGACTGTATTCTTTTTCAAAATGATATTGATTACTCCCGCTGATCCCTCTGCGTCAAAACGTGAGGATGGGTTATTTATGACTTCAAGGCTTTTGATATTCTCCGCAGGCATCGCTCTAAGGAAGTTTGCGAGGTCTGTGGCACTCATGTACGTTTGTCGATCATTGATCATCACCACGACACCTGTACGTCCGTTAAGATTGATGATACCGTCCTGATCTACATAGATACCAGGAGAGCGGCCGATCACATCCAACACATTGGAGCCTTCAGCCATCACAGTTCCTTCGACATTCACGATGGTTTTGTCAGGCTCGATAATGATTTCAGGTCGGGTGGATTGAACAGTAACTGCATCTAGGCCGGTCATTTCATCCTCAAGGAGCAGGCTTCCCATGTCCTTTTTCATTCCTGAGATCAATTCAAAAACTTCTGAAGTAAATGTGGTATACCCGATCGAAGATGCCACTAGGATTACTTCTCCCGTTTTGACCGTTTCGATCAGAAAATTTCCCTCTTCATCAGAGACTGTGCCATCCACTAAGCCGCCTCCGTCATTTGCGATCAGAGCAACATTAGCATAGGGAATGGGATTATTATTTTGGTCTAGTAAAGAGCCCGAAATTTTGCTAACCTCGGCTGCTGCCAAGTTGCTGATGCCGAGGAAATAAATCAGCATCGTAAAAAAGAAAATGCTCGTGGTTTTCATTCGTAAAGTTGGTTTTGTTTTCACCCTAAGCATGAAAAAGGAATGCCAAGACACCAAAACCAGCCTAAACAAGCCAAAAGGCTTATTTGAATTAGTCTTCTAAAAATAAGTGTATCAAAAGTGAACACTTTATTGATACGTTTTGAAACAAAAAACCCTGACTGAATAGCCAGGGTTTCTTTTGCGAGAGCTATAATTTATAGCGCTGCGTGGTATCTTTTCTCGACTTCCTCCCAGTTTACAATATTCCAAAAAGCAGAAATGTAATCTGGTCTTCTGTTCTGATAGTTTAGGTAATATGCGTGCTCCCATACATCCAATCCTAAAATTGGAGTTCCTTTAATTTCAGAAATGTCCATCAATGGATTATCCTGATTTGGGGAAGAAGTAATCTCCAAAGCACCAGTTGCGGTGACGATTAGCCACGCCCAGCCCGATCCGAATCGTGTTGCTGCTGTATTAGAAAAATGATCTTTAAACTCTTCGAAGTTGCCAAATTTGGCATTGATTGCACCCGCAATATCACCAGTAGGAGTTCCTCCACCATTAGGAGAAAGGATAGACCAGAAAAGGCTATGGTTGTAGTGCCCTCCACCGTTATTTCTTACTGCAGTGTTTGATCCTGCCACCTTTTGAAGTTCTTCAAGAGTTTTGCCAGCGAGGTCAGTGCCTTCTATCGCTGCATTCAATTTGCTCACATATCCAGCATGATGCTTTCCATGGTGAATCTCCATGGTTCTGGAATCGATATGTGGTTCTAGTGCCGCAGGGGCATAAGGTAGTGATGGTAATTCAAAAGCCATTTTGTGTTATTTTTTGGTGAAACAATAATTGATCGTCTTAGATCTATTTTAGCAACTGAGACTGGGGTGAAAAGGTTCTCCAACGATGAAAATCCGGGCTATTTTCTGAGTTTTTGAAAAAAAGTTTGGAGCAAGCTTTCGGATTCTGCTGCTAAGGTTCCTTCGGTCCATTTAGTTTTGGGGTGAAGTACGTCAGCTTGTTTGTTTCGAAAGCCTCTTTTCGGGTCTGAAGCCGCAAAATGAATTTCAGAAATTTGAGACCAAAAGAGAGCTCCTGCACACATAAGGCAAGGCTCCAAAGTGACGTAGAGTTTGCAGTCGATCAAGTACTTTGCTCCTAGCGTATTAGCTGCGGAAGTGATCGCAAGCATTTCTGCATGGGCAGTGACATCATTGAGCTTTTCGGTTTGATTATAAGCACGGGCGATAATGCGATTATTCGATACAATTACTGCACCCACAGGAATTTCTCCCTCCTCAAAGGCATATTCAGCTTGCTTCAGGGCCTCATTCATGTAGTACTCGTCACTGAATAGCTCCACGATATTACTTGAAATAGTCCAAGATCTCGTTTCTCACTCCTTCATTGATAATCACAGCCAATACAAGTGAAACCAAAAGACCTATCAAAGCTTTCACGGCATCATTTTTCCCAAGTCTGAAGGCTCGAGATACCCACTTAGATCGATCATCTGATTTTTTGGTTTCCTTACCAATGGCAATCGCCAATTCCCTTCCTGCCAAGAGACCAATGAAAACCCATGTAGTACTCATCGGTACACTGTTGTAGAGTTTGAAGTAGAAAAGTATGATGGCATAGACAAAATCCACAATAGTGGCAGCTCGCACGTCAGTGACATTTGATTTTTCATTGACAATCCCCTGAATCTTATCTCCTTTCATGTAGAATAGGAAACCAAGTCCAAAAAAGACGAAGCCAGCATAGGCGATGAATTCGTAGAGATTAAGCTGCCGAGGAAGAAATACGGCGATGTTCGCTGCATCCTGCATAATCCAGACAGCCCAAAGCGTCCCAGAAGTGATCCATTGCAAATAAATCCAGTAGGGAGCCGGTTTTCCCTTAAGGTGGTTTTTGACAAAGCGTTCAAGCAAAAACCAAACGATGATCGCTATAAAGAAAGCCAAGAAATACCCTGAAATACTCTTGGTCATCACGTCTACTATAGTCCCCGCTTTGTAAGTAAATACATTGAGCAAAAGAAAGGTGGTGGACACCGGCATTCTCAGCCTGGTCATGATCAACAAGACAATTGGCGCTGCCAGCTGTAAGAATACGAAGCTTTCGGGTGCCTTTTCAAGACCTTTGGTGGTGAGGCGCTCATAACTCACATCCCCTCCATAGGTCATCCAGCTATAGGTCACTGTACCCACAAAGATCAAACCCATAAAAAGCCAAAGCCAATACCACTTCTTTTGCTGATTGGAGGCTATAAAGGTGCCAATGGTTTGAATACTATCATTCGCAATGGCAGAGTAGGCAGCAAGGGCAAACCCAAACCACATGGCAGCGTAGGTGTACGGAGTAATGACCCCTGCGATAGAAATAAGTACACAAATGATAATCAAGAAAGTCCTCTCCCGTTTCGTGAAATCAAAAAGTGAGTACGATTTTCTGCTTAGTTTATCAGGCCTTATGTTTTGGTCGAGACTTTTCTTGGGTGACATGCTTGGGAGCTAATTCGGCCCTAAATTAAACAAGTTATGCTACTGTCTTTGTTAACAAATTGTTAAGGAAGCAATAAATCCGTACATAGCCATCTGAATCTTAAGGTTTTTAGCAAAAAAATTTCAAATTTTGATCCCTCGCTTAGATCACCTCTTGCTTAACTTTCCAAAAGGCTTTCCCAAGTCTTGTTTTGTTTTTGGTATAGGGCTGAGTAAAAAAATCAATGGTAAACCAACTAAACAGAGCAAGTAGGCTACAAAGAGTAACGAGCTATCTTCTGATGCTTGTTGCGCTTGCGTTTTTCATTTTTGCGATCGATTTATTGACCGTTTCCATGGGAAATCTCAATAATTCTGTAGCAAACAGTATTCTGCTGGCTACCAAAAATCCTTTCGTCGGTCTTTTCATTGGGATTTTGATGACTGCCTTGATTCAAAGCAGCTCCACTGTGACCTCGACAGTGGTTGCCGTGGTCGCTGCCGGAAACCTCGAACTTCAACAGGCGGTTCCTCTTGTTTTGGGGGCAAATATCGGTACCACCATCACCTCTACATTGGTGTCGCTCTCTTATTTGATGAAAAAGAAGCAATTCCGTCGCGCACTTTCTGCCGGAATCCTGCATGACTTCTTCAATATTTTCACTGTATTGATTTTACTGCCCCTGGAATTGACTTTTGGGTTTCTCACCAAACTGTCCTCTTCTGCGGCGCAGCTCTTTTCGGATGAAACCTATAGTGGCTCCTTTGTTTATAGCAAATTGTTCACAAGGCCCTTGACAGAATGGCTCGCAGGAATTATCGATATCCCATTCGTCACTCTGATTATTTCCATTTTTATGATTTTTGGAGCGATCAAGCTCCTCACCACTTCAGTCTATAGAGCATTCATCGTCGAAACCTTCCAAGACATTAGTAAGGTGATTTTCAGACAGCCTTATTTGTCTCTTTTTTATGGAATTTTCTTTACGGCAGCTGTGCAGTCAAGTACGGTAACCACCTCGCTGGTCGTTCCTTTGGTAGCCAATAAAAGAGTCCCCCTAGCTAGTTCCTTTCCTTTTATCATTGGGGCGAATATTGGAACAACAGTGACTGCGGCAATAGCTGCGATCTATAAAACTGAGGCTGCCATTGCATTGGCACTCGTTCACTTCTTTATCAATATTTTTGGGGCATTGATCTTTATGCCTTTCCCCATCATTCGGAATATACCTGTTCAACTCGCTGCGAGACTCGGTAAAAAATCATCCAATACTCGATTGATTGGCTTTGCCTATATTCTACTCACCTTCTTTATTATTCCTTTTATCCTGATTTACTTCAGTAAATAATTTCTGATCGGTAAAAGGACAGAGGAGTCGATCTATCCCAGCTTGCACGAAGTCTACGGCAAGTTGTTCATTTTTTCCTTCCCAAAAAGTCATGATTCCGACCTGAGAACTCAAATTTGCCCGAAGGGCTTTAATCCAATCTAAGTCTGACTTACTTGCTTCATTCACTCCCAAAATGATATAATCTGCTCCTCCATCTTGGATGGAACGCGCGATTTCAAATAACTCTTCAAGGGATTTTATCCAGCGCTCATCCACCATAACAGAAAGCAAACACCCTGATTCATGGCAGACTTTTGCTAATTGGGCAATTTCAATTTTGGGCCAAGTCATACCCGATCGATAAGCCGTCTGAGACCAAACCATTTGGATACCCAGCGCCCCTTGTGCAATGGCTTCCTTGGCTTCTGTCAACTTTGTCAAGCTTTGCTGAAAGCCATGTGGATAACCCACCACAGTGCTCACCATGCAGTCTGATTCGCCCAAATCCCTCACAGCTTTCTTCACCCAAAAAGGGGAAACCGTGATTCCCGTCACTTGATTATTTCTTTTCAGGGTATCAATGGACTCGCTTAAAAAGGAGCCGTTTAGCTCTGGGTCTAGAAAAGTTGGCTCGAGAAATCTTGGATTGAGTTTCATTCCAAATTGCTATTCCTGGCCATCCACATAATCTCTCAAGCCCATAAACTCTAGAGTTAAATCGCCATCTCTACAGATGGTGGCTCGCTCCAATACCGGAGCGTTTTCTTCCAGTAAGGCTGGAATGACCCATTCTCTGAGTTGGACTCCAAAGCCATGGCTTGCATCACGAGGCAATTCACAGGGCAAATTATCCACGGCCATAACCGAAATACTTGTCTGTTTTGAAAAGGCCGGAATCTCTTGTAAAGTCTCTCGATCCACGTCGTAAATTGGATCTGCGATCGTACTCGGTCTTTGGGTCGTGGGAATGGAACCATCGATATCGCAGGTGATATCAGCAATGACTGAAATGGCGAAATCTTCACTCTGAATATCCTTTAATTGGAATAATCGTGGTGCTCTAGGGTCCCAATAGGATGCCCCTATTAAAATATCCGCTACCTCTGTATATTTCTCAAAATCACTCTCGTACAATTCAGGTCGAGAATAAAACTCCTGAAGGTCAAATCCCCCATCGGTCTTTCGTCTGTTGATTTCTTCCGAGTCCAAATTGGTAAATACCGGTTCTTCGAAATAATCATTGCGAAAGGAAGATTCAGATACCTCTTTGATGGGTATGGCCTCCAAAATCTCCCGAGCACCTAACCCAACTTTTCCACTTCCGGTCAGGATAATCTTAATCGGCGGCAATTGGATTTTTTTCAATTCCTCGTGAAGTTCATTCAGGTCAAAGCAGGCATTTGCCTCCTTGAGGTCATATAGTCCCGACTTTTTGCCATAGGTAAGAAAAGCATTATATGCCCCAACTATTCCAGCCCAGCGACCAAAAGCAACAACTCGAACCCCTGCATCATTTTTCAAGGCTTCATAGTCAATCATCCGGATATTTTTATCCAGCATAGCCTGCAAAAGCGGTCTATTATAAGGTTGCTTTTTGATCGTATGCGAAAAGAAAAAATAAGTCTTTCCGGGAATCAGGGAAGGAATAGGCACCTCTTTGACCCCAAAAAGTACATCACAATCTGAAATATCTTCCACCACTGCTACACCAGCTTCACGATACTCTTCATCCGTAAATGATCGGATATCACTAGATTGCACCGCTATACTCAACTGATCTCCAAAAGTCTCTTGGATTTCGGCCAATTGAGCAGGGGTAAAGGCCACCCGCATATCTGGTGGATTTTTCCCCTCATGAATAATTCCAATTTTCATACGCTTATCTTGGGCTAAATTAGAAATGAAGATATGATTTATTATCTCTCGCTTGTCTTACTTTGGGCTGGATTTTATGCCAGCCACAGTATTCTCGCTTCGGTAAAGGTAAAAAGAAAATTAGAGGGAGTGTGGGGAGATGGAATGAAATGGTATAGACTTTTATATTCCTTGATCTCTCTTTTATTTTTAGGAATTATTCTCTGGTTTTCTACCCAAGTTCCTTATCGTCAATTGATGCCTAACTCACCCTTCGGCACCTATGTGGGCTACATGCTGGCGACCTTCGGTACAATCATTCTAGTTAAATCAGGCAAATCTATTTCTATCAAATCCTTCTTGGGTATTGTTCCTGAAAAAGAAAAATCTCAAAAGTTAATTACCGAAGGACTTTATAAATACACTAGACATCCCTTGTATGCAGGGCTTTTGCTCATTTTTTTAGGGTACTTCTTTGTGTCACCTACCCTTTCGGTGACAATCCATTGTATCTGCCTAATCGTCTATCTGCCCTTTGGAATTTATTTTGAGGAAAAAAACCTAGTATCAATTTTCGGAAGTGACTACCAAGACTATCAAGACCAGGTACCTCAATTTTTCCCAAGAATTGGTAAAAAAAAAGAGGCCTGAAGCCTCTTTAAATTTTAATCCAGTCCTCGGAAATCAAACTCGAAAAGTAAAATCGAATTCGCTGGAATTCTCGAGTTACTGGTTTGATCCCTATATCCCCATGGGGATGGGATAATCATAATCCCTTTGGTTTTGGGACGAACTCTTCTAAACCCAATATCCCAACCGGAAATCACATTTCCTGATCCCATTACAAAATTGAACACGGTATACCTACGACCCTCAACATAAAGATCATTGTCTCGAGCGACTTGCTCCAAATTGGTGTCGAAAATCGAGCCGTCCTCCATAAGGGAACCTATATAATCGGAATAAACCACATTACCAGTTCGAGGTCTACTGCCTTCTCCTTCTTCCTGGACGATAATCACCACCCCACTTGGATCATGAATTCGGTACAAGCTATCAATACGAGCTGTATCCAAAAAAGCCACAATCTTCACACTATCGATGGCCAGATTGGCATCACGATCATAAGTCGGACCAGCAGCGAATGGATTATTTGGCTCACAACCCATCGCGGTGATTAATCCGATCACAAATAAGAAGGGTATTAGTTTTTTCATAATCAATTATTATCTGGGCCTTTGACTACTTGGAGTAAGTCTAGTTCAAATATAAGTGGAGCATCAATCGGGATACCGGCAGGTGGATTGCTTCCATATCCGAAAATCGATGGCATAATCACCGTGGCCTTGTCACCAGATTCCATTTGATTGACTGCAAATTCAAAACCATCAATCAGTGATCTACGCCCCAAGACAAATCTAATTGGAACATAGTTTCTGTTTGCATCAAAGACATTGTTGGCTCTAGCTACTGAATCAATACTAGTATCAAATACCTGATTAGTCAGTAGACGACCAATGTAATCCACTCTTAAAGTATCCCCAATTTCTGCAGCTACACCTGAGCCGGAAAGCTCCTGCCAAAAGATCTGTATTCCAGTAACTTCGTCGTTAAATTCCTGAACACTAGAAATTGGGTTTGATTCCAGATATTCGGCAATAGCCTTTTTATCCTCGTTCAGAATCGCATCCTCTGTTTGATCAGGATCGATACAAGAAAGCATCCCTAAAGCAAAAAGGGGAGCTATGAATAAGGAAAATTTTCTTACTCTCATCATTTAGTTTTATTTCAAATTGGTTGATTGTGGTGCCCAATTATTTTTGGACATCCATCACCTCTACGTCAAAAACCAAGATAGAGTTTGGACCAATTAGTCCTCCAGCACCATTTTCACCGTAACCCAGAGGAGAAGGAATCAAAAATTTAGCCTTAGCTCCTTTGGTCAATAACAGGAGACCTTCATCCCATCCTGGGATAACTTGGCCCATGCCTACATTCACAGGTAGAGGAGAATAATCTCTATTCGGATTAAACACCTCATTAGCCTGAGCCAACTCTGGATTAGACGTATCGAATAATCGACCATCTAGGAGGTAGCCAGCATAGTCCACATACATAGTGGTTCCTGGAGTGACTTCTTCCCCGTTTCCTTTTCTTTCGATAATGTAATAGAGACCATTTTCAGTTTTTTGAAGCTCAAGGCCATTATCAGCAGCATACTGTTCGATGACAGCAGCTTCTTCCACCATCAGTTCTTTAGCACGCTCAGCAACTTTAGCATTTTCAGCAGCCATCGCCTCTTGAAAAAGGGCCTCAATTCCTTGTTGATCTACCACATCAAATGCACCCAAAGCTACCTTCACCAATTCATCTGCCTGTAGGAAAGGAGGCTGATTATTTCCAAAGATCACAGAGGCTGGAGCTTGAAAAGAAATACTATCACCTTTTCTTAGGCTAAGAAAAATCTCATCCATTCCATTGTTTGCTGGAAGAGAATCATTTGCCTGCAGATAGCCAGGGAAAGGCTGATCTAGGGTAGAGTAAATGACCGAATCAGACTCAGTCTGAATGACCAAATTGTACATCACGTACATGCCATTTTCTGGCTTTTCTGAACCTTCAGAGTGATACCTATATTCAATCCCGTCCTGCTCAGTCACCTCAGTTCGCTGGCAAGATGAAAGGGTACTTACTCCAAAAATCAAGGCAGCAATTGCCCAAAGGCTCTTCGTGTTTTTCATAAAGTTTTTAAATTATTCAGTTTTTTGTGGGGTATTAAACAGTTTGTTCTGCTAAGTCCTTGGTGGGGAACAGGGTGTCTTTATTTTCCTCAACCAAGTCTTCAAATCGTTGGATAGTAGCTCGCATGCTCAAATGAGATTTTCCGCCAGCTGCATTTTTATGTCCGCCGCCATTCCAGAAAGATGCTGCAAATTTATTGACTGCAACATCTGCGGATGATCGAAAGGAGATTTTAATTCCATCTTCTCGTTCAGAAAATAGGGCTGCCATGTGGATACCGTCCAAAGATAAGGCATAATTGACCAATCCTTCGGTGTCACCGGTACGGCTTTCGTATTTTTTAAGATCTTTTTTGCCGATTATGAAATACGCCAAATGCAAGTCTTCCCGAACCACCAATCTTCTACTGATCGCAAATCCTATAAATTTCAATCGATTCACAGAATTTGAATCATAGATCCAATTTGCGATTTGGGAGTTATCCGCACCCATTTCGATCAGGTCTGCCACCACGTGATGTACATTTTTTGTGGTATTTGGGTGTCTAAATCCTCCGGTATCTGTCATAATCCCGGCATAAAGACACTCGGCAATATCCTTGTCGATAAGTTTTTTGTCTCCCAGTTTTACGATCAGTTCATATACCAGCTCACAGGTAGCAGCCGCCTCAGTACTCCAAACACGGAAGTCAGCAAAGTCTTCAGGATCCTGGTGATGGTCTATATTCACTACGAAGGCATCAGACCTTCGAATTAGATCACCTAGTTCGTTGACACGATTCAGGACAGAGAAGTCTAGACAGAAAATCACGTCTGCTTCTTTTAATTTCCTTTTGGCCTTGGCTGTTTGTTTCGGAGCGCTAAAATCTAGCACGTCCTCGTTGCCTTTCATCCAATTCAAAAAAGACGGATAGTCCGTAGGGGTGACCACGGTGACCTCGTGACCTTTTTTGATTAAATAGTTGGCTAAGCCCAAAGAAGACCCCAGCGCATCAGCATCCGGCTTGACGTGGGTGGTGATAAATATCTTTTTGGGTGTTGAGATTTCTTTTTGAAATGAGGCGAAAGCTTTCATTCGATAGGTTTAGAGTCCCGCGGGACGCAATTAGCTTGCAAAGGTCTATAATTTTTATCCAAATCCCAATAGCTGCATTTTCCTGAAAATGAGTGGACTTGGGGAGAAATAACGGATATGACTCGGAGAATGATGTGAAATCCTATATTTTTGCGCCCAAATTAAACCCTGGAAACAGACACACAATGGCAACAAACAGAACATTCACCATGATTAAGCCTGATGCTTTCGAAGCAGGCAACTCTGGAGCGATCTTGAAAATGATCGAGGAAGCTGGATTCAAAATCGTAGCGATGAAGGCTACTCAACTGAGCAAAGAGCTTGCTGGCAAGTTTTATGCAGTACACAGCGAAAGACCATTCTACGCTGATCTTTGCGCATACATGTCATCAGGACCTATTATCGCCGCTATCCTTGAAAAGGACAACGCTGTGGAAGACTTCAGAAAATTAATCGGTGCTACTAACCCTGCAGATGCTGCGGAAGGTACTATCAGAAAGATTTTTGCAAAGTCTATCGAAGCAAATGCAGTTCACGGTTCTGACTCTGACGAGAATGCTGCCATCGAAGGCGCGTTTTATTTCTCTCAGTTTGAGCGAGTAGGATAATTCATCTAGTATCATCTCATAAAAAAAGAGCGCAAATGCGCTCTTTTTTTGATTTTAGTCAAGATTAATTCCCTGGCTATCAATTCCTTTACCAGCTGCCTCCAGCTCCTCCGCCTCCGAAAGAGCCTCCACCAAAACCTCCAAAACCGCCGCCACCACCGAAGCCACCGCCTCCAAAAGAACCACCGCCGGATTTGAAATCACCGAATTTCCCTCCATTACCACCACGTAGCAAATTGGCTAGCATGATCGTGGTCCAAAGATCTACACCGCCTCCGCGACCACCCATGTGATTATTGTTATCATTCCTATTTCTCAAGAGGGGCAAAATGATAAAGATGAAAATGAACAGCAGAACAAGGAAAAACCCTCCTCCACTGTTGCCATCAGATTGTACATCTTCAGCCTTGTACTCGCCAGAAGCCAATTTGAAAATCATATCTGTGGCCTGGTCCATACCAGTATAATATGCTTCCTGTTTGAAATTTGGGATGATTAGGTTCTCGACAATTCGCTTCGCAAGCGCATCCGGAATAGCTCCCTCTAACCCATAGCCAGTAGCAATAAATACTTTCCTATCCTTCATTGCGGCTAGGATGAGAACCCCATTGTCATTGGCTGATCCGCCTATTCCCCAAAGGTCCCCCAGCTTGAAGGCATAGTCAGAGATATCATTTTGTCCCACAGACTGGATCATTACGATAGAGACCTGATTGGAGGTACTATCGTCGTAGGCTACAAGCTTTTGTTCCAGACTTGCGAGTTCAGATGAGCTTAATGTATTGGTGAAATCATTAACCAGCCGAGGAGGATTTGGTGCAGGAGGAAACTCCTGCGCAAAACTGCTCACAGCAATACAGGTCAAGAAGAAAATGGTAAATACTCTAATCCCCAAAGGAAATCTCATCTGGTAGTTCGTTTATATCTGTATCCCCATCGTATGGGAAATGGCTTTGGAGTTTGTGGCCAGCAAGCTTAATCCCAAGGGAAAGCCCTTCGGTAAAGCTGCCCTTACGGAATAACTCTTGCATTTGATTTTTGATGGTTTCCCAAAAGTCTTCTTCTACGACTCGATTGATCCCCGCATCACCTAAAATCGCAAACTTGTGATCTTCAACGGCCAGATAGAAAAGCACGCCATTTCTATCCTTGGTTTGGTACATTTTGAGCATTTCAAAAACTTCCGCAGCCCGATCCATCAAATCACCTTTACAGTGATTTTCGATATGCACCTGAATTTCTCCAGAGGTACGTAACTCTGCCGCTTTGATAGCAGCGATGATCTGCTCTCGATCCGATTCTGAAAATAATTTCTGAGGCATGCTTAAAATTCTACGCTTGGAGCGTTTTCCGACCCTGCAGATGCTTTGAATGTACCCTTGGTCTCAAAGTCAAACCAGCCCGCAAAGATGTTATTAGGGAATTGTCTCATATACTGATTGTACCCCACAACAGATTCGTTGAAGTTTCGGCGTGCCACGGCGATTCTATTTTCTGTTCCTTCCAACTGTGCCTGAAGTTCAAGAAAGTTTTGATTTGCCTTCAGATCTGGATAGCGCTCCACAGAAACCAAAAGTCTGCTCAATGCTCCAGAAAGCTGATCTTGAGCTTCTTGAAACTGTGCAAGATTTCCTTCATTCAGATTGGTTGGATCAATGGTAACTGAGGTAGCCTTGGCTCGCGCCTCAATCACTCCAGTCAAGGTTTCTTGCTCAAAATCTGCATACCCTTTCACTGTATTCACAAGATTTGGGATCAGATCTGCTCGTCGCTGATATTGTGTTTCTACTTCTGCCCACTGACCTGCCACAGCTTCATCCATGGTGACAAGCTGATTGTAGGTGCTGACCGATTTGGTGTACATGTAGATCCCGATTACTGCTAGGATTAAAAGTGGGATTAAGAACTTCTTCATAGTAAAGTGTTGGTTAAATTTTTTTCGGTTTTAAATGTCATACATCCTGACTCATGCAAAAATACTTTTTTATTTGATACGACTCCGAGACTAGATTTGCTTTCGTAGCCTCAGCTTGACCACGTAATCTTCGTAATCGTTGAGGTCATTATTACGATATCTTCGAAGAGCAAGTTCTATTTCTTTGCCTTCCTCCGAGCGAAAGAGCTTAATCAATTCGGGCAATTCCCAGATGAAAGTGGGAATTTTATTGATGGCCATGATTTCATCATTTTGTTTAATCCCAAGCTCCTCCGCCGGTGATCCCTCCCTCACTTGCCCCACATAGAAGCGATTGTCGTCAGTATTGATCTTTTTCAAAAAGATCCCACTCATATCAAATTCGAATGGGGCATAAAAATCTCTGCCCTTTCTAGTAAACATCCTTCCTCGAGGATAATCGATAATCAGTCGCATCCGACCAAGTACTTCCGCACCCAAACTGCCTTGCCTCCCAGATTCTTTGATCACGAAGCTGTAGTCATTTTCCTCGGGATAGGAGGTGAGGACATTATCCAATTTCAATCCGCCTACGATAAGACGATCGACACGGCCGATGGAGCCATAAAGTACGCCGCCAAGGGATTGACCCAACTCGGATTCGATGGTTTCTTCAGGCAATTGAATCTCTTCACTCGTCTCCAGATTCAACAGCAATCCATGATTGGCGCCAGTATCGATCAATAATTTGGGATTCAGAATTCCTGCATTCTTTTGCTTGACTTTGGCTTCTATGTAGGGCTTATTGTTTTCTATTGATAGTTCCAGCTTATGATAAAATGGAGGTCTCCATTTCATGGCATCGGTACGGAAAAAGTCAATTTTACTATCATCATAATTTATTCTGATGGGATTGTATTTGAAAAATTCATAGCCCAAAATCCCATAAACGGGAGTTCCGATGACCGCTTCGATTTCCAAGAAATCCTCTTCTAAAACCAGTAAACTTTGAAGCCTTCCTTCGACAGGCCCCAGATCAATATGATTCACTGGCGAGATAAATGCTCCTAGTGTTGTTGACCCATCTGCACCCACTAAATTGATTTTTCGGCTGTATTCCAAAGACATGGCATCGCCAAGATTTTTACTGAACAAAATATTAGCCCTGACCCCAGTATCCACCAAAAAATTAATCGGGACATTTCCGTTGATGCTCACAGGGACAATCACCAGGCTATTGGAGGAAATAAAGGGAATAGTCGCTTTTCTCTCCTTTCCCTTAATAAAAAAGCCAGGCACCTGAGCACTGAGGCTAAGACTTAGCCCAAAAACAAAAATCAAAATGAGTAAGACCCTCCTATTCATTGGCAAAGCATGGATGATTCTATAATTTAAGGAAAATTGCCGAAGCGAACTATCTCGATAACGAGTCCAATCAGGATGATGTTTATCTCTGGTTTCGCCCATCCAAATAAATTAGAATAAAATCAAATTACTGGAATGATCTCGGTGAGTGTTGCCCTTGGCCACAAAATCAAGCATCTTTATCATTTAAGACCCAAAGTAAAATGGCAAATCCAGAAGTAATCGATAAGGCAAAAAAAATATTTGAGGATTTTTTGGCAAAACAAGGAAGTCGAAAAACGCCTGAGCGCTTTTCTGTGATCGATGAGCTCTACGCACTCCCTCAAGATGAGCATATCGACGTGGAAGGCTTATTTCTGAAAATGCGAAACTCTGGTAGTACAATCAGCCGAGCGACGATTTACAATACGCTGGATCTACTCGTTGAGAGTGGATTGGCCGTAAAGCATCAGTTCAAAGATAAAGTAGCTCTCTATGAGCAAGCCTTAACTTACAAGCATCACGACCATCACGTGTGCAACCAATGCCGAAAAATCAGAGAATTTTCTGACCCAAAAATAAAAGAAATAAAAGAGGCAATCGGTAAGGAGTTTCAATCCTCCATTATCAGTCACTCGCTAGTTTTATATGGAGATTGCACCATAAAAAACTGTGAAAATCTTCCACAGCCTATTTAAGAGGCCTTTTTGAAAATCTTTTTGTATATCGGTTTACGATAAGCAAACTGCAAAAGCATGGCTGGATAGAGCAGCCAAGTGAGCAAGAAAAAGGGGCCTTGATACTCAATCTCATCTCTAATTTCTGATCCTGTTTCGCTTTTCAAAATTCGGTGCTTATGCGTCCATTTATTTAGAAAAAAAGGAAGCTCCACTCCCTTATCGATGAAATAAAACTCCTCCGAAGTGAGTTTGTCTTCCGTGATCTCGCTCACCCATTTTTGCTTGAAAAATATAAAATTCAGTTCCAAGGCCACCAAGTCTCCTGTTGCTGATCCATCAAATCGCAAAAGCTTCACCGGTGGAAAGGGAGGACTGAGTTTTACAAATAAGGATTCATTAAACCCTTCTTTTACACTCAGGTAGTCCTGATCTACAAAGGTGCTGATGGTTAATTTCATAAGTTTAGGGTTTGAGTTTTATCGATCGGTCTGTTGGTGGGATTTGTTTTGTGATTGTCCGCTAGTTTAGACGCTTTTCTCAAAGGGTTTTGATAAAGTCAAATTAGAAACTAATCACAAATAGGAGAAAAAGAATCAACCAAACCGCATCCATAAATCGCCAGTAAGTAGTGAAAAGCCTGATTCTCATTTTTTCAAAGGGATTCACTACAAGAATCAGAGCCTTCACTTCATCTTTTCTATTATTCCGCAATTGGGACCAAAGAATTACTGCGAAAACCATGGCTCCAAGTAGGTGAAAGATATGAATTCCTGATAGCACATAAAGAAAACTGCCCGAGGGAATTCCTTTAAAATCAATCCCCATCTGATCTAGTTCTCGCCAGCCAAGAAACTGCAATAAAGTAAACGTGGCTCCCAGAAAAAGCGTGATTAACAAGGATCTTTCCAGTTGATCGATTCGCTCTTCTTGATAGTAGAGACGCATTTTAGTGGCAGAATAGCCACTCAATACAAGCAAGAAAGTAGAGACTAAGAAAGAAATGGGCACATGACGATTGTACCCTTCCAACTGATTGATCCCTGAGGACAAAAACGCCACAACCAAAAACAAAAAGATCAAACCGCTCCCAAACATCCCTAAATAAAGCAGGGTTTCGTAAGGGTGCAGCCTTTCCACGCGCTGAAACCAACTTAATTGCTTATCCATATCCTTCATCCATTGCTAAACATTATTGAAGTCCATAGGTTCAAAATCCCATAGAATTTGAGAATCTTTCTCCAGAATAATAGAAAGCCCTAAATTTGGCCTTCTCAAAAGTATTAAGCCACACCTGTTTTGGATCACAAAGCCTTTTTATCACTTTACCAAACCCACCCCCTTTTTCAAAATCTGGAACTTGAAATCCTGAAAGAAGGTAAGGAAAACATCCAAATCAAAGGCCTTTCCGGAAGTTTGGATGCCGTACTGTTGAGTAGTATTTATGCCCAAAAAGGCGGAATACACGTTGTAATCGCCCAAGACAAGGAAGAAGCAGCCTATTTTAGCACAGACCTTCAGAATCTTCTTGGATCCGAGCAGTATTACATTTTTCCTACCAGCTTCAAGCGCCCGTATCAATACGATGAAGTAGACAACGCTAATGTTCTAATGCGTGCGGAAATGCTTTCAGAGGTTTTGAACGCGGACTTAAAGGATAGAATCATTGTCACGTATCCTGAAGCCCTTTATGAAAAAGTGATCAATAAGCGCTCCTTGCAAGAAAACACCCTAATCGCTAGGGTAGGCGAAGCTGTGGATATGGAGTTTATCTCTGAAATCTTAGTGAGCTATGATTTCGAGAAAACTGACTTTGTCTACGAACCAGGCCAATTTGCCATTCGCGGTGGAATTTTGGATGTTTTTTCGTTTTCCCATGAAAATCCCTATCGCCTAGAACTCTTTGGAAAAGAAATCGAAAGCATCCGAACCTTCGATCCAGAAACTCAGCTATCTATCGCGGATGTGAGTTTTATTTCTTTGGTCCCTAACGTTCAGACCAAGCTCCTGCAGGAAATAAGACAGCCTTTTCTGGATTTTTTACCTGATGAAACGAAGATCTGGATCAAGGATTATCAGCTCACTTTGGACGTCTTGGACGAATGTTTTCACAAAGCGGACATTGCATTCAAGCAAATGGTGGACAAGTCCAAGTCGGACAAACTTCTCCTCAAGCCGGAAGACCTTTTTCAGCAAGGAAAGGAATTTGTCAAAACCATTTCTCGCTTTAAACTGATTGAATTTGGCCGTCAATTCTATCTAAAGCAAAGCAGAACCATAGCTTGGGATAGTCAGCCTCAGCCTTCTTTCAATAAGAATTTTGATCTCCTCGTGGAGAACCTCGGGCAAAATGCCCGTAAGGGTTTTACCAGTATTCTGACGGCAGAAAATGAAAAGCAACTGAACCGTTTGCTCGGTATTTTTCATGAGCTCGATCCAACCTTAGAGGTTCAGACCATGCTCATTGGCCTCAAAGAGGGTTTTGAGGACAGAGATTTGAAATTGGCCTGCTATACGGATCACCAAATTTTTGAGCGTTTCCACCGATATAAGACCAGAAAAAAGGCGAGCAAATCAAAGGCACTTACACTTAAAGAACTCAAGGCACTTCACCCGGGAGACTATATTGTACATGTGGATTATGGTGTGGGCCGATTTGCAGGGTTAGAGAAAGTCAAAGTGAATGATAAAATGCAGGAAGCGGTACGATTGGTCTTTCGGGACGACGATTTGCTTTATGTAAACATTCACTCGCTCCACAAAATCTCAAAATTCAGCGGACAAGAAGGCACCATGCCCTCCATGTCCAAACTAGGCTCACCTGAATGGGATAATAAAAAATCCCGTGTCAAAAAGAAGGTGAAGGATATCGCGAAGGATTTGATTGCCCTTTATGCCAAACGAAGATCAGCTCAGGGCTTTGCCTTTCACTCGGACTCAGTCCTCCAAGTGGAACTGGAATCTTCCTTTGTCTACGAGGATACACCCGATCAGGCTCAAGCCACATCTGATGTCAAAGAAGACATGGAAAAAGGATATCCCATGGATAGATTGGTCTGTGGTGATGTGGGTTTTGGTAAAACAGAAGTCGCCATTCGTGCGGCCTTCAAGGCCGTAAATGACCGAAAACAAGTAGCTGTGTTGGTTCCCACCACCATTTTGGCTATGCAGCACTTTCAGACTTTTTCGGAGCGCCTCTCGGGCTTTCCTCTTAAAATTGACTACATCAATCGCTTTCGAACTGCAAAGGAGGTTAAAGAAATCGTCTCCCAAGTAAAGAGTGGGGAGATAGACATTCTGGTGGGAACTCACAAAATTGTGAACAAAGACATCGTCTTTAAGGATTTGGGATTGCTGGTTATAGACGAAGAGCAAAAATTTGGGGTGAAGGTCAAGGATCAACTGAAAAACCTTCGTGTGAATGTAGATGTACTGACTTTGACTGCCACACCTATTCCGCGGACGCTTCATTTTTCTTTGATGGGGGCTCGTGACCTTTCTGTAATCGCCACGCCTCCACCCAATAGGCAACCCGTAACCACAGAAACGCACACCTTCAAAGAAGAAGTAATCCGAGATGCTGTTGCCTACGAGCTAAGACGTGGGGGACAGGTGTTTTTTGTCCACAACCGAGTGGGTGAAATAGATAGCATTGCTAATCTCATCATGAAGCTTGTGCCTGACGCCAAAGTTGCTGCGGCCCATGGCCAAATGGACGGGAAAAAGCTGGAGCGGATCATGGTGGATTTTATCAATCATGAATATGACGTGCTGGTATCTACTAACATCATCGAGTCAGGACTCGACATCCCAAATGCAAACACCATCATCATTAATCGGGCGCATATGTTTGGTCTGAGCGACTTACATCAGATGCGTGGCCGGGTGGGTCGAAGCAATAAAAAGGCTTTTTGCTATTTGCTGACCAACCCCATGTCTGGACTGACCGCAGAGGCAAGAAAACGACTACAAACCTTAGAAGAATTCTCCGATTTGGGCGACGGGTTCAAGGTAGCCATGAAGGATTTGGACATCCGCGGAGCTGGAAATCTTCTTGGAGCCGAGCAAAGCGGTTTTATTACTGATTTAGGCTTTGAGATGTATCACAAAATCCTAGACGAGGCAGTTCAAGAATTAAAAGAAAATGAGTTTGCTTCCATTTTTGAGGTAGATCTCAAGGAAAAAACTGCCGTATTGGTTCAGGATTGTACGATTGAGACGGATTTGGAGCTTTTGATTCCGGAAGAATATGTGAGCAATATTTCTGAACGTCTAGGACTGTATTCAAAACTGGATGGAATCAAAAATGAGTCAGACTTGGAAAAATTTGCACTAATGCTCACCGATCGATTTGGACCGATTCCGGAAGAAGTCTCCGAACTGATGGAAACCGTCCGGCTTAGATGGATCGCTGAAAAGTTAGGCATTGAGAAACTCGTCTTGAAGTCAGGGCTGATGAAATGCTACTTACTTCCATCAAGCAAGGCAGACTATTATTCCTCCGAGGTTTTTGGCAAAATCATGAAGTTTGCACAAGGATTGCCCAAAAAATGTAAAATAAAAGAGTACAAAAACCGTTTGATTCTTACGATCAGTGAAGTAACCTCGATTTCGAAAGCCGAAATCAGGCTTAAAGAGATGCAAAACCAATAAAAAGTAAATTTTTTACTGGCATAAATATTGCAGTTTCGGATACCGATTTTGTCGATGGTAGGGAAAACGCGTGTTTTTTAACATAATCGCAACCTATTGTCGTCCAAGATATATTGTAAGTGCTCCCTAATGCGTTTATATTAGCGGATTGAAATTGACAAAAACACATAAATAATATGCGTCAGAGTAAAAACTCAATGGGAATGTGGATGGGAGTAATCCTGATTGTCTTCGGGACCATTCTTTCCTCATGTAATAAAACCCCTGGTTACGGCCGTAGAACTGCTAACAAGCCTGGGAAAAAAAGCGCTACCACCGGAGCCGAATTCAGTTTCGATGAGCAGGATTCTACGAATTTCTTTGTAGCTAAAAATGCTGAGCAAATTCCAGGTCCAAACTTGAAGTTTATCCAAGGAGGACGTGCTGTACTCGGTTCACAAGAAGAGGATATCATGGCTTTCCGTGATAATCAAGAACGTACAGTTACAGTTGCCTCTTTCTACATGGATGAAACTGAAATCACAAATAATGATTACCGCGAGTTTCTTTTCGATATGAAAAAGAAGGTCAGCGCTGACTCACTTTTAAAATTAGAGCCGTCTGAAGATGTATGGTCTGGTGCTATGTCCTTCAATGACCTGTATCAATCTTATTATTTCAGATTCCCTGGATTTAATTTCTATCCTGTAGCCGGAGTGTCTTGGAGCCAAGCAAACTCTTATGCAAAATGGAGAACCGAGTTCGTTCAAGAGCTGATCAGACAGGAAAGAGAACTTGACTCGGCGATGACTAAAAATCAATTGATTGAAAGAGGAGTGGCATTGGCAGACTACCGACTTCCAAACGAAGCTGAGTGGGAATATGCTGCGAAGGCGATGATTGGAACTCAATATCTTGAGGAAAACCAAGAGTATGGAAGGATTTATCCTTGGGATGGCCGCGGCGTTCGAAATCCTTACAACGTAAAGCGTAAAGGAAAGCAAGGTGATTTCCTTGCCAACTTCAAAAGAGGACGTGGTGACTACGCCGGTATCTCTGGTAATCAAAGAAATGACGGTGAAATCCTTCCAACCAACGTGTATGACATGGCACCAAATGACTTTGGCCTTTACCACATGGCTGGAAATATGAATGAGTGGGTGTATGACGTATACCGACCACTTTCATTCCAAGATTTTGACGACCTTAACCCATTGAGAAAAGATGGTGTATATGATGAAGCAGAAAATTACGAGACTTCATTGCTAACTGATGAACTTCGAGTTTACAAAGGTGGATCTTGGAAAGATGTAGCCTATTGGTTAGCTCCTGGAACACGTCGATTCATGCATCAGGACTCTGCTACCAATGCCATTGGATTTAGATGTGCGATGATCTCTATCGGAGAGAAAGGAAAATAAATAGAATAGCCCTTCGAACAGGCAAATCATTTAAGATGCCCCTGAGTAGTCAATTACTCAGGGGTATTTTTTTGCCCTCACCAAAATCTCCGTCTTTGCAGAAATGAGTTCAAATTCATCAAGCTTGGTGCAAAGTCATATATCCCAAAAAAGATTTTTGCATCTTAGTGGAGAAGAAAACTCCAGTATTTAATTCGACTGACATATGCGCAAATTTTATTCTTTACTATTTCTAATTCTTCTTTTGGCCAACAATCCTATGCAGGCACAAAAGAAAAGCTCCAGTTCGCGGGAGAAAACGCTGGCGGAGCAAAGTTTTTCGGCTTTTGCCTGGAGAAATATCGGACCCGCCTTCACTTCGGGACGTATCGCTGATATCGTCATCCACCCCGACAATAGGAATGTCTGGTATGTGGGTGTAGCTTCAGGCGGTGTTTGGAAAACAGAAAATGCAGGGACAACCTGGACGCCTATTTTTGACGATCAACCAGTCTTTGCCATTGGCTGTGTGACGATTGACCCTACTAATCCTAACCGAATCTGGGTGGGTACAGGTGAAAATAATGGTGGTAGGCACATCTCATTTGGAGATGGTGTTTACTTGAGTGAAGATGGTGGGTCCACATGGAAAACTATGGGATTGAAAGATTCCCAGCATGTGGGTAAAATCATCGTACATCCTGAAAATTCAAACATCATCTTCGTCGCTTCGCAAGGACCGCTTTGGAATAAAGGAGGAGATCGAGGATTTTATCGCTCCGAAGATGGTGGTAAAACGTGGACCAAAACACTTGGAGATGAAGAATGGACGGGTGTGGCAGATGCCATCATAGATCCTAGAAATCCAGATATCGTCTATGCTGCGACCTGGCAACGACACAGAACGGTGGCCGGCTATCTCGGTGGCGGCACCAAATCAGGAATACACAAATCAACAGACGGTGGCAAAACATGGACAGAGCTTACCAATGGAATCCCAGGCGGTATCAAAGGCAAGATTGGCCTAGCGATCAGCCCTCAAAACCCAGATTATGTGTATGCTGCTATTGAATTAATTCGTCGTACAGGAGGTGTTTTCCTTAGTAAAAATCAGGGAGCCTCTTGGGAGAAAATGTCGGATGCAGTTTCAGGAGCTACCGGCCCACATTATTATCAGGAATTGTATGCCTCGCCACATGACTTCGGTACCATCTATCTCGTAGATGTGCGGATGCAGGTTTCCTACGACCATGGCAAAACCTTCAGCCTACTCAATACTGAAGCCACTCACTCCGACAGCCACTCACTCAACTTCATTGCGGATGAACCAGACTTTTTGCTGCTAGGAACAGATGGTGGTATCTATGAGACAGTGGATGGTACCAAAAGCTGGAGATATATCAAAAACCTTCCGCTTACGCAATATTACAAGGTGGCCGTGGATGATGCGGTGCCATTTTACAATGTCTACGGAGGCACCCAAGACAATGGCTCTCATGGAGGTCCATCCAGAACAGATGATGAAAAAGGGATCCGCAATGCACACTGGTCACGAGTACTCGGCGGAGATGGTCATCAATCCGCCGTAGAACCTGGCAATCCAGAAATTGGCTATGCCGAATCTCAGCAGGGTTACCTCCACCGTTTGGACCGAATCACTGGCGAGTCCGTCTACATTCAACCTCAGCCCGCAGCCGGAGAGGGTGAGGAGCGATTCAATTGGGATTCGCCGATTTTACCAAGCCAGCATGTGCCGAGCACACTTTATTTTGCTTCGCAAAGGGTATGGAAATCTACCGACCGTGGGGATTCTTGGACGCCGATTTCCGGTGACTTGACCAAAGGAAAAGACAGAATTACGGAGCCAATCTTGGGTAAAAACCAAAGTTGGGATCATGCCTGGGATATGTATGCCATGTCCGAGTTTAGCACAATTACTTCCCTAGGTGAATCGCCCATTAATCCCGATGTACTCTATGCGGGTACCGACGATGGACTGATCCAATACACCAAGGATGGAGGAGAAAGCTGGACTGCTGTGGCAGTGGGAAGTATTCCTGGCGTACCCGCCAATGCCTTTGTGAATGATATCCGGGCAGATTTGTTTGACGAAGCGACAGTTTACGTAGTCTTGGACAATCACAAAGAGGGCGACTTCAAACCCTATGTGGCCAAAAGCACCAACTACGGTGCCAGCTGGTCTCTCATCACCTCCGGTCTACCCGAACCTTTACTTACCTGGAGAATTGTGCAAGACCATGAAAAAGAAGGACTGCTTTTCCTTGCCACAGAATTTGGTGTTTACTTCAGTATCAATGGAGGACAAAATTGGATGGAACTGAATGGAGGCCTGCCAACGATCTCCTTCCGAGATATCACCATTCAACGAAGAGAAAATGACTTGGTGGGAGCATCCTTTGGTAGAGGATTTTATGTCTTAGATGATTATTCCGCTTTGCGCGATGTGTCTCAGGAAATGCTGAGCAAAGAAGGTCACTTGTTCACTCCTCGAGACGGATACTGGTACACACCAAAGAATGCCGTGAATAATATGGGTGATGATTATTGGTTTGCACCAAACCCTGAATTTGGCGTCACTTTCGCATACTATGTGAAAGAAGGAGTTCCCTCCTTGAAAGCCGAGCGACAGAAAAAAGAGAAGGAGATGGGCGAGGCTTCGATTCCTTTCCCTGGATTCGAAGCAATCGAGGCCGAAATGATGGAAAATGAGCCAGAAGTTCATCTTGAAGTCTATGATGATCAAGGTAATTTCGTCCAACGAGTAAAAGCCAAAAACGCTTCTGGTTTTCATCGAACCACCTGGGATCTGAGTATGGCTAGCCAAAGTGTCATCGATCCGGACCGCCTTCGCTCTGGTGGCTGGGGAAGTATGATGGCACTGCCAGGAAGCTACAAAGCAAAACTCGTACGCCACCAAAATGGTGAAATGACCCAAATAGGTGAATCCGTCTCTTTTGAAGTGAACCCGCTAAGAGAGGGTGCTTTGGCGAGTAAAAGTGTAGCCGAGATTCAGGCCTTTAGAAGTGAACTCACTGACTTTCAAAATGACATCACACTTGCTAGTTCGGCCCTGGAAAAAGCCACCAAAGAAGTAGGAGCCATGAAAGTCGCTCTTACGCGCTCTGGAAAATCTGATGCCGCCCTAGCCAAAGAAATCCACGAAGCTGAGATGGCACTGAAAAAGTTAGACAGCAAAATGAACGGAAACCTAGCCAAGCGAGAACTACTCGACAATATGGCCCCAACTATTTTTGATCGATTCAGTGCGGCCTATTCCGGTGCATTTGGAACGTATGGTCCTACAGGAATGCAAAAGCAAGCACTTGCTGCTGGACGGGAAGAGTTTGCTCCACTGAAAAGCGAGTTAGAAAAAATAACGCAAAGTACGTTGCCAGGCATACTTGCAAAATTAAAAGCAATCGGTGCACCACCTATTGATGGGTAACCCTAAGACTTGTTCAAAAACAGAAAGGCCGGAATTCTTTAATTCTGGCCTTTTTTGTCCTTTTAGGAAAAATTCAAATGTCTCTGCCCTCCAAATTTGCTAAAAAAGGCTTCATCCAAAAAAGATTCTTACCACTGATGGGATTAAAAACTGCTCTTTCATTTTTCTACCTTATTTTACTAGTCTATCAACAAATGGACATGCAAAAATTCTTCAAACCTTTCAGCTTACTGATCTTTGCGCTTCTGCTTCAGGGCAGCTTACTCGCGCAAACTACCTACCAGACACCTCCGTCTTCGATCGTAGATTTGGTAGATAGCCCTCCTACACCCAGCGTCAGCTTCACTAGCGACGGAGAGTGGATGATGATCTTATCACGGCCCGGCTATGCCAGTATAGAGGACCTCTCTAGTCCTGAGTTGCGAATCGCAGGGACTCGAATCAACCCGCAAACTTCTGGGTCAAGTCGGTCAGGGTCTTTCAATGACATCACCTTCAGAAAAACCAGAAGCGGGGAGGAGAAAAAAGTCGCCGGTCTTCCTTCCAACCCCAAATTATCGGGCTTTTCACTATCTAGGGATGAAAAATATCTTGCTTTCGTCCATACAGAAAGCAATGGAATCAGCCTATGGGTAGCTGATTTGACCACTTTTGAAGCCAAAAAACTTACTGACCCGATCCTCAATGGAGTGCTTGGGACCGATGTGATCTGGATGCCAGACAATAGCATAGTTTTCCGAGCTGTCAACTCAAGACGTGGAGATTATCCACAAAAGCCTGCCGCTCCATCCGGTCCCACCATTCAAGAAACAGATGGCGACGCAGCAGCAACCCGGACCTACCAAGATCTGCTTAGCAACCCTTACGAAGAGCAGTTATTTGCCTATTTCATGGATAGTCAATTAATGAAAGTTACGCTTTCGGGTGAAGCTAAAGCACTTGGAAAACCAGGGATGATCCGAAGCGTGTCTGCTTCGCCTGATGGTAAATATCTATTAACTAGAACCATAGAAAAGCCCTTTTCATACCTCGTTCCAGCATCTCGATTCCCATATCAATTGGATATCCTATCTGCAGATGGAAATTTGGTAAAGACTCTGGCGAATATTCCATTGGACGAAGTGCGACCTACGGGATTTGATGCTGAAGTGACTGGTCCAAGAGATGTAAACTGGAGAGCAGACAAAGGCTCTGTACTCTATTGGGTGGAAGCTCAAGACGGGGGTGACCCAAAAGTGGAAATCGAGGAAAGAGATATTATCTACACGCTAGATGCTCCTTTCACAGGATCCAAAAAGAAACTTGCCTCCACCAAGCTCCGCTTTTCATCAATCGATTGGTCGGATGACTCTTTCGCAATTGTAAATGAGCGCTGGTGGTCGAGCCGGCAGGAAATGAGAAGTTTGATCAACCCATCTAATCCAAGCCAAGAAAAAAAGACTATCATCGATAGATCTTATTCAGACATTTATACGGATCCAGGTAGCCCACTTTATGTGGAAAATGAATTTGGGAGATCCGTTTTGATGCGAGATGGCAACTTGATTTACATGACCTCAGAAGGTGGATCACCTGAAGGAAGCATGCCTTTCCTTTCCGCTTTTGACGTATCGACTGGTGAGCAGGAAATCATTTGGAGATCACAGGCTCCTTTTTACGAGCGGGTTGTAAAGGTTTTGGATATTAAGCAGGGTGAAGTGATTAGTCTAAAAGAAAGCACCGATATCCAACCAAACTATTGGCTAGTACAAACCAAAAAGCGTATGGCACCTCGCCAGCTGACCAATTTCCCGAATCCATATGAAGGTATCAGTGATATCAACAAGGAGTTGGTCACATACAAAAGAAAAGACGGACTGGACCTTTCTGCAGTCATTTATACCCCAGCAGGCTACGATCCTGAAAAAGATGGACCACTTCCTGTTCTGATGTGGGCCTATCCAAGAGAATACAAATCAGCCGCCATTGCTTCCCAAGTACGGGGCACGAAGTATGGTTTTACTCGTCTGAATTGGGGTTCGCCTATTTACTGGGTGACTCGCGGCTATGCGGTAATGGATCGGACGGAGATGCCCATTGTCGGTGAGGGAGATACAGAGCCAAATGATATGTTTGTAGATCAGCTGGTCGCCAATGCTGAGGCAGCTATTGATTATATCGTGGAGCGAGGTATCGGTGATAGAGAACGAATCGGAGTAGGAGGGCACTCTTACGGAGCCTTTATGACGGCCAATCTCCTTTCGCATTCGGACTTATTTGCCGCAGGTATCGCCAGATCCGGTGCATACAATCGTACCTTGACTCCTTTTGGCTTCCAAGCTGAGGAGCGTACTTTCTGGGAAGCTCCAGAGGTGTATTTCACCATGAGCCCATTCATGCATGCACATAAAGTGAAAGAGCCGATTTTGCTGATTCACGGTGAAGCGGACAATAATTCCGGTACTTTCCCCATCCAATCTGAGCGCTACTATGCCGCGCTGAAAGGAAATGGCGGAACCGCCCGACTGGTTTTCCTACCTAACGAAAGCCATGGATATGCTTCTCGCGAATCCATACTCCATACGCTTTGGGAAATGGATACTTGGCTGGAGAAGTATGTGAAAAACAAAAACACAATTGAGCCCAAGAAATAAATTAATCAAACTCGACCCTCTTTTGGAATACTAGAGCTAGATTGAGATCGTTAGTCTTGATAACTATGCACACCAAAAACTATGTTTTTTTATTCCTTGCGTCACTGCTAGTTTGGACCCTGAGTTGCGCAGAAAAAGAGGAAATAGACCCAAATTTGACATTTACCCTTCTGGTGGAGAACGCTCTCCCCAGATCGGTAGATGTCTATATCAAACCTCAAGCAGAAATCGACGAGCCTTTTGTATTAGATGCCACAGCTATTTCGGGGCAAACTATAGAAATACCGGAATTGATAATTAGGGAAGCGTATAGAATTCGCTTTGTGAATCAAGGTCGACCACTGAGTGAATTTTTTGAAGAACGGGCAATCGCGAACTTAGACGAGCTCCAGGCAGAACTACTTCTGGTCATTTCGGAATAAACTTAAAGCCTTTTGGCAAGACCAATTCCAATGTTGGTCGCATCGTATGCATTCCACCTGAAATCCTGAGTAAGCACACCAAAAACCTCCCACCTTTTCGGTAATTCTACGCCATACTCAATGGAAAATCGTGTGAGTGTAAAGCTTTCTTCATCAGCAAATTCCCGACCCATACCAAAAGCAAACGACCAACGATGTGCTGGTTTGAACACCGCCATTAAAGCAGGGGCTATAGGGCGGTCTCGTTCGAGAAGCTCGCCCTTATTCGTCTCTACAAAAAAGTTTTCATTCAAAAAATCCGTGTGCAATCCCACAGCCCATTTTTCGGTAAACCAATAATTATAGTCAAAAGCAAAGCCTGGGACCACCAGATATTCTTTATCTCCTTCAAAGTTTCGCCCCTGACGGATCCAAGAATGTGTCAGCACCAGAGATATAGTGTGTTTTCCCTCAATCTCTACCTCAAAAGATTCTTCCTCCTCTTGCGCAAAAGCAAAAGATTGTAGACCAAGACTAAAAACAAGAAATAAAAATGTCCTTTTCATAATGATCAAAAATAAAGCAATCTGTATGGCTATCAAAACTGACTAGGACAACATCCAAAGAAAAAAGGCAAGGGTAAAACCCAAGCCTTTTCCGAATAAAAACCTCTGAAATCAATAGCTTAATCCAAAGCAGGCAGAAGGGACTTGCCTACCCAGTGAAAATTCGGTTCTATATCTAATGCCTTTTCATAGACTTCACGTGCCTTTTCTTTTTCTCCTTTCTCGGAGAGAATGATTCCTTCCCAAGCTAGGTTGTCTAAGTGCATCCAGCTAGCCTTTACCACACTTTTTTCAAAAAGAGCTGAACTTTTTCTAAATAATTCCAAAGACTTATCCACATCGCCTCCCCACATGGCAGGCGTGAAGTATTTGTTAGCTGCTAGCATTTTGAGCACAATTGGTGAATTGGGGCTGATCTCCACAGCTTTCTCTAAAAGCTTTGAGCTCTTAGGGCCAAGCGTCATAGATTTCCAAGGTGAATAGGCCATTTTGAAACCCATTAGGGATGAAAGCATAGCATTAGCTTCCCCTGTGTATTTGTTGCTCTTGGTGAGTTCTTCCAAGTGCTCTTCACAGTTATCCACATAATCATCAAAGAGATCCTCATCCTGATCGGCTTGAGTGATATTCAGCAGACCATACTCAGTTTGGGCAAGATTGAATAAGTTATCCACAGTTTGATTCTCCTGATAAATCTTCGTAGCCAAGGCAACATTTTGCTTCCAAATTTCCTTATCAGCACTAAGATAGGCGCGGTAATTTTTTTTCATTAGCTCTTGTGGAGAGGTCATCGCCACTGTAAAAATGAGTAGCGGAAGTAGCAGAAATTTGATGTTCGTTTTCATAATGTAAATTGGTTTATATTATAAACTAAATTGAGAAAATTTTTTACTCGATATATTTTTTAAGATTTTCCACATACGTCTCAAAAGCATCCACGCCTTTAGGAGTAATCTTACATGTGGTCAAGGGTCGTTTACCTCGAAAGGATTTTTCTATGGAGATGTATCCAGCTTTTTCGAGTTTATCCAATTGCACACTAAGATTGCCAGCGGTGGACTGAGTTTCCTCTTTGAGAAAGGTGAATTCGGCCTCTTCCAATCCAATAAGGAGTGAGACCACGGCCAAGCGAAGTTGGGAGTGCAAAAGAGGATCCAATGGACTAAAGGAGCTCAAGACTTATTTTTTTTGAGTGAATAACCAGGTACCAGATATCCGATCATGATCGCGATTCCAGCCACCAAATATTGCTCGGTAATTGGCAAAAAGAAAGCAATCAAAGCTGCAATGAACAAAATGATCCCTCCATACTTTACCAAATTCACCTGAATCATCGCCCCTGTAGTAAAAACGCCTATACCAGCCAAAATCAAAATAACAGGATTTTGATAGAAGTTCAGTTGAGGCATAAAGGCCAAAACCATTAGTATTCCTAGGAATACCATAAGCCATAATTGACTCAAGACCGCATCCAAATGCGTCTTCACTCCAGTTTTCTTGGATTTAGTTACCGAAAACCAAATGCTTACCCCTACGACTGGGATTAGCGCAAGCCAAACTATATAAGGTGCAGGATAATCTATTTTGGCCAATACATAATGTCCAAGATTACAAAGTGCTACGGCCCAGCCCCACAGAAGCATTTGAAAACTCCCATCACCGGCCGCCCGCCTTTTTGCCTTGCCGATCATCTGAGTGATCAGTTCTAAGGACTCTTTACTTGTCAGTTCTTTTTCCATTTTTTCAGTGTTTGAAAAGATTAACGATTCAAATATAAATAGGTTTACATTATAAACCATTTTATTTTAAAAAATTCTTGTCGTACCTAATTCCTTCCCCTCAATTATTTTGGTATCTTGACCAAAAACCCACATTTGTCATGAAAAATATTTTTTCTCCTTCAGTCACCGATGAGGTCATTTCCCGCATCGAAGCACTCAATTTGGATACTAAGCCCCAATGGGGCAAAATGAGTGTAGACCAAATGCTCGCACACTGCAACGTAGCCTATGAGATGGCTTTTACGGACAAACATCCCAAGCCAAACGCCCTGATGCGCTTTATGCTCAAAACATTTGTGAAAAAAGGGGTGGTAAATGAAACCCCTTACCCTAAAAACAGCCGCACTGCCCCTGCCTTTATGATCACAGATGCACGCAATTTCAAAGAAGAAAAAGAGCGACTCATCGCATTCTTAAAAAAATGCAGCGAATTAGGAGAGGCTCATTTTGAAGGCAAAGAATCATTATCATTTGGCAAAATGAGTGCTCAAGAGTGGAACAACTTGTTCTACAAACACCTAGATCACCACCTAACACAGTTTGGTGTATGAAAGTACAAGCCAAGTCCATTCGGCCATTTATTGGTGCCAAAGATTATGAGGAGAGTCTTCGCTTTTATAGAACCTTAGGATTTGAAATCAAGTCTCTTGGACCAGTGATGTCTGTTATTCGCATTTCCGAAGGCCACTTTTTTTACCTTCAAAAAGCCTTTGTGAAGGATTGGGTGGATAACACCATGCTTTTCCTAGAAGTGGAAGATCTTCAATCCTATTGGGAAGCGGTAAAAGTTTTGGGTCTTCCTGACAAATTCCCTGGCGTTCGACTATCGACAATCCAATTCCAAGAATGGGGAGCCGAGTTTTTTCTTCATGATCCCAGTGGCATTCTCTGGCATATTGGAAGTTTTAAACCGTAATTTGAGATTAGCAATTTATAAATTTCCCATTTCTGTCAATTGTACTCAAATGAACAAATTCATTCCTGCTTACCTTATACTCCTTTTATTAGGTGCTTGCGAAAGCAAAATTTCTAAAGAAGTCTCTGGAGAAGAAAATATCAAAGAAGAAACAGTCAATATACCTCTGGGTGACAACTCACAAGTAAGCCTAGATTGGAATGGCACTTACAAGGGAACCATTCCCTGTGCGGACTGCGAAGGAATAGAAACGACTCTCACATTGAACACCGACCTAACCTACGTTTTGGTGACCAATTATCTGGGCAGAAATGATGCCTTGGAGGAGAGAAACTCAGGTAGCTTTACCTGGGGTGAATCTGGAAGCAAAATAACCTTAGAAAATACCGGCTCGGGCCCACATCAATACAAAGTAGGTGAAAATAGACTTTGGCACCTAGATATGAATGGGGAGGTAATCACAGGGGATCTGGCAGATCACTACATTTTGACCAAGCAGTAGACTATTTGAATCGAACGATCTTCCCGTGAGATTTAGAAGTCATCTCAACAGGAATAGCCGCGGTGATTTCGTCATGAAGTAGTTTGACTAGTTTCTGCTTGAGAAAGCTTCTGTTCAAAATAATACTCACTTCACGAATTGGTGTCTCGCCAGCAAATGGCCGAATTCTACTTTTTTCTTCCTGAGACAATTCAAAAGTAGCTAGCTCAGGCAGCAATGTGACACCGCGATAACGATTTACCATGTTCTTGAGCCCTTCTAATGAACCACTTTCATAGTGGAAATTTTGGTGACCACTGAGCGATTGATCACAGAGATTGATTACTTGGTCTCGAAAGCAATGCCCTTGCTTCAAAATCCAGAAATCCTCCTTTGCAATCTGTTCTGGATGAAATTCCTTCTTTTGCAGAGCCGGATGGGTACTTGATAAGTAGGCGAAAAACTTTTCATAAAAAATGGGCTTTTCGACAATTCCCTGCTCCCCCAAAGGCGTAACTACGATTCCCAAATCAAGCTCATCATTTTTGAGTTTAGTCACTACTTCTTCCGTAACCATTTCATGTACCTTGAGCTTCACCTTCGGATACTTCTCAAGAAAGCTTCTCACAAATAAGTGAAGCAAATATGGAGCAAGCGTCGGAATAATTCCGATACTGATCACACCGGAGACATCGCCTTTCATCTGAGCCACCAGCTCATAAACACCCTTTGATTCAGAAACAACCTTCTTAGCTTGGGCGATCACTTGAACCCCAATTTCCGTAGGAATTACCGGCATTTTACTTCGATCAAATAGCACCAAGCCCAACTCTTTTTCAAGCTTACTCAATTGTGCGCTGAGCGTAGGCTGGGTAACATGACAGGAATCTGCCGCATGTCCAAAATGCCGGTGTTTATCCACGGCTAGTAAGTATTCTAATTGTTGTATGGTCATATTCCTATTTCACTCATTTTGAGGTTATTCACCTGGCATCCTGGGCTTTCATCCACCCATGGAATTTTTGCAGAGAATCCTTCGATACTCAAAGGAAAAGCACTAATTTATTGAATCAGAATCCATAAAACCTAAACCCCATGAGCAAATCAAATTTTTCCCGAAGAAAATTCCTTTCAACCTCACTTCTCACTACCGCCGGATTAGGAGCTTTGCCCACCCTTAGCTTTGCTTCTAGTAATAACACACCTTCTTTAGCTGGAGAAAAAGTCAGGCTCGGTTTTATTGGGCTAGGCAGACAGGCCATGGGGCTACTGAATAATTTTATGCGAAACCCAGCAGTAGAAGTAATAGCTGGGGCTGATGTGTATGAAGTAAAGCGGGAACGATTTGCACTTCGAACCCAAGAACTGTATAAAGCTCGTGGCTCTGCTGCTCCAAAAATTTCGCTTTCGCATGACTACCGGGAGCTGCTAGATAATCCAGAAGTCGATGCCGTAGTCATTGCCTCCCCAGATCACTGGCATGGACTGATGGCCATTCACGCCTGCGAAGCAGGAAAAGATATTTATCTGGAAAAGCCCCTCACTTTTACTGTAAAAGAAGGCCAAATGCTTGTCCACGCCGTCCGTTCAAATAACATAGTCCTAGCAGTGGGTAGTATGCAGCGATCCGCTCCGAATTTTCAGCATGCAGTGCGTATGGTCCAAAAAGGCTATTTAGGAAAAATAAAAACTGTGTATGCCAATGTCGGTCCAGACCCGTTTCCAAAGGCAGTGGATTATGAAGCCCAGACCGTACCCGCGGGCTTGGATTGGAAAGCATGGGTCGGACCTCGTCCAAATATGCCTTATATGCCAGATCTGAATCCTCCCATTTCACTAGATCCAGTAGAAAATGAAAAAGCTTGGGGAGCTTGGCGCTGGTATAAGAATACAGGCGGAGGGCTCATGACTGATTGGGGAGCACACATGTTTGATATCGCTCAATGGGGAATCGGAATGGATCGCAGCGGACCTGTTCAAATTATCCCAGACCAAGGTGACCAACCCTTGAAATACACCTATTCCAACGGAATCGAAATGCTTGTAGCTCCATTTGACGATAGACGTCAAGGAGTGAAGTTTATTGGAGAAAAAGGATGGATCACGGTGTCAAGAGGAGCATATGATAGTTCGGTGGACGCTTGCAAGCGTGAATTCACTCGTGAAGAATTTGGATTTGGAGCGCATCACGTTGACTTTATCGATTCGGTCATCATGCGAAAAGAACCAATGGTACCAGTAGAAATTGGACATAGTACCTGTACCGTTTGTACCATTGGAAATATTGCCCACGAACTAGGCCGGTCTCTAATTTGGGACCCAAAAGCTGAGACCTTTGCAGGTGATTGGGAAGCGAGTACCATGCTTCATTACAATTACGAAAATGGGTATAAAATTTAGTCTTCATCCACATTTTAAAAACATTAGAAATATTTGTGAATAACGTAACAGGGATCAAGAATGGCGTAAACCTAAAAATTTGCTTTTCGTAGTGAATCAATAAAAAAACTTAATAGGTCTCATTTTTAAAATTTTTATCAATTAAATTGTGCTAAATCAAATAGGCGCAAAATGTTAATAACTCATGATATCTCTCTTGGTCTCTATTCCTCTTCAAGACTTTTGATTCAATTAATTCAGTCAAAATTACTGGAATATAGTCTGACTTATCCACAGTATTTGGTCATGTCTGAGCTTTGGGAATCCGATGGTCTGCGCGTAAACCAAATTGGGGAAAAGTTGAATTTAGATTCGGGAACTTTGACCCCATTATTAAAGAAATTAGAGAGTCAAAACTACATTAAGCGAGTAAGAGGAGAAGCCGACGAACGAACCGTCACGGCCGAACTGACCTATCCCGGAAAATCACTACAGTCCAGAGTGGAGGAGAGCCTGAAAGAAATGGAAAATTCTTTAGCCGAAAGATTCACAGAAAATACAGCAGAACTAAACCAAACAATTCAAGCTTTGTTAGAACAATTACAAACCATTAAAAAAGAATCAACATGGAAAAACTGAATATCGATTATACAGCAGTGGCTGTAAACACAGGAGGAAGAAAAGGACATGTCCGCACAGATGACGGTATGCTGGATTTTGACGTAGCTATGCCAAAGGAAATCGGGGGAGAGGGTGGAAAAACCAATCCGGAGCAACTTTTTGCCTGTGGTTATGCAGCTTGTTTCGGTGGAGCATTAGGAGCTGTAGCTGGCAAAACCAGTTTAAGAGACTCAGAAATCAAAGCAAAAGTTCATCTTGGAAACTACGGTCCTGGATCATTTGGCCTTGCTGTGGATATTGAAGTAAAGATTCCTCAAGCGGAATCGCTAGAGCATGCACAGCAACTTGTCGATGCAGCGCACCAAGTTTGCCCGTATTCTAAAGCGACTAGAGGAAACATTGAAGTCAATGTGAAGGCAGTGGCTTAAATCCAATACATTCCCATACAAATAAGGCCGGGATTTTCCGGCCTTATTTGTTAGATCACTACAACTCCTTTCCCTAGCATCCTACGCTGTTCAAGGTCTTTCAAGGCCTCGGAAGAATCCTCGAGTGAATACCTTCTACTGATATGCTGCTTAATTTTTCCTTGAAGGATCCATTTGACTAACTGCCCTATATTTTCAAAACTTTGTTTTGGCTCGAGCTTTGAAAATTGGCCCCAAAACACCCCTTGAATCGAACAGCCCTTGAGCAATGGCAAATTCATTGGAATTTTGGGGATTTCTCCATTTGCGAAGCCAACAATCAAGTATCGTCCTTTCCATGCAATCCCTCTCAATGCTGACTCAGTATAAATTCCTCCGACAGGATCATAAATTACATTAGCTCCCTTTCCGCCAGTGAGTTCTTTGATTCTCGTCTTGAGATCCTCCTTTGAGTAATTGATTACTTCATGGGCTCCTTTTTCTTTACAAAGTGCTAATTTCTCCTCTGAGGAGGCTGCTGCAATTACCTTGGCTCCCATTAATCGACCCAACTCCACAGCCGCCAAGCCCACTCCTCCTGCAGCTCCTAAAACCAACAAGGTTTCGCCTTCCTCTAATTTTGCGCGATCTTTTAGTGCATGAAAAGAAGTCCCATAAGTATATAAGGTGGTGGCAGCTACCTCAGCGGAAAGTCCAGGCGGTAATGAGAAAACCCGATCTACGTCTACTACGACTTGCTCGGCAAATCCACCCCAACCACAAAGCGCCAGCACTTGCTGACCCTCAACAAATTCTGTCACATTTTCACCCACTCGGATCACTCTACCAGCCACTTCTCCACCAGGTGAAAATGGCAATTCGGGCTTGAATTGATATTTATTTTGTACGATGAGGAAATCTGGAAAATTCACCCCGCAAGCCTCCACGGCGATTAAGACTTGGTCTTTTCCCGGCTTGGGATCTGGAAGCTCTCCAAATTTCAAATTTTCAGGAGGTCCAAACTCCTCACAAATGATTGCTTTCATGCTTTAGTAAAGTCAAAACTATAGGTGGAAATATGGGTTTAAAGTAGGCATTTCAGCTCGAAAAGGATAATTTTGAGCACTTTAACGGAACCAAACCCCCAAATATGGCAGTCAACGATTATATCCGCGCAAACCAAGATAAATTTCTCAACGAGCTTCTCGATTTATTGAGAATTCCTTCAGTAAGTGCCGATCCCAAATTCAAAAATGATGTCATCTCCGCGGCGAAATTTGTGGCAGATGCTATGGAAAAAGCAGGAGCAGATCTTGTTGAGATTTGTGAAACTCCCGGATATCCCATCGTCTATGGAGAAAAAATAATCGACCCTAGCCTACCTACCGTACTGGTTTATGGCCACTACGATGTACAGCCAGCGGACCCATATGAGCTTTGGGATTCTCCTCCTTTTGAGCCAGTGATTAAAAACACCAAGATCCACCCAGAAGGGGCAATTTTTGCACGCGGATCCGCTGATGATAAGGGCCAATTCTACATGCATATCAAAGCATTCGAAGCTATGATGGCCGAAAATGAACTGGTCTGCAATGTGAAATTTATGATCGAAGGAGAGGAAGAAGTAGGGTCAGACAATTTGGAAAAGTTTGTCGTGGAAAATAAAGAGCGCCTTAAATCCGATGTAATTTTGATTTCGGACACCCACATGATTTCCATGCAAAACCCCTCCATCACAGTTGGATTGCGAGGTATGGCCTACATGGAAGTGGAAGTAATCGGTGCCAATCGTGACTTGCATTCCGGAACCTATGGTGGAGCAGTGGCAAACCCAATTAATATCCTTTGCCAAATGATTTCTTCCATGCTCGATGAAAACAATCATGTGACCATTCCAGGGTTTTATGATAAAGTGCAAGCCTTGACTGAGGAACAGCGAAAACGCCTAAACGCTGCACCTTTCGATCTAAATGAATACAAGGAAAAATTAGATATCGCCGACGTTCACGGCGAAAAGGGTTACACGACAATTGAGCGTGTAGGGATCAGACCTACCCTAGACGTGAATGGAATCTGGGGTGGATATATAGGCGAAGGCGCCAAAACAGTATTGCCATCCAAAGCCAATGCAAAAATCTCCATGAGATTGGTCCCTGACCAAGATTGGCATGAAATCGCAACACTATTTGAGGATTACTTCAAATCTGTGGCCCCAAAATCCGTCAAAGTGAAAGTGAAATCTCATCACGGAGGGTCTCCAGCAGTGGTGTCTGACAGCTCGGTGGGCTATCGCGCAGCTGAAGCGGCCATGGAAGAAACCTTTGGAAAACGACCAATCCCAACTCGAGAAGGTGGATCCATTCCAATCGTAGCGCTATTCCAGAAGGAACTGGCGACAGACCCCATTCTTTTCGGGTTTGGTCTGGATACTGATGCGCTTCACTCGCCAAACGAGCATTATGGAGTGAAAAATTACTTCATCGGTATTGAAACGATTGCGGCCTTTTTCAAAAAATTTCGTGACTTAAGTCAATCTTAAAAGGTGAACTTATCCTACACAAGATTGATTTGAATAACATTCCTTGATAGCTCCATGAAATTCCCTCTAAATTTCAGCCGTTTACTCCTTTTGGTGGGTATGTTTTTTTCCTTTTACTCCGTAAATGGACAAATCATCTCTCCACCTGAGTGGACCATAGATTTGGAGCAACAGGAACAATTAGATGAGGCAAAAATCATCTTCACCGCTAAGATCCCAATTGGTTGGTACATTTATTCCAATGAGTTTTCTGCTGATTTAGGCCCCATTCGTACCCAGCTCGAGCTGCAGCCCTCTGATGCTGTGGAACTCGCCGGTGGCTTAAAAGCGATCAACCCCAAAACCAAATATGAAGAGGTTTGGGAAGGTGAGGTCACCTATTTTATGGGTACAGGTCGATTTGAACAAGGACTGAAACTCAAGAAAACAAGTGGAAGAATTTCAGGAATTCTAATCTATCAAATGTGTAGCGACCTTACCGGTCAATGCATTAATTATGAGGAAGATGTGGATTTGGATTTTTCTTTTGCGAGCATCGCAAGTTTAGAATCACCCGCTGCAAATATAGGCCAGAGCTCCACAAATAGCGCCGAAACAAATGACGAAGGCAACCTCTTCACACTTGAGGAAACACCAGAAAATCTAGATCAAAATCAGAAAAGTGAAGTCAAAACAACTTCGCCTGAGGCAGTAAACTTCGAATTGCCTGATGAGCAGCAGGAGTCCTTATGGGGCTTTATGATTTTGGCTTTCCTGGCTGGTCTTGCGGCCTTATTGACGCCCTGTGTCTTTCCGATGATTCCAATGACCGTGAGCTTCTTTACGGGCCGTGCGAGCAGCAAGGCGGCTGGCATTCGTAATGCCTTCATTTATGGATTCTCCATCATCGGCATTTACACCGTGGCAGGAACGGCAGTCTCTGCGATTCAGGGTCCTGAGTTTGCCAATTGGCTCGCCACACACTGGCTTCCCAATCTATTCTTTTTCGGAATTTTCATCTTTTTTGCTCTTGCTTTTTTGGGCATGTTTGAGATTACCCTTCCCTCTGGTTTAGTCAATAAAGTTGACGAAAAGGCAGAAAAAGGAGGTTTGGCCGGAGTGTTCTTTATGGCCTTCACCTTGGTTTTGGTTTCTTTTTCTTGCACAGGTCCCATTGTAGGGTCCATTCTCATCAGCTCCGCTGGCGGGGAATTGGTCAAGCCAATTTTAGGAATGTTTTCCTTTTCGCTGGCTTTTGCCATCCCATTCACCCTATTCGCGATTTTCCCTGAGTGGATGAATAGACTCCCAAAATCCGGGGGTTGGCTCAACTCGGTGAAGGTGGTTTTGGGTTTCCTCGAACTGGCTTTAGCCTTCAAGTTTCTCTCCATAGCCGATTTGGTCTATCATTGGGGCATTCTGGATCGAGATATTTTCTTGGTGATCTGGATTGTGATTTTCGCTGCTCTAGGCCTTTACCTTTTAGGTAAAATTAGATTGCCACACGATTCTCCACTGGATCATATCGGGGTGCCTAGATTACTGTTAGCGCTTTTTACTTTTATGTTTGTACTCTATATGATCCCAGGTCTTTGGGGCGCTCCGCTCAAATATCTAAGCGGCTATTTGCCTCCTTTGACCACACAGGATTGGAAAATCGGAGAAGGGTATTCCACTACGGAAGTAGAGACCAATGAAGTAAAATATGGTGATTTGCTGGAAATTCCTTTCGGGATACAAGGCTATTTCGATTATGAAGAGGCCTTAACCGCTGCAAAAGCTCAAGGAAAACCCTTACTCATCGACTTCACTGGACATGGCTGCGTGAATTGCCGAAAAATGGAGGAAAACGTCTGGTCTGACCCCCAAGTTTTGACTCGATTGAAAAATGATTTTGTGATGGTGGCCTTGTACATCGATGAGCGTCTAGAGCTTCCGGAAAGTGAATGGTACACCTCAACCTATGACGACAAGGTCAAAAAGACGCTTGGAAAGCAAAATGCAGATTTTCAGATTACCCGATTCAACAACAATGCGCAGCCTTATTATGTGATCTTGGATCATCAGGAAAAGTTACTCGCTCCTCCACGAGGATATGAAACAGATATTCAAGAATTCATCGAATTTTTGGATAGAGCTTCTCGTGAGTTTAAAGTGAGGAATTAAAAATTTAAAGTTTCAGTGACTTCACTTTACATTTTATACTTTAATCTCTTTTATCCTTCAATAATCCGATTTTTCACAGCTTTTTGCACCGCTTCAAGTTTGGAATGTACTTGGAGTTTGCTGTAGATATTTTCAATATGCTTACGGACCGTTTTGGGAGAAATAAAGAGATTTTCGCCGATTTGATTGTAATTAAGTCCTTTTGAGATTTGCTCCAAGATTTCAATTTCACGATTGGTCAGTCGGATATCTTCTTTGGGCTCCTCAAAATCAGGCGGGTTTCGGAGCAGTTTCAAGGCCTTCATGGCAACTGATGGAGTCATCGCGGCTCCGCCTTCCAAAGTGTCCAGAATACCCTGATGAAGCATCTTAGCATCTACTTCCTTTAAAAAATAACCATTAGCTCCAGCTTGTATCGCTTTGAAAATATTCTCATCATCGTCAAAAACGGTAATCATGACAATCTTGATTTGAGGATATTTTTTAGAAATCTCGGCCGTTGCATCAATTCCATTCATTTTGGGCATTTCTATGTCCATCAAAATGAGGTCGATATTAGGATTTTTATCCAGTTTTTCGATCAATTCAAGCCCATTCGAGGCTGAATACTTCACAAGGAATTCATCAAAAAACGAAAGCTTCTCCAAAATAGCTTTCAGTAAAAAAGAATTGTCTTCCGCGACAGCTAGTCTTATTTTCATATTCAAATTATAAAATACAGACCTCAGTTCCAGTTTGAGCTGAAGAATTGAGAATTAATTTCCTCCCGATTCGCTCTGCTCGAGTTCTCATATTGCTCAAGCCATTCCCCAAGCCATTTTGCTCTGATATTCCTCTTCCATTATCTCGTACTTTCAGTGCTACTTTTCCAGCTTCGGTTCCAAGCCAAGTTGTAATCTGACTCGCTCCGGAATGTTTCACGGCATTATTGACAGCCTCCTGAGCCACACGATACATATTCACTCCTTCCATTGAATTCAGCTTCTGATCCATCGACAATTTTTCATCAAACTGGAGCTCAAAATGTAGATTAGGGAAGGACGCTTGAGCTTTATTAATCAAATTGCTGAGCCGAACTTGAAGATCCTCCAAGCTGATATGATCCTTATTCATGGCCCAAATGGTATCGCGCAGTTCGTTTACCGTTTCCACAGTAAAGGCAGAAATCTGATCCACTTTACTTGCCATTTTTTCCTTCGAAAGCTCAATGTATTTCAAGTTATCCAAAGAAGAAACGATGAATGTAAGCTGGGCGCCAATATTATCATGTAGGTCTGACGAAATCCTATTTCGTTGCTCTTGAAGCCTCTTTTGGGTCTCCTGTTCGGACAAAATCGCCTGTAGTTTTGCCTCTTGTTCGAGATGGCGATTTTTTGTCATTTGCCGGTAATAAATGAAAAAGGCAACACCCAAAACTATCAGGATTAACACGAGTAATAAAAGAAGCTGATTGTTTCGGTTACCGATTAGAACTTCATTTTCGGCAAGAGTTGCTCTTGACTCTGCGAGCTCTCGTTCCTTGGTTTGGATTTCATATTTGGCCTCTAGTTCGCCCATGAGCTTTACCCGCTCTTCTTTAAAAATGGAGTCTTTGAGTACCGCGTATTCTTCCAAATAAGCCATGGCCTGTTCCGGTTTGGACATAGCCTTATGAAACCGAAATTGCTCATAGAGATAGTCACGTTTTTTCTCCGTGGATTGGCTAATCTCCACATACTTCGCAGCCGAATCCATCATGATATAAGCCTTACCAAAATCATTCAAATTGTAAGCAATGGTGGCAAGATTGGTGTAGTTGGCGGCCAGGCTATAAGCATCTTCATCTTGGTTATTCACACTCACTGCTGTTTCAAGCCATGACTGTGCTTCCGCATACTTTTTCTGCTTTAGGAGCGTATTTCCAATATTATTGAAGGTGAAAGAAATCCTTGTGCTATCGAGCTGGTCAATATTTTCAATGATTTTGAAGTGATAGTAAAGGGCACTATCCGGCTTACCCCAGTCGTCAAAATTGATACCGATAGCATTCAGGGCAAAGGCTTCGAAGGTTGGATTTCCTTGTGAAAATTCCGTGAGGAGGTTGTAGGCTTTTTTTCCGTATTCTACTCCCTTGGCATAATCTTCCATATCATGGTACACCACAGAAATATCCAACAAGGCATAGCCCATATAGTTTGTATCCAGCGCCGCTGTGGCATTTTCTAAGCCCTTTTGGGAATAGAATAGTGATTGATCCCAGTTTCCGGCCATGGACTCCAGTCGGTTGAGCCGGATATAACACAGGCTGATCATATCCGAAGTGCGGTCAGGATCAAGCAGGGAGGCACTTTTTAAAAAGTATTCCTTTGCCTTTTCATTTTGGTCTTGGGCTCTATTGAATTTCTCGGCATAGAAAAAAAAGTAGATGCCACTATCCCCAGCATTCTTGAGATTTACTTTTTCTAACTCAAAAATAATGTCCGCAGAGTCTGGATTTACGAATGAGCGCCCAAGCCTAGTCCTCAAATCCTGAGAAAGACTCAAATGGGAAAACAAAGAAAAAGAAGTGACTAGCAGTAAAATTCTGTACATCTAGGAAGGCAAATACCTTCTAAATATAAAAAATGGATTTGGCCTTTAGGGCTAGTCCAATAATTATTTATATTATTTTGAGACTAGCCATAAATTTCTTCAAGGATTTGGGCAAGCCTAACGCTAGCTGCTATCAGCCTTTCCTCCACCGTATCGTTCGCCTCATACATGTACACCCAGCTGATTTTCTTGCTCTCAGGAAGTTTGTACACCAAAGGTCTCAAGGCCACGGCCTCTTTCAACCAATCCTCCATGCTAGCAGATCTATAGGCATTTTGCATTTCAGGAGTCACTCTTCGATAAAGTTCATCACCCAATTCCGAGTAACTCATTCCCTTCCTATCGATCATCCCGCTATCCCAAAGGGCATGTAGATTAGTCGCTTGATTAAAAAATTCAATTCGAACATCATTTCCTCCACGATCTTCACCCGTGCCTACGTGTAAAGGTTGATGAATATCTTCAACAATGTGAATTAGCATTTTCAGCTTTTCAGCTTCCTCCTTTGGAGAAAGTCCTCCCGCTTTCAATTCTGCTTTCAACCGCTTTATCGCTTCAAAAGCATCTCCATCTTTTTCTTGGATTGTTGGATCGTATTCTCCGTTTTTCGAAGTGAGATAATGCCAAGTATTCGCATAATCATAAGATCGATCCGACCGAATCTCATCCATCCAAGTGCCACTTCTTCCCAAGGACATCGGATAAATGACACTTTCTACCTTTTTCAAGGTGGATTTCTTCATTTGCTTTTCAGCCATATAGCCAATCAGGTAATGCCCGATTTGTCCCCAAGCAAAAACCTGGGAAGAAAGTGTGCAGCAAAATAAAAGAAGGGAAAGAAGACGTAGTTTTTTCATTGGGAAAATATTGAATCGCGAAAATACAGGGAGAAATCCAAAGTAAGTTTATTCTAAGATTAACTTTTCTGGAGTTCGGCCACAGCCAGCCAAGCCATCAATCCTGCACCAATCTCCAAAGCATCCTCATCAATATCAAAAGTAGGAGTGTGTACACCGGATACGATCCCCTTGGCTTCATTTCTCGTACCCAATCGATAGAAACATCCATCTACAACTTGTGAATAGTACGCGAAGTCTTCTGCTGCCATCCAAATATCCAGATCCACTACATTTTCGGCTCCTAAGTATTCTACAGCGGCTTCTTTGGCACGAGCAGTCAATTCAGGATCGTTTTTCAAAAAAGGGTACCCTTTCCGGATTTCAAAATCCAATTCACCACCCATTCCTTCTACTATGCCATGGGCAATTTGGAGCATTTTCTGATGAGCTTTCGCTCTCCATGGCTCGTCTAGCGTTCGGAAAGTGCCTTGAATTTTCACCTCATTGGGAATCACATTCGTCGCTCCAAGCGCCTCCACACGTCCAAATGAGAGCACACTAGGTACCTTAGGGCTGGCGGCACGACTGACTACCTGTTGCAAAGCAACAATCAAATGAGAGGCAATCAGTACTGGGTCGATCAAAGTTTCAGGCATAGCTCCATGTCCACCCTTTCCTTTCACCGTGATATACAATTCATCTGCACTAGCCATATAAATCCCCTGCCGAAAGCCAACTTTACCTACTGGAATGAAGGGCATCACATGCTGACCGATAATACCATTAGGTCTGGGGTTTTCCAGTACTTTGTCCCGAATCATCAAAGAAGCACCTCCTGGAGCTACTTCCTCACCCGGCTGAAAAATAAGTTTGATCGTCCCTTCAAATGAATCTTTAACTCCATGAAGGATTTTGGCTGCACCCAAAAGTGAAGCCGTATGTGCATCATGTCCACAGGCATGCATCACACCAGGAGTTTTCGACTTGTAAGACACATCATTGGCCTCGATAATGGGCAAGGCATCCATGTCAGCTCGAAGTGCGATTACTTTTTTTGAGGGGTTTTTCCCTTGAATCAAGGCTGTCCAGCCTGTTTCTGCCTTTTGTTCTAGTCCATTGATACCGATTTCCTCAAGCTTAGCTTGGACAAATTTTGCGGTATTGTATTCTTGGTAGGAAAGCTCTGGATTAGCGTGAAGGTGTCGGCGGTTTTGGATGATCTCATCCTTTAAATCCTTGGCCAGGTTCTTAATTTTCTCCTTCAGCATAGTCATCTGTGACTTTTTGGATTTGGAAATCCTTTCGTTGTATACGGTCTTGAATAATTCGAGCCATAGGGAAAGTCTCCTTAATCAAGGAATAGTTTCTTTGTGCTTCGATTCGGTGGATATATTGTCCGACCTTAAGCAAATATCGAGGTTGCTCGTATTGCATTCTTGATTTTAGCTCAGGGAAAAAGGTCTCCAAATCTTCCTGTGCCTTGAAAGCATCAGTCCTACTGATGCCTGAGTACACCAAAACAGAGAAACCATCGAAATATGGCTCAGATTCATTTGCTCTCACCGTTTCCATTCTCAGTTGAGCAAGCCTGTCGTCGATTGCCAAATTCGAGTTTTCCTGTGGACTATTAAGCGATGCAATCTGCTCGGAGTAATCCGGATAGCTGGGTAAGGAGCTCTGCAAATTTTCCGAATAATTGGAATAATCCGCAACACCAGAGCTCGCTGGGCCTGATGCCTTACAACCCATTAAGATGATCAATCCTCCTAAAATTACCAGCTTGGTTTTCATTGCTTTTCTATTCTATAATCACACACTTTCCGGACTCTACATCCTGCTCCACACTCTTATACTTCACGTCTTTGACGGTTTTCCCGTCCACATATTGTACCGAAACTCGGTCATTTCTTCCGTAGGTCTTGTCTACTTTTCGAGGTGCTACCACCTGCACAGCTTCTCTTCCTGCCGAAGCCGCGGCTGCAGCTGCTCGATTTGCACCAGGATTTAGACTGCTGGATACTTCAGCTTTTGACGCTTGCACATTGGCTTCTTGCTGTCTTCTTGGCTGAGCCGCATTGACCTGGGATGGATCCTGCTTCGGCAAGTCAGCCCGAGTCAAGAATGAAGTTACATCCTCATTCAACTTACCAATGAAGCGCTTAAACATCTCAAAGGCCTCAAATTTGTAAATCAAAAGTGGATCTTTCTGCTCGTAAACGGCATTTTGTACCGACTGCTTCAGATCATCCATATCGCGTAGATGTTCCTTCCAATTTTGATCGATAATCGCCAAAGTCACATTTTTCTCCAAAGATCGGATCAAGTCGCGGCCTTCTGTTTCGAGCATTTTTTCCAGATTCACAACCACACCGATTTGCTTGACACCGTCCGAAATGGGAACCATGATATCTTTCACAGTGGCTCCACGCTCCTCCTGTACCTTCTGGAATACAGGGATGGCCGTCACCATGATTCTCTTATTCTTGTCCTGATAGCTTTCGAAAGCTAACTGGTACAGCTCTTGGGTTAAAACAGTGGCATCCTTGGTCTTCAAATCACTTTCAGAAACTTGAAAGTCAAGGCCCAAAGTGGTAAATACATTCATTCGGAAGTTTTCCTGATCTTCGGTGGACTTACCCATATCTACAAGGCCCTCGCACACATCGTAAAGGATATTCAAAATATCCAGCTCCAATCTTTCTCCTTTTAGCGCATTTCTTCTTCGCTTGTACACCACCTCACGCTGTGAATTCATCACATCGTCATACTCGAGCAGTCTCTTTCTTGTGCCAAAGTTATTTTCCTCCACTTTACGCTGAGCGCGCTCAATAGACTTACTGATCATGGAGTGCTGAATCACTTCTCCCTCTTCAAGACCCATGCGATCCATCAGTTTTGCGATACGATCGGAACCAAAAAGTCGCATCAAACTATCCTCCAGCGACACAAAGAACTGCGAGGAACCCACATCTCCTTGTCGACCCGAACGTCCTCTCAGCTGACGATCGACCCGTCGAGATTCGTGGCGCTCAGTACCGATGATGGCCAAACCTCCCGCTGCACGGGACTCTGGGGTCAATTTGATATCCGTACCACGACCGGCCATGTTGGTGGCAATGGTGACTGTTCCAGGCTTACCGGCTTCAGCTACCACATCTGCCTCTCTGGCATGCTGCTTCGCATTCAGTACTTGGTGAGGCACCTTTTTCAAGGTGAGCATTCTACTCAATACTTCTGAAATCTCCACCGATGTGGTACCGACGAGGACTGGTCGTCCCTGAGCTACCAATTCATTGATTTCATCTACTACAGCATTGAATTTCTCGCGTACGGTTTTATAGACCTTGTCTTCCTTGTCTGCTCTGATAATCGGCTTGTTTGTCGGGATCACCACCACGTCAAGCTTATAGATTTCCCAGAATTCTCCAGCTTCTGTCTCGGCAGTTCCGGTCATACCAGACAGCTTATGGTACATTCTGAAATAATTCTGAAGAGTAATCGTAGCGTAGGTCTGTGTAGCATCTTCTACTTTCACATTTTCCTTAGCTTCGATGGCTTGGTGCAAACCGTCAGAATAGCGTCGCCCTTCCATCACTCGGCCTGTTTGCTCATCCACGATTTTCACTTTTCCATCCACTAGGATGTATTCAGTATCTCGCTCAAACATACAATAGGCCTTCAAAAGCTGATTTACCGTGTGGATTCGCTGAGCTTTGACTCCATAATCTTTAATCGCTTCCTCTTTTCGGATGAGCTTTTCTTTTTCATCTAAAGATTCACTCTTTTCCAAATCTGCAATCACCACCCCAATGTCAGGCATCACGAAAAATTCCGTGTCTTCATTTTTGGTGGTCATCGTTTCGATGCCGCGGTCAGTAAGATCGACTACGTTGGTTTTTTCATCAATAGTGAAAAGTAGTGGTTCATCTGCCTCAGGCATATTTTTCTTGTTGTCCTGCAGGTAAAAATTTTCTGTTTTCTGAAGGATCACACGAACGCCTGGCTCAGATAGGTACTTAATCAAAGGCTTGTACTTTGGCATGCCTCGGAATGCTCGGAAGAGCGAAAGTCCACCTTCTTTTTCATTGCCATCGGCGATAAGCTTTTTGGCATTAGTCAAAAATCCTTGAACCAGCTTTCGCTGCTCATCCACCAAGGCCGCCACTCGAGGCTTCATGTCGTCAAACTCATGGACATCCCCCTTTGGCACAGGACCAGAGATGATCAGCGGAGTTCTAGCGTCATCAATCAATACAGAATCGACCTCATCAATCATCGCAAAATGATGCTTGCCTTGAACAAGATCGCTGGCATCACGAGCCATATTGTCACGGAGATAGTCAAAGCCAAACTCATTGTTGGTTCCGTAAACAATATCTGACTTGTAGGCTTTTTTACGGCCTTCACTATTTGGGGTGTATTTGTCGATACAATCCACCGTCAAGCCATGGAATTCAAAAAGTGGCGCATTCCATTCGGAGTCACGCTTGGCTAGGTAGTCATTGACTGTAACTACATGCACGCCACGCCCTGCTAATGCATTGAGATAAGCTGGAAGCGTAGACACGAGCGTCTTACCTTCACCAGTGGCCATTTCGGCGATTTTACCTTTATGGAGTACCATACCACCGATCAGCTGCACATCATAGTGCACCATATCCCAGACCACTTCGGTTCCTGCTGCCATCCAAGAATTTTTCCAGATCGCCTTTTCTCCTTCGATCTGTACATTGTCTTTTTTGGCTGCCAATTCCTTATCACGGATATTGGCCTGCACTTGCAGGCTTCCATTTTCCTTGAATCTTCTGGCCGTCTCCTTCACCACAGCAAAAGCTTGAGGTAACACTTCCTCCAAAACTTTCTCCAGCGATTCATCGCGCTCCTTCTCCAATTGATCAATTTGATTGAAAAGTTGATCTTTCTCATGGATGGCCTGAGCTGGTAGCTTTTCAATTTCTGCTCTCACTCCTTCGATTTTTTCATCGATAGGACGGAGGAAGTCATTGATGCGCTCTTTGATTTGTGTAGTCTTAGCTCTCAGCTCATCATCACTGATTGCCTTAAGTTTTTCAAATTCTGCGTTGATTTCCTTCACCCGTGGGCTCAGTTCTTTGATATCTCTATCGGACTTGGTACCAAAAACCTTGGCCAGTCCTTTTGCTATTGCGTCTAACATGTCGGCTTACTATTCTCTAATCGGGCGCTAAAAATACGCCCTTTTTGTTACAATTGATAATGCTTTGAGGTCTTTGGCATACTTGCTCCCAACCTAAATTTCTATATTTCCTGCAAAGACTTGTTCGGCTGGCCCGATGAGCCAGATGTCTTCAAATCCTCTTTCGGCATCCCATGCATATCGTACGGCTAGATTGCCTCCGAGGGTATTTATTTTCACCGTTTGGTTTTGATTTTTGGTACCAAAGCCCAATGCAGCAGCCGTCACACCTGTGCCACAAGACAGAGTTTCATCCTCCACTCCTCGCTCAAAGGTCCGTACGAAAAGCTCATTTTCACCTAAAAGCTCCACAAAGTTCACATTGGTCCCCAGCGGATAACGTTCCGAATGCCTAACTTTCTTTCCTTCCATCACTATAGGATAGGTCTTCACCTCATTCACTTTGCGAAGATGATGCGGCGACCCGGTGTCAATAAATAGATCTTCTTCTACTCTCTCCGTATCAGGGACATTACCCATGCGTAATTCTACCAGGCTTTGATCGATTTTGGCTTCATGAGGACCATCGATGGCCAAAAAACGCGTTTCTTGTTCCACTATGCCCAGAAACTTTGCGAAAGCTACTGCGCAGCGAGCTCCATTACCACACATGCTTTGACTTCCATCTGCATTGAAATACACCATTTCAAAGTCATAATCGGTATGATTTCGAATCAAAATGACACCATCTGCTCCAATTCCAAATTTGCGATCGCAAAGACGCGAAATGAGCTCAAGGTCTTGATGATCAAAAGAATTTTCGCGGTCGTCGATCATCACAAAATCGTTGCCGGTGCCTTGGTACTTGAAGAAAGAAATATTCATGGGCAAAAAGATGAGCTAGTCTCAGGTCAAAAACGAATCCAACCCTGCTTTGGTGCGCTAAAGGTACCGATCTTGTCAGAAAATCAGACGTATTGTCCGACCTAGGTTTTCGATCGCCTTGATAATTCACTAATTTTAAGTTAACCGAGCTCCAAACATTCAAGTTTAAACTTTATAAATAGACGAGAAAACTTACTCTCGAGAAGAACTTTTTTGTCCAATACCTCCAAAGCGAGTCTCGAACTAGGGCTGGCTACGTCGGGAATCCTTTCCGCCTGTAGCAATGCTGCCAATGGAGACCAAAAAGCACTTTTGGCCACCAGCTTCACGCAAACGCATTTGGCTTATGATTTCGCAGCACTTGCACCCAATATCGATGCGATGACCATGGAAATACACTACACCAAGCATGCAGCAGGATATGCCAAAAATCTTGGTGACGCCATCGGAGATGAAAATGCAGACACGAACAAGCCACTTGAATAGGTACTGGCGAATATCTCAAACTATACCACCAAAAATGCGAAATAATGGAGGCGGGCATTACAATAATGAACTATTTTGGAAAGTGATGAATCCAAATGGAGGAGGAATGCCTCTAGGTGATCTCGCGGGTGCGATTGAAGCTTCCTTTTGGAGTTTTGATGCCTTTTCCACAGAATTTGAAAATGCAGCAAAAACCCGATTTGGCTCCGGCTGGGCTTGGCTAGTGGTGGGTAAGGACAAAAAATTAGCTGTAAGATCCACGCCAAATCAAGACAATCCATTGATGGACATTTCTGACTTCAAAGGTACTCCTCTTCTTGGACTAGATGTCTGGGAGCATGCGTATTATTTGAATTATCAAAACAGAAGACCAGACTACGTTTCGGCTTTTTGGAAGGTGGTGGATTGGAACACCGTAGGCGCTCGCTATTCCGCGGCTATGATGTAATTAATGGATTATTCAGAGAAAAGACCGGAAGTTCCGGTCTTTTTTTTTTACTTCGAGAATTAAATCCGAATCCTCTATGCAAGATCCAAAATCTCTAACTTCAGTAGCTAAATTTCACGAAACCTTCAAGCATCCGGTGCTCTCTGAACCGACGATTCCTTCTGATACCCGTTGCAACCTTCGAGTTTCCCTTTTGTCCGAGGAACTGAAGGAACTTGAGGAGGCGATCGAAAATAAGGATCTGGTAGAAATCGCCGATGCACTATGCGATCTGCAGTATGTACTTTCCGGAGCGATCTTGGAGTTTGGGTTGGGAGAAAAATTCAAAGCCCTCTTTGATGAGGTGCAGCGCTCTAATATGAGTAAGGCCTGCGAAACCGAAGAAGAAGCTAAGGCCACGGTGGCACACTATGAAGCCAAAGGAACTCCTTGCTTTTATGAAAAAGAAGGGGAGCTGTATCTAGTCTTCCGCGAAGGAGATCATAAGACACTGAAGTCCGTGAATTATTCTCCTGCAGATTTGAAGGGGATTATAGAAGGGTAATTCAAGTAGTCTCTAGGGAATTTCCCTGATAGTTTTTGAGCTCGACGATCTTGGAGGGCAAGTTAAATCCGGCCTTTTCTAGAGCTTCCAAAACCGAAATAATGGCCTCCGTCTTGGTGCGCATATCCGAGCGGGTGCGATCAAAGGTATCCACCCAAAAAGTCACTTGGAGATTCAAAGTACTTTCAGCCAGATCGGCTATCCAGACATTGGGTTTTTTCCCATCAGTGAGTACCCCATCGACTTTTATAACTTCTAGAAGGATAACCTCCATCGCTTTGTGGTAATCCGATCCATAGTCTAGGCCAATAATAAAATCGTAGCGAAGAAAGCCATCGATTGTGAAATTGGTCAGCGGGTTTTTGATTAGGGTTGCATTAGGAATAAAAGTATCCTTTCCATCTCCAGTTTTGATCTGCGTATCCCTCAGGTTCATAGCCAACACAGTACCTCTCATGCCAACGATATCTATGACATCTCCTACTCGAAAGGGCCGCTTAAATGCCAAGAGGATTCCAGCAAGGAAATTTTCTCCTATGTCCTTGAGGGCAAATCCGATCACAAAAGCTGAGATCCCTGCTCCCGCCAAAAGTCCAGACACCACACCCGTCAAGCCTACCACTCTGAATACGACCATAAAGCCAATGATCATAATAATCATTCGGAATATGACCGAGATAAAATTAGCGAGTAGCGGATCATCCATGCGCCTCACTAGCCTTTTGCCTAGAATACCCTGAAGGAAATTGGCGAGGAAGTAGAAGCCAAGGAGGATTCCTATGGCTACACCAGAGGTAATCAAAACATCAGTGAGACTTTCCCAAGAGATATTAAAAAGATCTTTCATATCGAAAAATAGCCATTTTTATGGATTGATACCTTTGCCTAAAACACAAAAAGCCCCACATTTCTGTGAGGCTTCTGTACCAGGAGCGGGAATCGAACCCGCACGGCCTTACGGCCACAAGATTTTAAGTCTTGCGTGTCTACCTATTCCACCATCCCGGCTTCACCCAGACTTTACTGAGCTACTTATTGAATTAAACAACAAAGCCCTTTTGCAAGGGCTTTTTGAGCGAGAGACGAGATTCGAACTCGCGACCCCGACCTTGGCAAGGTCGTGCTCTACCAGCTGAGCTACTCTCGCGTTTGTACATCAGAACGTGATCCGATTGAATTGTGGATGCAAAGGTAATTTGTCCAGATAAATTTGCAAGCCTTTTGTGGGTAAATTATTTTCTTTTGAATGATTTTTATCCCAAAACTGCGCTCTTCAACCTAAAAGTCGTAGGATGCAAGGATCTTGACCATATCCATTACATTTCTTGCACCTAGCTTCTTCAAGATATTTTTTCGGTGTGTTCCCACGGTATTTACTGAAATATGAAGCTTATCGGCAACTTCTTTAGATGAAAATCCCTCCAAAATAAAGCCTGCAATTTGCTTTTCCTTTTTGGTCAACTTTATAGGTTGATCCGAAGGCCTGTTCTTACTGACTACCACCCGCTCTCTATCCTCTTTTACGTAAGAATAATTCCAATCATAGCTGGATATTTTAGGTGTATGATCCAAGCGGACAATGACATGCAAATCCATGGCAAAATTTCCATTTTCATCAATAAAATAGGGTTTTACCCTTCCCAACATCCAAAACACCTCTTTGCTAGTACGATGAACCCACCGAGTGGTGTATGAAAACTCAAAACTCTGCTTTTCTTTTAAGGTTAACCCATGAAATGCCTTGAATACTATCTCTTGAAATCTAAAAAGCTCAGGCCGATCATCTGGATGGATCATGGTAAAAGCGGCCTCCATTCCTGCCTTTCTGAATATTGAAGAAGGATAACCGACCAAATCTTCGACATTTTCAGTAAAAAAGGCCAGAGTCAGATGTCTGTAATCAAAACAAGCAATATACAAGCCTTCTTGCATGCCAATATTTTGACTGATCACTTCTAAGTTTTCCATGAGTTTGCTCTCATCAGGAGAAGACTTAAACTCTTGCTTAGCCCACTTCTGAAAAAACTTAGTGTACTTGTTTTGATTCTTAAGGTTTTTGAGGAGAATCTTATCCATTGACGTGTAAAAAGGTTTTTGAATATAAAAATAAATACGCTTTGAGATATCTATTGCAGTTTCTTTTTGATCTCATTGAGCTTTAACAGCGCTTCCACTGGAGAGATAGTATTAATATCAATCGCATCCAATAATTCTTGCGCTTCTTTGAATTTTGGGTCAAGCTCAAACATGCTCAATTGATAATTATTTTTGGGGACGTCCTTCAGAGAGCGCTTTTTGTCTTTAAATGATTTATCCTTTTCTAAATGATTCATAATCTCTGATGCTCGAAGTACCACTGGATTTGGCATACCAGCCATTTGAGCCACATGGATACCAAAGCTGTGTTCGCTTCCCCCTTTTTCCAACTTTCGCATAAAAATCACCTTGTTACCCACTTCCTTGACAGAAACGTTGTAGTTTTTGACCCTTGGAAAATCCTCCGTCAATTGATTGAGCTCGTGATAGTGTGTCGCAAAAAGCGTCTTTGCTTTAAATTGTGGGTGATTGTGCAAATATTCTACGATGGACCAAGCTATAGAAATCCCATCATAAGTAGACGTACCGCGTCCAATTTCATCCATCAAGACAAGGCTTCTATCTGATAGATTATTTAGGATACTCGCTGTTTCGGTCATCTCCACCATGAAGGTAGATTCTCCTTTGGAGAGATTATCTGATGCTCCTACTCGAGTAAAAACTTTATCAATAATTCCTATTCGTGCAAAAGATGCCGGGACAAAACTACCCATTTGAGCCATTAATACCACTAAAGCAGTTTGCCGAAGTAAAGCGGACTTACCAGCCATGTTTGGACCAGTGATGATGACGATCTGCTGACTATTATGATCCAAATAGATATCATTGGGAATGTAATCTTCACCTGGAGGCAATTGCTTTTCGATCACAGGATGCCTACCATCTTTTATTTCCAGAGTCTCTGTTGTGGAAACCTTCGGACGAACATAATTATTTGCTAAGGCAACCATGGCAAACGAAAGCAAGGCATCCAAGGTGCCGAGAACACGGGCATTCTGCTGGATCTCGGTGACATAATTTGCCGCCTCCTGAACTAAATCTTGAAAGAATTTTTGCTCCAAGCCTACCATTCGCTCTTCAGCATTCAAAATTTTCTCTTCGTAGTCTTTGAGCTCTTCGGTGATGTATCGCTCTGCATTTACCAGCGTCTGCTTTCGAATCCATTCCGTAGGTACCTTGTCCTTGTGGGCATGAGTGACTTCCAGATAGTAGCCAAAAACCTTATTAAAGGCGATTTTCAGGGAGGTGATACCCGTACGCTGTACTTCACGTTGTTGTATCCCTACCAAGTGCTCCTTGCCGGAGTTAGCCAATCCTCTGTATTCGTCCAATTCTGCATCCACACCATCCTTGATCACTCCACCTTGATGAATCAGCATAGGAGCATCCTCCATGAGCTCATTTTCAATTTTATCCAGCAAATATTCACAGGGATGGAGCTGATCAGAAAGTCGTTTTAGCGTTGGGTTTTTTTGATTCTTGAGAAGTTCTTTGATGGGTGCTGTGATTTTCAGAGCGCGCTTGATCTGATTCATCTCTCTAGGGTTAGCACGGCCTACCACCACTTTTGAAATTAGCCTTTCCAAATCGCCGATATGCTTAAGCTCGTCTGCTATTTCTTGAATCAAGCCGGGGTTCGACACAAAAAAGTCAACAACATTCAACCTCTCCTCAATCAGACTTTTTTCTTTTAATGGAAGGACCATCCACTTTTTCATCATCCGAGACCCCATGGGAGTCACGGTATGATCAAGAATTTGAATCAAAGGAACTCCCCCTTCATGCTGTGGAAAAACCAATTCAAGATTGCGAATGGTAAATTTATCCAGCCAAACATACTTCTCTTCAGCTATCCGAGAAATAGCGCTCACGTGTTGGACTTCCTTGTGCTCGGTCTCTTCGAGATAGTAGAGAATCGCTCCCGCAGCCACAATTCCCATTTTTAATTCTTCAATACCAAAACCCTTCAAGTTTTTGGTGCCAAAGTGATTGAGCATTCGCTCATAGCAATAATCAAACTGATATACCCAATCTTCGCAATGAAAGATGATGTATTCATTTTTGAGCACATCGCCAGCTAGCTGCCGAGCTGATTTGGAATAAATGATCTCAGCCGGCACGAAACTCTGTAGCAGTTTTTCGATGTAAGAAAGACTACCCTCTGCACACATATATTCTCCAGTGGATACGTCCAGGAAGGCCACACCATGAGTTTCTTGACCAAAAGCAATAGAAGCCAGGTAGTTATTTTTGCGAGTATCTAAGACCTGGTCATTGTATGAAAGCCCAGGTGTCACAAGTTCTGTAACACCTCTTTTTACTATGCCCTTGACTGATTTGGGATCCTCAAGCTGATCACAGATGGCCACACGGTTTCCAGCTCGAACTAGCTTTGGAAGGTAAGTGTCCAAAGAGTGGTGTGGAAAGCCTGCCAACTCGATGTGAGAAGCTGCTCCATTAGCGCGTTTGGTGAGCACAATATCCAGCACCTTACTAGCTACAATCGCATCTTCACCAAAAGTTTCGTAAAAATCACCCACACGAAATAGAAGGAGGGCGCCGGGATGTTTGGCTTTGATAGCATTGTATTGCTTCATCAAAGGAGTTTCCTTACCGTTTTTACTTTTACTCATAGGAGATACTGATGCTTGTTGTAGATTTGACTCAAGGTTTTAAACCTAAAATCGAAAATACGCATTCAGGTACCATAACAAAAGGAGATGAAAAAATTAAGCATGGAGGAGTTGAACAGACTCTCAGTCGAAGAGTATAAAAAAGCACCCAAGTCTCCACTGGTTTTGGTTTTGGACAATGTGCGCAGTCTGAATAATGTGGGATCGGCTTTTCGTACCGGAGATGCATTTCGAGTGGAAAAAATATATCTGTGTGGAATCACAGGAAAGCCTCCGCATCGGGACATTCAAAAAACGGCACTGGGCGCAACCGATGCAGTGGAATGGGAATACTGCCTCAATACCATGGAAGCTATTGCAAAACTTAAAGAATCTGGTTACAAGATCTGTGCACTAGAACAGGCCGAAAGATCCCAAATGCTCCATACTTTTCAGCCTGACCTAGACCAAAAATATGCTCTAGTGTTCGGAAATGAAGTTTTTGGGGTAGAGGATGAGGTTTTGGCGGCCTGCGATACAGTGATTGAAATCCCTCAAAAAGGAACAAAGCATTCCCTAAATATCTCCGTTTCCTTAGGCATTACCCTTTGGGATTTTATGCTCAAAATGAAGCAACTCTAAAAACAATAACGGAAAAAACGCTTTTTTTATTGCTCACAATTCAATTGTAGTAAATCAAAAACCAACATCTAAAAGCTTTACGTGGGTCTTGAGCATATTACTAGTTGCTTTGGCCACGATCTTTCCCGAATCTTTTCGTATTACGCATTCCCAATGATTTAGGTTTGATCCTTTTCGAATTAATGTTGCCTGCACAGTCAAAGTTTCTCCAATTTTAGCTGATGAGAGAAAATCTACATTCAAATTGATACTGGACATCAAATACTCTTCACTGGAAATTACATTAGCCATCCCTATGACTTCATCCAACATAAGAGAAGCCACTCCTCCGTGAAGAATTTTCCCGGGATTGCACATATTTTCAGTCACTGTATAGCTTACGGTCACGTGCTTTTCACTTACTTCTAAAAGGGTGCCTTCGAGCCAATTCACAGCTTTGGAAGGTGAATTCGTTAGTTTACTTCCAATTTGAGACTGGAAAATCTGGAAAATCTTTTGGTTCATGCGTTGGTTAGTTTACTAGTTCTTGATAATCGTCAAACACGGTATTTAGATAGGATAATTCTTCAGGTTCATTCCAAAAAAGAACCCATTTATCTGTATGAAATAAGTATAGGCCTTCTTCATTCCGAAGGAAATTTTCCAATACTTTGGCATTTGCTAGATGCGTTTCCCGGTTTCCATTTTCTAAGGTTATTTCAGGCCCATTTTCTGCTTTAATCCGTATCGGCCAGTCCAAATTCACTGGCTCCAAATAAATATAAGCTTCATCCTTCAGTGAATTCATCAAGATTACTAGGTCAATAGAAGGTTCATTGGTTGTTTTTTTTCGCTTATCATGTCTGAAAAGCGTCATCTGAGCATCTTTTCTCACTTCTCGCTCATAGGAAAGCGATCTTACATTCAAAAAATAAAGTCGATCAGAAGCCATCATTTTGAAAGTTTGATCCTCACCGGTATTGTTGGCTCGCCTTGTATTGAAGAACGACAGAATTAACACCAACCCTATGGAAACCAAGCCAAAGATTTTGAAGATCCGAAGCAATTCGGGAGTAATAACCGAGTCTGTTTTTTGCCTGTTGGGCATGCGTTTATTTTTCTTGAAGCACTTGTTCTAGGTTCTCTTGAAGCAAAACCCATGCGGATTGGATATGTTTGAGCTCCACATCGGTCTGCCCAATGACCCAACGAATGACGTACTTCCCATCAAGCTTGGTATGGGTGAAAAAGGCTTTACGCGTTTCGTTTACACGATTCATCCAAGCTTCATTCAAGGAATTGAGCTTTTCCAGCGACAAGTTCGAATCCACATATCGAAAGCAAATCGTATTGAAATTGACCGGAGCTAATATTTCGAGGTTTTCTTCAGCTTCAATCCATGATTCAGCCTTTTTGGCTAAAGCGATATGATTCCGGATTTTACTTCGAAGACCCTCTAAGCCATAGGAGCGAATTACAAACCACAGTTTCAAAGCCCTAAAACGACGACCCAAAGGAATTCCCCAATCCCTATAATTGTTTACCTGATCATCAAGCTGAGTTTTGAGATACTCCGGCGTCAACCCAAAGGTGTTCACCAAAGCCTTTGGTTCTTTCAGATACATAATGGTGCAATCAAAATTGGTCATCATCCACTTATGTGGGTTGAAAACGTAGCTATCAGCTCCTTCGTGTCCTTGAATCAAGGGTTTGTACTCATCAAGTAGTAAGGCCGTTCCGGCAAAAGCTGCATCTATATGATGCCAAATCCCATATTTCTGGCTAATCTCTGTGATGGATCCGATGGGATCCACTGCTGTGGAACTGGTCGTTCCCAATGCTGAAATGACCATCAAAGGACGAAAACCAGCTTCTTTATCCTTTTGAATGGCTTTCTCAAGTTCACTTGGAATCATCCCGAAATTTTCATCCACGGCAATCCTCACCAAGTTTTCCACACCTATTCCGCTTATTTTGACCGCTTTATCGATGGAAGAGTGAACATGAGATGAAGAGTATACCCTAAACATTTCCTTTCCAGAGAAGCCTTTGGTATTGATACCAAAATTACTTGCTCTTTCACGGGCAGTGAGCAATGCACTCAGCGTAGCCGTACTGGCCGTGTCATGAATGCAGCCCTTCCAGCTCGGATCGATGCCTTTTGCTATTTTTAGCCAATCACAAACTCGCTCCTCCAGTTCTGCTGCTGCTGGAGAGGTGAGCCAAGACATGCATTGGGCACCTAATGTTGCCGTGAGCATTTCAGCTAATATTGAAGGCTCAGAATTATTTGCAGGAAAATACCCGAAAAAAGACGGATGCTGCCAATGGGTCATGCCAGGAAGTATAACCTTTTCGAAGTCCTGAAAGATGGTATCAAAAGATTCACTCTGATCTGGGCCAAATTCCGGGATTTGAGCCATGATCTCGCCAGGAGAAACCGCAGGAGTAACAGGGAAACTTTCTTTAGATTCGAGAAAATCTGCCATCCAATCGACCAATTGATGGCCACGCTTTCTGAATTCTTCCTTGTCCATAATCAATGTACGTACGAGCCAGCGTTAATGTCTATGCTAGCGCCAGTGGCATGATCCGCCATTCCAGAACAAAGCAAAGTAATCATCGGCGCAAGATCCTCTGGTTCAGTTAATTTAGGCAAAGCAATATCATTCAGTGCAAAACCCTCTCCGTATTCAGAAAGAATTTCATTGGCCATGTCCGTACGAGTAAAACCTGGAGCAATCAAAAACGCCTTGATTCCTTCTTTTCCATAGTGTCGGGCAATCGTACGAGTCAAACTTACCACGGCCCCTTTGGACGCAGCATATGCGATATAATCCGTGGTATCTCCCCTGAAAGCAGCACGAGAAGAAATATTAACTACCCTTCCTCCTCCTGCTTTTCTGGCCTGATCAACAAATTCCTTGCACAGAATACCCAGTGATGTGGCATTAATATCCATCGTACGTTGCCAAATGTCTAGCCATTCTTCCGTCTCTAATGTATCTGAAGCTGAAATGGACACACCTGCATTATTCACAATCGCTGTTAACTTGCCATATTTTTCACACAAGCTTGGGATAAAGCCTACCACTTCCTTAGGGTTTGCCAAGTCGCATTGGGCTAAAAAGGAGGACTTGGTAAGAATGCTCTGTAACTCAAGCGCTGCATCCTCATTTTTATTGAAATGAATAATCACTTCTGCTCCCGATTCTGACAGTTGTTTGGCCACTGCTCTGCCTATGCCACGAGAAGCACCTGTGACTAGAATACGCTGATTTTCAAGTGAAATGTTCATGTTAGGGTTGGTGTTTATTTTTTGCTAACTCCAGATTCAAGGCCTTTGTAGCACTTATTTTTCCAGCATTCACTAGATGGATATTATCTGAAAAGAATTTCGCCTCATTCAATAACCTTGAATGGTTAATTATGTACTGAAAAGAAGCTCCTTCAATTCGTATATCTTCTTGAAGATATGGAGCAATGTAAATAATGAGTTTTGCTCCTTTTTGCTCCACATACTGACTTATTTCCTCCAAAATAGGGTTTTTTAAGGAAGTTGCTCGTGGAGAAGCAGCTGGAAGTTCGGAAAGGCCGAGATAATCTGGATAACCATAATTTCCCAGTTCGTCAAAAAGATATTTATAACTCGGCCGGATGGCACTGATCAAGCTAGGATAAATCAATTGGGAGTTGTAAAAGCCATAAGCCAATAGAGGCATCCAATTGGAATTTGCCAAAACTCTCAGTCCAGTTTGGTCATATTTTTGGTAAAATTCCTGTACATATCCTTCTCCGGCAAAAGGAGCAAATTTAAAGTCCGCATCACCTGTCTTCACCTGAGACTTTTCGAAATCACCCAAGTCAACAGAGAGCAAAACAAATTCAGCACTATTCCCTTGCTCAAAGAAATGCTTAATCATTAAAAAATGGGTCGGCAATGCCGTATCGGTCATACATAGATTGAGACATGGAGCTCCTTGAGCCTCAGATATCATTTTGGAATCCAGTGCCGCCAAACCCCTACTAGACCCAAAAACCACTGTATGAAATGATTTAGAAGGCAAGCCATTAACCACAAAAGATGGTTTGTAAAAATTTCCTTTAGATACAAGCCAAAGTCCAAAGCCTGAAAGCAGAGTTGAAATCAGCAGAATTCCGAGAAAATAAATCAGGCCTTTGGTAACGAATTTTTTCATCAGAACTGAAAATAAATGAAGTCCTCAGGATTATTAAACGCGCCAAAAAATACAATTGCTAACACCAGCAAACCTAAACCATAACTCGGAAGCAATACCTCTGATTTCTGCTTGATTTCCGCTTTAAATTCAAGAAAAAGCATGGCAAATGAGGAAATCATCACAATAACTAAAACCAATAGCCTTTGATTGGACGCCAAAACCATATTTGCAGATCCTGAATTGGTGAACAACCCATAAATATAACCTAGTGCATCTGTCAGACTCTCTGCTCTGAAAAATATCCAAGCGATACAAACGAGAGAGAAGGTTAAGAAAATATTAGGCAACCTTCGCAAAGGCTTGTGAACGGTAAGGTTTTGTTTTGACTTATTGAGAAACATGGGTATGTAAAGTAAACCATGCAGGATGCCCCAGACGATAAAGGTCCAATTGGCACCATGCCAAAAGCCACTTACTACAAAAACTATCATCACATTTCGCAAGGCAAAAAGAGAAGATCCATGACTCCCACCGATAGGAATATAGAGATAATCCCTAAACCAAGATGAAAGCGAAATATGCCATCTCTTCCAAAAATCATTAATGTTTTGTGCCAAATAAGGAAATCGGAAATTCAGCATCAAATCAAAGCCTAGAATCCTGGAAAGCCCAATTGCCATGTCAGAGTAGCCACTGAAGTCGCCATAAATTTGAAAGGCAAACAGAATGGCACCAAACATCAAAGCTGCGCTGGACTGATCCGAATAATTGGCAAAAATAAGATCTACTAGTGAGGCCGCATTATCGGCAATCACAACTTTCTTGAAAAATCCCCAAATGAAAATTCGAACCCCCGAAACTGCAAAAGCATAGTCAAAACGCCTAGGCGACGTGAATTGACCAAGCAAATGTGAGGCTCTTTCTATGGGACCTGCCACTAATTGGGGGAAAAAACTAACAAAACTAAAAAACGCCAAAACGTCTTTGGTCGGACTTAGTTTACCACGGTAAATATCAATGGTATAGCTGAGTGTCTGAAAAGTATAAAAGCTGATTCCAACGGGTAAAACGATATCCAGCCTAGCTACAGCCATATTTTGTCCGAAAAGTGAAAAGGCTTCGGAAAAAGACTGAAGGAAAAAATTGAAATATTTGAAAACCCCCAAAAGACCCAAATTGGTGAACAAACTCAACCCAAGCAAACGCTTTTTCTTGAGCTTGGAAGTAGTTTTTCCCATTTGCAGACCAATGAGAAAGTCAATGAGTGAACTGAAAATAATCAGACCCAGAAACCTCCAGTCCCACCAGGCGTAAAAAAAATAGCTAGAAACTAAAATAATTACTAACTGTGTTTTTCGATGTTTTGCTGTCAGCCAATACAGCGCAAAAACCAAGGGTAAGAAAATTGCAAATTCTATTGAAGTAAAAAGCATAAAGTATTGACTTGCAGTGCTCTTGGCTTATTTGTACGAAGAAGGTAATTGGATATGTCCCAGATGGTGCTCACCATGCCAATGATACAGGAGGCAAGCTTCCTTTAGACTTACTAATGATTTGGACTCCGGGTGAAAATAACAACGTTCAAATTCATCATCCTTCATAGCATCAAGAATAGTCGCCCATTTCAAATGCACTGAAGCAATTATGTCCAAAGAATGAGATATATCTAAACTCATATCTGCCAAAACAGCCCATTCATGCTCTAAATACGGCTTTATCACGGGATTCTCTTCTGTCAAAGCCAATTTAAATCGGATAAATGCATTCATATGACTATCCGCCACATGGTGGATCACTTGTTTCACTGTCCAGCCTCCCGGCCTGTAAGCCAGATTCAAGTAAGTCTCGTCCAGATTCTCACAAGCATTTTTAATTAGGATAGGATAATTCCTAATGTATGTGATTGCAGATTCCAATTGGTCTGTCGTGACCACTTCTGGAAGCTTAAATCTCCCAATCGGGTACTTCAAATGCTCTATATCCATTTCAAATCAATTTCCTGCTGCAATAGTAAGGAAATCCACGCTTTTTGCACCTGCACCAAGCAATTCATTGGCACAGGAACAGAGGGTGGCTCCAGTGGTCATCACATCATCGACAAGTATTATTCTTGAATTCTTGACCATTTCTGCATTTTTGACTTTAAATACGCCTTGTACATTTTCTAATCGCTCCAGCCGTGTTTTTTCAGTTTGAGTATCGGTAAATTTAACTCTTTCTAAAAGTTGACGCACTGGAATTTCCAGATTTGCAGACAAACCTTGCGCAAATTTCTCGCTTTGATTATACCCCCTTCTTTTTTCCTTCATCAGATGCAAAGGAACTGGCACGATGTAATCCACATCGGCAAAAAGTTTATCCTTAAGCATAGTGCCATAAATCATCCCTAGCTCCTCAGCCACCTTTGGTTTTCCCTTATATTTGATAGCATGGAGCAGTTTTTGGCTTTTTCCAGACTTAGAAAACCTTAGAAAAGAAACCACCATACGAACCTGCGTAAGCCCTTCTACTTTTTGCTTGAGGTCATTGTCCCAAGGTCTGAGATGATAATTGGTTACTGGTAAAGTCCCCTTACAAGGAACGCAAAGATTAGACTCGAAATCAAATAGGGCTTTACCACACAGCTCACAATTGCGGGGAAATACCAAATCCAAAAAATCTTTCACAAAAAATAAACGCATTGCTCTCTTCGTCTGTTGGTATCCAAATAGGGCTTGATCGTAGTATATTTGCCCAATAGATAATCAATTAAGATAATGAATACCCCAGAAGAATTCAATGAATACCGCAGCCGCATGAATGAGAGCATTCTCGGGGCAGATAATAAAGTCATAAAACGTATCTTTAATTTAGATACAAACACCTTCTCAGCAGGAAAAATAGATGTTAGGACCAAGGAAATGATTGGTTTGGCTTCATCTATGGTTTTACGCTGTGATGATTGTGTGAGATACCACCTGGGCAAATGCCATGAGTTAGGTCTCAGTAAAGACGAGGTATTTGAGGTATTTTCCATTGCTACTTTGATCGGAGGTACTATCGTTATTCCGCATTTGAGACGAGCCACTGAATACTGGGAATTACTTGAAAATCAATAATTTATACAATGAAAAAGGATTTAGAGTTTGAGAGAAGATGGGGCAGGCTGCTGGAAGGTCTCAAGGATACTATTGGAAAAAAACCCAATGATCTGAACGGCGTCCTTTTTCTGATAGGTGTACAGGAACTTGGCCAAGGGCTTAAAAATTTTAGTAAAGAGCAGAAACAAGATTTAATGCACATTGCAATTTGTAAAGTGCTGAGCTTTGAGGGCTTTTATGAATTAGAGTATGTAGACCAAGAAGGCTGGCCACATTGGAAACTTGTCAAAGAATTACCTCACATTGATCTGCTTGATCAAGAAAAACTTCTAAAAATTCAGGTTATCGACTATTTTGAACGCGAATACCAAATCAGCATCCCTTAATTCATGAAAATTATCTCTTACAATGTAAATGGCATTCGTGCAGCGCTCAACAAAGGTTTCGATGAGTGGCTGGCAGAAGAAAACCCAGATATCATTGGTTTACAAGAAGTTAAAGCATTAGAAAATCAAGTAGAACTCGCAAAGTTCCATGATCTTGGATACGAAACTTACTGGTTTCCCGCAGAAAAAAAGGGGTATTCTGGAGTCGCCATACTCAGCAAAATCAAGCCAAATCATGTCAAATATGGCATGGGGGAAGAATTGTTTGACGCAGAAGGCCGTGTCATTCAAGCAGATTTTGATGGCTTCTCATTTATTTCTGCCTATTTCCCGTCCGGAACGACTGGCGACATCCGGCAAACAGTAAAGTATGAGTTTCTGGACAGTATGTATGACTACGCTCAGAGCTTACTCAAATCCCACCCAAACCTTATAATTAGCGGTGATTACAATATTTGTCATAAAGCGATAGATATTCATAATCCTGTATCCAATAAAAATAGCTCTGGTTTCTTGCCTGAAGAAAGAGCTTGGATGGATAAACTTACGAGTAACGGCTTTTCAGATAGTTTTCGTCAGTTTCACGACGATCCACACCATTACACTTGGTGGAGTTATCGAGCAAATGCGCGTAACAAAAATTTAGGCTGGCGGATCGATTACCATATGACTTCAGATGAAATGAAACATAAAGTAAAAAGTTCCGTAATTTTGCCAAACGTCAAACACTCAGATCATTGTCCCATAAGAATTGAATTGAAATAACCATGTTTTCTACCAATTCATTAACATTCCGCCGATGAAATCAATAAAAATATCAATACCATCTTTAATAGATAACATTAAAGTGATAGAAAGCTTCATCGACAATGCCAGAGACAAATTTGAAATCAATGATGATATCTATGGTAATATCATGATTTCGGTAACTGAGTGTGTTAGTAACGCTATTATACATGGCAACAACAAGGACAAGTCGAAGATGGTACATTTAGAGTTGATGATGGAAGATGATTTGTTGAAATTTGTCATTTCGGACGAAGGTGATGGATTTGACGCAAATAATCTAAATGATCCCACAGCCCCAGAAAACATTGACAAACCTGGTGGTAGAGGTATATTCCTGATTAAAAACTTGACAGATGAATTCAAGTTTGAAGATGGAGGCAAACGTGCCACCCTCAGCTTCTATTTAAATTAAGATGGCAATTTCCTTTTTTTCTGAAGACACGAGTTTTACTCTAAAGGAGAAAAACAGAAGAAAAAAATGGCTTAGAAGTATAGCCTCTGAAAAAGGACGACAAATCAAGGATCTAAATTACATTCTTTGTTCTGATGAGTATCTTTGGCAAATCAACATGGATTATCTCAATCACAATGATTACACCGATATCATCACTTTCGATTCTTCTGAAAATGAAAATGAAATCTCAGGTGATATTTTCATCAGTATCGAGCGAGTAAAAGAAAATGCATCAAAGCTCAATGTTGAAGAAGAAGAAGAACTAAGCCGAGTTATTAGTCACGGACTATTGCACCTTCTCGGATACAAAGACAAGTCTCCGAAAGAATCAAAAGAAATGAGAGCTCAAGAAGATCGAGCCATAAATTTATACGAATCCATTTAACTGTTCCACGTGAAACATCTAAGCACCTAGCCAAACTGTTTCACGTGGAACACCTCAAAATATGTTTCAAGAATACGATGTGATAGTAGTGGGCGCTGGGCATGCTGGATGTGAAGCTGCACATGCCGCAGCTACCATGGGATCAAAGGTTCTCCTTTGCACCATGAACATGAACACTATAGCACAAATGTCATGTAACCCAGCCATGGGAGGTGTGGCAAAAGGACAAATCATACGTGAAATCGATGCTCTTGGTGGTTTATCTGGAATTATCTCAGATAAATCAATGATCCAATTCCGTATGCTCAATAGATCAAAAGGTCCGGCCATGTGGAGCCCCAGAAGCCAAAATGATAGAATGAGATTTGCCGAAGAATGGCGGTTAGCACTAGAAAACACGCCAAATGTAGATTTTTGGCAAGAAATGGTGACTAGCCTAATTGTAAAGGACAAAAGGGTGATTGGTGTAGAAACAGGGATTGGAATAGAAATTTTTGCCAAATCAGTAGTTCTTACCAATGGAACATTCTTAAATGGCCTTATCCATATTGGGGAAAAACAGTTTGGTGGTGGACGAACAGGTGAATCTGCGGCCAGAGGAATTACAGAACAATTGGTGGAACTAGGCTTCGAAGCTGGACGAATGAAAACCGGTACTCCTCCAAGAGTAGATGGTCGAAGTCTAGACTATTCGAAAATGGAAATCCAATATGGAGATGAAAACCCGGAAAAATTCAGCTATTCCGACGAAACAACCACATTAACAGAGCAAAGAACATGCTGGATTACTTATACCAATCCAAGTGTCCATAAAAGCTTAGAAGAAGGTTTTGATCGGTCTCCTATGTTCAATGGGCGAATTCAAGGCCTTGGCCCAAGATATTGTCCATCTATTGAAGACAAAATCAATCGTTTCGCAGAACGTGATAGACATCAGATTTTCGTTGAGCCAGAGGGTTGGAATACCGTCGAAATCTATGTCAATGGTTTCTCCACCTCTCTACCCGAAGATATTCAATACAAGGCTCTCCGTAAAATTGAAGGTTTTGAAAATGCAAAAATGTTCAGACCAGGATATGCGATCGAATATGACTATTTCCCTCCTACCCAACTGAACCTCACTCTTGAAACTCAATTAATCGAAAACCTCTACTTTGCTGGCCAAATTAATGGAACAACCGGCTATGAAGAAGCAGCTTGCCAAGGATTGATTGCTGGAATCAACGCTTCATTAAAAACTCAAGAAAAGGAACCATTCCTTCTCAAGCGTTCCGATGCATATATCGGGGTTTTAATTGATGATTTAATCAACAAAGGGACCGAAGAACCTTACCGCATGTTTACATCGCGTGCAGAGTTCCGGCTTTTACTACGACAGGATAATGCCGATTTAAGATTGACTCCTTTAGGCCATAAATTAGGGTTAGCCTCTGATGAACGCATGAACAAGGTTCTTCAAAAAGAAAAGAACACAAATACTTTATTAAATGACCTCAAGGATAAGAAACTCAGCCCGGAGGAAATTAACTCGGCACTTGAAGAGGTTAACTCAGCTCCTATACATGAGAAAATTACAGTAGAAAAACTAATTAAACGGCCTAATATAGGCTTATCTACCTTCCTAAGCATGGATAACGATTTGAGTTCATACTTGTCAACCTTCTCAAAAGACGAGATCGAGCAAGCAGAAATTCAAATCAAATACGATAGCTATTTGCAAAAGGAGCAACAAATGGTTGAAAAAATGAGCAATATGGAACACTTTAAAATTCCAAGTTCCTTCAACTATCTCGACATAACGGCTCTATCTGCAGAAGGAAAACAAAAGCTTTCTAAGATTCGCCCCGAAACTCTAGGCCAGGCATCACGCATCAGTGGAGTATCTCCTGCAGACCTTTCCATTATCACCGTATATTTGGGAAAATAATTAGTGCGATGCTCGAGTCCTTAACTCAATGCCCTCTTTGCTCAACTAAAGAAATACGATCCGTAAAAACCATCATTGACCATGCTGTAAGTCAAGAAAGCTTTCAGGTTTTAGAATGCACTTCTTGCAGACTGCTATTCACCAGTCCTCGTCCATTAGCTAACGAAATTGGACCCTATTACGAATTTGATGAGTACTATTCTCATTCAGACGACGCAGGAGGACTAATACCTACCATTTACCAGCAAGTAAAACAATACTCGATCAAACAAAAGATCAAGCAGCTTAATCAGTTTGTCACAAAAGGGACATTACTTGACTACGGCTGTGGCACTGGTGAATTCATATTACAAGCGAGCAAACAAGAATGGTCAGCATTCGGAATAGAACCAAACGATAAGGCAAGAGCTATTGCTTCAACCAAACTCAAGGAGAAAGTTTATGCATCGCTCCAACAGCTGATAAAAGGCCTCAAGTTTGACGTCATCACGCTTTATCATGTCCTAGAACACATACATGAACTCGATGACACAGTAAATAAATTACTTAGCCATCTCAATCCTGGTGGGTATATCTTTATTGCCGTTCCTAATCCAGAAAGTCCTGATGCTCAATTATATAAGGAATATTGGGCAGGATGGGACGTACCCCGGCACTTATACCACTTTACCCACCAAGCTATGATGACCTTTGGGGAAAAATTTGGATTAGAGCACATAGAAAGCAAACCACTTAAATTTGATAGCTTCTATGTCTCATTACTTTCTGAAGGATATCAAAGTCCAAAGCAATCTAAGCTAAAAACGTATTTTCAAGCTTTTAAAAATGGCCTAAACTCAAATATCCAAGCCTCAAAAGCCAAAAGGCCTTCTTACTCAAGCAACTTATATATATTTAGAAAACCTTGAAAAAGAGCCAATATATCGCCCTCATCTTACCCATGATTATTCTATGGAGCTGTGCAAAACAAAGCACTCCAACTGGAGGTCCACGAGATGAAACACCACCAAAAGTATTAGCTCAATATCCTGAAAACCAATCACTTAACGTAAATCCTAAGGAGATTTGGATAGAGTTTGACGAATACATTAAACTCGATAACCCCAACAAAAACATCATTATTACTCCTCGCCTCAACAAAGATGAGGTTATTACCACCGCACTAAAGAACAAAGTTACTGTAGAACTCAATCAGGAATTAGAACCTAATACAACATACGTTTTCAACTTTCAGAAATCGATTCAAGATTTATCCGAAGGAAATCCAGCGGAGCAGTTAAAAATAGTTTTTTCAACAGGCCCAACCATCGACAGCCTAGTAGTCACGGGTAGGACAAATTTCTTGTTTCCCGACCGCCAAACAGTTTATGATGATGTCTTAGTAGGCCTTTACGAAGCCAACGACACCACAGATGTATTCACCGCACCTCCCTATTACATCGCTCAGGTTGATTCCTTGGGACAATTTAAGCTTGAAAACCTTCGCTCTGGCGCTTATCTGGCTTATGCCTGGCTAGATGCCAATAATTCATTAAAAGCCGAATTTAAAACTGAAGAGTTTGCATTCATCTCCGACACATTGATCATAGATCCACAGAGTGAAAAAATATTACACTTTAATTTAGCAAAAGCGGATCAAACAGCTTTCAAACTAACACGATCATCCACAACGGGTTCTTCCTATCAATTAGTATTCAATAAAGGACTAAGAGAAATTGAGATTATCCCGGACGACAAAAATCAACAGATCCTGCATAAAGTAGAAAAGGATCGAGTTAAACTATACCGAGAGTCACCCACAACAGATAGTCTTCTGATACAAGTGAAAGCTAAGGATTCGATTCAACAAAGCTTAGATACTTTAATTTGGGCGAAGTTTGAAGCGAGTGATCGCCGAAAGGATGAATTAAACGTCACTGTTGCATCAGGAAAAAGCTTCTATCAGGAATTAAAAATGGAGCTCACTTTTACCAAACCCGTGACACAAATCAGCTTTGATTCCCTTTTCGTCTCATATGACACGGCTTCTATATTTCCAATTGCTCCCAGCATGTTATACTGGCGAGATTCTGCCAAACTCGATCAATTGGATATTTTAATGAACATTCCAGACTCTCTCTCATTTAATATCTTCACCCTCATAGCATCAGATTCCACCTTTAGAGATATTGAGGGTGAATACAATTCCAAACTGATAAAAGCTAATTTCCGCAAGCTACAAAGAGAAGGGTTGGCAGATGAAATTGCAGGAACGATACAAACAGACCATCCCTCACTGATAGTCCAGTTGCTCACTGCCAAAGACGAACTCGTTAAAGAACTGATTCTAGAAAATGAAAATGCCTTCTCTTTTACTCTTATTGAGCCTGGTACTTATAAAATAAAGGTCATTGAAGATGACAATCAAAACGGGGAATGGGACCCGGGTGACTTTAGCTTAAAGCGACAAGCAGAAAAAGTATATTACTTCCAAGACCCTGAAACCAATGAACAAACCATCATGATTCGTGGTGGCTGGTCTATCAATACTTTACAGATCAACAGTGTCCCAAACACTGGAATTCTAAAGAATTAGCCTTGTGGATAAGCCCCTATTACCCGTGCATAACTCTACTGCCAACGAGGGTACAAATGAAAGTTATCACCATCTCCTAAAATTGAAAAACCGATTCACCAATAAAACGGGGATATCCCTTCATTTATCAACACTTCAAGGACAAGAAACCCACACAATTTTTACCCACAGTAATTTGGTCACAATAAAACGAAATTATGTCAACAACCTTATAACACACTGATTTTAAGAATTTTGAATGTGAATAAGATGGGGATAATATCATCCTTTTTAAACCTCAAAAAGTTGATAAAGCTATATGGATCACTTACCCACAAATCCACACCCTTAATAGTAACCATAAAAGATTTTAATTAATTAATCTATTTAAATAAATAAGATGTTGGTAATTCACTGAATACCTTGTAAAAGCTTACTCCATTTGGTAATATTAGAGGGTTAACCAGAACCCAAAATCGATGGAAATCAAACGACTCTTTGATCTAATTCCTTTTCAAATAACTAAATACGATAAGGAAGTCACGCTTGCAAAAAAAGAAAATGCAACGTGGAAGACCTATTCTTCCAGGGACGTCAAAGAGATTGTAGACAATCTTAGCTTAGCATTTATCAATTCTGGAATTGGAGCTGGGGATAAGGTCGCCATCATTTCAGACAATTGCCCAGAATGGAATTTTGTAGATTTTGCTCTACAGCAAATAGGTGCCGTATCTGTACCTATGTATCCTACCATTACATCTGATGATTACGAGTATATTTTTAATCACGCTGAGGTTAAAACTATTTTTGTTGGGAACGAAGAGATTCTTAAAAAAGCTTCCAAGGTATCTAGAGACAGAAAGATTTTTTCTTTTCAAAGATTAAAAGGCGCTGAATTTTGGGAAGATTTTTTGGCTACCGGAGTAAATGGTGATTTGGAAAAGTTAGAATCAGCTAAGGAAAATGTCACTGAGTTAGATCTATTTACTATTATTTATACCAGTGGAACAACCGGCAGGCCTAAGGGAGTAATGCTAAAACATTCGAATGTCGTTTCTAATGTTTTGAACATTGAAAAAATTATGACTCCAGAGCCTGGAACCTCTAGAGCTCTTAGCTTCCTCCCACTATGTCATATTTATGAGCGTGCTTCCTCTTTTGCTTTCTATTATATCGGTTACTCTGTCTATTACGCTGAGAGCATGGAAACGATCGCTGATAATTTGAAGGAGATCAAACCTCAAGTTTTTAATACAGTTCCACGATTACTCGAGAAAATCTATGACAAAATCGTTGCTAAAGGATATGAGCTTTCTGGCATAAAAAAGAATCTATTTTTCTGGGCTCTTAATCTCGGTCATAAATATGACCCAGCTGCTGATATGGGAAGATGGTATGATTGGCAGCTCAAAATGGCAAACAAAATCATTTTCAGTAAATGGCGTGAGGCTTTGGGTGGAGAGGTGATGCAGATCAATTCAGGTGCCTCTGCATTGCAGCCACGATTGGCTCGGGTTTTTTGGGCAGCAGGAATCCGTGTATGTGAGGGCTATGGTCTTACTGAAACCTCTCCTGTAGTTTCAGCATCCATTTGTACCAAAGAAGAAATGCGGATCGGCTCTGTTGGAAAAATAATTGAGGATGTTGAGGTCAAGATTGCTGAAGATGGGGAGATCCTTGTGAAAGGACCCAATGTGATGATGGGTTATTATAAAGAACCCGAACTTACTGCGGAAGCCATCAAGGATGGTTGGTTTCACACCGGAGATATAGGCGAATTGGACGGCCGATATCTGAAAATTACAGACCGAAAGAAAGAAATGTTCAAAACCTCAGGAGGAAAGTATATAGCTCCTCAGGTGATGGAAAATAAGTTTAAGGAGTCAAGTCTTATCGAGCAATTGATGGTGGTCGGTGAAAATAAAAAATTCCCCTCTGCCATTATTGTTCCGAGCTTTGATGGCCTTCGTGACTATTGCAAGCATAAAGGTATTCCCTATACCGAGGATGCCGAGATGATCCAAAAAGCCGAGATATTAAGCAAATACCAACGAGAGATAGATGGCTTAAACAAATACTTTGGCAAGTGGGAGCAAATTAAAAAGTTCACGCTTCTACCTAGGTCTTGGGGGGTGGAATCGGGAGAGCTCACTCCTACTATGAAATTGAAGCGAAAAGTGATCAAGGCAAAATTCGAAAATGAACTTGAAGAACTTTATAAGCTTTAGCGGCTCGAATACATGAAAAAATAATCGGAATGCATCTTCAAAACTTCCTATTGAAAACGAAGCAAAATCTATATTTTGTTTCGTTTTTTTCATTTATATCCTGATTGGTTGAAATTTTATAGCAGGAATCTGCCTTTTAGAAGGGATTAATTTGTGATGCATGCATAATTATTTTTCCAATTTTGTATGCATGCATACTATTTTTTTTTACATTAGTCCTCCCTTAGGAAAATGAAATCCATGAAGAGAGAAGAAACAGTCGATTATCACATTAAGAGCGCATGGCATGCGATTTCTAGGATGTATAATCAACAAGCAGCTAAAGAGGACTTTACTACGGCAATTGGATTTGTATTGATCAACATCAATTCAAAGGAAGGAACGCCTGCGACGAAAATTGCACCGATGATTGGTCTGGAGACCCGAAGCCTGACGCGAATGCTTAAAACGATGGAAGAAAAAAACCTCGTTTATAAAAAGCCAGATGCACAGGACAAGCGCTCTGTGAGGATTTACCTTACGCCTGAAGGCAAGAGGAAAAAGGAAATTTCGGTTCAAACTATCAAACTCTTTAACGAGCAAGTGCGAGAAATCGTCTCAGAAGAAGAATTGGACAATTTCTTTGAAGTCTTCCGAAAGATCCAATTAGTCATAGAGCAGGTTCAAGCTGAAAACGAAACTGAACTACAAAAGTCAATAATTGAATTTTAAACTAGAACAATAAGCCACAAATAACATGAATCGAAGCATTAAAAAAGTCGCCGTTTTAGGTTCAGGTGTCATGGGCTCAAGGATAGCCTGTCACTTTGCCAATATCGGTGTAGAAGTACTTCTACTAGATATTGTTCCATTCGAACTAAACGAAATGGAACAGAAGAAAGGCCTGACAAAAGAACATCCGGTCGTAAGAAATAGAATCGTGAATGATGCCTTGGCCAATACTTTGAAGTCAAATCCATCAGCGATTTATGACAAAGCTTTTGCAAGCCGCATTACCACAGGAAACTTCGACGATGATCTTGCTAAAATCAAGGATTATGATTGGGTGATGGAAGTGGTCGTAGAAAGACTTGACATCAAGCAGCAGCTTTTCGAGAAGGTAGAAAAATACAGAAAGCCAGGAAGTCTCATTACTTCCAACACTTCAGGTATTCCGATGCACATGATGTGCGAAGGAAGAAGTGAAGACTTTCAAGTGAATTTTGCTGGAACTCACTTTTTCAATCCGCCGCGTTATTTGAGACTCTTGGAGATCATTCCTGGTCCAAAGACTAATCCGGAAATCATAGACTTTTTGATGGAGTATGGGGATAAAATGCTGGGTAAAGAAACTGTCCTTTGTAAGGATACTCCTGCATTTATTGCCAATAGAATTGGAGTGTATGCCATCATTTCAGCTATGCATACCATTGAGAAAATGGGTATGGGAGTATCTGAAGTGGATAAACTTACTGGCACTATCATTGGCCGAGCCAAGTCTGCCACATTCAGAACCATGGATGTGGTCGGGTTGGATACCACCGTCAATGTTGCCAATAACTTGTATAAAGTCCTTCCTCACGATGAATCAAGGGATAAGTTTAAGCTCCCAAATATTGTAGAGGTCCTTTATAAAAATAAATGGTTTGGAGATAAGACTGGCCAGGGTTATTTCAAAATGATCCGTCATAAGGACGGTAAAAAAGAACTTAAAGAGCTTGATTTCAACACCTTTGAGTACAAGCCAGTAGAAAAGCCAAGCTTTAAGGCTTTAGAAGCCTCTAAGGGAATTGAGGACTTGAAAGAGAGGATCAAATTCTTAGTGAATTTTGATGACAGAGCAGGTGAATTTTACCGTGCGACTTTCTATGATTCTTTTAAATATTGCTCAAATCGAATTCCTGAAATTTCTGATGAACTTTATCGAATCGATCAGGCGGTTTCAGCAGGATTTGGCTGGGAGCTTGGGCCCTTCGAAACTTGGGACGTTTTAGGCGTTAGAGATACCGTCGAAAAAATGGAAGCGGCTGGTGAAAAAGCAGCAGCTTGGGTTCATGAAATGCTTGATGCAGGTCATGAGTCTTTCTATAAAGTGGATGGAGGAAGAAAGCTTTACTACGATATTCCAAGTAAATCTTATAAGGAAATCCCTGGAATGGATGACTTCATTATCCTCGATACATTGAAAGCTGCAGGCAAGAAGGTATGGGGAAATGCTGGAGCCACCATCTATGATATGGGTGATGACGTGATCAATCTTGAATTCCATAGTAAGATGAACTCTATGGGACAGGAAGTAATCGAAGGAATCAATACGGCGATTTCCATGGCTGAAAAGTCTTACAAAGGTCTTGTTATTGGAAATGAAGGGGCTAATTTCTCTGCAGGAGCCAATCTGGCAATGCTATTTATGTTTGCAGGGGATCAGGAGTTTGACGAAATCAACATGATGATCGCACAGTTCCAAAACACCATGATGCGAGCAAGATTTTCTTCAGTTCCGGTTGTGGTAGCTCCTCATAACATGGCTTTGGGTGGTGGATGCGAGCTTTCGCTTCATTCAGATCATATTCAAGCTCATGCAGAGTTGTATATGGGTCTAGTTGAAGTGGGTGTTGGTTTGATCCCTGCTGGTGGTGGTACCAAAGAAATGACACTTCGATTCTCAAATAGCCTAATCGAAGGTGACGTGGAAGTAAACCAATTGCAGGAGTACTTTATGAACATTGCCACTGCAAAAGTAGCCACCTCTGCAGTGGAAGCCAAAAATCTAGGTTACCTCAGACCGACAGATGGAATTACGCTGAACCGTAAAAGACAATTGGCAGAAGCCAAGCAAAAGGTAATTGAAATGCAAGCTGCCGGTTATACCCAACCGATTCAGCAAACAAATATTAAGGTTCTTGGAAAAACTTCTTTGGCCTTGTTTGAAGCAGGAATTACTGGAATGCAGTACGGAGCTTACATCTCAGATCATGATGCTTTGATAGCACGAAAGCTGGCATGGGTGATGTCTGGAGGTGACCTTTCTGCTCCTACTCTTGTCTCTGAGCAGTACTTGCTAGACCTAGAAAGAGAAGCTTTCCTGAGTTTAACGGGTGAGCAAAAGACTCTTGAGCGAATTCATAGCATTTTGTTCAAGGGTAAGCCATTGAGAAACTGATCTTTTTAACCTCTAATTATTAAAAATCTAAAAAATAAAAATCATGGATGCATATATAGTTAATGGATATAGATCGGCCGTTGGGAAATCAAAAAAAGGAGGTTTCCGGTTTTATAGACCAGATGATCTAGCTGCGGATGTAATCAAGCATTTGGTAGCAAATACTCCTGGATTAGAAACTAAACACGTACAGGATCTGATCGTAGGGAATGCAGTACCCGAAGCCGAGCAAGGCATGCAAATGGGACGAATGATTTCCCTTTTGGCATTGGGTATAGACAACCCAGGTTTCATCATCAATAGATATTGCGGTTCAGGACTCGAGGCTATTGCTTTGGCTTCCGCCAAAATCAATGCTGGTATGGCAGATTGTATTATCGCTGGAGGTACAGAGTCAATGTCCTTAGTTCCAATGATGGGATACAAAACTGCTTTGAACTGGAAAATCGCGTCTGAGCACCCGAGCTATTATTTAAGTATGGGCCTTACTGCTGAGGAATTGGCTAAAGAATATGATATCACTAGAGAGGAAGCCGATGCTTTTTCTGTAGGGTCACACGATAAAGCTTTAGCAGCGATTGCTGCCGGGAAATTCAAGGATGAAATTGTCCCTGTTGAAGTGGAAGAAACATACCTAGATGAATCGGGTAAGAAAAAAGTTCGAAAGTATGTAGTAGATACTGACGAGGGACCTCGACCAGGTACGTCTATGGAGGGCTTAGCTAAGCTGAGACCAGTTTTCAAGCAGGGTGGACAGGTGACTGCAGGGAACTCTTCACAAACCAGTGACGGGGCCGCTTTCGTGGTTGTCATGTCAGAGCGAATGGTTAAAGAATTAAACCTTGAGCCTGTAGCAAGAATGATGTCTTATTCTGTAGCAGGTGTGGATCCAAGAATCATGGGAATCGGGCCAAAGGAGGCCGTTCCAAAGGCATTGGATCAGGCAGGACTAAAGCTTTCCGATATAGAAATGATCGAGTTGAATGAAGCCTTTGCGGCGCAAGGCTTGGCAGTGATTAAATCTTTGGATTTGAATCCTGATATCGTGAATGTAAATGGTGGAGCAGTAGCACTTGGTCACCCACTTGGATGTACCGGAGCTAAACTCTCTGTGCAGCTTTTCAATGAAATGAGAAGACAGAACAAGAAATATGGAATGGTGACAGCCTGTGTGGGTGGAGGTCAGGGTGTGGCCGGAGTCTACGAGCTGCTCAAATAATTAGAAAACAAGAAATAGAATAAAATGGAAACAGTAGTTGAAAATTCCCTCAATGGAGGAGAATTCCTAATCAAAGACGTAAAGGCTCGGGAGGTATTTATCCCAGAGCAATTCACAGAAGAGCAGCGCATGATGGCGCAGGCATGTCAAGACTTTATCGATACGGAAATCACTCCGAATATCGAGGAAATTGACAGTATGAAGAATCCTGACCTGGTTCCCTCTATTTTCAAGAAAGCAGGAGATTTGGGTCTTTTGGGTATTTCTGTTCCAGAGCAGTATGGAGGAATGGGCATGAGCTTTAACTCGTCTATGCTTATCGCTGATATTATTGGCGCTGCGGGTTCATTCTCCACCACCTATGGTGCACACACTGGGATCGGTACACTTCCGATTTTGTACTACGGTACAGAGGAGCAGAAAGCGAAGTATTTACCAAAACTCGCTACAGGTGAGTGGGCAGCTTGCTATTGCTTGACTGAGCCGGATGCTGGATCGGATGCCAATAGTGGTAAAACCAAAGCCACACTGACAGAGGATGGAAAGCATTACATGCTGAATGGACAGAAAATGTGGATCTCCAATGCTGGCTTTGCAGACGTTTTCATCGTTTTTGCCAAAATCGAAGACGATAAAAATCTTACCGCTTTCATCGTGGAGAAATCCTTTGGTGGAATCACCATGAACGAAGAGGAAAAGAAGATGGGAATTAAAGGGTCTTCTACCCGTCAGGTCTTTTTCAATGATTGCAAAGTTCCTGTGGAAAACATGCTTTCAGATAGGCAAAATGGCTTTAAGATCGCGGTGAATATCCTGAATATTGGACGTGTGAAGTTGGGAGCTGGTGTACTAGGCGGTACGCGAACCGTGACTAGCCTTGCTATCAAATATTCTTCCGAGCGTAAGCAATTTGGCGTTAGCATCAACTCATTCGGAGCTGTGAAGGCAAAGCTTGCTGAAATGGCGATCAAAACTTACGCATCTGAGTCTTTATGCTACAGAGCAGGACAAGATATCGAAGATAGAATCGATGAATTGGCGGCAAAAGGAATGGAAGAAAACCAAGCTAAGCTAAAAGGTGTAGAGGAATTTGCGCTCGAGTGTGCTATTGCCAAGGTTCATGGATCTGAAGTATTGGATTATGTAGTGGATCAAGGCGTGCAGGTTTATGGTGGTATGGGCTATTCTGCTGATGCTCCTATGGAAAGAGCGTATAGAGATGCTCGGATTGCCAGAATCTATGAAGGTACCAACGAAATCAACCGTATGCTCATGGTTGGAATGTTGTTGAAGAAGGCTATGAAAGGTGAAATCAATCTCTTTGAGCCGGCCATGGCTGTTTCTAAAGAATTGACATCTGTTCCTTCTTTCACTTCTATCGATAATTCTCAGTTTTTGGCTGAAGAAAAAGAAGTTCTTAAAAACCTGAAAAAGGTCTTTTTGATGGTAGGAGGAAAAGCTGCAATGGCTCTTCAGGATAAAATCGAAGACGAGCAAGAGATCATGATGAATCTTGCAGATGTTATGATTGAGATTTATGCGGCAGAATCCGCACTCCTTCGTACCGAGAAGCTTGCCAGCATCAAAGGTGAAGAAGCTGTTTCAAATCAATTGGCAATGAGCCGAGTTTATCTATCAGAAGCGGTGGACAAAATTACTGCTGCGGCTAAAGAAGCAATCGCTTGCTTTACCACTGGAGATGAGCAAAAGGTGATGCTCATGGGTTTGAAGCGCTATACTAAAGCACCGCTTGTCAACACCAAAGTACTAAGAAGACAAGTGGCTGATTACATGATAGAGCAAGGAAAATATCCTTTCTAATTGAAATATAGATTGAGTCTAAGCCTCTGGTCATGAATTTGATCAGAGGCTTTTTTGATTTTATTGCGTAGATTGGAAGAAGACCCAAAAAGAACCCCTGCTATGAAAAAGCTGATTTACGCCCTGCTTCCGACCTTACTTCTTTTGTCCTTCATTTTCATGAAAATGAAAAAGGATCCAGCCAAAGATTTCCTCAATAGCTTAAGTCCAGAGCTTTTACAAAAGGCTCAGCTAGAATTTGATCATTCTGAAAAGACCAATTGGCATTTTGTTCCAAGTAGTATGTACCAGCGTGAAGGGGTATCTTTAAAGGAGCTCAACAACAATCAGCGTGAAGCGCTTCAGTCCCTTTTCAAAACGTATCTTTCCAAGTCAGGGGTTGAAAAAATAGAGCAGATTATGGGCCTTGAAGCAGTTTTGAGGTCCATGTCTGGAGATTCGGTGATGCGTGATCCAGGGGCTTACTATGTAAGTTTTTATGGTGATCCTTCAGGGGATAGTCCTTGGGCTTGGTCATTTGAGGGACATCACATTTCACTTAATTTTACAATAGTCGGAGATGAAGTGGTTGCCACTCCTCGATTTTTTGGATCAAACCCAGCCACTATTCCGAGTGGACCTCGAGAAGGGGAGCGTACGCTGAAAATGGAAGAAGATCTAGGTTTTGAATTAATCAATTCGATGAATTCCGATCAGTTGGAAATAGCAATTTTTCAAGAAGAACCCATGAGGGAGATAACTACGAGAAACATTCCCAAGGCAGACCCATTAGATCCTGTAGGAATAACTTATTCGAGCTTAAATCCTCAACAGAAAAAAACGCTAATAAAGATCATTGATGAATACCTCAGCGCCCTACCCAAGGCTCTGTCGAACAAGAAAAGAAGACAAGTGGAGGATGAAGGAATGGAGCACCTAAGGTTTGGATGGGTTGGAGCCAGAGAAAAGGGATCTGCCCATTATTATCGAATTCAGGGATTGTCATTTCTACTTGAGTTTGACAATTCTCAGTCTGGTGCAAACCATATTCACACTGTTTGGAGGGATTTTGACGGAGATTTTGGTAGAGATTTGATCCTAGAACACTATGCAAACTCTGATCACCATTAATTCATTTTTCTGACGAAAATCAGCTTTGTCCTTGCATTGCCGCAGTTCTTTCTTTTTGGTTTGATAATACTTTAGCGATCATGGGGGACTTAAAAATTGAACAAACTTTTTCCGATGCGCAGAAGGCTCGTTTCTCTTCGCATTTATTGTCGGATTTAGAGGCCTTGAAGGTTTTGTTGCAAAAGGGCAAAATCGAAAAAGGAATCACAAGAATCGGAGCCGAACAGGAGTTTTGCCTTATTGACAAATTGGGAAGACCTTCTGCCAAAGCCTTGGAGATTTTAGAGCTTATTAACGATGATCATTTTACTTCGGAGCTTGCTCTTTACAATCTTGAAATCAACCTTGATCCAGTCGAGTTTAAAGGAAATGCATTGGCGAAAATGCTTTCCCAACTTAATTCGCTACTGGATCTTGCCAGAGAAAAAGCGAAAAAATTTAATGAAGATATTTTGCTCACAGGAATTTTGCCGAGCATTACCAAGCGAGAGCTGGAAGACGAATACATGACACCCCTTCCGCGCTACAGAGCCTTAAATGAACGTTTCAAACAACTCAAGCGCGGAGATTTTTCGCTTTTCCTGACAGGAGTGGATGAGCTTTCAATCCAACATGAGTCGGTGCTTTTTGAGGCATGTAATACCAGCTTTCAGCTTCATTATCAGATTGATCCGGATGATTTCCGGGCTTCGTACAATTGGGCACAAGCGATATCTGGACCTTGCTTGGCTGTTGCTTGTAACTCTCCCTTGCTATTAGGCCGTGAACTTTGGGCGGAGACCCGGATTGGATTGTTTCAGCAAAGTATAGACTCCCGACCCTCTACTTATGCGCTCAAAGAGCAATTGGCACGAGTAACTTTTGGTCATGCCTGGGCTGATGGAGATGTGATTGATTATTTCAAAAATGAAATTGCAAACTATCGTGTGATCTTAGGAAAAGAGATTCAGGGAGACTCACTGAAAGCAGTAAAAAATGGTGAGGTACCTAAGTTGGAAGCTTTAAATCTTCATAACGGTACCATCTATCGATGGAATCGCCCTTGCTACGGAGCCAGCAAAGGAGTTGCTCATTTACGAATTGAAAATCGATATTTGCCCGCGGGGCCATCTACTTTAGATGAATTAGCTAACCTTGCCTTTTGGGCTGGATTGATGCATGGCAGGCCCAAGAAGTATGACAATATTCATGAGAGCATGAATTTCAGTGACGCCAAAGCAAATTTTATCAACGCAGCGAGAGTAGGCAAACGAGCACAAATGTGCTGGATGGGGAGTGACGTGCGCGTTGAGGATTTGATCCTAGATGAACTTTTACCAGTAGCAAAAATAGGCTTGGAAAAAGCGGGTATTGATGCAAAGGATATAGAAAAACTACTCGGAATAATCTCAAGTCGGGTATATGGAAGTACCGGGTCTGAATGGATGATTAAGAATTATAGAGCATTAAAACCCGGAAATCGAACCGATCATGCGATTTTGGATCTGGTGAAAAACATTCAATTTTTTCAGGGACAGGGCATACCTATCCATCAGTGGCCAGAAGCCTCTCCCATAAATGGCTTGGGTAGCACTCCAAAAGTGGTGGCTCACAAAATGAGTACACTGCTTTTTACTGTGAATAAGTCTGATTCTGCAGAAATGGCAACACAAATCATGAAATGGAAGAATATCCACCACGTGCCAGTAGAGGATGAGACGGGGCAGCTTTGTGGGCTGCTCACCTGGACGCACTTGAATAATATAGCTAGTTTGGATGCGGGAGCGATGGTGGATGAACTTATGGTACATGAAATTTTCGTTACACATCCCCAAACGCCATTAGCGGAGGCCAAAGACTTGATGGAGAAACACCGAATAGGTTGTCTCCCTGTGGTAGAAAGAGGGCACCTAGTCGGAATTATTACGGATAAGGATTTTTAAACACCATAAGCCCTTCCACTTATCGAAGGAAAGTTTCCACTCATCGCCGAAGCCCTCACTCTGGTCTTTTAATCTATTTCGAGCAAAGCCCTACAGCTACTTTTGATGCAATCGAAAGAAAAGAAATAGATATGAAGACCATTTTACTCATCGAAGATCACGACATGATGCGCCTGTTTTTGGCGAATTACTTTGGAAGCGATTATGAAGTGAAGGCAGTTTCAGATGTAGATCTTGCGCTCAATTGGTTGAAAAACCATGACGCGGATCTAATTCTAGCTGATTTCCCAGCAGATCCTAATGGATCTAGCATCCACAGAATTAGTCATCTATCCAGTCACAAGAATATCCCATTAATTATCCTTACAGATCAGGATAAAAGTGAACAGCGAATTCGAGCTTTCCAATGGGGAGCAAAGGATAGCATTAGCAAACCTTTCAACCCTGCCGAGCTTAAGTTGCGCGTCAACTGCCATTTACCAGCTTTCACTCAAGTAGGTACTTTCTCTACTGTAGCCTAATCCATCTGTCATGAAAAATATATATCTCATCCTTTTGGCATTTGGGCTATTTTCCTGTGTGCAGGAGCCTGATTTTGTCAAAGAAACCAAAGATGCAGAGCAGCAGCTCTCCACCAATGAGTATGGAAATTTTGACTTTAGCCTCACTAATTCTGTCAACTTTATTGCCAATATCGCTGACGAAAAAGGACTTCCTTTTTCTGGAGTGAAAATCAAGCTTACCGACCCAGAGTCTGCTAGTGAGCTTTTTGTGGGCTTTACGGATGCCAAAGGATTGTTACAGCAAGAGATTTCTTTGCCCTCGGCAGTTAATTCTGTTTTCCTAGAGGCCAATTACATCGGAATTACCGAAAAGGTCCTGCTTCCAGTGGATAATGATCGTATCACCTTTGACTACCTAGGATCTGTTAATGAAAATCAGGTCCTTCCCTATGAGGAGACCTTTGACGATCCAGATTCAAGAGTTTATGCCAGAGTGAATAATTCCTTCAAGCTAGTCTATGCGGCTAGCTATAATTCTAGCGGTTTGCCATCAAATCTAGAGCCTCAACGGGAATACATTTCATCTACTTTGCTCGAGTATATCAATGCATCCTTGCCAGAAAGCAAGCCTGTCCCTACTTTTCATCCTACTTATCTGGCTGAAGGCAAAAAGACTACGCTAGATATTCTAGAGACAGCGGATGTTTGGTTCACCTTTGTCCATGAAGGTGCTGGCTGGCGAAATTCAATTGGCTTTTATACCTATCCCACCCAAAGTCCGCCCCAAACGATAGCTGACATTGAAGAGATCACAATCCTATTTCCAAATCTATCAAAGAAAGGAAGTGGGGGATCTCTTGAGTCTGGACACAAAGTGAGACTCGGTAGATTCGAACCAGGAGTTTCTATAGGAATTGTGCTATTGGCCAATGGATGGACTGGCAGTGAAGTGGCTGGTTATCCTTATGCACTTTTTGCTGATAAAAGGCTAAATCCTGAGTCGGATCCAAATCTAAAACAACATAATGTGTTGCTTTGGGATGAGGAAAATAAGCAGTTCTTGTTGGGTTTCGAAGATGTTCGTAGAGATTCAAATTCTTGCGACCAAGACTTTAATGATGCCATTTTATTTATTTCTTCAAATCCTGTGAAAGCTATCTCGACCGTCAATGTAAGCCCCATTGATAGACCTGGGACTTTGGACCGAGACAATGATGGAATAAATGACACGCTCGACGAATATCCGGATGATCCAAACAGAGCTTACAATAGTTACTATCCTTCCGCAAGTACCTTCGGTAGCTTGGCTTTCGAAGACAATTGGCCAAATATGGGGGACTATGACTTCAATGATCTGGTGGTGGACTATCGTTTTCAGTTCGTTATGAATAGTTCCAACCGGGTGGCTGAATTGGATGCGAAGTTTAAGTTTCGTGCGGCCGGAGCAGGATATAGAAATGGATTCGGTTTTGCCACAAACCTCCCTAGCAGCGCAGTGCTTTCTGCAACAGGCTCGAATTTGGGACCAAATCTAATCAAACTCAATCCCAATGGAACCGAAGCGGGACAGAGCAAAGCCGTGTTTATTGTGGCCGATAATGTCCACCAATTATTCGGTGTGAGTAGTTTTATTAATACTGAAATCGGCCAGCCAGCACTTCCAGACCGAGAGGTGAATCTTGAAATTGTCCTTTCCTCCCCAGTGACTCTTTCTGAAATCGGAACAGCGCCTTACAATCCCTTCCTGATCGTTTCCCAGGATAGGGGAAGAGAAGTGCATCTACCAGGCTATAAGCCAACCGACTTAGCGCATACAGAGCTATTTGGTACGGCCAATGATGGAACCAATCCGGCTCAAGGAAAGTATTACGTTTCCAAAACGAGCTTGCCCTGGGCGATTCACCTACCAGAAAGCTTTGATTATCCGGTAGAAAATGTCGATGTGCGGGGGGCTCACCTGCTCTTTGATACATGGGCTAAAAGCTCCGGCTATTCTTACATGGATTGGTACAGAAATCATGATGGATATAGAAATAAGAACAAGGTTTTTAAAAAATAAGCTTAACACCTGCGAAAAAACCCGACTGATTCAGTCGGGTTTTTTTGTGTCCTTTTTTGTCAAAATTTACCCAAACTACTTATCGTCTGATGCAGTCCATTGATCGGCAAAAAACGGTCAATTGGCGTAATTTAGGCTGTTTTGGTAGTAGGTAAGCTAATTTTGTTTCATGAAAAGATCGAAAAAACTATCCGCTCCCAAAGTTCCTAAAATCAAACGAAGCTTTGACATCCTTGTGGCTTCTTTACTGATTCTATTCCTCAGCCCCTTGTTTTTACTGGTGGCTTTGCTGATTCGCTTGGAATCCAAAGGACCCATATTTTACTACTCGTATCGGGTGGGGATGAATTATCACATTTTCAAATTCTACAAATTCAGGTCCATGCGAACGGATGCTGATCAGCTCGTGGATAAGCTGAAGCATTTGAATGCCTATCAAAAATCTGCACAATCCGAGCAGACTGTACAGGGGTTTACCCGCGACCAGATCCTAACTCTCGACGAAAGAGCTGTGCGTCTGCAGGATGCTGGGCTGATTACTGAGGCGGCTTACGAAAGTCAAAAAGAACAAGCTTCTCAGCAGGCCTTTGTGAAATTTGAAAATGATCCTCGAATCACGAAAGTGGGCAAATGGATCAGAAACCTTAGCATTGACGAGCTCCCGCAGCTTTTCAATATTCTGATTGGAGATATGTCTCTTGTTGGAAATCGCCCACTCCCACTCTATGAAGCTGAACAACTCACTGCCGATGAATCTATCGGAAGATTTATGGGTCCTGCAGGTCTTACAGGTTTATGGCAAGTGACTGAGAGAGGTAAAAAAGGTGTGGATGCTAAATCGCGATGTGCGCTGGATATTCATTATGCTCAAAATCACAGCTTTTGGATGGATCTCAAAATCCTCGTAAAAACTCCTCTTGCCGCCATCCAACACGAAAACGTCTAAGCCATGAGTTTATTCCAAAACTTAAAAAGCGAATTGATTCGCAAGCCGAACTCAGGTAAGCATTTACCCTTTGTAGATGGATTGCGGTTTCTGGCCATTGTGCCTGTGATTTTTCAGCATGCCAATGAGCGACTATTCAAATACGGAAACCTTCCCGAGCTCAAGGGTTGGGAGGAGCAAGTTTCCTTTTTGATTTCTCGTGGGACTATTGGAGTATTCATATTTTTTGCGATTAGCGGATTTATTCTCTCTCTTCCTTTTTCAAGAGAAAACTCTAAGCTGAACTATAAGACTTATCTAAAAAGAAGATGGCAGAGAATTGAGCCTCCATTTATATTTTGGATGACTTGTTGTGCCTTGATTTTGCTTGTGATGCAGGCTTACCCGATCGGAGAGCTTCTTTGGCATTATCTTGCCACCGTCACTTATACCCATCAGTTATTTTACCAAGAGTACTCCATCATCAACCCAGTAGCATGGTCTCTGGAGGTGGAGATTCAGTTTTATCTCTTAGCGCCATTTTTTGCATTTGCCTATTTTCAAGTTCGCTCACTTGCAAAGCGGAGATCCTTGTTGATCGCCGGGATTTTTGGTTGGATCCTTTTACAGCATGGCATGGGTTGGCATTTACAGCCGTGGAAAGCCACTCTTTTGGGGCAATTGCCTCATTTTCTTGTTGGGGTATTAGCTGCTGATCTCTACCAAAAGCCCGTCAAGTGGATTCGTGATTTCCGCTTTTGGGACCTGGTTTTTTCTCTTTTGCTTTTGACTCTGGCCTATACTTGGACTGAGGAGTTGGGCAAGACTTTTCTTTTTGAGCTCTCACTTTTGGGCTTACTCTTATCGGCAATTTATGGACGCTATACCAGCCGGATTCTTTCCCTTTCCTGGATCAGTATCATCGGTGGAATGTGCTATACGCTGTATTTGATGCATTTACCCTTGTTAGAAGGCTATTATTCATTCATCGCCCGCTTCGGTCAGTGGTCGGGCTATATCGGTCAGTTATCGATAAGTCTGATTATCGTCCTTCCAATAATTTTCCTTTGTAGTGTAATAGCCTTTCGATGGATCGAGCAGCCATTTATGAAGAAGAAAGATCAAAAGTCTCTTCGCTCTAACCCAATCGGCAAACAGGTTTTGTCAAAGGCTTAAAAGGAAATATTATGAAAAAGAACTTACTCATCGCGCTAGCCTTTTTGCTCTCAGTCCAGTCTTGGGCGCAGGACTTCAAAGGTATCAGCGTAGATCGATTGCGACCTTTGGATTCTCTGATTGTGGAAGCTTTGGAAAAAGCCCCTTTGATCCACAGGTTAACAAAAGGTCAGGAACAAAAACAGCAGGAAATCATCCTGAGCCGAAAGGCTTGGCTTCAGCATATTGCCTTGACAGGAGGCTATAATTATGGCAATGGAGTAGTCGCCGATAATCTCACAACAACTTCAGATAATCAAGCCGTGTGGAGAACCAGCAATTTTGCGACTTTCAGTCTGGGGATTTCCTTCCGCCTTCCTGTTTCCGAAATTACCAATCAGAAAAACCAAGCAAAGATCAATCAACTCGCAATTGAGGAAATGGAATTCCAAAAGGAAGATCTCCGAAATGTGATAGCAGAAGAGGTAATCAAACGCTACAATAATCTAGAGCGCACGCTTACCACCATTCGCCTTCAATCCTTGAAAGTGGAGGCAGACGAAGCGGCGGTGCAAGTCACAGAGTCCCATTTCAAGCAAGGCACCGCAGATATTGACCAATATCGCATGGCTATGGATATATTGACCACGGCAAAGATCGAGTTGGAAAAATCTAAAAGCGATGCCTGGTTTTACAAGCGTACTCTTGAAGAAATCGTAGGTTCACCCATTTTCCGTTAATCATGAACTTTGCCCAAATCGTCCGACTTTTGGTGCGCTTTGCACCGTATATCCTCGTGTCAGCATTTGTGTTGGCAGGAGCTACAGCCTACATGTCCCTCAATGCCAAAAAGCAATACAACAGCCACACACTGCTCAATACCGGCCTTATTTCCGGGTACAATATTGAAAGTAATCAAGGGCAGCGAGTGGATTATGCCTACACCAATAATGAAATCGAAAACCTAATCAATCTGGCTACCTCCTTTGAAACGTACAAGGAGCTTTCTGCCAGATTACTGGCTGATCTGATGCTGGCTCAGGCCAATGGACAAAAAGTTCTCATAGGGGATAATTTGGGCGAGTGGTACACCGTATTAGAAGACTTACCTCTTCAGATACAAAAAACCGAATCTCCAGAAGCTGTTTATGAGCGAATCAAAGCCATTGCGGAAGCAGACAAAGAAAATGCCATCTACAAGTTGATGCACTCCAAAAATCCATTCATCGGCTTGGAGACTTTGGAAAACCTCAAAGTAAGTCGTGAGGGTAGCTCTGATATGATCCGGATGGAATATACTTCCATCGATCCTTATTTGTCTCAAAAAGCACTAGAATTGCTTACTGAGATTTTCATGACCAAGCAAAAAAGTATCAAAGAAGGTCAAACGGATTCGGTAATAAACTTTTTCGAAGAAGCTACGCAAAAGACGCTGACGCGATTGCAGGGAGCTGAGGATGAATTGTTGAGATTTCGGGTAAAAAACCAAATTATCAACTACTACGAGCAAACTAGATTTATTGCTGGAAATCGAGAGGAATTGATCAAAAAATATCAGGAAGAGCTCCGCACCAAAGCCGCAGCAGAATCTTCCTTGCAGCGAGTGAATACTGAAATCCAAGACAAAAAGTCCTTGGCAAGATTGCAGAAGCAAATTGCCCAAAATCAGGGTAAAATCGCTGATTACAATTTTGCCCTAATGGAGCTGGAGCTCATGAATCCTGATCAGACTTCTGGATCGGACGAAAGCCTGAAAGGTGACTTGGAAAACAAATTGTCCTCCCTCAGAAATGAGATGCTCGATGTGACTTACGAGGTAATGGAAACCAGCCAAACTTCAGATGGGGTTCCTACGACCAATCTCCTGAGCCAATGGCTGAATTCTACCATTACTGTGGAGGAATCAACCGCGAGAATAGAAGTGATCAATCAGCGGATGCGGGAATACGACGAAATCTATGACCGATTTGCACCACTGGGCTCTACCCTGAAGCGACTAGAAAGCGAAATCGATGTCGCAGAACGAGAATACTTGGAAAACCTGCATTCTTTCAACCAAGCCAGATTGCACAAGTACAATATGCTGATGTCCAGCAATCTTAAGGTGATCGATAAGCCATTTTACCCGGCTCAGCCGGAAAAATCCAAAGCAATCATTATGCTCGTACTTTCTTTTGTGGTGGGTCTGATTGTTCCTTCCGGAGTTTTGATCGGTGCTGAGCTGATGGATGCGAGCTTGAAAACTCCCAAAAATGCGAGTGCTACGACCAAGTTGGCGATCGCAGGAGTATTACCCATGTATCCCAAAGCGGTGGACAAAGACCCGATTGACTTCGATATTTTGGACAGACAAGCAATGAATCTATTCCTTCAAGAGCTGAAAGTAGCGAGCATAGCGAGCTCAGGCCAGGCCAAAATCACCGTTTGTAGCATTCATCCAGCAGAGGGTAAAAGTACAGTGATCGAGAAGGTTCGTGATTTCATCCGTGAGTTTAGCCCTGCCGATTTGGACAAGTTTGAGTTTCGAGAGATTCCTTCCTTGCTCAATCATCCTTATGTAGACGATTCACTTCGTGAGTCAGAAATACACTTGCTCGTAGTGCGTGCAGACCGCAAATGGAACGAGGCTGATCAACATGCCCTGAAAGTGTACAAAAAGTTTGTGGGTCAGAAGCCGTTACTTTTCCTCAATCGAGTGCGCACCGATATCATGGAGGAAATTACTGGAGAAGTACCCAGAAAAAGAAGTTGGATCCGAAAAAGAATCAAAGCCCTCCTTAGCTAATCCCTATGCAAACACTAGTCTGCCAAAGCTTTCCCGCCTGGGATACGCCCTATGTGAAATCCACGGTGGAGATCTTGAAAAGAGTCTCCAAAACCAAACGCGTGATATTTTTGGATTATCCTTACACCCTAAAAGATCTCTGGTCCCATCCCAATGTGCCAAAAAAAGCCATTTGGAGCCGAAAACCACGACTTATTCAAACTGGATTTGGGGAAATCGAAGTGTACAATTTCCTCCCTGTTTTACCAGTGAATTGGGTAAATAGTCCCATTCTATTCAGATTTCTGATGTGGATTAATGGGATCATTCAGGGCTGGACCATTCGTAGAATCCGAAAGCAATTGGACCCTAAGGAGACTCAAGTCATCAATGCTTTTAATCCGGTCAATGGACATTTCACTAAGACTTTTTGGAAGGGTTTCAAGCAGAATTACTACGCCTATGATCAGCTGGAGGCTACGGCCTGGGCAGGAAAGTGGGGCAAGCATTTCGAGCCGGAATTTATTCGGTCAGTAGATCAGATTATTGTGAGTTCGAGCGGTTTGAGGCGGAAGTTTGAAAAGCTGCATCCCAATGTGAAATGTGTGAAAAATGGAGTGTCGCTTGAGCATTTTCAGCATCCCACAATGGAAAAGCCGCAAACAAAGAAAATGGGTTACCTAGGCGCATTTGATGATCGGGTCGATCTAGAGTTGATAAAGCAGGTGGCCGAAGCCTATCCCGACTATCTGATGGAGATCCTCGGCCCAGTAAAGATTTCAAGTGAGTCATTTCCAGAGAATGTATTTTTTTTGGGTACCAAAGACCCTTCTGAACTCAATACCACGGTTCAGGACTGGTGCCTTTGTCTGATTCCTTTTGTGAAAAATGAATTTACCCAAGCGATTTATCCTTTAAAGATCAATGAATACCTAGCTGCCGGGAAACCGGTGGTGAGTACTAATTTTGCTGATTTAAGTGATTTTGAGGGAATGGTCCGGGTAGTAGAATCACATGCAGACTTTATCAAAGGAATCAAGAAAGAAATTCGCTACAACAATCGCCTGAAGATATCCAAGCGGATCTCTTTTGCAAAGCAAAACTCCTGGGAAAGCCGTGCGGAAGAGTTTCTGCTCGCTTTGGCATCCTGATTTCCACTTATCTGCCGTGGGCGTTCATTCACCGATACAGGTCAGACACTCATCGTAAAGCGCCCTTCAAAGCCCTGAATCCAAGGTACTTTTGAGGAAAGAAAACGATGAAAATGAACGCATATCAAGAGACCTTCTTCAAAAAGTACGGAGCCCTACAATTCCTCAGCGGATTTGGGTTGATCCTGCTTTTGGGCTTTTGGCTTTTGAGTGTAGGCTTTGTGCATGTATTGGGATTGGGTGGGATTATCCTGCTTTTGCTCATTCCGGCAGGGATGGTACTCATGATGTACCTCTGGGCAAAGCCCAAAACCGCGATCTGGGGAAGCCTGATCATGGGGTTTTTGATCTCTGGCCTGGGTCGCTATGTTGCAGCTCCCTGGGGTTTGAGTATCGATATTTTTCTCTTTTTGGCGGTACTTTTTGTTGCCATCAATCCCGCCATCGTTAAAAACTGGAAGCACGCCAAAAACGACATCGTTTTGTTTTCTCTGGTTTGGATGGGCTATTTGGGTCTGGAGATTTTCAATCCTGCCGGTAATGGTTTCGAAGCCTGGTTTTATGCCATGCGGGGAATAGGTTTTTACCAGGTGATGGCGGTGCCTTTGGTTTATTTGCTTTTCAGAGAGGAAAAGGATTTTCAGCTTTTCATTAAGATTTTGATTGTCTTTTCTCTCCTAGGCACGATGTGGGGCTTTAAGCAGCAGATTTTCGGAGTCGATCAGGCGGAGTATCGCTGGCTTTGGGATGAAAACCATCATGAGGAACATATCCTTCACGGAGTGCTTCGGGTGTTTTCATTTTACAGTGATGCAGGTCAGTTTGGTGCTTCACAAGCCATGATGTCCATGTTGATGGGAATCTTAGCCTTCGGCCCTTTTAGTACTTGGAAAAGAATTGGCTATGCAGTTCTGGGTGTAATTTTCTTTTTAGGTTTTGCGATTTCCGGTACCCGAGGAGCATTAGCAGTTCCACTTTTTGGAGGCTTGGCGTATCTCTTTTGTACCAGAAATTTCAAAGTGCTAATCGCAGGCTTGGGGGCTATGGTCACGGTCTTTATCATCCTGAAATATACTTTCCTTTTTCAAGGAGTGGAGCAAGTTCGTAGAATGCGTACGGCTCTAGACCCTGAAAACCCATCACTTCAAGTGCGGCTGGATAATCAGCGGACCTTCGGTAGATATCTCGCGGACAAGCCTTTTGGTGGTGGCGTGGGCACCGCTGGCTTTTGGGGAGCTCGCTTTAATCCCAATTCCCTTATGGCCAATACAGCAACCGATTCCTGGTATGTGAAAATTTGGGCAGAAACCGGTTTCGTTGGCCTCGCTATTCATCTCAGTTTCCTTGGCTATGTGATCGGAAAAGGGGGCTATCTCTCCATGAATATTCCAAACAAAAAACATCGAGCCTATGCCATGGCCGTCTTTTCCTGTATCGTAGGGGTGGTCTTTTCAAGCTATGGCAATCAGGTCTTTGGGCAAATGCCCACCGGCATGGTGATGAACCTTGCCATTCCCTTCTTATTTCTCATCCCTGAGTGGTCTAAAAAACAAGAAAAATGAAACTAATTCTCTTAAGCCTCTTGGCTTTACCTTTCTTCTATCTCTTTGCCAGCGCGTTGTATCAGTTGATTCTGGCATTGGCATCTAAGCGGCATCAAAAAGCTGCGATCCAACCTGAAAACGAGCTACCTATCTGTGTGGTGGTGCCTTGCTATCAAAGTGATGAAACTATCCTGAGTGCTACAGAGTACAATCTCAACTTAATCCAAAAATCAAATCATCCAGTAGACTTATTGGTCGTAGGAGATGGGCTGCAAAAGGAAACTATTGTCCAGCTCAAGGAATTGGGCGCCAAGGTTTTGGAAGTGGCCTTTGAGAAAAGCACAAAGGTAAAAGCCCTACAGAGTGCAGTGGCTTACCTTCGAGAGCACCGGGTTTATGATTCGGTATTGGTATTGGATGCGGATAATTTACTCGTGGAGGGTTTTGATCGTGCGATCAGTCACTTCCGAGAACGAGGAGTCACTTCCTTACAGGGAGAGCGACTGCCGATGAATCAGGATACGACGATGGCATTGCTGGATGGTCTTTCAGAAAAAGCCAACCAAGAGATGCTTTGCAAAGGAGCCAACGCACTCGGTCTTTCCAGTAAGTTAACCGGCTCGGCGATGGCCTTTGAGTTTTGGCTTTTCACGGAAATGATTCCTCAGCTCAATGCTGTGGGAGGATTTGACAAGGAGCTGGAATTATTGTTGACAAGCAAAGGCACGTTTATTCAGTATAGTCCTGATTTGATGGTCTTGGATGAAAAAGTACGTGGGGCGGCAGATTTTGAAAAGCAAAGAGGAAGATGGCTGGAAAGCCAGTATGCATTCTTGAGAAAATCCATCCTTCCTGCTCTTTTTGCGGCAGCAAAAGGTAATGTGGACTACTTGCACAAAAGCCTTCAACTAGCGCTACCTCCAAGGGTTTTGGCTCCGGTTGCTTGGTTTGCTCTGATCGTGATTTCCTTGCTTTCTGGATTTGATACGCTTGCTCTGCTTTCCGTCCTAGGCTTGACCATTTTGATGAGTTCTTACCTTTTGGTCATCCCGTTTCACTGGTGGTCAGGCAAAGTGATGTCCATATTGAAGGCACTTCCCGGACTGTTTTTCTCAGGCTTTAAGTCCTTGCTTTGGATGAAAAAGGCCAAGACTCAATTTCTTCACACTCAACACCAAGCTGTACAGTCATGATTACTGAAGGAATGCCTTGGGCCACCTTATTGCCGCTAGCTTTTTTATTCCTCCTCTGGGGGATTCGTTCCGGAAAGGCTGATTTGAACAAAAAATCTCTTAAGACCAAAAAATGAAAAGCTCACTCTCGATTCTGATTCTGTGTAAATCTTTGCCTTGGAGGTTTAATGGAGGGATACAAACCCACGTATGGGATCTATCCAAGACTTTGGTTTCCAAGGGGCAAAAAGTAACTATCCTTACTGGCGGAGCTTGGAGGTCAGGAATCAAAACACTTCAAAAAGATGGGGTAGAAATCGTTGAGATTCCCTTCTTTCCTGGTAGACATTTGCCGCTGTTTTCATATTTAGCTGAGGAATTTTCATTCAATGTGGAGGCAAAAAATTGGGTAAAAGCCAATTGCGATCGCTTCGACATTATTCATGCTCAAGGTAGAAGTGGTTATTTGCTTTATTCCATTCCTTCCTTGCTTCCAAAGCTGGTGCAGACAGTACATGGGCTTACGCAACGAGAGAGCGATTCATTTACATCTGCTTCAATAAACCATAAGTCGCATAGCTTTTTTGCGCAGCGATGGGAAAGAAAGTTGATGGCTTCGTCCAGAGAAGTTATTGCGGTGAGTGAGGATTTGAAAAGTAATTTGGGATCAGAAAAAGTAAATGTCATTCCAAACGGGGTGAGCTTGAACCTTCCCCGCTCAGGTAAGGTGGAAAGCAGTAGCGAAAAGTTTGTATTTGTAGGAAGGCTGTCTCCAATCAAAGGTTTGCTTCCTTTGATCAAGGCAATGGCTCATCATACAGAGAGGTTGGAGCTAGATATCATCGGGGATGGCCCACAGCAGGATGAAATCAAAAAGTTGATCCAAAAACTGGGTCTAGCCGATCGAGTGAAGCTTCTTGGTGCTTTAAGCAACGAGGAAGTACATGGGCTTTTACCAAATTATCGTGCTTTGGTTTTGCCTTCAAGCTACGAGACTCAAGGGATCGTGCTTCTCGAGGCAAACTATCAGGGGTTGCCGGTAATTGCTTCTGATCTGGCTTCTATTCGCGAGAGTGTAAAGCATGGAGAGAACGGATTGCTCTGCAATGTGGAGAATCCACACTCTTTTATCCTCGCTATGAAAAAATTAAAAGCCAAGCCTGAATTGGCCAGAGAAATGGGGCAAAGAGGAAAGGATCGGGTGCTTCGCGAGTTTTCTTGGGATCACATTGCCGATACCACACTTGCCCTTTACCAAAAAATAGCAAGCTGATGAAAGCACTACAAATCATCCGAAGGCTTTCTGCAAGTGGTTTTTCTATTGGAGGGCAAGGTCTCTTCATGTTGGGAAACATGTTGGTTTTCTACGTGTTGGTGCGGAATTTTTCACCGGCGGAGTTTGGGGTATGGGCTTTGTTTTTGGCACTAGTTTCCATCGTGGATGGAGTGAGACAGGGATTGATCCAAAACCCATTGACCCGACTCCTGATGCTACATCCTGAAAGAGAGGCAGAGATCTTCACCTCGGCGTCTTTGATGCAGCTTGGCTTTTTGCTTCTGGCCTCACTTCTTTTCTTACTTTCTGGACATTGGATGGCGAGTCTGATGGACATGCCGGCTTTGGCGGAATTGTTTCCTATGGCCTTTCTTCCATTATTTGGGTTGGGAGCGATTCAGTCTTTTGCTTCTTTGGCGATAGCCAAGGGGAAATTGGGCCTGTATTTCCTGCTGAATGGCGTGTATTGCCTGACTTTGATTTTGGCCCTACTGCTACTTCATCATTTTTCGTTGCTTTCCCTGGATTATATCCTCCTGCTCTATGGTTTTACAGGACTTGTGACGGTTTTGGCTGCGGCTGTTTTTGGGCTGATCAAATTTGGCAAGCCAAAGCTTCACTGGATGAATCAGATTCTTGATCAAGGGAAATACAATAGCGCGACAAACCTTTGTTCTCTGCTGTTCCAAAAGGCTGATATTTTCATGATCGGATACTTTTTGAATCCCGCAGCGGTGGGTGTGTTCCAGTTGGCCACCAAAATCATACAGTATGTGGAGCTTCCGCTATCTGCCTTTGGGCAAACCATTTATCCGCGATTAGCGGCTACTCAACGGGAAGGAAATGCGACTCACCTTAATTTCGAATATGCCCGAGGGCTAGTCCTTTTATTTGTACTCATTATTCCTGGGGTACTCGCGGTTTTGGCTTTTGGGCAAAATCTGATCGAGATCCTCGGAAATGGATCTTACGGAGAAGCCGTTTTGATTTTGTTGATTTTGGTTCCTGCTAGTGTATTCAAACCCCTGGGAAGAGTATTCGGGCTGACCCTAGAGTCGATTGGGCTTTCGCAGATCAATTTTCAGATGCTGCTTTTCAGTCTTGTGGTGAATGTGCTGCTGAACGGGATTTTGATTCAAGCCTACGGACTTCCGGGTGCGGCAATCGCAACCAGTCTCAGTACCATCAGCACCATCCTGATCGGGCAGGTAAGATTAAAAAAGTATGTGAATGTGGCCTCTGGCCTGAATTTATGGATTACCATCAAAAAAGAAGTTTTACCCTCATTTAAATAAACACATCATGCAACTCACTTTTGGACAAGCACAAGTTTATACCAGCAGTCGGATGAAAAACCATCCGGTATTGGCAAAGCTTTTTCAGCAGTTTTTTGGATATACAAACGTTGGCAACTATGCCCGCTTCACCATTTTCAAAAAACTCATGAAGCAAATTCCTCTTCCTGAAAAGGCAGAGATACTAGACCTCGGCACTGGATATGGAGAATACGCCATCAGTCTGGCACAGGCAAATCCCAAGGCTATTATTCATGCCTTGGATATTGATCAGGAAAGGATTCAGACGCTCAATCGGGCACTTACCAGGGCGAATATTCCAAACGTAAGGACCTGCGACACCTATCTTCAGGATTCCTCGATTTGCGATCTGGATTTTATTTTCTCCATTGATGTGTTTGAGCACATTCGGCCTGAGGAAATGCCCTTTGCGACAGCCTATGAAAAGCTCAAAAGTGGAGGATATTTTATGGTGAAAATCCCTAACAAAGTGCAGCGAACGATATTTCCAGAGCATCTTTTTGAGGAGCATCAGGAATGGCTAGAGGATGAGCACGTGGGCCAAGTGTATGATTTGGACGGTTTGAAAACACGATTTGAAGCAGAAGGCTTCGAGGTGGTTCATGCCTCCTATTCAGATGGCTGGACGTCAAGATTAGCTTGGGAGTTGGCTTATTTGGGCAAAAAAGCTGGAACCATCACGCAGCTGCTTAGTCTGCCTTTGGCAAAAGCTTTGATCCATGTGGATCGATGGGTGCATACTGGTAAATCAGGAAATGCCATCCAGGTGATCGGCAGAAAGGTGTACCCATGAGCGAGCCAAAAGTATCCATTATCACGGTGAATTATAAGCAGCCTCAGGTCACGAAGGACTTGCTTCGTAGCATCGCCGAACTCAGCTATCTAAACTTGGAGGTGATTTTGGTGAATAATGAGCAAGATGAGGGGTTGTTTGCCGAAGGTCCTGACTTTCCGTTTGAGCTTTTGGAAATCAATTCTCAAGAAAATATTGGCTTTGCGGGAGCAAATAATCTGGGCATTACCAAAGCCAAAGGAGACTATCTCTTTTTCCTAAATAATGACACGGAACTGAGCGACGGAGTGATCGAAAAGTTGCTCTCCGGATTTGATTCTCCTGAGATCGGAGCCGTCTCTCCGATTTTGAGATACCATGAAGCTCCAGAAAAAATTCAGTTTGCCGGATATACCGAGATCAATGCCTGGACAGGTAGAAACAGTTTGATTCAGCAGCAAAACGTGGAAACTTTTACCGAATCGCCCTATTTTCATGGAGCAGCAGTGATGCTTCCACGTTGGGTGGTTCAGGATGTGGGGAATCTACCTGAAAGTTACTTTCTCTACTATGAAGAGCTCGACTGGTCGGTACGGGTGAGAGAAAAAGGTTATCAAATAAAGGTTTGTCAAGAAGTCTCGGTACTTCACAAAGAATCTGTGAGCACCGGGAAAAATTCTCCCTTGAAGCTGTATTATCAAACCAGAAATAGGGTGTTTTTTATGTACAGAAACTCCAAGCATGCCTGGCTGTTTTTAGGCTTTTTCCTTTTGGTGAGCGTTCCAAAGAATCTTTTGACGCAAGTTCTCAAACGTAATTGGCTTCATTTGCGAGCCTTCCTTTTGGCTTGCCAACATGCTTTGATTACCAAGCAGAGCGGCTGGATCGATGCCAGAAATTTCAGCTGATTCCCTTTATCGACACATTTGGTCAGTAAGCTAGCCAAATCCGTCGCTCATCGAACGCCTCAAATCCACAATGTCCTGGAGCCTACTTTTACCTAAAATTCAAGAATATGGAAACTGTATTTATCGCCAGTTTGGCTTTAGTGATCTTTGCTTTTGTAGGATATCCTATCCAGATTACCCTATTGGCCGGATGGAAAAGAAAAGGGGGCTCGTATCCAAAATTGGATGCTGAAGATCTTCCCGAGGTAACTTTGCTGGTTGCGGCTTACAATGAAGCGGAAATTCTTCCGGAGAAAATTCAGAATAGCTTGGATTTGAACTACCCCAAAGAAAAACTGAAAATTCTGTTTGTCACAGATGGTAGTACCGATGAGTCGATGGAGCTTTTGGCAAAATCGGGGGGAGTCAGTTTTTCACATTCTCCGGCACGGAAAGGAAAAATAGCAGCGATTAATCGCATCATGCCCGAAATCAGCACAGCTATTACGGTTTTTACCGATGCGAATGTGATGCTGAATGCAGATGCCCTGTGGAGCATGGTGAATCATTTTCAATCCAATCTGGTCGCAGCCGTCTCAGGAGAAAAAGTGGTACTTTCTCCGGAAACCGATGCAGCTTCGGGTACTGGTGAAGGAGCCTATTGGAAATATGAATCCTATCTAAAGAAAAAGGATGCCGAATGGAATACCTTGGTGGGTTCGGCTGGTGAATTAGTAGCTATTCGCACTCGGCTATTCAGCCCTACGAAAGAAGATACGGTGATCGAGGACTTTGTGATGACCGTGGGCTATGCGCTAGATGGGTATCAGGTAGCTTATGAGCCTTTGGCTGTGGCCACCGAGCACGCCTCTGCTAATGTAGAGGAAGAAGAAAAGAGAAAAATCCGAATCTCAGCGGGAGGTATTCAAGCCATCAGCCGATTACCAAAAGCACTAAATCCTTTCCATGACCCGGCGCTGACTTTCCAGTACATCTCCCATCGGGTCTTGCGCTGGACTTTAGTCCCGCTAGCCTTAATCTTGCTATTGGTCTTAAATCCTTTCTTGATTGATTCAGGAAGCTTTTTTGTACTGACTTTTGTGGGACAGGCCGTATTTTATGGACTGACGGTGCTAGGTTATTTATTCAGAAATACAGCCACCAAATGGAAGCTAATTTACATCCCATTTTACTTCACATTCATGCAGGTATGCGTGATTCGGGGCTGGTGGAGGTTCTTCAAGGGTTCTCAGGCCGTGACTTGGGAAAAAGCAAAACGCGCTGCAGTCCAAACAGCTTAAAGCAAGTTGAGGCGCTTCATGAGCGCTTCTTTATTCGCTCGGGAGATCGGGATAACCTTGTCTTGGATCAGCAAATTGGACTCTTCGATATCCACGATTTTTGGGATATTGACCACGAAAGAGCGATGAACCTTTTGGAAATTGTAATCTGAAAGTCGCTGCTCCACATGCTTGATGGTGGTATGGACGATGTATCCTTTTTCTTTGGTTTTGAAAAGAGCATAGTCGCCTTTCGCTTCGATATACAGGATATCTTCGATTTTTACCTTGATCAGTTTACTATCCACTTTCAGAAAAAGACTGTCATCCACGATTTTGGAAAGTGCAGAAGCTTTTTGCTCAGCACTTTTTAATCGATCAAAAGAAGCCTTGGCAATCTGAATGGCGGCATTTACTTCTTTTACACCATAAGGCTTCACGAGATATCCAAAAGGACCTTTGTCTCTTGCGCGTAAGATGGTTTCGTTATTGGCGTAGGCAGTGGTGAAGATGAAAGGAATGTCAAATTGATCACGAAGCAATTCAGCGAGTTCCACTCCATCGATATCTCCACTGATCTGAATATCCAGCAAAGCCAAGTCTGGTATGGTTTCATTGCAAATAGAAATGGCTTCATCTGCACTCTCGGCGCTCCCAATCACGGTATGATTTAACACACGAAGAATGTCATTCAGACTGGCAGAAATCATGGGGTCGTCCTCGACGATCAGAATTTTCAGTTGGCTCATTTCCATTCTTAAATGAACAAAGAAATTCTAATACCTCCAACACGATTTCTAGTTTGATGGCAAGCTAATAATAAATTCTGTGCCTTTATTCACGTCACTGTTCACATCGATGGTTCCATTATGGAGCCTTACAAACTCCTTGATAATGGAAAGACCGAGACCGGTGCCTTGAATGTTTTTCACGTTCGTGGCTCTAAAGAACGAGGAAAATAGGCCCTTTTGGTCTTTTTTTGGAATTCCTATTCCGTAATCTTTACAGGAAATTTTGACTTCAGATTGCTTATTGAAGTTTAAAACAACCTCAGGGTCTTTGGTCGAGTTTGGTGAATATTTCAGTGCATTGGAGAACAAATTGGAGAACATATGTTCCATGAGTTGGGGGTCTAGTTTCACCAGTCTAGGCACACCGATTGACTTCAAATGAATGGTACGTTCGTCTGATCTGCCTGTACATATCTTAGAGATAGCATCAATTGCGAGTTTTTCAAGGTTGATTTCTCGGGTATGGATTTCCACTTTTCCTGCCTCGATTTTTCCTAGTAGCAGAATGTCATTCATGAGATTTGTTACTCTGCTAATTTCAGAATCGATTCGTCCAAAATAGCGCCCAAAAGCCTCCATAGCTTTCGGATCTTGGTTTTCGAGTTGGAAGCTGATCAAATCTACATTTTGCTTGATTGTGGTCAAAGGAGTCCGAAACTCGTGTGAAGTCATGGAGACAAAGCGCGATTTTAATTCGTTTAGTTCGCGCTCCTTGCTTAGTGCTTTTTCCATCTCATCTCGGGTGGATTTGAGCATGGTGATATCGCGGATGAACGCGGTAAAGGTGTGTACACCTCCTCTTACAATTGGGATAATCGTCAATTCGATAGGAAATTCCTCTCCCCCTTTTCTCATCGCCGTAAGCTCTATCCGTTGGTTAAGGACAGGACCAATTCCATTGGCCAGATATCGTTTCATACCGGCATCATGTGCTTTGTGGTGTTGGCTAGGAATGATATTACTTGTGAGCGAGGTGCTTATAACTTCTTCTGGTGTCCAGCCAAAAATTTCACCTGCTCTAGGGTTCCATTCTAGAATATTGCCCTGTTCATTGATGGTAATGATGGCATCAAGGGCAGATTCGATTACTTGGCGGAGCTTGGTTTCGCTGTCTCGAAGTTCCATCTCCACCTTTTCTTGCTTTCTTTTGGCTTTGGCATTTTTGAGTCTGGATGCGGCTAGGTTGGCTATGGTGGTGAGTGTATCCAGATGTTTTTGGGTGAAAAAATTCGGGTCTGGATGTTCAGAATCGATAACTCCGATCACCTTATTATCCGCTTTGATAGGCACACTTAGCTCAGAAAGTCTCCGTTGGTCGTCTACTATATATCTTGGGTCTTTACTTGTGTTAGGGATGATTTGGGCTTGTCCAGATTGGGCTACCGACCCGACTACTCCTTCGCCAAGTTTGATCTGAATTGGCTCCTTGATTTTTCTTCCTTTTTGCATTTTCGGCCCATAGGCGGCCATTTGCTCTAGGCAGTGCTTTTCCTCATTCCACACATAGATAACACAATCCTCAAAGCCAAATTTTTCGATTACATTTTCAGCAATTTCCCATGCAATACCTTGAATATCGTCTATGTCTAGAAGATGGGTGACAAAGCTATTGATGGCAGAAAGAAAGCGTTGGTTTTCCTGAAGTTCTAATTCCTTTTCTTTTCGCTCGGAGATATCTACATGAATACCAATAGATCCAATTCGGCGCTGTAAGGAATCATAAGAAGGTGCACCTGAAATGAGGGCATAGAGTTTTTTACCATCTTTTTTCAGAATCTCAGCCTCATACACCGACGATTGGTTTTGATCTCGAAGCGAGTGCTGTACTGCGATTTTACGTCGCATCTCCTCATCAGTCAAAACTTTTGAAGCTACTTGACCAATAAGTTCTTCCCTAGAATATCCAGTGATTTCACACATGGCATCATTGATAAAGGTAATCCGCTCGTCAAGATCAACCTCTATCAGCCCAAATTGAAGGTTTTGGATGATGCTTCTGTATTTTTCTTCGGATTGTTTTAAAATGTCATTTGCCAGATATTTATCGGTAATTATCCGTGCAACCGCCATCGTTCCTCTGATTTTTTCTCCGCTATATAGGAGCTGTACATGTTGACCAAGCCAGATAGTTTGGCCTGATTTTGTCAATGCCGGAAACTCTAGATAGGTGCTTTGCTTTTTCTCCTTAAATTGATCCTTATAGAAATTTTGAGTCCTCTCAACGTAATCTGGGTGGATAAATTGGGTATACTTTTTTGATAAAAGTTCCGAACGCTGATAGCCTAGGACTTCTTCTGCTCGCGCATTGACAAAGGTAAAGTACCCCTCATCGTCTGCTTCATATATCACATCCAATGCCTCTTCAACCAAGATCCTATATCGGTCAAGGGAAAAGCTTGGGAACTCTGTAGAATGGTCTTTCAAAATATGGTCTTAAGAATCCAAATTACAAAACAGACAGAATTTAGGTCAATTGCACGAGATTTTCGATGAATGAACAGAAATCGCCGACGAATGAAATATTTTGGGACGATCCTAATAGCTTCAGAGTCAGATTCATTAACGTTTTGTATTTTAAAGTTCATTTAATCTTACCTATGAAATCAATCCCATTTATTGTTTTACTTTTCCTGATTTTGATGGCTTGTACAAAGCCCAGTCCTGAGTTCGGAGCCGATATTTCTCAAGCTCAAGACCAAATTATCAAAGGAAAGGCGATTTTTAAAGAGCAATGCTCGAGTTGTCATGAGTTTAATTCCAACGCGATAGGTCCAAATCTTAGTGGTCTCACACGTAATGTGGAAAGCTCTTGGATCAGAGATTTTATAAAAAATCCTCAAGCATTGTTAGACGCCGAAGACCCTAGAGCTTTGGGCTTGCTAGAAAAGTATCGTACGGTGATGCCAGGTTTAGATGGATTATCTGAAGACGGGATCAATTCGATTCTGAGTTATCTGCACACCTTTGAATTCGTGATACCTGATACGGATCCCGATTCTTTGGTCAACTTGATCGAGGCTGGAATTCCTGACTCTGGGATAGTTCTGGACTTGGAGTTTTTCAGCCAGTTGCCTCCATCAGACACAATTCCAGCTCTGGCGAAAATGACCAAAATGGAGCCTCTTCCACAGTCGAACCGACTTTTTATTAATGATCAAAGGATTGGGATTTACGAATTGGTAGAGGCTGAGCCTAGACTTTATTTGGACCTGAAGACTGCACGACCTAAAATGGTGAGTAAGCCGGGTTGGGGTACTGGCTTGGGTAGTTTTGCCTTTCACCCTGATTTTTTACAAAATGGACTTTTTTACACGGCACATACTGAGCCGGGTGGAACGGCGTCATCGGACTTTGGGTACACGGATAGTTTGGACGTTTTTATGCAATGGGTACTGACTGAGTGGAAAGCCACAGATCCCTCAGCAAGACAGTTTAAGGGAAGCAGTAGAGAGATATTTCGAATAGATAATGCCTCTCAGGCGCATGGGATGCAGGAATTGACCTTCAATCCCAATGCAAAAAAAAACGAGTCCGATTATGGTTTGCTCTATATTGGATTTGGGGATGCCGGCACAGCTGAAAAAGGTTTCGCCAATATCGCTAACCATCAAGGGTCTGGTATTTACAGCAGTATTCTCAGAATTGACCCCCTCGGAAATAACGGTAAAAATGGTCAATACGGAATCCCGGAAAACAATCCCTTTGCTCAAATCGAAGGCAAAGCTGGGGAGATTTATGCTTATGGCTTCCGAAATCCTAACCGAATTTTCTGGACCGAGGAGGGTACGATGTATGCCACTGATATCGGGCAGCATAGTATAGAAGAACTGAATCGTATTGAGCCTGGCAAATTTTATGGCTGGCCTGTTCGAGAAGGAACTTTCGTGATTAATCCTTACGGAAGCTTTCGGCAAGTTTTTCCCCTTCCAAAGGATGATGCCAAGCTAGGTGTTACTTATCCGCTGATCCAACTAGAACACGATGAACTCGCAGCAATTTTTGCCGGCTATATCATGCCTTATGGTCCTATAAAAGAGAAATTAATCTTTGGAGACATTCTTTCAGGCCGCTTGTTTTTCGCTGATCTCGACCAAAAACCCAAACCTGAAGTTCAAAGTCTGAAGGTTAGATTTGAAGGGAGGGTTATGACTTTGGAAGAGTTGGTGGGCGGACGTGTGGACTTAAAATTCGGAATGGACGCCGAAAAGAATGTCTATATTATGAGCAAAAATCAGGGCAATATTTATAAAATTTTAGATTCTCAATGAGAAAGTATCTGCAAAAAAATCTTGTTTTAGCCTTAGGGCTTACCCTTTTAATTTCTGCATGTGACAGAGAGGAGCAAGTCCAAAGGATAATTGATACCGATGCAAAAAGTCGCTTGGACTCCACACTTCAAGCCTATGTAAATTCGGGAAATGTAGCGGGAATCTCAGCCTTGATTTTTGAAAAGGATGAGGAAGTTTATTTCAATGCTTTTGGCTATGCGGACCGGGAGAATGAGGTGCCAATGGACCGCAATACTATTGTCAAAATTTACTCCATGACCAAGCCCATCACAGGTACAGCCCTGATGACGCTTTGGGAAGAAGGAAAATTTCAGCTTGATGATCCTTTGGAAAAATACGCTCCTGAATTCGCCAATATGAAAGTTTATCAGGGGGTTGATGAGTCGGGAAATATGATTTTGGTGGATGCGGATCGACCCATTAGTATCAGAGATATTACTCGACATACTGCAGGATTTCCAAATAGACCTGACATTCCTGGTTTGAGTGAGGTAATGGCTGAGAAAGATGCCCGCAGCTTTGAAAATACGTTAACATTGATGGCGGAGAAAATGGGAAGTACTCCGCTTTGGTTTCAGCCTGGCGCCCAATGGGAATACGGACTTTCCGTTGATGTTCAGGCATTTTTGGTAGAGCGGATTTCTGGAATTCCCTATGCAGAGTATGTACAAGAAAAGGTTTTGAATCCCCTCGGAATGGCAGAAACGAGATATTTTTTGCCTGAAAAAGACCGAGGAAGATTTGCTGCAGCTTACAATCGAAGCGGGGAAGGTCAGCTAACCAGAATACCAGATTCTACAGCCCATGTTTTCAATTATAACCATTGGCCTCTTACTCCCGGTGGATTTGGGTTAACTTCCACCTTGGACGACTATATGACTTTTGCCCGAATGCTAGTAAGAAAGGGAGAGATCAATGGAACTCGCGTCTTAAACCCTGAGACTGTTGAATTGATGGCTACTAGTCACTTGCCGGATTCTGTGACAGAACGTTCTTGGCTTCCCAGCAAAGGTAGAGTCGGCTTTGGGATTGACTTTGCGGTACGGACTGATCCTCCGCAAGGGCCTGAAGAAATGAATGGAGTCGTAGGAGAGTTCTTTTGGGATGGAGCGGCAAGCACACTGTTTTGGGTAGACCCAAAGAATGAACTAGTCGCCGTTTTATTCGTGCAGCTATTTCCATATGATGGGATTGGCCTTCACAAAAATTTTAGAGATGCGGTCTATGGAAAATTCATTCCAGACTCAGCTGATTAGTCGATAAAACCATCATTATGAAGAAATTTTTCAAAAAAGCCGGAGGCTGGATTAAGGCTAAACTAAACCTTATCAATCCCGGGAAATTTGCTGTCAAGGGTGCCGCCATCGGCCTAATCACTCTAACTATCCTAGTTTTTGTGGTGGAGGTGATGGGTATGAGCCTGAGTTGGGGTGACCCATGGATTTTAGTGTTTGGCTTGTTGATTATGCTTGTAGCCACACTAGCAGCATTTTTGGGTAGTTGGCTGATTAGGCAACTGTATGAAATTCCGAGGATTTATAAGCTTGCCTTGATTTCAAGCGGAATAGTATTAAGTCTGGTTCGCCTTGGGGATGAGCGCTTCGCTGTTTATATGGTTCTAGTCTTCTCTCTTTTTGGAGCGGGAGTTGCCATGTTTTGGAAGGGACACTTTAACCGATTGACCCTCCCCAAAAAGGTGGTTTCTATCTTTGGACTATTGCTTGGAACCGCCGGAATAGGGATGTTGATTTACTTTGGAAGTATTCGTGGATTGGAAGTGGATGAGCAGATCAACGCTGCAAAGCTTACAGAGGATAGTGTACCTCCAATCCAAGCTGATTCTCCATCCGCAAGAGGAAACTTCCAGTTTTCCACCTTTACATATGGTTCGGGTAAAGACCTTCGTCGAGAAGAATTTGCCGAAGGCGTCGCATATCAAACCGAATCGGTTGATGGGCGGGCCTTTATTGATAATTGGGAGAAATTTGGAGGCTGGTGGCGTGAGAAATACTGGGGCTTTGATGCCAAGGAATTACCCATAAATGCGCGAGTTTGGATGCCAGAAGGAGAAGGGCCATTTCCTTTGGTATTGGTGGTTCACGGGAATCATTCCATGCAAGATTATTCCGATCCGGGATATCACTACCTTGGCGAGCATTTGGCCTCGAGGGGAATGATCTTGGCCTCTGTGGACGAAAATTTTATCAATGGAACCTGGACCAATCTTTTTGGACGTTTGGAAAGAGAGAATGATGCCAGGGGGTGGATTTTGCTCGAGCATCTGCGAGTTTGGGAGCAGTGGAATCAAGATGCTTCTCACCCACTTTTTGGTAAGGCTGACATGGATAAAATTGCCTTGATGGGGCATTCCCGTGGAGGTGAGGCGGTGGGCCATGCTGCCATGCTGAATGCATTGGAGTACTATCCAGATGATGCTTCCATCAAACTGGGCTATCATTTCAATATCCGTGGGATTGTGGCAATTGCCCCAGTAGATGGGCAATACAAGCCTGGAGGATCAGGCACAAAATTCGAAAATGTGGATTACCTCACGATACATGGAGCTCAAGACGCAGATGTCACTTCTTTTGCGGGGGCGATGCAGTTCGAGCGAATCAAGTTTACAGATAGTACTTACCACTTCAAGTCCGCAGTATACATTTCGGGAGCGAACCACGGGCAATTCAATACCTCATGGGGAGATAATGATTATGGAGTGACATTTAAAGGCATCCTCAATCTCGGCCAACTCATGCCAGCAACTGAACAACAGGAGGTAGCAAGGGTTTACATCGGAGCATTTTTGGAGGCAAGTTTGAATCAGCGTAAGGAGTATTTACCTCTTTTCGTTGACGTAAGAAAGGGAAGAAATTGGCTTCCAGAGTCAATTTATTTGAGCCAGTTTGAGGATTCTAATGCTCGAATTTGGGCAGATTTTGATGAGGATTTTGAGCTGACTAGTACTAGCACAGGAGGTGGAGCGAAAGGTGAAAATCTTAGCGTTTGGCGTGAGGCAGAAATCGATTTGGAATATGCCAAAAAGGGAAGCAGAGCGGTGTATTTGGGATGGAATTACGAAAAATTAAATGAAGGAATTGATACGCTTTGGAATGACGGGTCGAAGCCAACTTTACCAGACTCAGCCTTGGCGAGCTATTCGATTCTGCTAGATTCCATGAGTTTCCGTCCTGATTCTACCTCAGTTTTGATTTTTTCGCTAGCAGAATCCTCCGAAAGTTCCGATCCTAAAAGTGGAGGAAAATGGATAAACGATGGGAATGAAAATGAAGAAGCTGAGACTGAGGAGACGGAGAATAATGCAAATAATTTAGCCGAAAATGAGGAAGATAAAACCGACGAAGAAGAGGAGGAGAGCGAAAAAGAAAAGACCCCAGAGGCACCACTAGATTTTACAATTGTCTTGACCGATGATGAAGGAGCAGAAGTGAGCTTTCAACTCTCTGAGTTTTCACACCTTCAGCGACAGATCAAGTCCAGAGTGTTGAAGCTAGATTTCTTGGATGATAAAGATCACTCAGAAAATATCTTCCAGACTTTCCTATTTGATTTGGAAAAAGTGAGCTCACAAAATCCAGAGTTCAATCTTGAAATGCTCAGGGAGATTCGCTTTGAGTTTGACCAAAATGAAAGCGGAGTGATTATTTTTGATCAACTGGGATTGACCAAGCGATTTTAGCTAGGAGAAATAAAAGAGGCTGTCTCATAAATACCTTTTGTCACATTGGTCCCGACAGTTGTACGGGATCGAAATTTTGCTTGATTATTCACAAATTGACTTCGACTTCGCTCAGTCTGACACTAGTACCCCTTTTGAGACAGCCTCATTTTTCTAATTATTTACTTTAACCGTATCCGGCTTAGTCGTTTCCTTGACTTTGGGTAGGAATCCTTTCAGTAGTTTCTTGGCTTCGTCCACAGCTTTTTCTTTGCCGACGTTGACTTGCTTCTGCAATTCATTTTTGACACTATCCTGAATCACTTCAGCTTTGAGTTTCAATTCTTGCTTCAGGCTATCTTGCACTGCATTGAATTGTTCTGTTGCTTGATTTTGTAAGGACTGAGTCTCCCCCGCCACTCTTGCTTTCAATGCATTGCTCAATAAGGTTTCCATGCTATTTCCACCTGCTAAAGCGATTTTGGGAGAATTATACGTGCCGCTTAGGTTTAGGGCTATGGGGATCAAAGTACTTTCGTTTACAGCATTTCCGGAAATAGTTGCAAGCAATGAATTTGCTTGAGCACCAAATTTGCCGGCAGGTACTTGCATATTGATTAGGTAATTCATCGAGCCATCAAAGCCTGCTGAGCCTTGAATATTCGCTTGGTAATCCCAAAGCTTCACGTCAAAGGGGCGAACATCCATTACCCCATTTTCTATGGTGATAGGTATGGAAATATTTTTTAATTGAAGCGTATTCGCGTCTTTGAGACGAGTCAGGCTGGTGATGCCTTCGAGGACTTTGCTATCTCTCAGAGCTGTCTCGGCTACTCTTAAAAGTCCCTTTGCATCAAGGCTAGACAATACCGGCATCATATCCTGGCCTAAGATTCCTGAAACGTTCAGACTTGTATTGAAGCGTCCCGTGAGATTTTGGGCGACAGGAGCAAACGCTTTTACCGTATTGAATGCCTTGAATGATTCAGCGATACTCAAATCGAGAATATTCAGATCAAAGTCAAATTTGGGATTAGTCAAATCCCGGGGATCGTAGCTACCATTCAAGCCAATGGTACCTCCTAACGTTTTCATGCTTGCATTGGAAAAAGTCAAAAGTCCATCTCGCAGCGTCATGGTGCCGCCAATTTCATTGAGCGTGAGCTTTTCATACAAAACCTCTGTTGCTGCTGCTGACAAGGTAAAGTCAACATTTTTGGGAAGTTCGATTACACTTAGGCTTTCCGTAGGCTCTGTGGAGGCACTTTCTGTCATCCATTCGTTGGCGTTAAATCGTGGGCTTTTTACATTCAGCTGACCTCGGAGAATACCATCTGGGGTCAGCAAATAATTCATGTAATTGGACAATGTTCCATTTGCTTGGACCACGCTCTGTCCAAGCTTGGAATCAAATTCCGTCAGCTCGATTCGTTCGGGGTTGAAGGTGGCTCTGGCCTCTGTGATTTCTACTCCCTGTGGTACATCCGTGGAAGTATACTTGAATTGGTCCACAGCCATAGTGCCACGAGTTTCTAGTTGATTGTACTTTTTGGCCTCTACGGCGGCATAAGATCCTTTGGTTTCTAGATCTGCTTGGATTCTTCCCTCCAGATTCATGTCTTCCATGGGAAAAATGGTCAGAAGCTTTTTCAAATCAACTGCACCTGAAATGGCTCCATCCCAAATCAATTGGTCAAAATCTTTGATTTTTAGCTTTCCACTTATCTTTTCCTCCTCTAGGGTGAATCCAAATTGGCTCAGGTCAATCAAAAAATCACTCATTTTGCCACTTGGATTTTGAATGCTAGCATTCACATTCATCTGCTCTATGGGAGCAGGATAATCAGCGCTTTTGGCATAGCCATCAGTGAGTAAAAGTTTTGCTTCGATTGCTGGAATGATCTGTGCTACAGAGTCATACCTTCCCTTAGCAAAGGCATTGACCGCTAGATTTCCTTTTAGCGAGAGGCCTTCAATAGGAAAAATTGTGGTGAGTTCTTCCAGATTCAATTTTCCATTCAATGCACCTTCCATGGTGTAGCTGATCAAATCTTGAAGAAAGAAATTTCCCGATATGGGGTTACTTCCAAAATCCAGATTAAAGGTTGAAATCCGAATGGAGGTGTTGTCTAGCTGGGCGGTCTCGTTTTTTGCCTGAAATGCAAGGTTCACATTTTTGACAGGTCGGGGAAGGTCTGGATACTGAAACATGCCATCTTTTACAGCCAGAGAAACATCAAAAGAGGGGAATTTTTCTTCGGAATAAATACCTTTCACAAAACCATTGAAATCCATGGTTCCTGAGGATTCTAAACTCGAAAAGCTTTCTGTGTATATTCCTGGTACCAAAGAAAGAAGGCTCTTGAATGAATTATCTTTTCCAGAAAAAACTAGATCAAATTCTATGTCCTCTGCTGGCATGGCAATAGACCCTCCAAGGTCAAACAAGAAATCATTGATCTGGAAATCCCCTTCAGTCAGTTCAAACTTCATTTGATCTATGTCTACCTGCATTAGCGTTTCACCCCTAAAGAGTTTGTCGGTGAGATAATTCACCCCTTCATAAGTAATGTTGGCAATGGTTGCATCCATTTCTATGGGTAGGGTGAAAACAGAACTGGTAAATTCTCCTGAACCTTTAGCTTGGATACCGCCCAAAGCCATAAAGTAATCCAAAGACCTATCATCATAGACCAAGTTCAAATCTTGAATTTCAATTAGATTAGCGGCAATTTTTAGGTTGCTGTCCTGAGTACTTTCGACTTCTTGCGTTTCGCTTATGGCGATATCATAGTTGGCCTGACCGTCTTGGAGGACTTTCACATAGAGACTTCCCCCATTTAGGTGAATTCCGGTAAGTGTAGGATAATCATCAAAGAGCACAGACCGTAAGTTAAAGTCCACCTGGATTTCATTAAGTGAAACCAGGGTGTCTCCTTCAAACGGGGCATAACCCACAATTTTGAAATCCTGGGCTGAAGCTGAAATATTCGGGAATTCTCTAAAGAAACTCAGGCTTATTTTGTCCAAATCATAAATCACCTGAGCATTGACTGATTTCTGGATTTCCCGATCAATAAGAGCGACAATTTTGTCTTTGAAAAGAAAGGGAAGTGCCAAGCCTGACAAGATCAGCAGAAGAAAAACACCAAAGAAGGCCAATAATATTTTTTTCATAGAATGTTGTAAATCAAAGGATTTGATCTGAGTCCAGGGTGGGGCGATGTGAGCCGTGGATGTATACGAGTCAGCTCACATTAAGTGACAAGATTCGCGCCGAATTATTAAAATTTTACAAAGTAGAACCAATTATTAATTGAGCTTCTCAGATGCCTCAATCTATATTTTTCAAATCGAGGTATTCGAAGAAAAGAACAGATGATTGGATCAAAAATCAGGATCCTGGGAAGGAGATTCCTTTTACCCTTCTGTATAGATTCAAGGCATATTTATCGGTCATCCCGGAGATAAAATCGATGAGACTTCGGAGTAGTGGATAGGGATTCACTTCTTCACCCCAGCCCTTATGTAAGGGAAAATCTTCAGGTAGTAGCCTTAGGATGCTTTTGTCCTGTCCACTGAAATTTGTCGGATTGTAAAATTGGTGATACAGAGCTTTGGAAAAAACGGATAGTAAACCTTCGAGGACCTGAAAGCCTGCGGCTTCTTTTTCCAAAACTACTTTGGAGCGATAAATCTTCTGAACAGAAACTTTGGTGATTTCTCCAAGTGCTTGGGCTGAAGGGATGATATCCGTTAGCGCTTTATCAAAAGTGCCCTTGCGCATACTTTCCTCATATTGGTCAAAAACTTCCACGGTTTCGCGGATCAGGGTTCCGATTGCCATCGCCCGCAAAGCTCCCAAATTCTGAGATTGGCTTTTGCCTTTGAGCTTTTCAGGGTTGAATTTATCCTTCAAAATAGGCTGAAGTAGTCTCACTGTTTCCTCAAAAGTGACCAAACCCATGGTACAGCCATCTTCCAGGTCGATGATGCTGTAGCAGATATCATCTGCCGCCTCCACGAGAAATGCCAGCGGATGACGAAACCAGCATTCGGGACTTGACTTTTCTAGTCCCAGATATCGTCCCATGGATTCAAAGTCCGAAAGCTGATTGATGAAAAAGCCATATTTCTTTTGACTCTTCCTGGAGATATCGCGATGAGGAATGAAACTAGGCCGAGGGTATTTGGTAAAGGCGGCGAGAGTTGCATAGGTGAGTTTAAGGCCAGATTCTTTGGATACGAGCATGCGAAAGCCTTGTGCATTTCCTTCAAAATCACAGAGATCAGCCCATTGTTCAGGTCGTACATGAGATTCCCAGCAGGTTCCCATTGGATGAAACTTGAAGAAATCAGAGATGGCCTCTTCCCCAGCATGTCCAAATGGGGGGTTTCCAATGTCGTGAGTCAAAGCTGCCGCGGCTACGATAGCCCCCATTTCATATGCGGTGATTCCGGTAGATTGGAGATTTGGGTATTTCGCCAAGAGTCTTGCCCCGGCCTCCTTGCCTAGTGATCGGCCCACCGAAGAAACTTCCAAACTGTGGGTAAGCCGCGTATGTACAAAAGCCTGGTCGGGAAGAGGAAATACTTGAGTTTTGTCCTGCAAGTTCCTGAATGGAGCCGAAAAAATTATACGATCATAGTCAATTTCGAACTCACTTCTACTGCTATCTAAATTAGTATCAGTTGGTTTTTCACCAAATCTGCCACGAGTCAAGAGCCGTTCCCATTTCATCATGCCCAAAAATAAGAAGTAGCTTTCGTTTAGACTTAACAAAACCGAAATTGTATCTTTGGATTGATTCTTGTATTTCCAATGCAACAAAAGAATACGACTATGAAAAAGCTTATATATTTATTTCCCTTACTTATTGTATTCTTATTCCAAGGATGTGGTGATGAAGTGGACTCTCCCGCTTCGGGAAGCGCCAAAGTCAATTTTTATCTAGTTGATGCTCCCGGGGACTTCGAAGAAGTTTGGATTGAAATTTTAGCCATAAGGGTGCTAATGAATGATGCAGCTGAGGACGATGAATCTGAATGGATTGAGGTTCCTTACAATGAAAATGATAGATATGTGAACTTGTTGACCCTCGTTGGGGAAAAATCTGAATTCTTGGGAACTGAAGATTTGCCAGAAGGAGAAATTAAGCAAATACGACTGGTTTTGGGTGATGATAATTTTGTAGTTATTGATGGGGAAAGGTCTGATTTGAAAACCCCAAGTGCACAGCAAAGTGGCTTGAAAATTAAAGTTGACGAACCAGTACAAAGCGGACAAGTTTATGGATTGGTTATTGATTTTGATGTGGAAAAATCCATTGTTGTCGCTGGAAATTCAGGAAATATCATTTTGAAGCCTGTCTTGAGGGCCTATATGGAAGAGTCTGCAACAGGAGTAATGGGGCAAGTCTTGCCTGTTGAAGCTCAACCTATAGGAGTGAAAATGGTAGGAGCTGGTGAAGAGTATAATACCCAAGTGGATGATGATGGTAACTTCAAAATCCTAGGTGTGGAAGATGGTTTGTACAGCTTAGAAATTTCTCCGAATAATACTTACAAGGCTTTAACCATCGAAAATGTAGCTGTGGAAAATGGAAAGATCAAGGTTATCGATCCCATTGTGCTTGAGGTAAATTAAATTTAACAAATGGCCCTTGGCCCAAATGGGATATAGATCGATGGGTAAATTTTTAGTCATTGCTTTAATTAGCCTCTTCCTATTAAGTTCATGTGAGGATCCATCGAGCGATCAGAAAGCCTTGCTCAATGTGATTTTAGTAGACTCTCCAGCCAAATGGGATTCGGTATTTGTCAGTTTTCTGGGTGTGGAGGTGGATGTACGGGTGCAAGGAAGGGAATCAACGCTTGAAACTTTTTATTTTGAATACAAGCCTGGAGTGAAGGAAATCGAGATTAGCGCCCTCGTTGGAGGGGAGGCTTTGTTGATGGCGAGAGGTGAACTACCTGTGGGGAATATTGTGGGAGGTAGACTTCTGCTAGGAGACACACATTATCTTTGGCTAAATGATAGGCGCTACCCATTGCCGTTGGCAGATTCTCGGCTTAAAGAGATTCCTTTAGATTTTGAAGAAGAAGTTGAGTTTGGTCTAGCTTATGATATGTTGGTCGATTTTGACTTGGAAAGATCTATCAAAGTCTTGAATGAAGATCCTTTGACGCTGAATCTTGATCCCAAAGTCACGGCTATTTCTGGAATCGGCTCCGGCGAAATCGAAGGTAGAATTTCACCCTCAGCGCTGAAACCGGCCATTTATGTCATTTCAGGGGATGACTCACTTTCCACTCAAACCAATACTTCTTCGACTTTTTTATTTAGAATTCCCTCGGGTGTTTACACCATATACGTAGACCCTAAGGATGACCGATACGATTCTTTGGTCATCCGAAATGTACCCGTAGAAACTAATTCACAAACGGACTTGGAGCTTTTGACTATTCTTCCCAAAGAATGATGACTCGAGACGAAATGTACATGCGAAGGGCACTGGAGCTGGCTGAGCTGGGTCGAGGTTCGGTCTCACCAAATCCTATGGTCGGCTGTGTAATCGTCTATGCTGATCAGATCATCGGCGAAGGATACCATCGCCAATATGGAGAGGCTCATGCCGAAGTCAATGCTATCCACTCGGTCAAGCAACCCGAATTGCTTTCCGAAGCTACTGCTTATGTCACGCTGGAGCCCTGTGCACATTTTGGGAAAACCCCACCCTGCGCCAATCTCTTGGTAGAAAAGAAAATCAAATCTGTGGTGATCGCCACGATGGATTCTAATCCGCTTGTTGGTGGAAAAGGGGTTAAAATCCTTGAAGACGCTGGAATAAAGGTTAAGGTTGGAGTTTTGGAAGCAGATGCTCGTGCCCAAAACCGAAGATTTTTCACCCAAATGAATCTTCAAAGACCCTATATCATACTTAAGTGGGCTCAAACCCAGGATGGCTTTGTAGCGAGAAAGGATTTCTCTTCCAAATGGATCAGTAATCCAGCAAGCCGCCAAATGGTGCATCGCTGGAGAGCGGAGGAAGACGCGATTTTGGTGGGAAAAAATACGGCGAAGTATGATGATCCATCACTGAATGTGCGCGATTGGGTGGGAAATGATCCCTTGCGATTGGTGATCGATTCTCGACTGGAATTAACGAAGGGTTTGAACCTTTTTAATGGCACCATTCCTACGATTTGCTACAATACCCAGAAAAGTGAGAAGCAAGAAAATTTGGAATACGTCAAGTTAATAGAAGACTTTTCGCTTGAAGAATTGTTGTCGGACCTCAATCAGCGAAAGGTTCAGAGCCTTATCGTGGAGGGGGGAGCTTTTCTATTAAATAAATTCATCTCTGCCGAACTATGGGATGAGGCTCGGGTGTTTACCGGTCAAAGCAAATTTGGAGAGGGAATTCCTGCACCTGTACTACCCTCCCCGAGTCAAAACGAATTAGAACTTGAAGGAGATATCCTCCGATTTTACTACCATGTCTGATAGTCTTTACGTACCACAAACTACTTCTAGAACAGAGATCTATGAGGTAATTCTACCCCAGATAGAAGCACTCATTAGTAGCGAGCCAGATCTTTATGCTAACCTTGCCAATATTTCAGCAGCACTGAAGGAGGCCTTTGGCTTTTTTTGGGTTGGCTTTTACTTAGTTAAAGGAGAACAGCTCGTTTTGGGGCCATTTCAAGGACCTATCGCATGTACGCGAATCAATAAGGGCAAGGGTGTCTGCGGTACTTCTTGGGAAAAAAGTCAAACCTTGATCGTGCCCGACGTCGATGCCTTTCCAGGTCATATCGCCTGTAGCTCTGCGTCAAGGTCGGAGATTGTTGTTCCGGTTTTTAAGGGCAAAGAAGTTTTTGGGGTCTTGGATATCGACAGCGAATCCTTGAGCGATTTTGATGAGGTGGATCAAAAATACCTAGAGAAGCTAGTCTCTCTTTTGGGCAAAACGCTCTAATCTAGCGTACTAAGGCAAAAGTCTCTCACCATATCAAGTGTAGTGGCCTTCTCTTCGATCATACCCATATGCCCCATTCCCTCTAGTTCAAAGTACTGAGTGACTAGTGAGTTTTGTGCCCGACTAGCTTCAATTCTTACCGCGCCATCTTCTGTTCCTGCGATGAGCAGACTTTTACCTTGGAAGTGAGCAAGAATTTCCGATCTATCCTTCCTATCACGCATGGCTTTGGTAAAGGCCAAAAGTCCATTTAAAGACGATTCTTGGGCTTGACTCACGGCCTCGTCTATTTCTGAAGCCAGTTCTTCGCGTCGGTTTTCAGGAAAAAGCTGTGGGACAAATGAAGTGACAAACTTCTTTGCGCCGTTTTTCTGTAAAAAAATCAAGGTACGATCACGCATTTCCTTTTTGGATTCGTCGTCTGCGAAGGAGGTACTATTAAAAAGGCCAATCGCTTTGATTTGACTGCCCAAAAGCTCAGCAAGAGCCAGAGCAACATAGCCACCTAGGGAATGTCCAATCACTATGGGATCCTCGATATATTGCTCCTCCATCCACTCTTCCAGCCAAATGGCAACTATTTCAAGTGAAAGCTCATCTGCATCGAGACGGCTTTTCCCAAATCCAGGCAGATCTGGGCAGATTACTCTAAAGTCTTTTGAAAGTTCCTCGGCAAAGTGCGTCCACATTTTTCCTGTTTCACAGAATCCATGAATCAGGATTAAGGGCTGACCTTCTCCTTTTTCAAAAAAATGAATCTGAGACATGAAAGGGTGGAATTATTTTGCTTTTGCCACTTCACTAAAGCTCCTTACAGCCTCGGCTATACCCTCTGGGTCAAAGCCACATTCGCGATGAAGCTCAAGTTGTGTTCCATGTTCGATCACTTCGTCTGGAATACCGAGACGCTTAACTTGCGCTTGGTAGCCATGGTCAGTCATCCACTCAATCACGGCAGATCCAAAGCCACCCATGAGACAGCCATCCTCTACAGTGATCACTTTTTTGAACTTGCCAAAGATCTCATGTAGTAATTCTCCATCAAGCGGCTTTACAAATCTCATGTCGTAATGAGCAGGGTTCAGGCCTTCTTTTGCGAGTTCTTCTGATGCTTCAACAGCATAATTTCCGATGTGCCCAATAGTCAAGATCGCTACATCTTCTCCTTCTTTGACAATTCGACCCTGCCCTGTTGGGATTTTGCTTAAGGCGGTTTTCCATTCTGGCATGACACCCGTTCCTCTAGGATATCGGATGGAATAAGGACCTTCTTCTGCAACAGCAGAGAACATCATATTCCGGAGTTCTTCCTCATTCATGGGTGCTGCCACCACCAAATTTGGAATACAGCGGAAGTACGCGATATCGTATGCACCATGGTGCGTAGGGCCATCTGCTCCAGCAAATCCAGCTCGATCTAGACAAAAGACCACGGGTAAATTTTGAAGGCAGACATCATGCACAACCTGATCATAGGCACGCTGCATAAATGTGGAGTAAATGTTACAGAAAGGGATCAAACCACGTGTGGCCAATCCTGCGGAAAATGTCACCGCATGCTGCTCAGCTATTCCCACATCAAAGGCACGATCAGGCATGGCCTTCATCATAATATTCAATGATGATCCTGATGGCATGGCTGGTGTAACACCCATAATTCTGTCGTCCATTTCAGCCAATTCCACCAAGGTATGGCCAAATACATCTTGGTATTTCGGCGGCTGTGGCTTTGAGGGCTTCTTCTTATAGATTTCTCCAGTGACTTTGTCAAAAGTTCCTGGGGCGTGCCAAGTAGTTTGATTACCATTTTCGGCAGGCTCGTATCCTTTGCCTTTGGCAGTGATACAATGCAATATTTTTGGACCAGGAATATCCTTGAGGTCGTTTAGCACTTCAGCCAAATGATTGACGTCATGCCCATCTACTGGACCGAAATAGCGAAGATTTAGCGATTCAAAGAGATTACTCTGATTCAGTAGGGTAGACTTTATACCACCTTCGACTTTAGAAATGATCTCTTGTGCACTTGATCCAAACTTGCTCAGCTTACCAAGCATTTTCCAGACCTCGTCTTTTACCTTATTGTAAGTATGTGATGTGGTGATGTCGGTCAGATAGTCCTTTAGCGCTCCCACATTGGGATCGATGGACATACAGTTATCATTCAGAATGATAAGTAAGTTGCTGTCGCTAACGCCCGCGTGATTCATCCCTTCGAATGCCATACCACCAGTCATGGCCCCATCACCGATTACAGCGACGTGCTGAATATTGGACTTTTTGTATTTGGACCCAACAGCCATTCCGAGTGCTGCGGAAATTGAGGTACTGGAGTGGCCTACGCCAAAGGTATCGTATTCGCTTTCCTTGCGTTTTGGGAAGCCAGAGAGGCCGCCGTATACACGATTGGTGTGGAAGCGATCTCTTCTTCCGGTTAGAATTTTGTGCCCGTATGCTTGATGTCCTACGTCCCAGACGAGTTGATCTTCGGGTGTATTTAGTACGTAATGAAGAGCAACAGTGAGCTCCACTACACCAAGGCTAGCGCCAAAATGGCCACCATATACCGAGACGTTGTCAATTATAAATTGACGCAGTTCATCACAGATTTGTACCAGTTTGTCCTTGGGTAACTTCTTCAGATCATCTGGGCTATTTATTTGGGCTAGTAATTCTCCTGGTTCGATTAGCATCGTACTTGCTTTGTTGGGGTCAAAAATGAATAACCGCTGACGATCAGCTTTGTTTTCGACTTGTCTAAAATCTCAATTTCTTTAGACTGTTCTTTATCCAAAGTCATTCCAATAGTTTTAGCTTATTTGAATATCTTTGGTTTCCAATCAGCAAAATTAACCATTAATTTAAATATCCTTTGAGTTTCGAAATCAAATTACCCCTTTTCGAAGGTCCGTTTGACTTAATGCTTTTCTTCATTGAGCGAGACGAGCTGGATATTTATGACATTCCAATTTTTAAGATCACTCAAGATTTTCTGGATTATCTCCACCATTTGGAGAAAATGGAAATTGAAGTAGCGAGTGAGTTTATTCTTTTCGCGGCCACGCTGATGAAAATCAAGTCGAGAATGCTTTTGCCGAGGCCGGAGCTCAATGAGCAAGGAGAAGAGATCGATCCGAGAGAGGAACTGATTCGGAATCTCCTTGAATATAAAAAGTACAAGTCTGTCATCGAAGAGCTAGCGCAAATGGAATATGACCAGCTCCACAAAGAGAAGCGGGGCAATGTATTGGAAGAGTTTTATTCTTTATCCAAAGATGAGGACGTAGATGCCGAAATGCAGCATGTTGATTTGTACAAATTGCTGAAGGTATTTCAGCGAAAAATGGCTCAATTGGCAGCGCGTGAGCAAGAAACCAAGCATACCGTAATTCAATATCCGTATACCATAGAGCAGCAGAAGAATTTTGTCTTGGAGCGGGTGAGTCTAAAGAAAAGGATGCCCTTCTCTGATTTTATCGATTACAAACCGGATAAGATCTTTGTGATTTATACTTTTTTGGCGATCCTCGAACTGTTGCAGCTCTCCGAAGTTACTCTTGTCATTGGCGAAGGGTTCAATAATTTTTGGGTGGAGCGAATAGAACCCGTGGAGGCTGCCTAACTATGAAGCTGGACAACAAGAAAATATTTCAGACCTTAAATCCTAACAAGGTTTGGGTACCGGTTTTGATCGGCCTCGGGATCGTCTTTGCTATGTTTTACTTCGATCCATCGGTGAATGCGACCACCCTCAAGGGAGTTTTTGATGCGTCTGTTCCATTTCTTCTTCTGGCGGCACTCCTCATTGTCTTTCGGGATGTGGGCTATGTCTATCGAATTCGAACCATTACCAATCAGGAACTCACTTGGACTCGGTCGATTTATGTGATCATTCTTTGGGAGTTTGCCTCAGCGGTGACACCATCCGTCGTAGGAGGTACAGCAGTTGCTATTTTTATTCTCAATAAGGAAGGAATTAAGCTGGGTCGAGCGATTGCCTATGTCATGGTCACGGCCATTTTGGATAATTTATTCTTTGTCATCGGGGCCCCCATTATTCTGTTTTTTGCCAAGGGAAATATCTTTCCGGAAAGTCAAGTATTAGAAAGTCAGCTTCAAAATAGCCTAGAGTACATTTTCTGGATTAGTTATTCACTTTATGCGATTTACAGTGTGGTGATGGCTGCGGCCTTGTTTTATAGACCAAGAGTTTTCAAGTGGGTACTGATGAAGATCTTTACACTTGGTTTTTTGAGAAAATGGAAGCACGATGCCAGTGAATATGGAGATCAAATCATTGAGGCTTCCAAGGAGCTTTCTGGAAAAAGTTGGAATTATTGGCTCCCAATTATTTTGGCCACGATCTTCATCTGGTCTTCCAGATACCTAATGCTTAATGCGCTGATTACAGCATTTGTGTCCCTCTCACTTGAAAATCATGTGATCGTTTTTGCGAGACAAGTGATCATGTGGATAGTAATGATGATCTCACCAACTCCAGGAAGTAGCGGTACAGCTGAGTTTTTCTTTGGGCAGTTCTTCACCCAGTTTCTGGAGGGTTACACCTTCGTTACGAGTATTTTGTGGAGACTTCTGTCCTATTATCCATACCTTATTTTAGGAGCGATATTTTTGCCACGCTGGATTAAGCAAGTATTCTTTAAGAAGAAAAATAAGTCATAGCCATGCTGCAAGGTCTTAGCATATCCCAGATTGTAGACCTGACCGGAGGGAAATTACTCTGCGGTGAAAATGAATTTGTCGTCACCAATGTTGCGATCGATTCGCGGCAGGTAGTACGAGCTACAGAGACTCTTTTTGTGGCACTTCAAGGTGCAAAAGCGAGTGGAGAGCTGTTTATTCCGGACTTGATTTCCCTTGGGGTGAAAGCTTTTTTGGTTTCGAAGAGCTTTGATGAAAATAAAATCCGGAAGGATGAAGGTCTCATTTTTATTGCAGTTCCTGATACTCGCGAGGCGCTCCAAAAAATAGCAGCTTTTCAGCGAAAGCAATTCAAAAAGCCTTTGCTCGGGATTACTGGCAGTAATGGAAAGACCATCGTAAAAGAATGGCTAGGTCAAGTTTTATCTGAAGAGTATACGGTGGGCAAAAGCCCAAAGAGTTACAATTCTCAAGTGGGAGTTCCTTTATCCATTTTTGGGCTATCTGCTTATCACCAAGTAGCGATCCTTGAAGCAGGGATTTCCAAACCCGGTGAAATGGATGCCTTGGAGAATATGATCCAGCCACACCTTGGGATTTTCACCAATATTGGTAGTGCGCATGATGAAGGGTTTCCTTCTAGGAAAGCGAAGATTTGGGAAAAGTTGAAGCTTTTCAAAAGATCAAAATTTGTCATTTATCAGAAAAATGATTCGGAACTAAGTAATTCTATTGAGCAAGAATTTTCAGCAGATCGATTGATCAGCTGGGGCGATGAGCCAGGAGCCACTTTCGTGCGATCGGTAAAAAAATTAGAGCAAGGTACAAGAATCGTATTGCTCAAAGAAGATCTGGAAATGCTCACTTTTAAGGTTCCTTTTTCAGACTCTGCTTCACTCGAAAATATCACCCACGTACTTGTGGCAGCATTGACCTTAGGGGAGCAATCCACCAAAATCCAGCAAGCACTAGATCACCTGAAGCCTGTGGAAATGCGCCTGACGTTGAAGGATGGAGCCAATGAGTCCTTATTGATTGATGACACCTATAGCAATGATCTAGCTGGTCTACGTGTAGCGCTTGATTTTATGAAGCTTCAACGTCCGAAAAAGCGCCGAGTGGTGATTCTTTCAGATGTACTGCAGCATGGCGCAGTGGAGGAGGTTTATAGTGAAATTTCGGGGTTACTCAGCGAATATGAAATCGATCAGGTCTATGCTGTCGGAAAGGAAGTTCATCGAATTTCCAGTGCTGGGTCGATGGAAATTGCCTTATTTGAAACTACTCAAGATTTACTTCAGGGAATATCTCCAAATGATTTTCAAGAGGATCTGATCCTGATCACTGGCGCACGAGTTTTTGGTTTTGAAAGAGTTGTGAACTTCTTACAAAGGCGCATCCATGGAACTACGCTTGAGATAAACCTAAACGCGCTCACCCACAATTTCAATTTTTACAAGAAGCAGCTCAAACCTCAGACCAAAGTAATGGTAATGGTCAAGGCTTTTGCATATGGTGGTGGGGCTGCAGAAATCGCAAACCACCTCCAATCCATGGGGGCAGATTATCTAGCAGTAGCATTTACTGACGAGGGGGTCGCCCTTCGAGAAGAGGGAATCACTCTCCCCATTATGGTTTTGAATCCGGTGAAAGAATCACTTCTGCTTTGCCAACAGTATGATTTAGAACCCGTTGTTTTTAGTCCCTCTTTTTTGCGATTTACAGCAGCATTGACCCAAAAAGAGAAAATCGAACTCAGTATTCACTTAGACTTCGATACTGGGATGCATCGCTTGGGTTTTGATGAAAGCGAGCTCGCCGATCTCGGGGAAATCCTACTCGCAAATCCACAATTGGAGCTCAAAAGTATCTACACTCATTTGGCCGGTGCGGATGAAGAAGTACATAAAGAGTATTCTATTCAGCAGTTGGAAACTTTCGCGAGGATCAAGGAAAAGCTGAAGCTAATGCTTTCCATTGCACCGCTAGCGCATGCTTTGAATTCTGCTGGGATTTTGGCTTTTCCAAGTTTTCAATTTGATATGGTTCGACTGGGGATAGGACTTTACGGGGTAGAAGTAACTGGAAAAAATGAGGGGGCTTTGAAGCCCATTTCGACTTTGAAAACCACTATTTCCCAAATCAAGGAGATTCCTCCAGGTGGCACAATCGGCTATTCCCGCAAAGGGGTTTTACCTGATGGAGGAAGAATAGCTACGCTGGCAATTGGCTATGCTGATGGCTACGATCGGAGATTTAGCAATGGAGGTGGATTTGTTTTGATTCATGGACAAAAAGCCCCAATCATTGGGAATGTCTGCATGGATATGTGCATGGTTAATTTGGAAGGTATTGCTGCTCAGGAAGGCGATGAAGCCATCGTTTTCGGTCCTGAGGTGTCCTTAAGTGATTTGGCTAAAGGAATCGGAACTATTCCTTATGAACTCCTCACAAACATCAGCACTAGAGTTAAGCGCGTGTATTACTTGGACTAGATTGGGTACAAGCGTTTATTTTTCATAAATTCCATCATGGACTTGAGTAAAAAGCGACTCGCGCATATTGTCTTTGAAGCAGATGATTTACCAGGGAAGATATTCGATATCGTCCTGCTGGTGATGATTTTAGGTAGCATCTTAGTTGCTATATTAGACTCAGTCGCCTCCATCCGTGCTCAGTATGGTGAGATTTTTTTCTTCCTAGAATGGCTCTTTACCATTCTTTTTACGATTGAATTCTTATTGCGAGTCTGGCTCTCTCGCAAAGCCACTGGATATATTTTCAGTTTTTATGGAATGGTGGATTTGCTGGCGATCTTGCCTACCTACTTAAGTTTTTTTGTAGTCAATTCCCAATTGCTAACCGTAGTTCGGGCTCTCCGATTATTGAGAATTGTTCGGATTCTGAAATTGGGGCGATATGTGAGTGAAGCAGAGTTTTTGAAACGGTCCATTCGATCTAGTTCCCATAAAATTTTATTGTTCATAGGTTTTATCTTGACCATAGTCCTCATTATGGGTACGCTGATGTTTATCATTGAAGGGCCAGAGCATGGTTTTTATAATATCCCCATCGGAATGTATTGGGCGATTGTGACCCTCACTACAGTAGGTTTTGGTGATATTACCCCCGCAACGCCTTTGGGTCAGTTTTTTTCATCCATAATTATGCTTTTGGGCTATGCGATCATCGCCGTTCCTACAGGGATCGTAAGTTCTGAGATGGCCGCTCAGCGAACCAGAGAGCAATTAGCCAAAGGGATAAAATGCAATACCTGCGGCAAAGCTGGCCTCGACCCTACGGATGCATATTGTAAAGCTTGTGGGGAGCAGTTACCCTAAAGGAGGTTTTCGCTTGAAAAAGATAGGTTTTGAGGATAAATCCTGAGCTGAATAAATGCTAGATTCTCCCGAAGCTAAATAGGCTATGGCGCAGCTCAAGGCTAGAAAAAATCCTGCTTCCAGTCCAAATAGCTCAAGTCCCATTAGTGTACAGGCCACAGGAGTATTAGTGGCTCCAGAAAAAACTCCGACCAGACCGATTCCCGCTAAAAGGCTCAAGGGTAAGGGAATCCAAACAGCAAGTGCATTGCCCAAAGTGGCTCCAGTAAAAAATAAAGGTGTTACTTCACCACCTTTAAATCCTGCACCAAGAGTGAAGGCAGTTAAGCCGGTCTTTGCCAGCCAATCGTACCAAGGCAGTGGGGTCTCAAAGGCCTCCACGATTCGGGGAACACCAAGTCCGAGGTAATCTGTATTGTCCGATATCCATACAACCATGGCGATCAATAGTCCACCAATGACCGGTCTGATTGGGGGGTAAGAAATAACATTGGAAAAAATTTTCGTGAAAAAATGGGTGGACCAGGCAAAGAGTCTTCCTGAAAATCCAAAGGCAATAGCAGCAGGGATTACCCACAAGAAATTTACTAGGGTATGAGGAGGAACTTCCGAAATGACATAGGCCGTATGCCCCACTCCCCAAGCCCATTCACATGCCCAGTCAGCCACAAAGGCTGTAGCAAAAGTGGGCAACACAGACTTCCACCTGACCTTCCGATCCAGCATCCATTCCAAGGCAAAAAAGGCACCTGCTAGGGGAGTTCCAAACACCGAAGCAAAACCTCCTGCTACACCACAAATCAGAATTAATCTGCGCTCACTTTGGCTCAGATCAAACCACTTATCGAGTTGGTCTGCTAGTGATCCTCCCATTTGAACAGCTGTACCCTCTCGACCCGCTGAACCGCCAAAAAGGTGCGTAATGACCGTTCCAAGCAATACCATTGGAGTCATTCGTAAAGGAATAGGCTCTTTTTGCTGGTAGATTTCATCAAGCAAAAGATTATTTCCCTTTACAGCCTTTGATCCGAAACGATGATAGGAATAGCCAATTAACAACCCACCTAAAGGCAACAACGCGATGATCCAAGGATTGGCTTCTCTATAGTTGGTAGCCCACTCTAAAAGGATCAGAAAAATAGCTGATGCAGAACCTGAAAGTAGCCCAATCAGGACCGCAAATCCAGACCATCTGCCAGTGTATCGTAAGATTTCCTTTGGAGTCAAAATTTTTACTTTTCGCCAAGATAGAAATTATCTTATTTCCGCCTTGGCCTAGGTCTAGTTGAACACGTTTGAGTCTAGCAAAAGCTGATAAAAATGTCATCCATCAAATAAAAGTAAGCGAGAATCCAGAAAGCCTTTTTTATTCGGTATAACTTTTGAATTTTAAATCACCAAAGATTTCTACCTTCAACAATGCTGCAGGTTTGGAGTTAAGTGAATTACTATGAAAAATGTCCTCATCACAGGTGGTTCTGGTCTTGTCGGCCAAAAAATTACAGATCTTCTGGAAGAAAAGGGCTATGCCGTGGCTTGGTTGAGTAGGACTATTCAAAATAGGAAATCTTTTCTCTGGCAAGTGGACAAAGGGATGATCGATCCAGAGGCCATCGAATGGGCCGATGCGGTAATCCATCTGGCGGGAGCTGGAGTAGCAGAAAAACGATGGACGGATGATCGAAAGAAACTCATTTTAGAGTCACGGACCAAAAGTACTCAGCTACTTCATGATGCGATTAATTCTGCGGTCAATAAACCCAGTACCTTTATTTCTGCTTCAGCAGTTGGGTATTATGGGTTCAATACCGGTACGAATTTGATGACAGAATCATCTTCAAATGGGACTGATTTTTTAGCCCAAGTAGTGATCGCATGGGAAGAAGAAGCCCGAAAAATGGAAGAGCTTCAGCTGCGAACCGTGTTACTCCGAATAGGAATTGTGTTGGATAGTAGTGGCGGAGCACTTAAGGAAATCCTTAAGCCACCCTTTGCAGCACCACTTGGGTCAGGAGATCAATGGATGAGTTGGATTCATATCGCGGACTTGGCCAAAATGTTTGTTTTTGCTCTAGAAAAAACCACACTACAAGGCACATTCAACGCAGTGGGTCCCAACCCAGCTACCAATCAAGAAGTAACCAAGGTGGCTGCACAGGCCACAGGAAAACCGTATGTAGGTTTGGGAGTACCTGAATTTGTATTGAAATTGGTTTTAGGCGAAATGGCAGCGATGGTGCTCGGAGGCAATCGTGTTTCTAGCCAAAAAATCCAGAAAGCAGGCTTTGAGTTTGATCATCCGAACTTAAAAGAAGCTATGCGGGATCTATTCTGATCCAATTACTCAGATTCTTTTTCCACGGCCTACAGCAAACCATAAAATGGTGCCCAAAAACGGCAGCAAAATCACGATTAAGATCCAAATCAATTTGTCATTGCTCTGGTGAAAATTGCTGATGACCACATCGTATATGGTGTAGGCGTAAATGAGAAAGCCGATTATTCCAAGTCCGAACATATAGAAAACTGATTAGGTAATTGAGGTTTTGGTGGATTTGCCTATGGCCAAATAAGCTAATGGGCCGATTATATGTGCGAAAAGAATAATGATCACCCAAATTATTTTCATGTTTTGATCCTTGAAATCAGATCGGATTACGTCCACTAGACAGTAAATCCAAAAAGCCAAGTAAGCTAGACTGAGAAGCAGAAAAACAATTCCACCTAGACCCATATTCATAAAAAACAGTACTGTCATCATTTTCTAAAGTTTATTCGTTTTTGGAAATATGAAGAAGTATTCATTTTGGAAGCTTTTGTCCTTCTACTCATACTGAGGTACAGGAATGTTCCAAAAACAGGGATGAAAATAAGGAGCAAGGCCCAAATCAATTTTTGGTTTGGATCTCTGAATTCAGATCGGATCATGTCCAAAAGAGCATAAATCCAAAACCCCAGATACACTAGCATAGTGACCTGGGCAATCCATAAATAACTAAAATCGGGAGTGATGATTTCCATCTCTATTCTTCCATTATTTTTGCCACTGAACGAAAATAACTTTTCCCAAGGGAAAATTGTAAGACTTTTACATAAAATCTGTATTGATTCGTTATCGAGTCGGCCTTTAGGGATAGGATTTTCAAATTTAACTTAGCCAAAAATTCAAATTTGCTGAAAATGAAAAAAATAGTTGCTCTCTTTCTTTTTATCTCTTGGTCTTTGGGCAGTCAGGCCCAAGTGGACCTCTCCTACTATTTGCCGCAAGGCTATACTTATAATCCTTCAGTACCTACTCCAGAGCAGGTCTTGGGGTATCAAGTCGGTGAATGGCATGTAACTCATGACCAATTGGTGATCTACATGAAAGCAGTAGCCGAAGCTTCCGATCGCGTGAAGTTTGAAGAAACTGGACGGACCTACGAGAAAAGACCACAGACTTTATTGACTATTTCTGCACCAAGCAATCTTGCCAAAATCGATCAAATCAAAGCCGATCGTAAAAAGCTCAGAGACCCAAATGCATCAATTGACACAGAAAATATGCCCGTAGTGATGTTTATGGGCTATTCAGTGCATGGGAATGAAGCTTCTGGCGCAAACGCTTCTTTGCTCGCTGCTTATCACTTTGCTGCCGCAAATGAAATCGAATCAGAGCTTCAAAATATCGTACTACTTCTTGATCCTGCCATCAATCCTGATGGGGTAAATCGCTTTGCTTCTTGGGTGAATTCATTCAAGGCCTATAACCTGAATGGAGATCCAAACGGAATTGAATACAACGAAGCTTGGCCTAGAGGGCGTACGAATCACTATTGGTTTGACCTCAATAGAGATTGGCTGCCAGTGCAGCATCCAGAGTCCAGAAACCGAGTTCGGGTGTTTCAAGATTGGCTACCGAATATTCACCTCGATTTTCACGAGATGGGCACGAATAGCACCTTTTTCTTCCAGCCAGGAATTCCTTCTCGCGTTCACCCTTTGACTCCAGAGAAAAACATGCAGCTTACCGAAAAAATCGGAACCTATCACGCCAAGGCTCTTGATGCCATTGGCTCGCTTTATTTTACGCGGGAGAGCTACGATGATTTTTACTATGGAAAAGGTTCTACTTATCCTGATGTGCAAGGCTCAATCGGAATTCTTTTTGAGCAAGCCAGTGCCAGGGGGCATTTACAGGAAAGTGATAATGGAATGTTGAGTTTTCCTTTTGCGATCAGGAATCAGTTTACCGCAAATCTTTCTTCCTATAAAGCTGCTATAGAAATGCGACAAGAGTTGAACGCTTGGATGCAGGAATTCTATGATGACATTGCTTCCGAATCTGAGGCAGATGTAAATAAGGCCTACATTTTTGGAAGTCAAGATGATGATGCTCGAAGCTTTCATCTGGCTGATTTGATCTTGCAGCATGATATTGAGGTGTTCAAGTTAAAAGAAGACATCTCTGTCAATGGACAAGAATACCAAGCCGAAAACGCTTATATCGTACCAGCCAATCAGCCTCAGTATCGCTTGATTAAAGCGATGTTTGAAACCAGAACGAGCTTTCAGGATAGTCTTTTCTACGATATCTCAGCTTGGACATACCCTATGTCTTTCAATCTAGATTACATGGCACTAAACAGTAAAATCCTGAATCTAGCCAATGTACAACAAGTGGATAAAGCATTTCATACCTTGAAGTCTGGACGAGTTTTAGGTACGCCCGGAGCCTATCAATATGCCCTACCGTGGACAGATTATTATGCACCAAAAGCTGCCTTTGATTTGATGGAAAACGGATTTAGAGTACGGGTGGCGACTGAAGCATTTGCTACTGCAGAAGGGCAAGAGTTTGGTCGAGGCACCTTGTTAATTGATGCGGGAGAGAGCGGCCTCGATTCGAATGAGTTTTTTGCAAAACTCCAAGAAATCGCTACAGAAGCAAACGTAGATATCCATGCACTTAGCAGTGGGTATACCTCAGGAGTCAATCTTGGTTCTCGTACCATTTTACCACTTAAAAAACCAGAAATTGCCCTTTTGGTAGATGGAGGAGTGGACAGTTATGAAGCGGGTGAGATTTGGCACTTACTCGATCAGCGCTATGAAATGCCAGTGACTTTGTTACCAATGGATCGTGTTCGGAGTTCTACGATTGATCGCTATAACGTGATTTTGATGCCTGATGGCAACTATGGTGGGCTTGGCAAATCAGGTGCAAATGCCCTTCAATCTTGGGTTGCTTCAGGAGGAACACTTTTAGCAAAAGGTGGTGCCTTACGATTTTTGGCAAGTAACGAGATCGGTGACTTCAGCTTCAGAGATCGACTTGAGGAGGCTCCGGCACTTCAAAAGAGCTATGCAGATTATTCCAATGCTACAGGGGCAAAAGTGACAGGTGGAGCTATTTTCAATGCCATTTTGGACACGAGCCATCCCGTTGGTTTTGGATATACTAAACCCGAAATCTATACCTTCAGAAATGATAATCTGTGGATGGAGCCATCCAAAAACCCTTATGCAAATCCTTTGGTTTACACAGATGAGCCTTTAGCTTCTGGTTATTTACACCCTTCCAATCTAGAGGGTCTTAGAAATGGTTCTGTGATTCGTGTATCTGGAGTAGGTAGAGGAAGAATCATTGGTTTTGCCGATAACATGAACTTCAGAGCCTTTTGGTATGGTACCAATAAGCTTTATGCCAACGCAATTTTCTTTGGACAGATCATCGACGGAGGAACAACTAGATAAGGCTTAGAGAATCTACTACAGAAACCCCGGGGATTTGACTCTCGGGGTTTTTTGTTGCCACGATTATGTGAAAGGTTAGGCTTTGAGCCAGAAAAGTGATTATTTGTATGTGTTCAAAAACTAATTCTATGCGTTTTATTCCAATTAGAAGCCTTTTCGCTTGCCTTCTGTCTCTTTTTCTCTTCGTAACTTTCTCTGCATTGGGCCAAGACATTACTTTCGAGGAGTATAATCCACCGTCAACTTTGAAGGTGCCAGAGCATATTTTGACCAAGGCGAAGTTTCCCTTTGTGGATATCCATAGCCATCAGGGAGGTATTGATGAAGCCAAAATTGACGGGCTTCTTTCTGAAATGGAGGAATTGAATATGGGAGTTCTGGTCAATTTAAGTGGTAGAGGTTTCGGTCGAGGTACCAGTAATTCCCAGCAAGATTACATTCGATCCATGTTGAAGGAATTTGAAACTCATGCTCCCGGACGATTTATGGTTTTCACCAACCTTAATTTTGCCGGCTTTGGGGATGAAAACTGGACTAGAATTGCAGTGAAAGAATTGGAAGAAGATGTTCAAGCGGGTGCAGTTGGCTTGAAAATATACAAAAGCCTAGGCCTATCGGTAACCGATATCAATGGGATTCGAGTGCCGGTCAATCATCCGGATCTAGACCCTGTTTGGGCAAAAGCTGGAGAATTGGGTATTCCTGTTTTGATTCACTCAGCCGATCCTGCACAGTTTTGGGAGCCATTTGACGCGAATAACGAGCGCTGGCTTGAGCTAAAGCTAAGGCCAAATAGAAAGCGAAGTGATACTGATCCGGCCCCTTTTGAGCAGATAATCTCTGAGCAGCATGATGTTTTTGCGAAGCATCCTGGTACTACTTTTATCAATGCGCATATGGGCTGGATGGCCAATGATCTGGATAAGGCGGAAGCACATTTGGAAAAATATCCGAATGTGAATTTTGGGATCGGAGCAGTGATTGCCGAATTTGGGAGGCAGCCACGCCGAGCGAAGGCATTTTTTGAAAAATATCAGGATCGAATTCTTTTTGGGAAAGACGCTTACAATAAAGAAGAGTTTCACACCTATTTCCGCGTTTTAGAGACTGAGGATGAATATTTTCCTTATTACAGAAAGTATCATGCCTACTGGAAAATGTACGGATTGGGGCTTTCTGATGAGGTTTTGAAAAAAGTGTATTACAAAAACGCTTTGCGGATCGTCCCAGGAATGGATAAAACTTTATTCCCAGATTGAGTTTCCTCAGATGAAGAGTTTTCAACATGTCAACCAATCTTTTTGGACTCGAGGATCGACTATACCAGGGGTTATTTCGCTTTTGGCTGGTATTGGAGTTCTGCTTAGTCCGCTATTTGGAGTTGAAGCCAGTTTGAAAATTTGGCTCGTTGGAGGGATAGCCGTGATTTTGGGACTGCTTATCCTTAGTACTTTCTCGGGTGTAGAGATTGATTTTGACAAAAAGCGCTTCAAAAAGTTCGATCGAATTGCCGGATGGAAATTTGGACAGTGGGAGGATTTATCCGCAGTGAATCGTCTGGACGTGATACAGCATGAGTATCGCAGTTCAAATATTCCGAATGGAGTTTCTCCAACCTTATCTGGGGTAGTTTTGGTGCATAAACTCGTGTTTCTTTCCTCGGATCAAGTGGTTTTAGAGTTAGATCATACTAGTTCCCAAAAAGCAACCCAGTCTTTAGGGAAAATCAAAAAAGGCTTGAGGCTACCCGTTTAATCAAAGCCGGATTCTCCATTCTTTGGGATAATAATTATTGACGCGATTACCCAAATTTTTCACCCAGCCCAGCCCTTTCCCTTGGTAGGTAATCAGTACCCAACCTTCGGGCAAATTATTTTGCTCGAGTTCCTGCTTTCTTAAAAAAGTCAAGGCCTCCTCTAGTTCTAAATCTTTTTTAGCAAAGCCTTCTTTTGGCAAAGTGCTCATTGCCCAGGCAGTGGTTGGGAGCCAATGATCACCTTGTTTTTTACCTAGTTCTACACCGAAATAACGTACATTCAGTGCAGAAAGAATGGCTTCGAAATGTGGTACAAAACTCTGATTGACCCGAAAGAGAGAATCGTTTAGACTGTAATATTTCCCAGTTCCGTCCATTCCCAATTCTTCATCGAGCGCCTCAGAATCCTTCTTCCAAATTTCTTTTAAAAAGGGATGCTTGAAATCTTTCGATTTTTTTGGATCAAAGCTGTAGGTGTCTGTGGGTCTTTTGAGCACAGAAACGAAAAAGCCTTCGCCTGGTACTAAGTGCGGGAAAAAGCGGTAGCCATAAAAGTCCTCATCATCAGCAGAAATGCTAGATTCACGAATGCCCCATTGTGAATTCAGAGGAAGTCGAACCGGCTCGAAGGAAAACTCATTCACCAGGAATTGGATCATTTCCTCATTCTCTTTTTGATTGAATGTGCAAGTGGAATAGATCAGATACCCTCCAGCTTTGACCAAGGCGCCTGCTTGATCCAAAATCCGTGTTTGACGAGCTGCGCAAAGCTGCACATTGTCTGGAGACCACTCATTCCGAGCTTTTGGGTCTTTTCGAAACATACCCTCTCCTGAGCAGGGAGCGTCGATAAGTACCAGATCAAAAAAGCCCTCTAAGTCTGAGAAATGTTCCGGATCATTGTTTGTGACCACACAATTTCCCAGGCCCCATTTAATGATATTTTCTTTTAGAATTTGGGCTCTGGATTGAATTACTTCATTTGCTACAAGCAGACCTTCGTCCCCAAGATAAGCCGAAAGCAAGGTGGATTTTCCACCTGGAGCGGCCGAAAGATCCAGATAAACGCCTTTAGGTATTGAAATTGAATTCAGAATCCAATCCAAAAACATGGATGAGGATTCCTGCACATAGTAAGCTCCGGCATGTAGCGCAGGGTCGCGAGTAAAAGAGGGCCGCTTGCTCAGAAGATATGCGTTTTCACACCAGGGAACAGGTTGGCTGCCCACAGGAATCAATGGAGATTTTTTGGGATTGAGACGAATGGAAGTCTTGGAGTTTTCATCCACTGCATCGGCAAAAGCCTGATATTCTACCTCACCGAGCAGCTCACGCATCTGATCTTGAAAGGGGGATGGAAGCTCAATTTTTGACATAGGGTAAAGATAAATGTTCTTTGAATTTCAGAGAGGATTGACTTGAAAAATGTATTTTGAAAAAAAATAGACTATGGAGCTAGCCAGTAAAATCATCATTGCCCTCGTGGCACTTTTGCATCTCTACTTTTTATACTTTGAGATGTTTGCCTGGGAAACCGTAGGGCGAAAAATATTCAGACAGTTTCCGAAGGAGTTTTTTCCAAAAACCAAAACTTTGGCTGCGAATCAGGGACTCTACAATGGGTTTTTAGTGGCTGGTTTAGTTTGGTCATTCTTTATCTCGGACCCGGAGTGGTCTAGAAATGTGGCCTTATTTTTCCTCAGCTGTGTAGTTGTGGCGGGTGTCTATGGAGCATTGACAGCCAGCAAAAAGATTTTTTGGATTCAGGCGATGCCTGCTTTGCTGGGGATAGGTTTGATCTTGCTGAAATAAAAAAAGAGCCTTTCGGCCCTTTTCCTTTTAGTTAAATTCATCTTCATCAAAGTCCTCATCGGCTCCCGAGCCCATATCAAACATGGAGCTAAACAAGTCCTTGAATTGGAGTCCAGTGTCTAGTAAATTTTTACTCAATTGCGAGTACTCTGCTAGGCCATGAAGTGCAAACTCCATAAAGAATTCCTTCTCTTTCTCCGGTAGGCTTTTCACCATTTGGGTGACCACCTGCTCCAACCCGGGAACGTCATGTAAGGCTTGCTTGTACTCCTTATCTGACTGAGAGGCCAGAATATCCAATACATTTCCCTCACCAAACCAAGATAAGGGTAAGACGTACGGATTGCCTTCTTTGTCTTTTTTCTTTTGTTCGGGACTTGGGAAATAATTTACAAACTGGGTTCGTATGGCCTTGCCGATTAAATTATAGGCGACCAATCCAGCACCTTCTTGCTCCCCCTCATAGACTAGCTCCACCTTGCCGGTGATCGCTGGGATTACTCCAATGAGGTCAGCAATACGTATCACGGTGGAATTCTCTCCATTCATATAAAGCCTTCGCTCTGCTGCTGATATCAAGTTTTCATAAGCCGAAATGGTCAAACGAGCAGAAACACCACTCTTTTCATCCACATATTCAGAGCCTCTAGCTTCTATTGCTATTTGTTCGATAAGGTCTTGCATCAGTGCAGGCACATGAATCTGATCTACGGGCTTACCCTTTAAGTTGGCCTCCTGAGCTGTGATTTTCTTCCCGATCTCGATAGATTTAGGATAATGCGTAATAATCTGACTCTCGATACGGTCCTTCAGTGGAGTCACGATGCTTCCCCGATTGGTATAGTCCTCAGGATTTGCAGTAAACACAAACTGAATATCTAGCGGCAGTCTCAATTTGAAACCTCGAATTTGAATGTCCCCTTCCTGCAAAATATTAAAAAGGGCCACCTGGATTCTAGCCTGCAGATCGGGTAATTCATTGATGACGAAAATGGATCGGTGTGATCGGGGGACAAGTCCATAGTGGATCACGCGCTCATCGTCGTAGGAAAGCTTCATTGTAGCTGCCTTGATGGGGTCCACATCACCGATCAAATCTGCCACAGACACATCTGGAGTGGCCAATTTTTCGGTATAGCGTTGCGATCTGTGCCACCAAGAGATGGGAGTGTCGTCCCCTTTTTCTTCGATTTGATGCTTTGCAAAGGAAGTAAGTGGCTGCAAAGGATCATCATTTAATTCTGAACCATAGACCACTGGCACATATTCATCCAGAAGTAAGGTCATCATCCTTGCGATCCGGGTTTTCGCCTGACCACGAAGGCCGAGCAAGTTGATGTTATGTCTAGAAAGAATCGCCCGCTCAATATCGGGAATCACCGTATCCTCATAGCCCCAAATGCCTTCGAATACATTTTCTTTCGCCCGGATTTTCTGAATCAGGTTGTCTCGAAGCTCTTCTTTGATTGATTTGGGGACATAGCCACTGGCCTTCAGTTGGCCCAATGTTTTTATTTTCAGGAGATCTTTAGAACTCATGTTTTGGTATTCCATGCTTAAAAGCGTTTGGTTCGGTTTCGTCTATAATCTTCAAAAATCAGGTCGCCAAGGCCCTTTAGAGAGCTGTAGTAGGCGTTGCCATTATTTACTTTGGTGAATTCCTTCACAAATTCCTTCAGATATGGATCGGAAGCAATCATAAAGGTGGTTACTGGGATTTTCAGTTTTCTGCATTGGGCAGATAGCTTTAAGGTTTCGCTAAGAATCTTGCTATCGATCCCAAAGCTATTTTTGTAATACTTGATGCCTACTTTGAGACAGGTAGGTTTGCCATCGGTGATCATAAAGATCTGCTTGTTGGGATTTTTTCTCCTTCGGAGCAAATCCATCGCAAGTTCCAACCCGGCTACGGTATTCGTGTGATAAGGTCCCACCTGCAGATAGGGTAAATCTTTGATTTCAATTTGCCAGGCATCATTTCCGAAGACAATAATATCCAATGTGTCTTTAGGATAGCGGGTTTTGATGAGTTCGGCCAAAGCCATCGCCACTTTCTTCGCAGGAGTGATTCTGTCCTCTCCATAGAGAATCATGGAGTGAGAGATATCGATCATCAGCACCGTGGAGGTTTGCGAGCGAAACTCGTTTTCCTGCACCTCCAGATCTCCCTCCGTGAGCAAATAGTCTCCACCAATCCCGTGATTGGCCTGAGCATTTCTTAGCGAGTCCGTCAGGGCGATTTGGTCCAAGTTGTCACCAAATTCATAGGCTCGTCTATCGGTTCCTCGCTCCTCTCCTAGTCCACTATGTGTGGTTTTGTGCTGACCGGACTTCCCACGCTTGAGTTTGCCAAAGATTTCTTCAAGGGCTGACTTTCGTATCGTTTGCTCGGCTTTTCCTGTGATTTTAAACTCTCCTTTTTGGTTTTCCTCGGTTAGATATCCTTTCTCTTTCAAATCATCGATAAAGTCTCCGATTCCGTAGTTGTGATTGGTGAGCTGGTACTGCTTATCCAGATTGGTAAGCCAGCTAAGTGCCTCAGCCACATCTCCTCCAGTCATGGTAACTAGCTGAAGGAAGATATTTAGGAGGTTTTCAAAGGTATTCTTTTGAGGATCCTGAGTGGGGGTGTATTTCGTGAATCGAAATCCTTTCATGCGTTCATAACAACTTTCTGTGCCTACGAGTTTACCATCTGTATCAAATAAATGAAATAATGATCAACTATAAGACAGTAGTGGGGATTGTGACGGGAGCTTTGATAGTTTTTGTCACGTTGATTCAGTTTGAAGTGAGTTTGTTTTTGATTTGGCTACTGTTTTTGGCAGGGCCATTTCTGGTGATGTGGATGGTGTGGTCAGTGCTGGTGGCACCTGTAGAAATAAAGGAAACCTTCGACGAACAGTTTTATCAGGATCGGAGCAATCAGGAATTGTAATTTTTTTGATACTTTTCTGAAGTCATACCTCTTGCATGAGCCCTTCAGAAAAAAACGCTTCCTCAATAAAAACCACCGCAAAAAAATTAGGCTTTGACTTTTGCGGCATCGCCAAAGCTGAATTTCTTGAGGAGGAGGCGCCTCGACTAGAAGAATGGCTCAACAGAAACTATCAGGGTCAGATGTCCTATCTGGCCAATCACTTTGATAAAAGACTAGACCCACGAAAGCTGGTGCCTGGTGCCAAAACGGTGGTTTCTCTTGCTTACTCCTATTTTCCGGAGCAAGCTTTACCTGAAGGGCCAGAAAAAATCAAACTCGCCAAGTACGCCTATGGGGAGGACTATCACTTTGTAATCAAGGATAAGTTGAAAACTTTTCTGGAAATTCTTCGAAAAGAAGTGGGTGAAATTGAGGGGAGGGTATTCGTGGATTCGGCCCCAGTGATGGAGCGTCAATGGGCTCAGAAAGCAGGAATAGGATGGATCGGAAAAAATAGCTTATTGCTCAATAGGAAACAGGGGAGCTTCTTTTTTTTGGCTGAACTCGTCATAGATCTAGATGTAAAGCCGGACGATCCGATCACCAAAGACTATTGCGGCACTTGCACCAAATGTCTAGATGCTTGTCCTACGGATGCCATACTTGCACCTCAAGTGGTGGACGGCTCCAAATGTATTTCTTATCTTACCATTGAGCTGAAGGAGGAAATCCCGATGGAGTTTAAAGGCAAAATGGAAAATTGGGCTTTTGGATGCGATATCTGCCAAGATGTCTGTCCTTGGAATCGTTTTTCCAAACCACATCAAGAATCTAAGTTTGACCCTCCTGCGGAGCTGAAAGGGTTCACTAATCGGGATTGGGAAGAGATGACGGAGGAGACGTTTCGAAAGGTATTTAAGAAATCTCCGCTAAAAAGAACCAAGTTTTCTGGAATCAGCAGAAATGTAAGATTTTTAAAAAATGGCTAGAAAAAAAAGCATTTTGACTCGGGCAATGATTCCCGGCTTCAATCTTTTCAAGAAAAATAAAAGTAGCAAACTGGGATTGCCACCAGGGGCCTTGGTTTTTACTGGAGATAAGAAACTCGAGGAGCTGCACATTGAAGTCACCGAGTACAATGAGGAGAGCCTAGAGCAGCGGGCTTTAAGCTTAGAGGAGTTGCCAGAGATCCTTAAGTCTGTAAAAAATAAAGTGCTTTGGATCGACATCACAGGTCTACATGACATTGCCGCTATGGAGCAGCTGGGGAAGCTTTTTGGAATTCATCGCCTGAGTTTGGAGGACATTCTGGACGTAGACCAGCGGCCTAAAATGGAAGTGGTGCAAGATTATATTCACACCTCAGTCAAAATGATTCAGAAAATAGACAATTCAGGTCAGTTGGATCTGGAGCAGGTCAGTTTTGTACTGAAGGAGGGGCTTTTGGTCACCTTTCAGGAAAGGGAGGGGGATGTTTTTTCATTTGTTCGTGGCCGGTTGGCTACTGCCACAGGAAGTATCAGGAAACGAGGAGCGGATTATCTCCTTTATGCCTTGCTAGATTCGATAGTTGATAGCTACATAGTCATTTTGGAGGGGATTGGTCTTGAATTGGAAGAGTTGGAAAACTCAGCGATCAATAATCCGGGTGATGATACCTTAAACTCCATTTATTATCAGCGCAAGCAGCTTATGGGTATTCGTCGAGCTATTCACCCATTACGGGAGGTAAGTGGAATTTTCCAAAAGTATAGTGAACCTCACGTTTCAGTTGAAATTTTGCCTTTTTTGCAGGATTTAAACGAGAATATCACGCAGGTGATAGAAATGCTCGATAGTTATCGCGACCTCTCCAATAGCGTTTTGGATCTATGCATGAATGTGCTTTCCAATAAAATGAACAACGTCATGAAGGTCTTGACGGTGATCTCCACTATTTTCATTCCCTTGAGCTTCGTAGCCGGTGTATACGGGATGAATTTTGAATATATGCCTGAACTTCAATGGAAGCAGGGCTACTTTTTTGTTTTGGGAGGAATGGGATTAAGTATTGTGTTGATGCTGGGATTTTTCCGTTGGAAAAAATGGTTTTAAAAGGCCTTTAGGCTGATATCCATACTTTTCACGGAGTGTGTCAATGCTCCCATGGAGATGTAATCCACCCCGCATTCAGCTACGTCCACAAGAGTTTCCTCAGTGATTCCACCAGATGCTTCTGTTTTGCATGCTCCATTGATGATGGCTACAGCTTCACGCATGGTTGCATAGTCCATATTGTCGAGCATAATGCAGTCCACACCACCTACGGCTAGGGCTTCTCGCACCTCATCCAGATTTCTAGTTTCCACCTCCATTTTGAGGTTTAGTTGATGGTCTAGCAGATATTTTTGGGTGCTTTTTACGGCTTGAGTGATGCCTCCGGCAAAGTCCACATGATTGTCCTTCAGCATGATCATATCATAAAGTGCAAATCGGTGATTGATTCCTCCACCTATAGCCACTGCCCACTTTTCCATCAGCCGGAAATTAGGTGTAGTCTTGCGTGTATCCATCAATCTGGCCTTGGTGTGAAGGATTTTTTGGGTGAGCCCATTCGTCAGAGTGGCTATTCCACTCATGCGCTGCATGCAATTCAGCACCAGGCGTTCGGATGACAAAATACTGACCGCATCCCCATAAACACGAAGACCTATCTCTCCAAAAGTAACAGGCTGACCATCCTCGAGCAGTAGCTCAACTTCAAGTTTGGGGTCAAAAGTTTTAAAAATTCGCTCAGCCAGTTCTACTCCCGCTATGATTCCCTCCCCCTTGATGATGAGTTGTGCTTTTCCTGGCGTTCCCAGAGGGATAGAAGACAGGGAGGAATAGTCTCCAGGTCCGATATCTTCTTTGAAAGCGGATTGAATAAACTCATCCAGAGATTGTGGGGTAAGATATGGGAGATTCATATGGCAAAAATAGCCAAACAAATCAGGAATGAACCTAGGATGTGAAGGGATTTAAGCAGAAACAAATTCCAGACTATAGAGCCTGACTTGTTGTTTTTGATCGATGACTTTTAAAAAAACCTTATAAGAACCCCCATTACTTTGATAGTCACCAACATAGGAGCTTAGACTCGTACTGTTTTCACTTTTGTAAACTACAGAGAAGCTGGTGGGTGGGTTTTTCTTAAAAAACTCCTTTAAAACCTGTTCAGCTTGATTTTTTGAATAATTGCCCTGTTGCCCGTTGACATTGAGCTGAATACTCGAGTCAAAATACTCTGCTAAGTCACTGCTCGATCCTCGATCTAGAGCAGCGAAAATAGTTTCGACAGAATCCGCCTGTGAAACAACGCCTGCTGCTCCAAAATGAAGAAAAAAGGAAAGAAGAATCGAAAGGATAAACATCGACAGCCTTATGGCAAATACTAAGCCAAGACGATTTTTGAATGTTAAAATTTGCAGGTTATCCCAAAAAGTAGGTGAAATGAATCGGAGGCATTGGAGTGAAAAATAATATATTTGTCCCATGGAAAAGAAAGTACTTTTGATGATTTTGGACGGGTGGGGTTTAGAAACTGACGCTGAAGTTTCTGCTATTGCCAAAGCCAACACGCCTTTTGTAGACAGCCTTTACGAAAAGTATCCTCATGCCAAATTGGAAGCTAGCGGTCTAGCCGTTGGATTGCCTGAGGGTCAGATGGGAAATTCCGAAGTGGGACATATGAATATTGGCGCAGGCCGGGTAGTCTATCAGGATCTGGTCAAAATCAATCAGGCCGTAGCCAATGGAGACCTCAAAAATCATCCAGTGCTGACTGAAGCTTTCAAACAAGCCAAAGAAAATAAGAAAAAGGTACACCTGATCGGACTGGTGTCTGATGGAGGGGTGCATGCACATATTAAGCATCTTTTGGGTCTTTGTGATGCTGCCAAAGCCAATGAGGTCGAAGAGGTCTATATTCATGCCTTTACAGATGGCCGAGATACCGATCCGAAAAGTGGAATTAAGTTTATTGCTGAATTGCAGGATCACCTCAAGGATTCCGCAGGGCAAATTGCCAGCGTGACTGGCCGCTATTATGCCATGGATCGGGATAATCGCTGGGAGCGCGTGAAGCTTGCCTATGATGCGATGGTCAAAGGAGAGGGAGAAAAGTCGAGAGATATTCTAGCCAGTATCCGCAAATCCTACGAAAACAATGTGACGGATGAGTTTATACGGCCGATTATTGCTGCTGGAGCAGATGGAAAGCCTCGTGCCACAATTGAATCTGGTGACACGGTTATTTGCTTCAATTTCCGTACAGACCGAGGTAGAGAAATCACTCAGGTACTTACCCAGAAAGACTTCCCGGATTTTGGGATGACTAAACTCAAACTCAATTACATCACCTTCACCAATTATGATGAGAGTTTTGAGGGAGTAAAGGTTCTTTTTGAAAAAGATAATCTGAAAAACACCCTTGGAGAAGTCTTGCAGGGGGCGAAGAAAAAACAGATACGAATCGCTGAAACTGAAAAGTATCCGCATGTGACTTTCTTCTTTTCGGGAGGTCGAGAGAGCGAGTTTGAAGGAGAAAGCCGAATTCTTTGTCCTTCTCCGAAAGTGGCGACTTATGATCTCAAGCCTGAGATGAGCGCCTTTGAGATCGCCTCAAAAATCAAAAATGAACTCAAAAAAGAAAGCGCTGATTTTATTTGCTTGAATTTCGCCAACGCGGATATGGTCGGACATACCGGGGTTTTTGAAGCTGCGATGAAAGCCTGTGAGGCCGTGGATCAGTGCGCGAGTAGCGTGATCGATACTGCGCTGGCTCATGGCTACACCACGATCGTGATCGCTGATCATGGCAATAGCGACATGATGATCAATCCGGATGGCAGTCCAAATACCGCTCATACCACTAATTTGGTTCCCTTTATCATGGTTGATGATCAGGATAGGCTGGAAGTTCGTGATGGAAAACTTGGGGACTTAGCACCCACAATTTTGACTTTGATGGGGCTGGATATTCCCAAAGAAATGTCCGGTGAAATATTACTTAAATCATGAAGTTTCAAAATTTACTCTTAGTACTGCTCGCCTTTGCTTTTTATGCTTGCGGGTCTGACTTGGAAAAGGAGCAATCCGAAATGGAAGTCCTTCCATATTTCGATTTGTCAGGATTTATAGATAAAGAAGTATCAGAGCTTCCGGATTCTGTTTTGGTGAGCAAAGGAACCAGAGTCAATGGAGACCAGAAATTTGCCGATGTGGTGCTGTCTAGAGAGGATATCGCCAAGGAGCTGGAGATCTTTAAGGAAGCAGATATCAATAAGCCTACATTCGCGCTTTCTTATGAGACTCAAGTGAAGGGTAGATATTTGATCCATGAACTGAAAGACGGTGAAAAGGGAAAGCTGAAAACAATGACCGTCACCTATGGTAACGATGAAGTCACGGGCTTAACCATTAAAATGAAGGAAGAGAATATCTTTTATTCCTCTACCACCATTGCATCTCTTTACTTATCCGCTAGAGGCTTTAACCTAGACCATTACTCGGTCGAGACCACTCAAAAGATTCGATGGATGGAGCCAAACAACATGAAAATTTCGGGAGTCCTTCGTATGGACTAATCCCGAAATTCTTCTCCGATTATCGATTGAATATAGGTGGTCTCTTAGCCTGCCAATCTGAATTATTTTGGATCAATTCTCCCAGCATCACCAGCTTCTCTTCGTCAAATAAATTTGCCAAAAGCGTGATAGAAGTAGGACTTCCTGAATTATTGAATCCATTCGGTAGACAAAGTGCCGGATGGCCCGTAAGGTTGGTAATTTGCAACTGAGGGTCTCCAAAAGTAGGTGTGACGATGACGTCATAATCCTTCATGACTTGATGGACTTCCTCTATCAGCAGGCTTCGTTGTCTAGCCATATTTACATAATCCACAGCGGAAATAAATCGTGCAGCGCGAAATAGGTTTGGCCAAGCACCTTTATGTTGTGCTACTAGCTGATCATCCCAACCCATACGAGTCAGTTCATCAAATGCAGCGGCACCTTCAGCCATGAGCATCATGACTATTGGGGTGGCATCTATTTTATTATCAAGCTTCACAGGATGGAGTTCTATTCCTTGGCTTCTGAGCAAGTCGAGAACAGCCAAATCATTTTTGTCTTTTCTTCGGTCAAAAAATGGTTCGAAATACCCGACTTTTAAGGATTTTACATCTTTTTCAGCAGAGTAATTGAAGGCTGCTGCGATGGTGCTGGGGTCCTGTGAGTCAGGTCCGTTGATGGCTGCAAGCACGATGGCATTGTCTAGGCTAGACCTTGAGATTGGTCCGATCTTGTCCATGGACCAACTCAGTGCCATTGCTCCAGCTTTACTCACACGTCCATAGGTGGGGCGAAGTCCTGTAACCCCATTTCTCGTGGAGGGAGAGACTATGGAGCCTAGGGTTTCCGTACCAATGGCAAATGGAACCAATCCAGCACTCACCGCAGATGCTGAGCCGGCAGATGATCCACTTGAGCCTTGGGATAGATTCCAAGGGTTTTTGGTCACACCACCGTACCAAACATCACCCATGGCTAGGGCGCCAAGGGTAAACTTACCCACAAGGACTCCTCCCGCTTCATCCAATTTTCTCACCACCGTCGCGGTTTCATCAATTTCTTGATCCTTATAGGGAGCAGCTCCCCAAGTGGTTTTAGTCCCTTTTACTGCGAGTAAATCTTTAATTCCATAAGGAATTCCATGTAGAGGACCACGGTAGTTTCCGGATTTTATCTCAGCGTCCATAGCACGGGCTTTTGCTAGTGCACTATCTTCCATCTGTGTGATCAGGCATTGCAAGGTGTCTGAGTAAGTTTTGATCCGGTTGAGGTAAATCTGCGTTAGTCGCTCACTACTCAGCTTCCCATTGCGGATCAACACTGCCAGATCATGAACCGGCATATATGCAATATCAGCTTCTCGTTCCGGTAAAGAGACATTTTGAGAAAGTCCCCAATTAATTTCCTTCTGATTTTGATCAGGTTCAAAACCCTTTGGGAGGGGATTGAAAAGTAGGGCAGGACTGACAGAGTTTTGGAGGGGAGTCTGCCGTAATTCCGCAAGATTTGACCGCTGTGTATTTAGTCTGCTGATCATGCTGTCTTTTTCGGCAGGGCTAAATTCCAATCCCAGAATTTCTGCTCCACCATCAATGCTTTGAAGCGTGATTTCTCCAGTCATTCGCCCTAAAGTGAAACCAAGTGAGAGAATTGCCATTGCACCAAGAGCCACAAATGCAGCCGATTTTAAGCTTTTATTATTTTTCATTGGATAGATTTGTATTTCTAAGAAACTTCGAGTGCCTCAAGGTGTTCAATAAGCAAAAGAAAATCAAACCGCTCATGGATCAGAAACCTTCTTTCCCAGTTTTTCCAATGTACTTCAGAGGCTTGTTATTGCTAGCCGGGATGTATACTGTGGCTTGGTCGGCATTTTTCAAATGGTTTGGGCCTACCCTTTTGGCTTGGCTTGCCATGGATTTACCAGCAAATGAGGGTCTGACTTCAAACTATTATGGCACTTTTGGATTAATTATTGGGGTGGTAATTTTCGTTAGCGCCTTTTATCCAGTCAGCTGGATAAAACTGATTTTGGCTGGAATTGTAGGTAAACTGATTTTAACACTTTGGTTTTCCATCGGTTATTTACCTGAATTGGGCTGGAATAAGCGAACAGCTTTTCATATCTTATTCAATGAAATTCTTTGGATGGTTCCTCTGGCCTTGATATTCTTCCGTGCTAAAGCAGTCAAGGAATACCTAGAGAAAAGCGAAAACACATAATTTGAATTAAAAACAAGAGAGATGAAAAAAACAGTGTTCTTAACCCTACTTATGCTGGTAAGTGTGATGACCTTCGCTCAAGAGGGTGATTTTGATAAAGTGGTGAAAGTGAATGGTGAAGAAATGATTGGAAAAGTAGTGTCTATTGATGATACAAGCATTCAGTTTATTTACAAGGGCGAATCACTCAAATACACCGTGGCAAAATCGGAGATCAACAAAATCCAATTTTCAAGTGGAAGGGTTCAGTTTTTTACAGAAGCTCCAACAGCTGAGACTTCAACAACAGCTGCCCAATCTACCGCAGGCCTCCAAGACCACCATAATCTAGTTGCAGTTTTACCATTTGACTATATGAATTCCGGCGGGTCTAGGGATGATAAGATGGGCCTGAAAGTTCAGTCAGATTGTTATACCTATTTGAGAAAAAAGGCGAAGCTTTTTACTATCCAAGATCCAATGACAACCAATGCGACCCTTTTAAAAAATAATCTTACACCGGATAATTTGATTGGTCTTACACCACAAGAGATGGCACATTTACTCGACGTAGAGTATGTGGTCTATGGCACTGTAGTGATTACTCAAACGGGCGTTACAAGTACTTCTAGTAATTCTTATAACAGTAAAAGTGACGGAAATCGATACTCGAGCTCCAATTTTGGATCTTCTTCATCGAGCGCCAGCTTTAACACCAATGTGGATTTAAAAATCTATAACGATCAAGGCCAAAATGTTTATTCAGATACCCATGATAGCTTTTGGCCATCTGAAAATGCTTACGAAGTCACTTTGAATTACTTGATTAAGCGTACTCCGCTTTATAGTAAATAGCCCTTTAAAATATGACAGAGCCCGTCTGAGTTTTTCAGTCGGGCTTTTTTTGTTTTTCTAATTCATAAATTCATGTCGTCAAGCCATAAAAAAACAGAGTCCTCACACCCCTTTTTTTAGTAACTTGAAGGCTTAAATAATTTCGAAATTTCTTTCAAAAAAGTATAAAATGTCCCAAAAACAGCCCTGTAAGCTTTTTTTACTCGATGCCATGGCACTGATTTACCGTGCCCATTTTGCCTTTAGCAAAAACCCAAGAATCAACTCCAAAGGACTGAATACCGGGGTGATGCTCGGCTTTACCAATACCCTTATTGAGATTCTCGATAAGGAAAAACCGAGTCATATCGGCGTGGCCTTCGATACGAAAGCACCTACTTTTAGGCATGAGCGATACGAGCCTTATAAGGCCAATAGACAAGAACAGCCCGAAGACATTGGGGTAGGGATCCCTTGGGTAAAGGAAATCGTAAAGGCATTCAACATTCCTATCCTTGAATTAGATGGTTTTGAGGCGGATGATGTGATCGGTACCCTAGCCAAAAAGGCCGAAAAGGAAGAATTTACAGTCTATATGATGACTCCGGATAAAGATTATGGTCAGCTGGTGGACGATCATATTTTTCTTTACAAACCAGCTTTCATGGGAAACGGCGTGGATGTGATGGGGCCACGTGAAATCTGTGAAAAATGGGATATCGAACGAGTGGATCAAGTCTGCGATATGCTTGGTCTTATGGGAGACTCTGTGGATAATATTCCTGGTATTCCTGGCATAGGTCAAAAGACTGCGGTGAAGCTTTTGAAAGCCTACGGTACGGTGGAGGAGCTTCTCAAAAACACAGAAGACCTCAAAGGAAAGCAGAAGGAAAATGTGGTGAATTTTGCCGAGCAGGGGCTTCTCTCTAAAGAATTGGCCACGATTAAAATTGATGTACCCATAGACTTTGTCGCCGATGAGTTGAAATACGAGGGATTTGATGAGGAAAAGCTGAAAGGCATTTTTTCAGAGCTTGAATTCAGGACTTTAGCCGCAAGAGTTTTCAAGTCCGCAGACAAAAAGGCTACCATCCGAAGCAATGAGCAGCTTGGGTTATTTGGCGAAGCTTCAGCCCCTTCCACGAGTATCGCACCTGTGTCTGAAGCGGAAGTGATGAGCTACGAAGAAGAAGCTGCGAACCCCTATGAGCAGGCCATCCCTGAATCCATCTTGACTTCCGGCGTTCATTACCATAAAGTTAAAGGCGAAATAGCCATCCAAAAACTGGTCGAATATATGTCATTGCAAAAAGAGCTTTGCTTCGATACAGAGACAACTTCCTTAAATGCAATGGAAGCGGAATTGGTAGGAATTGCATTTTCTTATGTGAAAGGTGAAGCATATTATTTGCCTCTTCCCGAGGATAGAGCGGAGGTAGATCAAATTCTAGCCATGCTGAAGCCGATTTTAGAAAATGAAAGCATTGTCAAGGTGGGTCAAAATATCAAATACGATCTCCTAGTGCTCAAAAACTACGGAATCGAGGTCAAGGGAGTATTATATGATACCATGCTTGCGCATTATTTGATTGAGCCCGAAGGCAAGCATTCCATGGATTGGCTCGCGCAGCAGTATTTGAATTACAAGACTGTTTCCATTGAGTCCTTGATTGGTAAAAAGGGCAAAAACCAAGGAAATATGCGGGATGTAGACGAGGATAAAGTAACTCCATATGCTGCAGAAGATGCGGATATTACTTTGAAGTTGAAATCGGTATTTGACCCACAGCTTAAGGAAAATAAAGTAGAGGAGTTGTTTTATGAGGTGGAAACGCCGCTGATTGATGTACTCGCCGCTATGGAATTTGAGGGAGTGAAGATTGATACTGAAGCTTTGGCTGAGCTCTCTACCGAACTCGAAAGAGATAGCCTGGAAATAGAAAAACGGGTTTATGAATTAGCCGGGGTTCGGTTTAATTTGGCTTCTCCCAAGCAACTTGGAGAAGTACTTTTTGATAAACTGGAACTTGATGCAAAGGCCAAAAAGACCAAAACGGGACAATATGCAACCGGTGAAGAGGTTTTGAGCAAATTGGCGGGAGAGCATGAAATTGCCCGAGCTATTTTGGATTATAGACAAATGGTCAAGTTGAAATCTACCTATGTGGATTCATTGCCACTTTTGATTAATCCTAAGACCAACCGAATTCACACTACTTACAATCAATTTGTGGCAGCAACGGGTAGACTTTCGTCGGTAAATCCAAACCTTCAAAACATTCCAATCCGAACGGAGCGAGGAAGAGAAATCCGAAAAGCCTTCGTACCTCGAGATGAAAATCATGTGCTTCTGGCGGCAGATTATTCACAGATTGAGTTGAGACTCATGGCAGTTTTTTCTAAGGATGAGTCTATGCTCGATGCATTCAAAAATGGAAAAGACATTCACTCGGCCACGGCTGCAAAAGTCTTTAAGGTTCCTTTGGAAGAAGTGACCTCAGATATGAGAAGAAAGGCCAAAACAGCCAATTTTGGTATAATCTACGGTATTTCAGCATTCGGGCTGTCGCAGAGACTAAGTATCCCAAGGGGAGAAGCCAAGGAGATTATCGACTCCTATTTCAGAGAATTCCCTGCGGTGAAAGAATACATGGATGGAATTATTGAAAAGGCCCGCACCGACGAATATGTGGAGACCATATTGGGCAGAAGGCGCTATCTCCGAGACATCAATAGCCGAAATGCAACCATGCGTGGATTTGCAGAGCGAAACGCAATCAATGCACCAATTCAGGGATCTGCCGCCGACTTGATCAAAGTCGCGATGATCCATGTTCACAATTGGATGAAGAAAGAAAAACTCAAATCAAAAATGATTCTTCAGGTACATGATGAATTGGTTTTTGACGCGCACAAGGATGAATTGGAGATTTTGAAAAAGAATATTCCCAGCCTGATGTCAGATGCCATTAAATTGGACGTGCCGATTATTGTCGAAGTAGGTGTCGGTTCTGATTGGCTACAAGCTCATTAATTTATGGCGAAAGTAAAGACGACTTTTTTCTGTCAAAACTGCGGTGCTCAAAGTGCCAAATGGATAGGTAAATGCCCCGCATGTGGAGAGTGGAATACTTACGTCGAAGAGATCGTACAAAAGGAAGAAAGCGGAAAAGGCACTTGGAAAACACCTAATTCTGGAAGTAAAAAGGCTAATTCACCGCGAAAAATCCACGAAGTCAAGTACGAGGAGCAGGCTAGATGGGTGACAGGAGATTCAGAATTGGACCGCGTACTTGGGGGAGGAATCGTACCGGGATCATTGGTTTTGATAGGTGGTGAGCCAGGTATTGGAAAGTCCACTCTGATGCTGCAAATCGCATTGATTCTGAGAGATAAGAAAATCCTTTATGTTTCTGGTGAGGAAAGTGAAGCTCAGATCAAAATGCGAGCGGATCGGATGGAGGCAAAAAATCCCGATTGCTTTGTTCTTTCAGAAACCACCACCCAGCATATTTTTCAACAAATTGAGTTACTAAAACCAGATTTGCTAATCATCGACTCGATTCAAACCTTGAATAGTCAGTATGTGGAATCTGCCGCTGGCTCTGTTTCCCAAGTGAGGGAATGCACAGCTGAGCTGATGAAATTTGCCAAGGAAACTGGGACTCCTGTTTTTTTGATTGGGCATATCACCAAGGATGGATCCATTGCTGGACCCAAAGTTTTAGAGCATATGGTAGATACGGTTTTGCAGTTCGAGGGGGACAGACATATGACTTACCGCATTTTACGAACCTCCAAAAACCGTTTTGGCTCCACCCATGAGTTGGGAATTTATGAAATGAGAGCAGAAGGACTTCGAACAGTCGCCAATCCATCAGAGATTCTTTTGACCCAACGGGAAGAAGTATTGAACGGTGTGGCCATTGGTGCAATGATGGAGGGAAACCGCCCCTTGCTTATCGAGATTCAATCTCTAGTGAGTCCGGCGACTTACGGAACTCCTCAACGGAGTAGCACAGGACATGATTCTAAACGACTGAATATGCTTCTGGCTGTACTCGAAAAACGTGGAGGAATGCGCCTAGGCCAGCAGGATGTATTTTTAAATGTAGCTGGAGGGATGAAGGTGGATGATCCTGCATTGGATTTGGCGGTTTGCGCTTCTTTGATTTCTAGCTATGAAGATACCCCCGTATCGCCAGACCTTTGTTTGGCAGGGGAAATAGGGCTAGGAGGAGAAGTGCGCGCCGTTTCGCGGATAGAAAATCGAATCGCCGAGGCAGAAAAGCTTGGCTTTAAGAGAATTATTGTTTCCAAATATGCCGTTAAAGGGCTTGACTTGAAAAAGTATCAAATTGAGGTGATCGCTGTGAGTAAACTGGAAGAGATGTATCAGCGCATCTTTTGAAATTGGAAACTGAAAACATTTAAAACGTCTGAACATGAGAATATTCTTTACCGGAGGATCAGGGAAAGCAGGAAAGCATGTGATTCCTTACCTTCTAGACCAGGGGCACCGGGTGATGAATGTGGATCTGAAGCCATTGGAATATCCAGGAGTAGACAATCTAATTGCTGATATCACGGATTCTGGTCAAATGTTTAATGCTATGAGTTCCTATGCGGGATTTGATGAACTCGAGCCGGGCACTGGGGTTCCTAAATTCGATGCAGTCGTTCATTTTGCTGCGGTGGCTAGGATTCTGATCAATCCAGATAATGAAACCTTTCGGGTGAATACCATCGGCACCTATAATGTAATCGAAGCAGCGGTGAAACTGGGGATCAAGAAGATCATTATCGCATCCTCTGAGACTACTTATGGTATTTGCTTTTCAGATGGTCAGACAAATCCTCATTCCCTACCCTTGGAAGAGGATTATGATGTGGACCCCATGGATAGTTATGGCCTTTCCAAGGTCGTCAATGAAAAAACTGCTCGTGCTTTCCAGCGTCGATCAGGTGTAGATATTTATGCCTTGCGGATAGGGAATGTGATTGAACCACACGAATACAAAGAACTCTTTCCTCATTATTTTAAGAATCCTGAGGTTCGACGAAGAAATGCCTTTTGCTATATAGATGCCCGAGATCTGGGTCAGATTGTTGATTTGTGTTTGCAAAAGGACGGTCTTGGCTATCAGGTTTTCAATGCGGGAAATGATCATAATGGAGCGATCATTCCGAGTAAAGAATTGGCCGAGCGTTTCTTTCCTGGAGTCCCTTTAACTCGAGAGTTAGGAGAGCATGAAGCTTTATTTTCCAATCGGAAGATAAAAGAAGTGCTAGGCTTCAAAGAACAGCACAACTGGAGGAAATACGTGAAACCACACTAATTGGTGTTTTCGCTAGATAATATCTTTAAGTCATCGTAAGAACCCTCATTCAGTATAAAAACAAGGAACCAATTAGCTTAGCAAAGCCAATAATGTTAAATTCATTTTATTCTAATAGTGAAACCTTCAAATGACCTTAAGCCTCCGTAAATCCCTCCCATTTTTCTGTCTTCTTTTGCCGCTTCCCATATTTGGGATTTTGGTTGGTTCGACAGAGTTTTTGCAAAGGGCTGATATTCTTTCCTTAGGTATTACGGTTGATCTGGTATTTGTGATTCCCTTTCTCTATTACCTACTGATTCGAAACCGAAAAATCCCTAAGACTACAGTCGTTCCTATTTTTATTCTTGGAGTGATATGCGCCACATTTATCCTTCCTGAGGGTAATCAATACTACCTCTCCTTAGTAAAAACTTGGCTTGTCCCTTTGGTCGAATTTACGGTAGTAGGGTTCGTGATTTTTAAAGTCCGCCAGATGATCATAAGTCACCGTCACAATTCAAATTCAGCTGATTTGGATTTCTATTCAGCTTTGAGTCAGACTTGTGAAGAAATCTTTCCATCTTTAGCAGCGAAGGCCGTGACCATGGAGGTGTCTATTTTTTACTATGGATTTTTTCATTGGGAGACCTCAATAGAAAAAGAGAATGCATTTAGCTATCACCGAGAATCATCGGCGAGAATTGTGCTTGGCATTTTAATTTTATTGGTTGTGACCGAGACTTTGGTTTTCCATATTTTAATTATGAATTGGAGTATGGTCGCCGCATGGATTCTTACTGGGCTCAGTGTCTATTCAGGGTTACAGGTTTTTGGCATATTACGTTCCTTGGCTGTTCGTCCCCACCTTGTTCAAAGAGATTCACTGGATTTGAGATTTGGGATTTTGAACCAATGTGCGGTCAATTTTGATGACCTTGCTACAATCGAAAAGTCTTCTCGAGAGCTCGAAGAAGGCACATTCAGTAATCTATCGCCCTTAGGCAGCATGGATCCTCATAATGTGATCATTGAATTCAAAACTGAACAGACAATTTCTGGACTTTATGGACGTGAGCAAAAGACTTCTCTTCTCACTATTCATGTTGACCGGCCAGATGATTTTGTAGCTGCTGTCAGGAGTAAAATGAAAAACCATTAACATTTGATGTCAAGAGCGAAGCTTACACTTTCTATATGCTCAGATGGTGAAAACTGGAGACTTTGGGATGAGTTTTTATCAGTGACCAAAAGAGGAATTTATCTTCAATCCAGCGACTGGTTGAAGAGCTACAAGGCGTATGGTTTTCAGTCCTTTTTGATCTTGGCAAAAAATGCTCAAGGATCCATACTTGGAGGAATGGGGGTGGTACTAGCGCAGACAGGGCCTTTCAAAGTATTAATTTGTCCATATGGGCCAATTTTGAATGAATCTGATCCATATCTTTATCAAAGCTTAATAGAGGAGTTTAAAATGGAGGGGAAGCGGAAGGGGGCCTTTTTAGCTCAGATTTCACTGCCCTTTGATGTGCAAAACACGGGTTGTTTTCCCGATCATTTCATTTCCAATGAACTCTCGGAATTGAATATTTCAGAATCTGGTAAAGGTGTACTATTCAAGTATGTGACTGGAATAGATGGTGTCAGAGCGGTAAAGTTGAATTATGAGGGAAAAGGGTATGACCCTGTTTTTGAAAACTACAATTCGGGTTGCAGGAGAAATGTCCGTAAGTCTTCCACTTTTGGGCACGAGTTTTTATTGGCCGAGGAGGAAAAGGAGATAAGAGAAGCCTATGCTGTGATCGAGGCCAATGCAGAGAATCAAGGCTATGCCATACGGACTTGGGAAGAGTTTGGACCTACACTGCTTGACATGGTAAAAAATGGGGCCTGCTTGATCGCATTCTGTAAAAATCAAGACCAAATCAAGGGCGCCTTGGTAGTTTTCCAGTTTGGTAAGAAAATGCATTACATCATGGGTGGAACACTTAGAGAGGAGGTAGATCAGAAGGTGGGACATTTTTTGCATGACCAGATTATCCGTCTAGGGGTAGCCAAAGGCTTTGATTTCTATGACATTTCAATGGGAGGAAGTGACGGAGTGGTCCGATTCAAAGAAGGTTTTGGCGGCCAAGTGATTCCTTTAAATGACACCAGGTATTGGATTTTGAAGCCTGGATATTTTTGGATTTATCAAAAGTTGATGCCTTTTGTCCAACGCAATAAAAGAGTAATTGCCAGCCTTTTGAGTAAATCGAGGTAGTCTGTCTCCAAATCCTTAACTTGACCAAAAACCTTATTTTATGAGTAGATTTTTGTTGGTGTTGTTGGTCATTTCTCTCGTTTCCTGTCAAAAAGAAATAACAAAATCTCCCCCCAATGTGATCCTCATTCTCACAGACGACCAGGGCTACGGGGACTTGGGGATTCATGGAAATAAAGCTATTCAAACCCCAGTTTTAGATCAACTCGCGAATGAATCTGCAAGATTTGAGCGCTTTTATGTAAGTCCACTCTGTGCTCCTACGAGGGCAAGTATGCTCACTGGGAGATATCATTTGCGAACAGGCACAGTATCCGTTTCGAAGGGCTTGGAGACGATGGATGCTGAGGAGTATACGTTGGCGGAGCTTTTTAAGGACAATGGCTATTCCACCGCCATATTTGGAAAATGGCACAATGGACAGCATTATCCCAATCACCCCTTGGCGCAAGGGTTTGACGTGTTTACTGGTTTTTTAGGAGGACATTGGTCTAATTATTTTGATACTCATCTTGAGAAAGATCGCGAAATGCAGAAAATAGAGGGTTACATCTCGGATGTGTTGACCGACGAGGCGATTAATTTTTTGGAGGAAAATAAAGATCGGAGTTTCTTCACCTATTTGGCTTACAACACTCCACACAGCCCTCATCAAGTTCCAGATGAGTACTTTGATCGGTACAAGGCCCAAGGCCTAGATGATGAGCTGGCAGCTATTTACGGTATGGTCACCAATCTTGATGATAATATTGGAAGGCTCCTCCAGAAGGTCAAAGAGCTTGGTTTGGAAGAAAATACTGTTATCATCTTTTTAACTGACAATGGGCCAAATGGAATTCGCTTCAATGATGAAATGAAGGGAAGAAAAGGAAGTGTGCACGAAGGGGGTGTTCGGGTCCCATCTTTTTGGAAATGGCCTGGAAAAATCCCTCCAGGAGTCCAGACGACTCCGGCTTCACATATCGACATTTTGCCGACTTTGGTCGAGCTATTGGGATTAGAATTTGAAGAGAAACGACCCTTGGATGGTGTAAGCCTAGCCATGTCACTTCGAGGCGAAGATCAAGACTTTTCACGGTCTATTTTTTCCCATGTTGCCCAACCGGAACGTAAACTTGATCCATTTCCTGGAGCGATTCGCAAAGATTCATTGGTTCTCACTCACCTTGAAGCAGGGGATGAACTCTATGATCTGAAGAATGATCCTTCGCAAAAGAGCAATTTGGCAGATACCTATCCTGAGTTGACCATGGCACTCAGCGAAGAGTACAAGGCTTGGTTTGAAGAAGTGACGGAGGGAGCAAATTTTGACAGACCTATCCCGATCAGTTCCCAGAGCAATGAAATCCTCTTGGCTTCCTATGAGTCTCTTTTTTCCGGTGAATTAAGTTTTTACGAAGGACATGGTTGGGCTCAAGATTGGCTTACTCAGTGGAAAGATTTGGATGATCGAATCACTTGGTCCTTAGATGTGCTAGATCCCGGAACTTTTGAGGTGATTTTTGAATATGCAACTCCTGAAGATCAGATCGGTTCTCAGCTTGTGCTCCAGCAAGGCATGAGTCAAATTTCATTTGAAATTACAGAGCCATTTATTGGAGAAACCATTTCAAGCCCGGACCGAATTACACGAAAAGAGGCCCCAGAGAAGACTTGGAAAAAAATAGCTATCGGGGAAATTTCGCTAGAAAAAGGAAAGACAGACCTGACACTTTTTGCCAAGAAGATCCCAGCAGATGAGGTAGGCGATTTGTATAGTCTGCGTCTAATTCCTGTGAATAAATAAGGCCAAATAATGAGTAAAAAGAAACCACAAAACCAGACCCTGGATCCTGAAAACTGGGACGAAATTCGAGCGCTTGGTCATCAAATCATAGATGACTTGGTGGATTACTGGAAAGGAATCAGAGAAGAACCGATCTGGAAACCGATCCCAGAGGAAGTGAAAAGTACTTTCAAGGACTCACTTCCCGCCAATGGGAAAAATCCCATGGAAGTCTATTCCGAGTTTAAAACCAATATTTTTTCCTACAACAAAGGCAATGTGCATCCTCGCTTTTTTGCTTGGATTCAAGGGACAGGTAATCCCATAGGGGTTTGGGGAGACTTATTGGCCTCTGGGATGAATCCAAATGTCACCATTGGAGAGCATGCCCCATTGTATGTGGATCAGCAGGTTGTGAACTGGTGCAAGGAGATGATGGGGTTCTCAGAGGATTCCTCGGGGATTTTGGTCAGTGGAGGGAGTATGGCAAATATTACCGCACTTACTGTGGCCCGAAATTCCTTTGCCGATTTAAATATTCGATCTAGGGGACTACAAGAGATCTCCAGCAAAATGCGGCTTTACTGCTCAGAAGAAACCCATAGCTGCATCCAAAAAGCAGCAGAGATCATCGGCCTGGGGACAGATTCTGTGGTCAAAATCCCAGTAAACAATCAGTTTGAAATGAATACCCTCGCCCTCGAAACACAGATTAAGGAGGACATTGATGAAGGGTTCATGCCTTTTTGCGTGGTGGGTACATCAGGTACAGTCAACACTGGCGCAATAGACCCCATGGAGGATTTACTCAAGATTAGCAGGAAATATGGACTGTGGTTCCACGTAGATGGGGCTTATGGTGCACTTTGTAAGCTGGATCCAGTTTACGCCGGTAGGCTAAAAGCTATGGAGCAAGCAGATAGTTTGGCGTTTGACCTTCACAAATGGCTCTATGTACCTTATGAAGTAGGCTGCACTTTGATTCGAGACAAGGCAAAGCATAGAGCGTCTTTCGCTGTAAATCCAAATTATCTCCTTCAAGAGACTCGTGGGTTGGCGGGTGGACCTGACTCCATCAACAATTACGGATTTGAATTGTCGAGAGGCTTTAAGGCATTGAAGGTTTGGATGTCCATTAAGGAGCAAGGGTTCCTGAAGTACCAACAGATGATTGCTCAGAATAATCGCCAAGCGGAATACCTAGGGGAATTGGTTAGAGAGTGCGAGGAATTGGAGCTGACTGCTCCCGTTTCGATGAGTATTACTTGTTTTCGAATGGTTAAGAAAGGGTACTCCGAGCCGAAGCTTAGGAGCCTGAACCGAGAGATTTTGCTGCAACTCCAGGAACAAGGTATTGCCTCTCCAAGCTCTACGATTCTGAATGGGAAATACACGCTTCGCGTGGCTAATGTAAATCAAAGGGCCCGATTTGAAGATATGGACTTGTTGGTTGCAGAGGTTTTGCGGATCGGGAGAGGACTTATAAATTCAATCGAGTAGCTCTTAGGTTGATTTGGAATAATAGCTTTGTGCCAAATATTAGTTTAAATATTTGAAACAAAACAAATTTTTATTTCTATTTTGATAGGATAAACAACCAAACTAACCTTATCAAATAATGAAAAAACTAGCAGCAGAATTTATTGGCACCCTATGGCTTGTCCTAGGGGGCTGTGGTAGTGCCGTACTGGCAGCAGGCTTTCCCGAGCTGGGAATTGGATTTGTAGGAGTATCGATCGCGTTTGGTCTTACGGTGGTGACCATGGCATATGGAATTGGTCATATTTCAGGTTGTCATTTAAATCCAGCGGTGACTATGGGACTGTGGATGGGGGGAAGATTTGAGGCTAAAGAAGTGCCGGGTTATATTGTAGCTCAGGTACTAGGAGGCTTAGCAGGAGCGGCTATTCTGTATGTTATTGCTACAGGAAAGGCCGGGGTTGAGCTAGGAGGATTTGCATCTAATGGATATGGAGAGGCCTCTCCTGGAGGATATAGCATGACTTCCGCCCTAGTCACAGAGGTGGTAATGACATTTATTTTCTTGTTTGTGATTCTCGGTTCTACACACCCCAAGGCTCCAGCAGGCTTTGCAGGATTGGCGATTGGATTGTGTTTGGTACTCATTCACTTGATCAGTATTCCAGTCACCAACACTTCTGTTAATCCGGCTAGAAGTACCTCACAGGCTATTTTCGCAGGTGGAATTTACTTGCAGCAGCTATGGTTGTTTTGGGTTGCACCAATAGTTGGCGCAATATTAGCGGGATTTGTATATAGATTTTTATCACCAAATGAGTAAATTGAAGAAATTGAAATATTTGTAGACTATTTTATCTTTTATTTAAACAATCTTAAAATGAAGTATTTAAAAATTCTTTCTATTGTCTTGTTTTTAGGGATGGCGGCATCCCTTGAAAGCAATGCACAGGAACTTGGTATTAGGTTCGGTCAATTTGGCGGAAACAACGTGGCACTTGATGGAGTTTTTTCATTAGGGGAGTTTAGTAGGATTCATGGAGATCTTAGTTTTGGCTCGGGTGTTGGAATTGACCTTCTATGGAATCCTATTTACAGGCCTGTAGGGGCGAGTGATTTCAATTGGTATTTAGGTGTAGGACCGTCTTTATATATTGATGATCCCTTTTCTTTAGGGATAGCAGGCGAAATAGGAATAGAATATGCCTTTGCTGAAGTTCCGATTGTAATTGGAGCAGATTGGAGACCAACCTTGAGAGTCATTGAAGACACAGACTTCTTTGCTGATGTTTTTGGCTTAAACATTCGATGGAGATTCGGTAAAGTAGAATAATATTGAAAGCAGACTTTAGGTCTGCTTTTTTTGTGCAACTCGATGTAGAAGTACAATGCTTATTAAAAAAATTTCCAGGTTAAGGGAGATTGATATATTAAGCTTTTAGAAGATTTAATCAAAACAAGCAAAGTCTTTGGAATGATGAAAATTTCTAGTAGAATTGATACATATTTCATGGGATAAAAGCACTTAATACCAGTGGGGAATGGATTCGTTTTATACCAATTCCAAAACCGGTTTGTAAAGAGGAAGGGAATATCGTTTAGATAAAATTATTCAATGTAGAAATCCCTTAGCAACCTCCTCAGGAATTAATAGAATGCTTAAGATGATCCTAGGAAATGTGAATTATTTAAAACTTTTAATTTCTTTAAAATGAAACACTTGAAAATCCTATTTGTCAGCGCATTGTTGTGCGTAGGTCTTGCTTTGGAGAGCGAAGCTCAAGAAGTCGGAATTAGATTTGGTAATTTCTCCGGAAATAATGTAGCCGTAGATGGTGTCTTTGCCCTTGGAGATTTTTCCAGAATTCACGCTAATGTAAGCTTTGGCGGTGGCGGAGTTGGAATCGATGCGCTTTGGCATCCCTTGTTTAGACCTGTAGGCAACAGTGATTTCAATTGGTATGCTGGATTTGGTCCTTCTCTTTTTCTCGGAGATCCCTTTAGTCTGGGTGCCGCAGGAGAAGTAGGTATTGAATATGCTATTGCAGACGTGCCAATTACGATCGGTGCAGACTGGAGGCCGGTGTTTGTCATCGTAGAAGACACGAGGTTTACCGGTGATGGCTTTGGATTCAATATTCGCTGGCGATTTCAATAAAAATTAATTTGACGTTTAAAGCAGGATTAACCTCCTGCTTTTTTTATGAAAAAAATTTTAGAGGGTAATTTTCATTTAGAGCGATTCACCGGAAAGGGTGGCTGGACTTATGTGCCCTTACAAAAGCAGCAATTTACCGGAGTCAAATCCTTTGGAATGCTCAAAGTCTGGGGCAAAATTGATGAGCATTCTTTCAAAGAAAAGCACTTGATGCCCAAAGGCGATGGCACCTTGTTTTTGCCGGTAGCTAAAGACATTCGAAAAGAAATCAAGAAAGAAGCCGGCGATTTGGTTCACTTAGAGCTTTTTGTTCCGGAACCTCCATCATCGACTCCACAGGACCTGATTGATTGCCTAAAGGATGACCCAGGAAAATTTGAGGCATTTAAAAGGCGGAGCCAGGCGGAGCAAAAGGAATGGGTGGATTATATCTATGAAACTCAGTCCTTAAATCTGCAAACGAAGCGAATTCTCAAACTTCTCCAGCAGCTCCAAATAGATTAAAACTCGATAATAATTCCTACGGTCGGAAGCAAAGTACCAGCTGTATTCTCCAAGAATCTCAGTTGATATCTACTCGGGTCATTTGGGTCCACCAAGATATTTTCTCCAGACTGATCGTACACCGGAACTAGCAAAGGAGGTTGCTCTGCCTGGAAGTTGTAAGCGTTTTGAATATCGATATACCAGTTGAGGTTCCACTTGTTGAAATAGTATTTTTTATCGATTCGCAGATCAAGTTGGTGGAATGCTGGAAGACGCTCAGCATTGATTTGGTTGAAATCTAGAATACCTGTATTTCTCAGATCCCAATTGCTAATCAAAGAAGACTCTTCTACATCAAATGGTGTGTATGGAGTGCCTCCAAGGTATCTCCATCTTGCACCCACTTCCCAGTTTTTGCCAAAACGCTTCCCTGCGGTAAGACTGACAATGATACGATTGTCCCAAGATGAAGGAATAAATCCATCGGTATTAGGATTGGTAAATTCACTTCGCACTAAAGTTAATGCAGCAATTCCATAGAAATTGTTGAAAAGTCGCTGCTGTGCAAGGAATTCAAGCCCGTAAGCACGGCCTTCAGAATTGGACTCTACAGGTTCGTTTCCGATGACCCCAAAGTCTGCACCCAGATTAGCTAAAGAGACTCCATTTCGAATGGAGGCTGGATAATTTGAATATCTTTTGTAAAAAGCCTCTGCCGTAAATCTTCTGTTTTTCTCCGGCACAAGGAGTTCTATACCTCCAATCAGCTGTGAATTTCGGATAAAGCGGATGTCATTTTCTTGATTTAATAGAACCCCATTTTCATCAATATATCCAAGAGCAGTGTAGGGAGGCTTTTGATAGTAGATCCCTGCATTTGCTGTCGCAAATAGATTGGGCTTCAGTTGGTATGAAAAGGAAACTCGAGGGCTGATTTGATTCAATGGATTACTCGCCGTCGCGCCAAAATCACTTCCGTCCATTCTAACTCCACCTGTGATGAGTAAGCGCTCATTGTAGAAGGTCTTGCTTCCAGAGACAAATGCTCCATAGCTATTGTAATTGCTCTTTGACTCAATGTCGATGATCTGGCCAGTAGCGGCTAAGGTAGACCGATCAAAATTATCAATGAAATATCGAGCATACTCGTAATTGACACCATATTTGAGCGTATAGCCTGCACCGAAGATGCTATTTTCTGCTCTGAATTTATTTTCGGATTCTTGAGAAACGTAGTTGAACAACAGGTTATTTTCATTGCTTGCATCGTTATTTTGATACTTAAAGGACTCATTGTTCAGCATGTTTCTGCTCAAAATGAACGTCCAAAACCCGTTTTCTCTAAATCGCTTCAGTTTAAGACCCGTTGTGTAATTCCATTGTTTTTGGATAGGCAGCACATCGAGCAGGTAAAGCCTGTCCGCCCTCTCGTCTTCAGTTTCGTCATCTGGTACATCTTCGTTAAGCACAAAGTCATCGATGGCGCCTACGCCGATGAAGGTCAACTCGGTTTTGTCATTGAGTTTAGTGGTGGTTTTTACCTGAAAGTCATTGAATGTGGGCAAGAATGGAAGGCCAATAAGACGGAAAAGGCCACTCAAATAGGAACGTCTTGCTGAGACAATATAACTTGTGTTTTCACCGATGGGACCTTCATTGGATAGGGTAAGTTCTGAGGCACCCACTGTGAATTGTGTGAACATCTTGTCGCGACGTCCTTCTTTCAATTGAAACTCGAAAAAGGAGCTTAAAGAATTCATCCGATTCGCTGGGAAGCCTCCGGTGATCACATCCACATTCTTAATCAAGTTTACATTCAAAATCCCAACTGGGCCACCTGAAGACCCTTGCGTCGCAAAGTGGTTGATTACCGGCACTTCGATTTCGTCGACATAAAACTTATTCTCGTTGGGAGCACCACCTCGGATGATAATATCATTCCGGAAGCTGGCGCTACTTGCCACACCTGGAAGGGATTGGATTACTCGCGAGATATCCCGATTTCCTCCAGGATATCGCTCGATTTCATTTGCATTTAGCTTTCTGACCGAAACAGGAGTTTCCTCATTTCTGGTAAATTCTGAATTCACCACCACCTCGGATAGCTCGGAAGCGTCTTCTAAAAGTTCAAAGTCCAATTGCACTGGTCGTGCTAATGTTACTTGGATTTCGTATTGCGTTTGGGTTTTATAGCCTACAAAGCTTGCTCGGACATTATAAAGCCCAGGAGGAATGTTTGTGATCTGATAGTTTCCATCCTCATCTGAAATCGCACCAAGCTCTGAGCCCAGAATAAAAACATTAGCAAAAGCTACTGGGTCATTATTTACTGGATTAACGATTTTCCCTCGGATGATGCCTTGGGCAAAAACTGCCGCCGAAAATAAAATAAAGGATACTAGAAGTACTAATTTTCTCATGACGTAGGATTAACTAACATCAAAATCAATTCTATTCCAAAAAGTTTCGTGGAAAGGGGATTTTTGACGAAAGTCACCGATTTTCGGCAGTTTGTTTCTCTTTTTCTTCCCAAAGTTTCCACCAAGGAGTTCCTGGAGAGTCGTGATGCTCGAAATGATAGCCAAAAAAGTAGCATGAAATGAAAGCCCAAAAGTGGTTCTTCTCCTGAGATTTGGAGTGGTGCTCATTGTCACTTTCTCCCCTGTGAGGGAGATAGGTGCCGAAATAAAATAGCTGAAATGTGGAAAGAATTGCTGGAAGCATCCAAAAAACGATGAGGTTTTCTGTGGGTAGAAATAGCTTCAAAATATTGAAAGTGATGGCCATCAAAAGGATCTGCCAGATATTCACATACTGCTTTGCAAAACTGAAATACCAGATCAGAAAATTATCTGATTCATGATAGTCGGGGTCTTTATCCGTAGCGACAAAGCGATGATGTTCATGGTGCTTTGGAAAAAGTCTCCAATAGAAATTATAGGAAAAAAGTATGGCACAGACCCACCCGATCGCGTGGTTCAGTCGACGATTGGGAGATACGAGTCCATGCATGGCATCGTGCGCAGTGATGAAAAGTCCGGTGTAGAGATGGGTTTGGAGAAGAATCCCGACATACACCAAAGGATTGCTCCAGCTTATTTCAAAGTTTAGCAAAAGCACAAGGGATACACTCCAAAGGAGCATAATGATCAAAGCGACCATGACACCTTTGTTCCCTAATTTTTCTGAATGGTAAGTTGGATTCGGCAAAGCCATAACCAAATATCGCTTGAATTTCTTAGAAAGTCAGGATTCTCTCCCGCACTTGCTCCATGAGCCACATGGGTGTGGAAGTAGCTCCACAAATTCCCACGGTATCATTTTGATCAAACCAATCACTAGCTATTTCATCTGAATTGGAGACAAAATGGGTGTTGGCATTTTTTTCTTTACAAACATTGAAAAGGACCTTTCCATTGGAAGATTTGGTACCACTTACGAAGATGATTTTGTCAAATCTGTTGGCAAAATCCCGAAGTTCCTTGTCTCGATTCGAGACTTGGCGGCAAATAGTATCATTTGTCCGTACGGTGATCCCGTTTTCGCTCAGAATTTGATTAATCTCGTAAAATTTGTCAGTTGACTTGGTCGTCTGACTGTAGAGCGTAATGTTTCTCGGCATGGATGGAAGATCCAATTCGGAGATGTCCTGAAAAACAATCGCCCTGTTATTCGTTTGCCCTAGCAATCCGATCACCTCTGCATGTCCATGCTTTCCGTAGATATAAATTTGCTCTTCTTTATCGAAAGAGTTTTTGATTCTATTCTGAAGCTTCAATACCACAGGACAACTCGCATCGATAAGTGTAAGGTTGTTGGTGATTGATAGTTCATAAGTCGAAGGTGGCTCCCCATGAGCGCGGATCAACACTTTTTCATTTGTTAGACTATTGAGCTCATCATGATTGATGATTTTGAGGCCCTTGCTCGTCAGTCGCTTTACCTCTTCATCGTTATGAACGATATCTCCTAGACAGTAGAGATATCCTTGTTCTTCTAAAATCTCTTCAGCCATCTCGATGGCATACACCACTCCGAAGCAGAAGCCTGAATGCTGATCGATGGAAACCTGAAGATTTTTCATACTTAGATAATTTAAGGCTTAGCGAAATGTTTTTTTCAAGTCATTATTTTATATAATCGGTCTTTTAAACACAGAAATTGGCTCTAACTTTCATGAAATACCGAGTTTGTTTTCAAAATAAGAACCGACCAAGAGGGATAATTTTTTCGAATTTGGGATTCGAATTCTTTCCTGCGTGATGGTTTCTGCCGGGAGACCTTTGATTTTATCAAATAGTTTTTGGTAATACAAGTAAGCTACCTTTACACCTAATTTTGCACCATCAGGGAGACTTTCGATGCCAATCAGGGAATCATCAAAGTCCTTTTGAATATCTTCTTCTATGGCTTGTTTCGCAGTTTTATCAAACTGAGAATAATCTACTCCTGGGAAATATACCCGACCTCGCTCTTCAAAATCACTTTTAATATCTCTTAGGAAATTCACTTTCTGAAAAGCCGCACCAAGCTTGCATGCAGGAGCTTTTAATGAGTCATACAGCGCACTATCCCCTTCACAAAAGACCCGCAGACACATTAAACCTACAACCTCGGCCGAACCATAGATGTATTCATCGTATCGGTTGTCATTGTAAGTTTTAAAATCCAAGTCCATAGCCATGCTATGCAAAAAGGCTTCAATCAAATCCAAGTCTATTTTGTAGCGATTGACCATGAGCTGGAATGCATGCAAAACAGGATTAAGAGACAATTTAGCCTCTATCGCCTCATAAGTATCTTTTTTGAAGCGTTCCAAAAGAGCGGCCTTATCATGATCATGAAAGGTATCGACTATTTCATCCGCGTATCTTACAAAACCATAAATGGCATAGATAGGCAGATGAAATTTCTTGTCCAGAGTTTTAATCCCTAGCGTAAAGCTGGTACTGTACCGCTGAGTAATCAGTCGACTGCACTCGAGTGTGGTTTGGTCATATAACTCTACAGCATCCATGGATTCGATTTTACTCTTAATTTATGAATTTATTTCCTTCATTACCTCATTTGATACCACTCGTCCCGAAATCAAGGACGGAGGAACTCCAGGGCCTGGTACTGTGAGCTGGCCTGTATAATACAAATTTGAGACTTTTTTGTTTTTTAAAGAAGGCTTCAAAATCGCTGTTTGCGTGAGCGTATTTGCTAATCCGTAAGCATTCCCCTTGAAGGCATGATAGTCGGATTTGAAGTCGCTATGGGCATAGGAACGCTTATAAATGACGTGGTTTCGCACATCTTGACCGGTGATTCGCTCTAGACGCTCCATAATAATGTCATAATACTTTTCTCGCATTTCCTCCGTATCCTCCAGATCTGGAGCCAATGGGATGAGTAGAAATAAGTTTTCCATTCCTTTTGGGGCGACCGTAGGATCCGTAATGGAAGGAACAGAAGCATAGAAAAGTGGCTTTTCTGGCCATCTTGGATTCTTATAGATCGCATCCGCATGAGGGCCTAGAGGCTCGTCGAAAAACAAATTGTGATGCTTGAGATTTTTTAAACGCTTGTCTACTCCGAGGTAGAAGAGAAGACTCGATGGAGCCATCACACGTTTATCCCAATATTCTTCCGAATAATTGGAATATTTTGGATTGATGAGATGCTTGTCCACATGGTGGTAATCTGCCCCAGCCACGACAATGTCAGCTTCGATTTTTTCGCCAGAAATCAATCGAACACGTCTTGCCTTTCCGTTTTCAATTTCAATTTCCTCGACCTCGGCATTGTATCGAATGCTTACCCCATGCTCTTCAGCCAATTTTACCATGCCTTTGATCACCTCATGCATGCCACCCATGGGATACCATGTACCCAAAGCGATGTCTGCATAATTCATCAAGCTATAAAGTGCAGGAATATTTTCAGCCGTTTCTCCCAAAAACAAAACCGGAAATTCCATCAGACGAATGATCTTGTCGTGAGTGAAAAACTTCCGCACGTGTTTGGACATGGATTGGAAAATATCCATCCGAACCATATCCACAAGTAGCTTGGGAGAGGTAAACTCAAAAACTGAACGACTGGGCTTTTGGACCAGATCGTGGATACCCACCTCATATTTGTATTTGGCTTGTGCCAAAAACTCATCGAGTTGCTTTCCTGCTCCAGGCTCGATATTTTCAAGCATAGCCTTGAATTCATTCAGATCGGCAGGGATGTCCAAGACATCCTCCTCACCATAAACCACGGCATAGGAAGGATCAAGCCTTTTGAGGGTGTAGTAGTCCTCTACTTTTTTCCCGAAATGGGCAAAATAATCTTCAAATACGTCAGGCATCCAATACCAACTCGGGCCCATATCAAAAACAAACCCCTGATGGTTGAACTTGCGCGCTCTTCCTCCAGGGGATTCGTTCTTTTCTATCAGGGTGACTGAATAGTTATTCTTTGCCAAGTGGGTTGCTGCGGATAATCCTGCGAAGCCGGATCCGATAACCACCACTTTTTTCTGGCTCATAGCATTAGTTTTTGTGTCTGTAGACCATTAGGTCTTCTTTTAAAATCTTCCGAGCAATATGGATTCTATTTTTAACAGTTCCAATTGGAATATCCAACTTGTCGGCAATTTCATGATACTTAAAACCTCTGTAGTGCATCATGAATGGAGTTTTGTAAACATCATCCAGATTATTGATGGCCTCATAGGTGTCATCCATGGTGAAGTTTTGATACGCTCCGTTTTCTATTTGAACACTACTTGAATTTAAGTAATGTAGATTTTCGGTAGTGTCTACAAAGGTTCCTCTTCTTACCATTCTTTGGTAGTTGGTGATAAAGGTGTTTTTCATGATCGTGTAAAGCCAAGCCTTCAGGTTGGTACCCTCGGTAAACTTGTCTTTGTTAGTGAATGCCTTCACCATTGTATCTTGTAAAAGATCGTTGGCATCATCCATATCTCTGGTCAACTTTAACGCAAATGGCTTCAAGCTGCTGGATAGTTTATTCAAAGAGTAACTGAATTCAAGAGTCGTCATGGTTCCTTTGATGTTTTTGTTTAATCAAATGTAGCATTGATTAAACAAAATCCAAAGGTTTTGTTGAATTATTTTCCAAATAAATTAAACAGAATGAATTGTTTAGAATAAAATCCTCTAATTTGGCCGTTTAAGGCCGATTTGGAAATAAAAAAGGCATTCGTGAAGAATGCCCTTGTTTAAACAAAATGAGAAAAATCTCAACTATTTCTCTTGAGGTACGCGCTCTACTGCCTCTACATACTCTTTAATATCTCGAATATAGTTTAGGCATTTGACATTATCAGGGAAGGTTAGATCTTGACCGATCACTTGATATCCGGTCACAAGGATCGTCGACTTCGCGAATCGCTCTGATAAGGCATCGATATAATCCTGTGCGTATTCGGAGGAGGGTGAGGTCGTGATCACCGTCATCAAATACTCAGGTTCATGCAATTTATATACAGAAAGCAAATCATCACTCGGTGTACTTTGGCCAAGGTAGATGACACGGTGCCCTTTACTCTTTATTATATAGCTGGCAAATAATATAGAAACCTCATGAAGTTCACCTTCTGGGAGGAAGAGCAAAAACTTCTTCCCGCCCTGCACATGAATTTGTCCATCAATGGCCACGATAAGTTTTTGTCTCACCAGGTTGGAGATAAAATGCTCCTGGGCAGGATTGATAGCACCTGTTTGCCACAGCACACCAATCTTGGACATAAAGGGATAAATGATATTGAGCATAGTCTGCTCAAATCCTAATTTCAGAATATTGGTAGAAAGTACTTTGTCAAACCGCTCCTCGTCCATTTCTATCATACAAATGGTCAAGGCGTGAATTTGATCGTCGTGTGTGAGGGATCTTTCCGTCAGTTTTACGACCTCCTCTCGCATTTCTGCGAAAGTCATGGAAGCGATTTTACTGATTTTAAAGCCATTGTCATTTAGCAATGCTACATTCAAAATCAGCTTGAGATCTTCATCATCGTAATATCGGATATTCGTTTCGGTTCGCTTTGGGTCCAAAAGATTATATCTCTGCTCCCAAATACGCAGCGTGTGCGCTTTGATGCCCGAAAGCTGTTCCAGATCCTTGATTGAATACGTGCTCACTTTTCTTTGTCTTTAAAATACTCCTTGGGCACCACAAATAAACCGAAGGATACAGCGTCCTCTTTGCGGTTGGTGCGATGATGGGCCTGATGGGCTCTGAAAATCCCTTTCAAAAAAGAGTTCCCAGGTCTATCAAACCATTTTAATCGTCTATGAATCAACACATCATGAAGGAAGAAGTATAATACGCCGTAAAGGCTTATTCCAACTCCCATCCAAAAGCGATAATCCAAGGCATCAAACCCCAATATGATCAGTACAATGGCAATACTTCCAAATAACAAGGAAAACAAATCATTCAGCTCAAAGAAACCCTTTGAAGCTTGGTGATGAGTTTTGTGAATTGACCAAAGCGGCCCATGCATCAAATACTTATGAATGGCCCATCCTGAAAATTCCATGGCGGCAAATCCTATTAAAATAAAACCTACGGCTTTTACCATCATCTTGACAACCTTAAAGTAAGCGTTTTGTTTTTATCTATCGTATCAAATTCTGATCCGTTCTTTTGCGCTCCAAAATTAATTCATTTATGTCAATGTGAAATTCAACACCGTAAAGAACACGATCATTGCAATCAGTAAAATCCGCGCAAGGGGATTTTCTTTGTGAAAGTTGCACTTCCTGTAGATGAGATGGATCAAAAAGGCTACCCCAAGCCAGCCCAAATAATTGCTCCATGGGATAATCTCAAACTTCCAATACCACATATCCATGGCTACAGCTACAGGTTCCATGATATAATCTAAAGCTGTCATCACCAAGGCACCCATCAATGCCGCTACATAATCATTGGTGATATGCTTGGCAAAAAGAGCCCCAGAAAGATACACCAGCAAAAACCAATTGACACCAATTACCAGCGGGACTTCCCAAAGCTTGGGTCCCAGAGTAGGGCCATAGACATAATCTCCATACAGGTATCCCGTATGAATCCCAATGATCTCTGATCCAAAGCCTATCCAAAAAGCTGCGGCCCCGAAAATCGGAAAGGCATCATTCCAGCCTCGGTGAAAGCCCAAAAGCAAAGCCGTGGTGAGTATCAGCTGAAAAGGGGTAAGCGAAAGAAAGAGGTCTCGGTAATCTGGTAAACTCAAGCCAATTATCCCAACCGCATAGATTGCAAGCACTAATATTCTGGCAATTAAAAGTTTGGTATTCCTCTGTGGTGACTCAATGAGCGGCTCAGTATCTGACATTTTTCAGTGAAAGGGGGAATTTCAAATTTGGGATTTCTAACTTTGCTAAACAGTATTTGTTCCCAAAAAAAAGAAAATCCATCCAAAATCTACTCCTATGATCCTGTATAATATCACTTACACCGTAGCACATTCTGTAGAGGAAGACTTTGTCGCATGGATGCGTGGGACACATATCCCAGATGTATTTGCCACGGGCCTGTTTACAGATCATAAGTTTTATCGGCTTTTAAATAGTGCCGACGACGAAAGCACTAATTACAGTATTCAGTTTTTTGCAGAGTCTACGGATAAGCTGGTGGAATATGAGCGACTCCATGCGCAGGAGCTCAGAATCAAGCCGCAGATTCGATATGGAGAAAAAGCCATGGCTTTCAGAACCTTACTACAAGAGGTGCTCTAAACCTTACCGCTCTTTTGGGATGCGGTAAATGTGAAAACTTTAAGATTTTTTTAGATTTTTTGTCATATAGAGTCTGATTTTTCCAGACATATTTCGGAGATTAACTATAAATTAGAGAGCTGTTTTTGTGCATTGCACCAGTCCAGCTGATCTTTCGAACTATTCTTAACTATTATGATGAAAACCAAACCACTGATACTGCTTCTAGCAGTCTTGATTTTTTCTTGCTCTGAAGACAAAACCTCCGGAGAAAACCAAACCAAAAATATCCTTGAAGGTCTGACCTACAAAGTAGATACCGTCGTGGTGGATCCAGGAGAGGAATTGCTCAATCTACAATGGGGGCTAAGGCTAGCTGGATTAAATGAGAGTAAAAGCAAAATTTTTCTCTTGAATGAAGTCAACACTACCCTTGCCGAGATAGACCTTGATGCGCTAAAGCTTGCGGAGATACATCAGTTAGAAAAGGAAGGGCCGAATGGAATTGGGGAGTACATCAGCGATCTGAGTGTGCTGGGAGGTGATAGGTTTATGCTTTCCAGTTTTAGAAGCTCCGGTATTTTCAATACCTCTGGTGAAAAGCTGGCTGATCTGAATTTTTCTCCCAAAGAAATTGAGGGAATAGAGTCTGATGACGACATGCCGATGACCAATGGCCTGACAATCAACGCTGAAGGTACCAAGGCTTTTGCTCTACCTGGTAATTTTTTCGAGGGAACACGCGATTTGGCTGTCGTGGATGTAGCCAGCAAAACCGGTAAACTCATTGATATCCCCGCCATGGACATTGCAGGAGATTTTCGGATTGTCCTGAAGAGCGATGAGATGATGTCTGTCTATGTAGAGGAGGTGGAGATTACCCCCATTTTGGACAAATTCTACATTACCACATCGGTGTCCTCGGACATCTATCGATACGATCCAAAGTTGGATTCTTTGGAGTTATTTTCATTCACCCCCACACTTTTTCCATCGGTAAAGTCAGGTACTGTGAAAAACGAGGTGAGTTCACAAGAAGAATTTGAGAGTGAGATGCAGAAACTGTCCACTCAGGTTGGTTTTGAGAAACTCCTTTGGGATGAAGAAAGCAGTAGATTCTATCGTTTTGCTCGGAAGTTTTACCCTAGGGAAGATGAAGAAGCGCCCAGAAAAGTGGATGTTTTTTTAATGGCCTTGGATAAGGACTTAAATCTGATTGGAGAAATTCAATTAGATGATCTGAAATCCGTTCCCTCCTACCCTTTCTTCAAAGACGGCGAGCTCTGGTCCTATGTCAATGTGGAGGATGAGTTGGGGTTTGCGGTGTTTACGTTTGATTTTTAACGCCGATGAGATACCTCCTTGTCTTACTTATGGCACTTACAATTTTCTCTTGTTCTGAAAAGGAGGAGCAGATTTCTAATTCCAATATCTTAGAGAGCCTTTCTCTTGAAATAGATACAGTGGTAGTGGATCCAGGTGATTATTTGATCAATTTGGAAGCAACGGTTGACTTTGCGATTTCAGAAGACCAATCGATCTTGTATCAATTCAATGGCTTGAATGATGAGGTTTTCGAGATTAATATCATAGATGCGACGCTGGATGCCGTCTATTCATTTGAAAGAGAGGGTCCCAATGGTATTGGAGTCAATGCGAATAATTTTCAATGGCTTGCCCCCGATAATTTTAGCTTTGGTTCGATCAATTCGCTAGGTATTTTCGATCAAGAGGGAAACAAAATAAAGGACATCTCTCTTGGAAAGAATGACTTGGCCGGACTTCCATCAGCTTTTGAGTCCAACCTTTATCAGCGAGTAAAAATTACTCCAGAAGGAAAATACGCCTTATCCGTGCCACAAGATGAAGAGGGTGGATTAGAAGGCTTATACAGGGTAAATCTGAATACGAATAAAGCCAAACTAATTCCCATTCCTGCTTTTGATGAAATCGTCCGGAAGTTTTATTTGAAGCTAAGAGCAGAAAATGTAACTAGTGTATTTTCAGATTTTGTTCAACAAGAAATTGTGAATGGAAAAGTTCTGCTCACTGCGAATTCAACCAGTGAAACCTATGTTTTTGACCCTAAAACTGCATCCATCAATCTAGTTTCTTTTACACATGCCTTGGTACCCTCAAAGCGTGCGGGAGACTATTCGCAGGCATTAAGCAGCCAGGAAAAATTCAATGAGCAAAGGGCAGAAATTAGTCAGCAGATCAGTTTTGGAAAATTCATGTGGGATGCAGGAAATAAGCGCTATTACCGTATAGCAACTCAGCGAAAGCCATCATTGGACGAGAAGACTCCTTCACGGACAATTACCTACCTGTTTAGCTACGATCAGCAATTCAATTTAACAGGTGAAAGGGAAATGAAAGAATTTACAAGACCTCCAATTTTCCCATTTTTTACGGATGGGAAAATGTATGCGATTGTCAATGTGGACGATGAGCTGGGCTTTGCGGTATTCACTTTTAACTTTAATTAAACCAACATAACAATGAAAAAACTACTTTTATTACCATTACTCGCTCTTCTTTTTTCCTGCGGGGGAAATGAAGGAGGGGAAGAATCTGCCTCTCCCCAAATAGAACTGACTTATGAAATCGACACCGTCATGGTGGATGCGGGAGATCACTTTTTCTTTTTGAATTATGGGCTGGGGATGTCCAGCCTCAGTACAGATGCTAAATTACTCTACAATCTCAACCCCCAGGCGCTACTTTTGGAGGTGATTGACTTGGATGCTTTGGCATTGAAAGAGACGATCCAATTGGAGCGTGAAGGTCCAAACGGTGTGGGTGGAGGATTTATTTCCGGAATGCAGGTATTGGCCAATAGGAATCTCAAATTCTTTGATTTCAATAGCATCATGGAAGTTAATCCTGCTGGGGAGCTTGTGGATAAATTTGAATACGTACCCTCCGAATGGGAAGGATATCAATTCAATGAAGATGAGGAGGAGTTTAGATATAGCGGCGTGTTTACTCCAGATGGACGAATCCTCTATACGACGATCGCAGCCAATGATTACACCGAGCCGGCCAAAGGTATAGCCAAGTTAAACTTCGATACCAAACAAATTGAATTCTTTGAAATGGGTGATATGTTTGATCGTTTGGATCGGTTTGCCATCACCATGCAGTCTGATAACATGAGTATGAGCGCAGGAGAATCGATCAATCTTAATGAGGTAAAGGGGGACTTGCTGATCGGAAATTCGGCCTTCAATGAGTTGTTTGTGCTTAAGTCAGGAGCTGATTCACTCATTCATCACACATTCACTTCTGGTCTGACCAGAAATGAAAAAACCATGGAGGCACCAAACACTGTGGAAAGTCAGGAAGATTTTAGGGCTGCCATGAAAAAGCGTGGGGAGCAGGTAAGTTTTGGTAAGATGATCTACCATCCTGAGGAAGATTTATTTTGGCGGTTTACTTCGGACAAGGATAGGATGATCGCAGATTCCCTCGTAAAAAAGCAGGTACTGACGATTTTTGATTCGGAACTTACTATGCTGCATGAAGAGAAAATAGAGAATTATGGAATCTCAGGACGTCAGTTTTTCAAGGATGGTATGCTTTACAGCTTTCTAAATATGGGTGATGAAATGGCATTTGTGAGGCTGAAGCCAATATTCAATTAAAAAAGCCTTTTGCCATATCCTTTGTATTCTTTGATTCTGAACTCTCTCTTTCCGCACAAATAAAGAGAGAGTTCAGATTTTACAGCCTTGTCCAGAAAGAGCTAGCTTAATTAAATTGATACGAGATAGACGGAGTTGAATTTTTTCTCGAAGCAGACTGTGGTCAATTTTCGCTGCTCAGTTCTTCACGAACCAATTCAAGTATTTTCAAATTAGTGGCCCGAACACTATTCAATTCATTCACCGCATCCAGCGTCCTCGAATAACGATCGGAAATATAGTCTTCGAATAGCGGATCCAGCATCAACCCCATATAATCCGAAGTAAATTTGCTACTTCCTAATTCAGTTCGATCTGTACTTCTATAATCTACATTCCGAACATGTTTTTCGATCACGGATTTTGCCTCCATGCGAGTATTTAGCGCCCTTAGCTCATCCTCTCTGGCATCAGCTACAAGGTCTTTCCAGCTAAAAAGCATATTGGTCAAGATCTCATCCGAAATAAGATTAATCTCACCAGAGGATATACCTGATTGAAGAGCTCCATTTTGGGGATCAAATGTCCATGTCCAACTGGTATTTTGTAATAATTGCCTTAAATAGGCCGTACTGTCGGCAACCGAGTCATCCGGACGTATTTGCAAAAATTCAAATGAACTTTGGACCACCAAATTATCATATTTCAATACCGTATCGAGCTGTTCCAAATTTTGGGTGAATTCGATTTCAATGGCCCTAAGCAAGGTGTTTTTGGTCAAAAGCCCCTTTCTCTTTTCATTCCAATCGTTTATCGCCAATGCAATCAAGATTCCGATGACGACTAATACGATCTCCCCAACAGCATAAAGTACATAGCTGCTTACCTTATTCTTTGAAAGAAGTTTCTGACGGATTTTTCTAAAAAATTTGATCATGCTCTTACGAGTCTTGGTAAAGGAAGCAGTGTAATTTAGAATATGGATCAACCAATTAAATTCTGGTAAGATTTTTTTTAAAGAGACTATTCATTTGTTATTTCTAAGGACTTTTTATTCCCAATTCATTGGAGTATTCATCTAGGATTCTAAGAAGTTGATTGCATTCATTGATGACGTTTTCCACAGAATTGACTCTTCCATTCGCAAAATTCCTGTGTATGGTATTTGCCAATTTTGGCTCGCGCAAAAGCACTACAATTTCCTCATTAGAATAATCAGTGATATTGTTCAAACCAGCCTTCGCCATTATGAAAATTTCTCTGGTGGATTCTCTGTACAGGTTTTCATCTTGAAGGAAAAGTTCATAGGTGTTATAGATGTCAACAATGTGTTTTCTGATGCTTTCATCTCGAATAATTTTTAGGTCTCCATTGCTTTTCATCTCATCAATCGTGGATGTACTAGGGGAAAAAATTTTGTAGGGATTCCATTGGTGACCAAAGCTTAATGCTAACGAGTCCAGGTTTGATTCTCGGTTTCTTAGATGTGCCGTAATGTAATTCTTGGCTTCAGACGAGTTTATGGCTTCGACGTAAATACCCTGTAAGATGGTAGAATCCCGCTTTAAATTGACTCTTAGGTCTTCGAGATATCGCTTTTCAAGTTTTTTGTTCTGATTTTCTTGTTGCCAGTTATTTATGGAGAGGGCAATCAAAATACCGATCACAACTAGCACGATCTCTCCCACTGCGTAAAGCACATAGCTGCTTACCTTATTCTTTGCGAGAAGTTGCTGGCGGATTTTCCTAAAAAATTTAATCATAAGGTTAATCTAAGAAATTGGCCGAAAGTCCGCTAGAATTATTTCTTCATAGTATGCTTCCCTTTTACCATCCAGAGTATGGAGCCACCTACAGCCCCAAGGGCAATTCCTACCGGACCCGTGAATATAATACCGAACATTGGTCCTTGATTAGCATCCGGAGTAAGAAGAATTGGCCCTACAAAGCCTAGGATAAACCCAATAAGTCCCAGTCCCAATGCACCGTTGACTATGTAAGTTCCATGGCTTGGTTGGGTATTTCGGGATTTATCATTTTTTTTCCAAACCAAGAAAGCCAAATATCCCGCTGCTATTACGCTAAGAGTTGTGGATAGAATATAAATCCATTTTGGTCCCACTTCCCCAAAGGGAATTGAAACCAGTGCGGAAGAGATCCAAAAGGCAAAATAAAACGAAAAAATTAGTGTTACTAAAGAAAGAAGGACCTGTTTTACTTTTTGCATGGTAAGTGTGAGTTTTTTTTAAAAATGATTTAGATAATGTTCAGTGAATTTCCACTGGGAATATGAAAAGTCGGGATCTCTGGAAACTCAGTTTTGACCCAATTTGCCATAAATTCGGATCCGCCTTCTTCGCTCGCTGAGTGGCCGATCACGATCAAGGATAAGTTGATGCCCATTTCATTGGAATTTCTGACGTATTCCGGGGTTTCCCATTCGGGAGATTCACCCACAATGATGACGTCAGGCTTTTCTTGCATGGCCATTTCTATTTGTCTTCGTCCCCCAATGGCACCCGGAAGTAGCAATACCTTTGAAACAGGTTGACTCAAATCACCCACATAGCGCATAGCAGGTACTTCAAGTTTTGCCTTGATATGGGAAATCAGTTCTTCTAATGTAGAAGTAGGTATTTCCAAAACTGCGTTTTGTTTGTAATAGTCATCCCATCCAAGTTGCTGTACTACTCCTGCCTGTACTCCATCTATTTCTAGACGGTGGACATAGTCATGATTTCTCCACACTGCAATTCCGTTTTTTGCCAGCAACTCCTGCTTGAATTGGTAAACCGGATCATTTTCCAGCCATTCTGTTTCGTCAAGATGATTATAAAAAGTGGGCTCATGTACGATGATAAAGTTTGCGTTCAGCTCAATGGCTTTTTTGATCACGCTGACGGTAGCAAACATAGTGGTCACTATTCCAGTGACGACTTGAGTCTTTGAACCGGTTTTCAGCGTGTCGACAGTATTTTCAAATGGTGCACCCGGAACTTGTGCAATAAAGGCATCCATGATTTCGCCCACGGTAAAGGTGGCCTTTTTTGCGTGTGAGAACAATTCAATGGGATGAAGAAAAACCCCAGCAGCCAAAAGGGTAGAGGATTTTGAAAGGAAATTACGGCGACTCGTAAAAAGCTTCATTTCTAGGGAGTTTGATTATCAAGATAGAGAAATGAATTGAATTTCAAGATAGTCTGATTTTATCTTGAATATTGGCTCAATTCGAAAGTTTGGCAACCTATAAAAATGAGACAAGGGGTTTTATGGTCTTATTTCAGGTTTGCCGTTCACATAAAAAAAGGACTAGAATTAAACTTGTCATGCCCCTCTCGGTTTATTGCCCTGACTAATAACAGGAAGACCGCTGATATAAAATCCCAACAGGCGGTCACCTCATTCGACTAATTTTGCATCATGATTTGGAGAGGCATCTTTCTTTTGGCGTTCACAGTTTGCACCACAGCTGCGATGGCCCAAGACATCATATTTAAGAAAATTGACACCCCGATTACTATCGATGGGGAGATTGATGAAATCTGGGGTATGGCAGATTCGGCCTACAATTGGATGCAATACTTTCCGTATGACTCCTCTTTGGCGGTAAACCAGTCAGTAGCAAAGGTTCTATACGATGACAAGAACGTCTATGTACTTGGCATTATGTACAATGCTACGGATGACCGAACCTATGTGACGCCATCACTAAGACGTGACTTTAGGGGTGCGGCTAATGATAATTTCACAGTTATTCTAGACACTTTTCAGGATAAGACTAATGCTTTTACCTTCGGCATTAATCCTTTCGGCGTTCGACGAGAGGGCTTAGTGGCTAATGGTGGAACAGGCGAAAACTCATTTAGCTTGGATTGGGACAATGTCTGGAGAGGAGAAGCAAAGACATACAAGGGGTATTGGGTGGCGGAAATTGCCATTCCACTAAACTCCTTGCGATTTAATGAGGGTCAGCGAAATTGGAATATCAACTTCTATCGCATCGATAGCGAAAGTGCTGAAAGATCCACTTGGGCACCTATCCAACGAAACTTCACGCTCTTTAATCTGGCCTCAACGAAAGTGGCGGAATGGGAAGTGCCAACGAAAAGGAGCGGGAAGAATCTTTCATTTATCCCATATGTATCAGGTAACTACAATAGGAACTTTGAAGATGGGCAGGATGCTCAGTCAGGATTTAACGCCGGTTTTGACCTGAAATATGGCATTACTCCAGGCTTGAACTTGGACTTGACTGTGAATCCGGATTTTTCACAGGTAGAAGTCGACCAGCAAGTGACCAACCTAGATCGATTTGAGATCTTTTTCCCAGAGCGTAGACAGTTTTTCTTGGAAAATGCCGATCTGTTTTCCGATTACGGCCAAAGAGGGACCACCCCGTTCTTTAGTCGAAGGATAGGTGTATCTCGGGATGAAAGTACAGGTCAGAACATAGAATCTCCCATCCCACTTGGCCTCCGGCTCAGTGGCAAATTAAATGACAATCTCAGACTGGGTGTCTTGAGCATGCAGGTGGCAGACGATGAAACGGCTAATTTGCCGTCCTATAATTATTCCATGATTTCTGTGCAGCAAAAAGTCTTCGCCAGATCGAATATTTCAGCGTTTTTAGTCAACAAGCAGACTTTTGAAAACCAGAAGGAGTATGACACTTTGTATAATGAGTGGGACCGAACCTTTGGTGTGGATTATAATCTAGCTTCGGCGGACAACAAGATCAACGGAAAGCTATTCTATCATTACAATGCCAACCAGGCAAATATGGATAGTACTTTCGCCACAGGTATGGAACTCCAGTATAGCGTTCCTGAATGGTCATTGAATATGCGGGCACAAATAGTCGGAGCCAACTATGCCCCCGAAGTGGGATTTGTCCGAAGGACGGATATTCAGCAATTGGCCATGACTTACAGAAAAAGCTTCTTTCCCTCCTCTGGGGGTGTTCAGCGGCATGGCCCTGGGCTTGATTTTGATGTATTGGGAAATGAAACCTATGGCGTTCTGGACTGGGATGCAAATATCCTCTATGACATTACCTGGCGATCTTCAGCTTCGTTTTCCATGCGCTTGCGTAGGCAATACACTTACCTTTTCAATGGCTTTGATCCGAGCGGTACGGGAGGAATTCGTCTCCCCGCCAATACTGAGTACACTACCAATTTGATCATTGCTCGATATCGATCCGATGAACGAAAGAAATTGTCTTACGAGTTGAGCACTCGATCTGGTCAGTATTTTAATGGTATGCGCTGGAATCTCGAGGGTAGTATTCAATGGCGCTATCAGCCCTTAGGATTTACGAGTATTGATTTTGCTTATAATGGGATCAGGCTTCCCAATCCTTACAATGACGCCAACCTATTCTTGATCGGTCCTAGGTTTGACTTTACCTTCAGTAAAAAACTCTTTTGGACCACCTTTGTCCAATACAATAGCCAAATCGAAAATGTGAATATCAATTCCAGATTGCAGTGGCGATTTGCTCCTGTTTCGGACTTTTTCCTAGTGTACACGGATAATTACCTCGCGGAAAGTCAAGAAGGGTTTATTCAATTTGGAGGGTCAAAGTCGAGGGCATTGGTCTTTAAAATGACCTATTGGCTGAATCTGTAGCCTACTGCTAATTTTAAATAGCTGGAGTTACCTTTCTTTTCTAGCCTAAAGTCAAACCCATCCTACTCTAGTCGTGGTAGACTGAGGCGATACTTCACAGAAATCAGACGAATGCTGATAACCAAAGACATGGAAATCAATAGATTGTAATCCCGAGGTACCTCAAAATAATTCATCACCAAGTAAAAAATCGCTCCTGCCAGGCAAGCGGAGGCATAGATTTCTTTTCGGAAAAGCACGGGGATTTCATTCGTCAATGTATCGCGAATCACCCCGCCCATCACTGCTGAAAACATCCCCATAATAGCTGCAATCTCCGGCCGCACGCCGAGACTCAGCGCTTTTTCCACACCCAAAACTGTGAAAAAACCAATACCGAGCGTATCAAACAAAAAGAAGGTTTTTCGCAGGCGGCTGAGAAATTTGGGGAAAACAAAAGCAGCCAAAATCCCAGCGATAATTGCATAGAGAAACCAAATATCTCCAATCCAAACCAAGGGATGACTGTCCAAAAGTATATCCCGCAGCGTACCGCCACCGATGGCAGTGATAAACCCAGTAAATCCTGCTCCAAACAAATCATGCTCCCGCTCCCGAATGGCCAGCGCACCAGAGATGGCAAAAACAAAAGTACCGGTGAGCTCTAGAGCATATTGCAGTTCCATGACTCAAAGGTAAGAAGAAGTCTTCGGCTATTCAGCCGAGAATCTTAGGATGTGATGCGGCTAAGAAATTTTGGTCTTCAAAGAGCTTTGCCTAAGCTCACCATATTCCCATGGCTTGGGTCGATTTGGCCGTTAAGCATATCGAGATAGAGTTTTTCTAAGCCATCCCTGCCCTGATAATTTTTGATCAGTATGGAAGATTGGATGGCTTCTAAGAATATTTGCCAAGCCATTCCCAACTTTTCGTGAAACCCCGAGAGCCCCCACTCTTTTTGCCGTTTTTCGGCATGTGTTGGGGCAAAAAAGAGCTCTCCCCTTTTGGGAAGAGGATTCTTACCCCTATGGTTTTGCCAGTCTACTAGACCCACCAGGCAATTGTAGGCTAGATTTTGACTCAAGTGAACCTGCAGCTCGAATTGAGTTTGATGGTTGCCTGTAAAATCTACTACCACGGATTTCTTGTCAGCATCTAGTTCGGCAAAGGAATCGTAACTCAGCACTTGATCGTAATGACCCAAGTCCTTAACGAAATCCACATTTCGAGTCCCGGTAAGTCCTATGATATGAAAATCCTGCTTTTGTTGTTTTTTTCGGTGAGCAAGTAGACAGGCCAAAGCCTGAGCAGTCTTACTAGATGCACTGGTGAGAATGATTTGCGAAGCATGGAAGAACTCCTTTTCTGCAAGAAAATCATCGATCAAAAAGGAAGTAGCAAAGAGGGGGCGTAGAATGGCGATCAGTTCTTCTGTTTCTGGAGTATTTGCCGGATCCAAAGCCACATTGGTATAGTAGTTATAGATAGTCGGTAAGGTTTTCCGGTGCTCGCCGACGTCAATAAACCCCATACTACCCACCTTGTCTACATGGACGAGTAGATGTGTACTCATCGGGTAATATCCATAAAAGCGCTGATCTACTTTCACTTCAGGGTGTGAAGAATGTGCCACCTTTGCAAAGCCCCAGGCTGGAATAATTCCGTAGCCAGTCTGACTGGGGAAAAACTTCCAATAGTTCATCTTCTCTCCCATCACAGCATAAGTGATGTTATTAGAGGTGAGAGAGAAGCTTTCGATTTCGAAGAGAACCTGATTGGAGGCTAGATCTCCAGAGTAGGTCTTTGTAATGAATTTGGTTTGATGGAGCTGGTCCTGCTTTACTGCAAAATCTAGTGCTTGTATGGTGGACATGGTTTTTTTGGGTCTAGGTGAGCAATGTTATCATATAGTTTGCTTCAGATGAGAGGGCTAAGTCCATGAATTCACAACATCAGTAGCTAAACAAATAGCTAGTTTCATAGAGATAGAGAAATGCATTATTAATTATCAGGAGGACTTGAGGCAATTTCCGATGCTTGCTGAAAATAGGAGATTTTCCAGGCGTCATCAATTTTCCTAAATAGAATAGAGCACACATACGGTTCATAGATTACCTGAGTAGAATCTGTCAAAACCACATTAAGTTTACCAGACACAACTACTAGGGCATTGTCTTTATTGATTAACTGAAATTTGATCGAGTCCCTGACGAGCTTAAATTCCATAACAAGTTTCACGCCTTCTTTTGTGGCATCTATTAGATTTGCGTAGTTATAAATTTCAGTATCAGTTAGGCAGATAAAATCCTCATTATCCCAATACATATTTTGTAGTTTTTCAACATGTGTATTTTGATCATAATCGAAGAATTTATCGACTTGATTTGTCAATTCAGATTGGATTAATTCCTTGTCATCGGGGCTTAAAGACTTTTGACAAGAACACAGTATCATCAGCAAAAAACATGTGTATCGTAAACTCTGAATTTTCATAAGTCCCTTATTTATGGGTTTAAAGAATTTTTTAAGTGTATCTGGACCGACAAGTCACCACCATAAGAAATATCAAAGTAGTCTAAATCGACTAAAAAGGCTAAACGATAACCCCCGATATTTTATGTAGATGGATTTACCTTCAGCAGTAGGCTTTTACCTGCTAAATCTCTGACCAAACCCATCGTTTCATGGCAATTGGTATCTCCTTTGGCTAGTGCCAAGAAGTCTTTTTTATTTCCTTTCTCAATTTCAGAATATCGATAAGATGAGTCCAAATGACAATGGGAACAATCGTAGCGGGGAGAAGCACAAATGGGAAATAATTTATGGCTCGATTAGGCTGCTCAAATCCGAATTGCTGGAAAGGGAGTTCAGCAGAAAGAATCCCATTGCCTAGAATGAAAAGCACAAGGCACAATCCAATCACATTCCATGCAAGTAAGATTTTTTTGTTGATGTTCTTTTTTATGACTAACCATCCAATGATCGGAGCGGTGATACCCATAAGGATGTCAAAATTTCTTCCTTCGAATGTCATTAATTCTGGGATCATTTGATGGGTAAATAGTCCGTAAAGCACGATTTCTACGGGGAGCCTGACCGCATGCAAAAAAGTACTGAATTGCATAGCTCTATGGTCTAAGGCCTATTTTCTTTGTTTTGGGAGTAATCCAAAAACAATCAGAAGTGCGGATGGAATTAAGACTAATCCAAATCTTGGTGGTAGAGAATCCGTGATTTGGTAAAAGCCAAAGTAGGCTAGAACAGACTGCAAAGCAGACCAGAGAATAACTAGTAAAGTCAGTTTGGTGGGTTTTCCATTCGAAAAATGAAAAAGCACTACAGTCAAAACCCAGGTAATTAAAAAAAGTAACTCAATCCAGTTGGGGAGATTTTCGATCATTTTTCAGTAAATCATGAGGGTCCAAAACTCTTTTGTTGGATAAGCTATCTAGATTACCCGAGAAAATTTCAGTTTAGGGTTACTTTTTCTCCAATACAAAAACCCCCATTTCTCGCTGTTCCAAAACCAAGACAGTCTTAGGGGCTTCCAAAAAATTGAACCCTTTTTCCAGCAGTTTGCCCAAATGTCTCTCTTGAAGCACAAAGCGTTCGGACTCATCTGGGAGCAAATATTTTCCTTCGCCAAGGTCTTTGCTTTTCTCCAAAATCCCCCCAAAACCTGTACACATCCGAAACCAAAAAATACCGCCTGGCTTCAGCACTCGACAGATTTCATTGATCATCTGCCAAAAATTACTTTCACTCTCAGCAAAGTGTAGAACAGCTGAGCAGATCACCGCATCAAAAGCCCCGGCATGAAATGGGATCTCTTCCATTTGCCCCACTTGAAACCGAAGGGCATCATACTCAGGATTGAGGGTCTTGGCTTGGTAGCGGAGGTACTGAATGGCTAGTTCTTCCTGATCTATTCCAAAGATCTGATAGCCCTGATTGATAAAATAAACTGTGTTTCTTCCTTCTCCGCAGCCCGCATCCAAAATTCTCATTTCCGGAGTGAAGCGCTCTTTCAGGATTTGATCCAGCAGATAGATATCGATATTTCCGAGCAGTTGATTGAGTGCTTTAGGATTCATTTTCAAGTTGGTCTAGGGCCTGCTCCATTTTGATTCGACCGATTTCTATAAGTTCTGCGGCTCTATAAAACTCCATGGTACTGGCTTGTTTTTTACTGATTTCGATCAAAATATCCACTGGATGCTTCTCTAAGACTAGTTTAGACACCCTATCGTGTAGCAATTCCATGGAACGGTTGAGCAAGTCTAGCGAGCCAAGGCTCTTTTTCTTGGGAGGGGTTTCAGTTGACTCAAAGTAGCTGGACATCTTTCTTTTGTAGTCCTTCATCCATCCTGGCATTTGGATCATGCGATTGCCCTCATGATCCTTTTTGGGAGGGGAAATGTAAGAGTCCACCAATGCATTTAAGTTTACCGCCACCACAAGGTTGTCTTTTCGATGCTGAAGTAGCTGCACAGGTAGTGGATTTAAAACACCTCCATCGATATACTCTTTTCCGTCAATTTTGGCGGGTTGAACTAGCGTAGGAATACTCACCGAGGCACGAATTGCAGAAAAAAGACTGCCCTCGTCAAATACTCTCTCCGTGCCTTCATGATAGTCTACTGCATTGCAGTAAAAGGGGAGTGACAAATCTTCGATGAGCTGTTCTTCCACGATTTTCCTAAGCTCATCAAATACTTTTTCACCCTTAATAAACCCTTTGCTAGAAAATGAAAAGTCCATAAGGCCAAAAACATCCACTCTCCCGAGGTTACAGATCCAATCCTTAAAATCCGGGAGTTTGCCAGAGGCATAGATTCCCCCGACTAAGGCCCCTACCGAACTACCCGCAATCTCTTCGATTTGATAGCCTCGTTCTTCCAGCACTTCGATCACCCCAATATGTGCCATGCCTCGAGCACCGCCACTACCCAAAACCAAGGAAACAGTTTTCTTCGCTTGCATTTATTGATGATTTTAATTCTAAATTTGAAATCCCTTAAACCAAGACTAAATTTAGGAATATGAGCGAATTTAAACCTTTTCATTTGGCTTTCCCGATTCGGGACATTGAGGAAACCAGAAGTTTTTACGGCAATCTTTTAGGCTGTGATATCGGAAGAAGCACGGACAAGTGGATTGATTTCAATTTCTTTGGCCATCAGCTTTCTGCGCATGTGAAGCCAGAGGAGTTGGCACAAGCCCAGACAAATGCTGTGGATGGTAAAAATGTTCCTGTTCGCCATTTTGGAGCGATTTTGCCTTGGCAAGAGTGGCACGACCTAGCGGATAAACTTAAGGATCACGGAATTGAATTTGTGATCGAGCCTTACATTCGTTTTCAAGGAGAGGTGGGTGAGCAGGCTACCATGTTCTTTTTAGACCCCTGTGGCAATGCACTGGAATTTAAATCTTTCCAAGACCCTTCTCAGATTTTTGCCAAATAGACCTCACGCTCTTGCATACTTTCAACCTGGATCAAAGGATCGATCGATTTATTCATTATCAGGGAAAAAGCTATCGCTATTTCAGCGGGACATCCTATTTGGGGATGGGCTTGTCTGAGACCTTTCAGGAAAAAGTAATTGAAGGAATTCGGATTCACGGGCTCAGCCATGGACAGAGCCGCAGCAACAATGTGAGGCTGTCTATTTACGATGAATTTGAGAGTTTTTTTGCCGTACAGGCCGAGGCAGATTCCGCAATTGTAATGAGTTCGGGGTATTTGGCTGGCAGTGCAGCCTTGCAGATCTGTATGGATGCAGACGAAGTTTGGGTCGCGCCTGATACACATCCGGCCATCCTTCCCACAGATTTGATTCCAGATATCCAGCAATCATTTGAAAGTTGGCAAGAAGAATGTCTGGAGAAATCTGCCAGTTTGAGTTCTCGAAAAATATTGATTCTAGGCAATGCGGTGGATCCCCTGACCAGTCGTGTTCATGACTATGCGTGGATTGCCAAAATTGGGGCGAAGCATCAGCTTAGTATTTTGATTGATGACAGTCATGCCTTTGGAGTACTTGGTAAGGGCATTTTTGGTAGCTACGCAAAGTTGAAAAGTCTGCCCGCAGAAGTATTGGTATCAGGCTCTTTGGGTAAAGGCTTGGGTCTGCCTGCTGGGATTATCCTTTGTTCCAAAGCTGTCCAAGAAAAAGTGCTTTCGCTCAGAATATATGGAGGAGCTTCACCTTGCCCTCCCGGCTATTTGTATGGATTTATCCACAGTCAGGAAGTTTATGCTTCGCAAAGGAAAAAGTTATCCACAAATGTGAAAGCATTTTTTGAAAAAACGACCAAAATCCCTCAAATTAAAGGTTCTGAAGCTTTTCCAGTATTTATTTATTCTGAAGATCATTGGGCTGAAAAATTGGAAAAAGCCCTTTTCATCACTTCCTCTTTTCCTTATCCTACAGCTTCAGACCCTAAAATCAACCGAATTGTTGTTTCAGCATTTCATGAAGCTGAAGACCTTGACTTATTGAGTGCAGAATTAGAAAAACTTGCTTCCCTCTAATCCTTATGAAAAACTATCTCTACCTATTTATTTTTAGTCTGATCATCGCTTGCCAGCCCAAAACACCTGTGCCGTTTGAAGATGGCTTGGAAAAATATCCGGTGCTCAGTCAGGTTTTGGAGAATAAGGACAAGTATAAGGTGCAGATTCTTTATACGCAGATTGAGCGAAATGAGCATAGAAATCCATTGATGACCGATTTCAGTTTCAACCTGGATGATGAGCGATATTTCTACCCCGCAAGTACGGTGAAATTGCCGGTAGCGATTTTGGCTTTGGAGTGGCTAGGGGAGCAAGACATTGAAGGTCTGGATGTAAATACCATCATGTTGACAGATTCAATTCACCCATCCCAAGTTCCTGCTCTTGTGGATTACTCTGCTGCCGATAGCTTGCCTAGCATTGCACAGTACATCAAAAAAATCCTTTTGGTCTCAGATAATGATGCTTACAATCGGCTTTATGAGCTCCTTGGTCAAGATTATATCAATCGGAAAATGGCTGAAAAAGGCTTGGCTAATACCGTTATCAATCACAGATTGAGTTTTGCTGCCTCTCCTGAGGAAAACCGTATGTTCAACCCGATCCGATTTGTGGATGGTGAAGGAGAGCTTATCCATGAATTACCGGCTCGGAAGGAAGAAAGAATCTATTCCAATGCAGAAGTTCCGGTGATTGGGAGGGCCTATTACAGTGGGGATTCCTTGATGGAGGAGGGCATGGAGTTTACCTTCAAGAATAAATTTGCCTTATCGGATCTTCATGGTACGGTGCAGCGCATTATTTTTCCATTGGCATTTCCCGATTCAGAGCGGTTCAACTTAAATGAGGAGCACCGAAATCTCGTTCTTAAATACATGAGCATGATGCCGGGAGAAAGCGATTATCCGAATTATCCTCAGTCGGAATATTGGGATACTTACTCGAAGTTTTATCTCGATGGCAATGATAAAAATCCGGTGGCAAAAAATCTGAGATTATTCAACAAAACCGGTCAGGCTTATGGACATCTCTTGGATGCGAGCTATTATGTGGATTTGGATAAAGGAGTTGAGTTTTTTGTCAGTGCGGTGATTTATGTGAATGAGGATGAGACACTCAATGATGATCTCTACGAATACGATTCGATCGCTTTCCCATTCTTCGCGGAGCTTGGGGATTATTTATATGAAATAGAGACTTCGAGAGAGAAGATGATTCCAGCTGATTTTAGTGAGTTGAGGTTTGTCTATCCTTAAAATGAAAAACCTGCAAAAATATTTGAAGAGTAGTTGGCCCTTTATGCTATTGTATATTGGGTTGTTTTTAATCTCCGAAGCCTACGTATATCCAGAGTTGAGATTTGATTTCACTCAATTGCTAGATGTAGGAGTATGGCTCAAAGTTTTTCTGAATGCACTGGTTTTCTATACCATTTGGTATTTCGTTTTTTGGAAGCGTAATTTTTTGAGTAAGGAAGAAAGTAAATTAAAAAAATAACCCCCGAAGTGTAAACTCCGGGGGCATCCTATCCTACATCCACTTTTCCATCTCCACCATTGCCTCTGGATAGGTTTTTCCTAATTCTATTCGTTTGGACCTTAAAATATTAGCTGGAAGCTCCTGCGGTTGATGAATATCAAATCCCTCAATACTTGCTAATTCAGGGATCCAAAACCTGACAAAATCTCCGTTTCGATCATAGTTTCTCGCTTGACGAATGATATTGAAATAACGGTTTTCTCTCGGATCATTTCCCACTCCTCCTACGTACATCCAATTGCCCCAATTGGAACAAACGTCGTAATCGATCAACTTACTTTCGAAATAACTTGCCCCCCAAGTCCAATCAATGTTTAGATCATTCACTAGAAAACTGGCCACATTTTGCCTACCACGATTAGACATAAAACCGGTGGTATTTAACTCACGCATATTGGCATCTACAAATGGGACTCCTGTCTTCCCCTCACACCAGCGCTGAAAATCAGCACTATCTCGACGCCAGGAGTCCCCTTGATTTTTGATGCCTTCTATTTGAAAGACCTTGTTACCATGTTTTTTGCAAATGAATCGGAAATAGTCTCTCCAAATCAATTCAAATACTAACCAATAGGTACTTTGATTCTTTTTTCGCTCTTTTTCGTAGCGTTTTACTTCCCAAAAGATGGATCGTGGAGAAATACATCCCAGAGCCAGCCAAGGAGAAAATTTTGAACTGTAGTCCAACCCCAAAAGCCCATTGCGGGTCTCTTTGTAAATCTTTAGGAGGTCCTGTTTCCAAAAATAGGACCCAAGTCGCTCCATGCCACTGCATTCTCCACCATCAAACTTCATCACTTTGTTTGGCAATGACGGGAACTTCTCGAGTCCGTATTCTTTTTGTATATCTACCTCGGTTGCTTTTACGTCCTTTCGAGGAAAATTGATCGTCTTTGGAATGTCTTCAGCCCGACGGATGCTTGATAACTTTTCTACAGACTTTCGAAATTGAGTGAAAACCTCCGGTAATTGAGATACCGGCATAGGCAGGTCATCAATATGATAAAGCGTGCTTTGCCAAAAACTTTCCGTTGCAATACCTTTTGACCAGGCCTTTTTTTCAAGTTGATGTTCGATTTTTACTTCTTCCGCCGTTACTTCTTCGGAAAAGAAGATCGCTTGTGCCCCATGTTGCTCCGTAAAGCTTGTTAATATCTCTTCGGGATGTCCTGTTAGAATAATTAGATCTGCATTTAGGTTTTGCAGACTTTCTTTGAGATTTAGGATGGATTCCAGAAGGAATTTCTTGCGTAGCTCACCCATTTTTGGGAATCCTAGATTTGTGGTTGCAAAACTTCTAGGATCAATACAGAATACAGGAATCACCTCCTTACTCTGGGCAAGGGCTCTGGTGAGGGTTTCGTTATCTCTGACCCTCAGATCATTTCGAAACCAGACGACGGATCTTCCATACTTCATGTGGGCTCAACAGACTGTGTAAGGGAAGTGTTTGAGGTTAATTTGAAAAAATATGTAAAGCTTTTTTCAGTAATTTCAGCAGTGAATGAAGCTGTTATGAAAAAATCACTTTTCATCCTCCCAAACCTGTCATTGATCATTTTCTAGCTTGTATTTCAGACACTTAAAGAAAATTCGAAGAATTACATTAAATATGAATAAGAACATCTATTTACTTATCTGCTTACTGACCTTTGCCTGTGGGCCAATTCAGAATCCGGAGTACTTGATCTTTGAGGACCTCAGCGATCAGGAAGAGTTCAAAGGAAAAGCGGAGTACTTGGCTAGCCCCTATGTCACAGCTGGAGATAGGTTTTATATGGTAGGGCATCAGGACGGAACTTTTCCAGATTTGGGCTGGCACGTGGAAGGTGAAATGGGTGGACTCTGGATGCATCCTATCAAGCTGATGGATGGGTTTACGGCGTCTCTGGGTACTGCTGAAGAAACTGTTTGTCTAGATAAGGCTGAGGCTTTTTACAATTATCCTTTTGCCAACAAGCATGAATTCGGGAATTTATTAATCGGGATACAAGTAGATCGTGTACAATTTGTTTCCGATGGAAAAGAGGGAATTATTGTGCTTTTCCGCTTCGAAAATCAATCAGAGCAAGTCCAGAATTTTGATTTCTATTTTGAGGCAAATGTAGACCTGAGACCCGTTTGGCTTGGTGAAAAAAGTGGGATGATTGATAGTCCGGATCAGGTGACGTTCGAAGCAATGACCGGCACCTTTACCGCCAAAGACTCAGAAAATGATTGGTTTGCTGTTTGGGGAAGCTCAGCGGATTTCGAGCTTGAAGAAGCTAGGCCGAGTTGCACAGTGGAAAGCGCCGGTGAGTTTGGTGTGAAGTCTGGGTTTAGTACTGGCCTAACCTTAGAATCGGGGGAAACTAAGGTACTCCCCATTTTTATAGCAGGCTCTGATCGAAGCGAACTCAAAGCTTTGGAAACCTTAGCTTCCCTCAAGGCAAATTATGTAGAGGATTGGTTTGACAAAAAGGCTCGGTACGAGGAGCTTTTTGCTCTTTCAAAAATCACCATTCCCGATGCAGCACTTCAAAAAGCCTATGAATGGACGAAGTACAATACCGATTGGTTGATTCGGGATGTTCCAGGAGTAGGTAGAGGCTTTGGAGCAGGTTTGCCGGATTATCCTTGGTGGTTTGGGGTGGATAGTGAATACACGATTCAGGGACTGATCGCCACGGGTAGAAAGGATTTGGTTTATGAAACGCTCGATTTATTGTCCGAGCTATCCGAACTAGAAAATGGAAATGGGCGCATTGTGCACGAAGTGTCCACCAATGCAGTGGTTTTCAATCCAGGAAATATCAATGAGACCCCACAATTTGCCTCAACGGTTTGGGAAGTTTATCGCTGGACTGGAGATCGAGCCTTATTGGAAAAGTATTTCCCCCTGATCGAGAAGGGACTAAACTGGCTTCTGGAGGAAAATGATCAGGATGGAAATTTGCTGGCCGATGGCTATGGCATGATGGAAATTCATGGATTGGAATCAGAAATGATTGACGTGGCGGTTTATAGTTACAAAGCCTTTGCTGATGCGGCGCAAATGGCTGAGATTTTGGGAAAAAGCGAGTTGGCCCAAAGTTATCAACAGACTGCAAATACCCTAGCCGAGACGATAAATACAGACTTTTGGGTTCCGGAATTTGGTAGTTATGCGGATTTCATAGGAACGACGGAAGAGGCTCTTCATTTGATTGAGGGAGCGATTATTCGGGCCGATACGCTCAATAAGCCTTGGGCGGTGGAGGAATTACGAGCGACTCAGGCCAAGTTATCCACATTGCCCAAGGACCAAAAACAAGGTATTGTCCTGTACCACAATTGGGTGGTGAATACGCCCATGGAAGTTGGGGTGGCAGATCCTGAAAAGGCCAAAATTGCCTTGGAGACTGGCAGAAAGTATACGAATCCTTTTGGAGTCTTTGTAACTGGAATAGATCGGGATGAACTAGCGGAAAATGAGGATGGAACCTTCAAGGGAAGTCAGATTTTTTCTTATACCGGAGCGGTAATGACTCTTCCCACAGGCGTACAAGCCATAGGTGAAAACAAGTATGGAAATCCGGATGCGGCCCTGGACTACCTGAAGCGGATGACTCGAAGCTTTGGTTTTGCAATGCCAGGATCTATTTATGAGGTTTCTCCTGATTATGGGATGTTTACCCAGGCTTGGAATCTGTATAGCTTTGCCGTACCGATCGTCATGCAGTTTTTTGGGATACAGCCCGATGCGGCTAATCGGGTAATTTACATCCGTCCTCAGATGCCGAGTGATTGGGAAGAAGCCAAGATAGAAAAAGTGAAAATTGGCGATAATGAGATTTCCATGACCTTCGAGCGAGATGGAGATGCCATAGCCATAGAGATCAGTCAGACCGAGAAAAAATGGGGAATCTCCGTAGAAATCCCTGAAGATTTTGATAAAAGAGTGAAGCTACTCGGTAAGGAAGTCAATGTAGACACTCAAAATGGATATAGACGATTTTTGATGTCTGGAGCAAAAGTGCGAGTGGAGGCGAGTAAAAATTAAACGTAGTTTTTTCTTATTGACTCAGACTAAAAGCTGAAAAGAAATGGAGATTTTTAGCTATCCGCTCTGAGCTTTTTCCTTGCAGGTATACTTTTCGCTCAGGTAATCATTCTTTAATGACCAACTTAACTTATCAGAATACTAAGATTTAATAAAGTTAAGAACCTTAAATATTCAGCCAATAATTCAGCTTTAGCACCAGACTACGCTGTTTTGGAGCGAAAGTATCAGGGAAATAATTATCTGTATATACTAGGAAGAAGTCAGATACCGGAGCAAATCTCCACTGAAGTCTGGTGTTGATATTGATATTTTCGATCTGATTGTTGTACTGGATAAAGGTCGTCCAGAAAAGGCTCTTGCTGAAAGTTAAATCGATTCGAGGACCTACCAAAAGAAGGTCCGCATCATTCTGAGGCTCTGGAAGACGGATTCGGTTGTAGCTGAAATTCATTCCAATATTTGCCGTATAGCCCATACGGATGCCAAGCTGGCTACGGATAGAGGTGATTTTCCCTGTAAAATATTCTCCAAATTCAGAGTTTACTTGGATATTGAAGGCTTTGCGTGGATCGCTTTGGAAGCGAAGCTCCACGGTGTTATTGTAGTAATCTGTGCCTGCAAGTAAAGGCTCTCCCCCAGTTCTTGTTGGGTCGAAATCATTGAATAAATAGATATATCGATTTTTCTGGGTCACTTCCAATTGAGCTAGCGACTGAAAACGAACCTGATAGCCTATGTTGAAATCCCGATCTGTGGTGCCCAGCTCCTCATTGAATCGCAATTCGTATTCCATGGTTGGACCGTGTCGATTGATGATTCTACTTTGCGGAAAGAAGTTGTAACCGATATCGGGATTGAGTCGCTTGTAATTCACCCTAGGTACGAAACCTACTTCCGGATTATATCCCTCTCCGATGTCTAGGTAGCTGATGCTCCAGTTCCAGTGTAAATCACTGTAGAGTACGTAGGCATTGAAGGTCCTAGGGCTGTTTCGATCCTCTTTTTCAAAGGTGCGATGATAAAAGGCTTTGCCGGTCCATTTGCCATCCGCAGAGGCAAGGTTATATTCTAAGCCCAGCAGACGATTGGATTCGTCCGGATCAAATACGTTTTGGCTTTCATTGGGAGACAAGGTCTCTCGATCTACGAAAATGAACCCAATGTTCGATCGGTTGAAGACTTTACGCTGAATAGCGGCCACGCTGAAATTATTTCCGACAATTCCCGCATCTTCATCATTGGCCGTTTGCATATTCATCAGTCCCACTCTCCAGTCGTCTGTGACCTTTCCTGAGAGTCTCGCTCCGTAGAGAATCTGATTTTGCACATTTTGACCCGTGTTTTCATCACGTGCCACACCTATTCTTCTGGAGAAAAAAGGTCGGGCCAGCGGATGCCCAAAGTCTGCAAACAGATCCCCATTTTCTAGGAAAAACTGCCTTCTTTCTGGGAAAAAGATTTCAAATCGATCCAGATTGGTTACCTGTTCGTCCACTTCTACCTGCGAAAAATCCGGATTCACTGTCAGGTCTAGATTCAATGCAGGACCTATTCCCACTTTTGCATCGCCTCCAAAAGAAGGGGAGAATTTTTCCTCTGTTCCTTCCAGAAAATTCTTTGAAGTTCCTCCTGCGATATAAGGAATGATGGAAATATTGGCAGAAGTCTTCTTTAGAGGTTCTTCAAAAATCAGCTTTCGGCTGAAAGCCAAAGAAATAATCGAAAAATTTCGGGGAATTGGAGACCACGTACTGCGCTCACCGGTGTCACTATCGATTCTGTAGAAATTGACATTCCAGTTTTGACCTCCATCCTTAAATCTCAGGGTGGCCAATGGAATGATGGCTTCCACCACCCATCGATCATCCAGGATCGTGGCCTCCGAATACCATTTATTATCCCAGGCTAGACTCAAATCCGTACCCCGGTTTCCTCCATTGGCCAAAAGGCCTTCTCGCTGTACTCCATATGGATTTACCCCAAACTGAAAAGCGTTTGTCTTGTCATTAAAGGTATCAAAGACGAAAGTCACTCCGTCATTTTGCTCCCCTCGATAATCTCGTCTCAAAGAGGTGGACACGTAGTCACGATCTCCTCGGTTCATCATTTCAGCCGCCAAGTATAGGTTTTCATCATCAAAGGCAACTTTGATTCGAGTCTGGACCTCAGCGCGTGAAGTATCAGATGGGAAATACTGCATGAAATCCGTATTCCATCCCTCAGCATCCTGCCAAATCGCTTCATCAAGTACACCATCAAGTTTGATAGGCTCCCTCAGTTTAAAAGCGAATGCATTGGATTGTCCCTGATCCTGGGCCATTAGGCTGGAAGAAGCATGGAAAAGACACAAAACAAGAAAAAAGGAAAGCGGAACTCTAAGGGTCATCAGGGCAAAAATACCTGAACTATCAGAAGCCTTTGCCTGATTTATATCAGTGGTGAATTAGAAGTATGTACTGGGCTTTTAAAGTCTAAAAAATTTCGCCAAAGGCGGTTAAGACCAAATTTCTTGGACTTGCATAGGTCCGAAACTCACATAAATAAACTCCCTGCCAAGTCCCAAGGGCAAGTCGTCCATTTTGAATTGGGATTTGTAATTGGGTATCAAAAAAACTGGCTTTGATGTGGGCAGGCATGTCGTCAGGGCCCTCATAGGTGTGAATAAAGCGCGGGTAATTTTCTGGAATTAATTCGTTAACAAAGGTTTGAAAATCTCGCCGTACGGTAGGATCTGCATTTTCATTGATTGTTAAGGCTGCAGAAGTATGCTGAATGAAAATTTGAAGAAAGCCAGTCTTGATGTTACGAATTTCCGGAATTACTTCTAAGATCCGGTCTGTAATCAAGTGGTATCCTGAAGAAAAGACTGGAAGTTTAAGCTGTCGTTGAACCCATTCACTCATACAGTGAATTTAGAAAATAAAGCTATTTCCAGTACTATCCTCTTTCCTGAATACTAGATTAGGGCCGTCGCATGCTCCCCAAGAACCCATTAACTTACCATCTTCTCGAATAAGTATGGGTTCGAAATCTTGGCCACAAAAGTGAATCGTGCCAAAATAATCTGAAGAGCTATCAAGATTTAAATTAGAGGAAGCCTCGCTATACTGCAAATGGAGATACTCTCTCCCATCCATCTCTGAATATTTATAAAAAGTACCATTGAGCTGCAGGCTCCCCAAGGTTTTAGAAAATGTGCTATCGGGGCGAAAAGTATAATAATAAGTGGTATCTGTCACAGCAACGAATTCATCTGGATTCAGACAAAAAGTACAAGTATAACCTTCCAGGCTCCAAATCTCAGAACTTGGTTGAGCAGGATTTTCATTTTCCGTGCAGGAAGCAAGGACCAGTGTTAAGGCGAGGATAGTTAGAAATGGTTTCATGAATTAGATATTTGGACTATTGTACGGTTGAATAGTGGGTTTTGGTTTAAAACCCACTAATGATTGTCAGATTTTCTCGAAGTGAGGTCATCAAGGCTTCTAGGGGTGTTTATAGACTGATTTTTAGTCCTCATTTGAATTTGAGATCGTCCAATTACTTTACTATTAAATTGAAAAAAGATTCAAAAAGTCAATTTGAAGTTTGATTTGCCTTCGTACAGATGCATTTTGGATTTTCGAGAAGGAAATCCTTGAGAAAAATCAAAGGAAAGATCTTATAAGATCATTATCTTCCTTTGCTTTTTTTGGCTTTTGGATTAAAGGCCAAAGCAAGGTCTACCCAAAACTCCAAATCCTCTTCATTGTCATATCCCTCCGGGTAAATGAAAACAAAGTCCTTCATAGGCCGGCCTGTAAATTCCATGGGTCTGCACCCAAGCCTCTTTTCATTTTTCACTTGGGCCTCCTCTCCGATTCGAGCCATGATGCGATCTTCTTGGGTCTTTTTGTCTCTGGCAATGCCAATGCACATTTTGTCGTCTACCATAAAGACCAATCCTCCCATCATCTTTTTTTGGTAAAAAAGAGCTTTTCTTTCAGAAAGGACCCGTTCTATTCTTTCGGCTAAGTATTGATCGTAGGCCATACAATGTTAAGTTAGGAAAAAGCGGGAAAAGAGCTGAGTAAAAAGATCAAGTTGATTTTTTTGAATTCAAAAAACCTAGGATGTGTTTCAGGACTTCCTTGGGAACTTCCACGTGGGGATAATGGCCTGCGTCAGGAAGGTGACAGATATCTGGAGAAGGAATTAGCTCGGCATACCTATGGGCCATATGGAGGCCAGAAACTGGGTCTTGATTTCCATTAATTAATCGAATGGGGATAGTTGAGTTTTGTAGCGCTCCAACCCATCTGGATCGTTTGGCGCTTCGCTCCGACATGTATCGAATCAACCTGGGAAGCACACGCACCCCATCCTTGTAATTCAGCAAATACCAAAAGTCCTCAATCAATTCTTCAGATGGGGGATATGAATTGCTGAAAATGCGATTCATACTCTTTCGGAAAGTCTTTTTTCTTGTAAGTTTCGCTACCCATTTTCCGATTGGAGAAATCAATAATTTTTGAATCAAAAGTGGTCTGTGGGTCTCTGGGAATAGTCCGCCATTCAATAAAACACAAGATTTCCATGTCACTTTACTTTTACCCTCTAGACTTCGGGCCAGGAGTTCTTGAGCCACGGTATCTCCTAAATCATGAGCCAGCAAGTGGGCAGAAGAAATATTTTCAGCCAAGCAAAGCGACTCAATCATATCGGCCTGATCTGCTACAGAAATAGGTTGATCCGGTTTATCCGAGAAGCCCAAGCCAATTAAATCTGGAGCGATTAGTTGAAAATTCTCAGAGAGGTCTTTCCAGATTGGCAAAAAATCAAAAGACGCCGTGGGAAATCCATGTATGCAAAAAATCACCTCTCCTTTTCCAGATTTTTGGTAGAAAATCTTACTTCCATTGAGATGGATTTCTAGGCCTGTAGACTTCCATTCGGTTAAATTCGGGGACATGGGATTCAGGATTAAATTAGCCCCACCACGTTTTCTAGTGTTCCAATTCCTGTAATTGAAATCTTCACTAGATCGCCTTCTTTAAGGGTAAATCCATCAGGAACAATACCCGTTCCAGTCATCATCAGACAGCCGATTGGAAAAGTATTAGCTCGATAAAGCCACTCAGCTAGTTCCTTCGGCTTGCGCTTCAATTGGGTAAGGTCTGTACTTCCTCCAGCCTCAAACGTCCCATTTCTATGAATTTCTAGTTTGATTTCCGTGTTTTCAGCAATCTCGTCTTGAATCAAAAGGCAAGGCCCAATCGCAGCACATCCTTCATAGACTTTTGCTTGGGGCAAATAAAGTGGGTTTTCTCCCTCGATGCTTCGGCTACTCATGTCATTACCAATAGTAAACCCTTGAATTTTCCCTTTGGGAGAGATTACCAGCGTGAGTTCGGGCTCGGGTACGTCCCAAGTAGAATCCTTACGGATATTCACTTGGCCTCCCGGATTAGAAACTCTCGAAGCAGTGGCTTTAAAGAATAGCTCTGGGCGATCAGCGTTGTATACCTTGTCGTAAAATGTAGCCCCACCTGAATCTTCTGATTCCTCCATTCTCGCGGTCCGGCTGCGGTAGTAAGTCACTCCAGCTGCCCATACTTCTTGATTACCCATGGGAGCCAAGATTCCCGAGTCTATTTTTTCTTGCACCTTTTCAGGAGAAATGCTTTCCCAGGAAGATGATACTTCGAGCAAGTGATTTTTCAACTGCTCTTGGCTTAAGAGCTTGTCCCAGTCTAGCGAAGGACCAAGCAGATTTTTGTCATTTACAATTAGAAGTGTGGCTTCTTTGAGTTTGTAGAGTTTCATAGGCGGAAAGGTTCAAAGTGGAAGATACTAATTTTGCTTAAGCACAGATTGGGATTTTTTGCGAAAGGGGCTTGAAAATCAAGTTTTGCAACTTACTTTTGCTTCCAGATCATAAGGGGTGCCTTAATAAAACGGGCTGAGATCATACCCATACGACCTGATCCGGGTAATGCCGGCGAAGGGAAATGAGCAAGCAAAAGTAAAAGTTTAATGAAGTCGAAGCGGTACCCTTCTATTCATTGCTATTGCTTTCGCAAATCGGGTAAACAATCACGGAAAGCTTCCCTTGAGTTTTCTCATGTTTCACTCAAATGATCCCGAAAGGGAAGATTATCATGAAAAAATTAAGTTTAATTCTGGCTTTATGCTGGATGAGTTTTGCTGCTTTGGCACAAGAAAAGCTAAGCGGAAAAGTACTGGATGCCCAAACCGGAGATCCTCTGATCGGAGCATCCGTATGGACAGAAAAAGCAGGCCGAGGTGCCGTCACAGATGAAAGTGGTCGCTTCACCTTAACCAAGTTGCCTAGCGGCGAAGTACGATTGAAGATTTCATACCTAGGTTATGAAACCTATGAGGAATCCATCTCTATTCCCTATTCTGGGGACTTGGAGGTTCGGCTGGAGTCTAGGGATTTGTTGACGGAGGAATTTATCGTATCAGCGACAAGAGCCTCATCTACCACGCCCACCACCTTCAAGACCATAGATAAGGAAGAGCTTGCCAAACGAAATCTTGGGCAGGATATTCCTATTCTCCTGAATTTCACTCCTTCCGTGGTCTCCCATTCGGATGCTGGTGCTGGAGTGGGATACACAGGATTGAGAATCAGAGGTACGGACCAAACCCGAATCAATGCCACCATTAACGGCATTCCGCTGAATGATGCCGAATCTCATGGAGTGTTTTGGGTGAATATGCCTGATTTTGCGAGCTCGGTGGACAATGTACAGATCCAACGAGGGGTGGGGACTTCCACCAATGGTGCTGCGACTTTTGGCGCCAGCCTAAACTTCCAAACCGATACGCGTCAAGATGAAGCCTACGCGGAAGTACAAAGTGGTGTGGGTTCATTTAATACCTTCAGAAATACCGTGAAAGCTGGAACAGGCTTACTCAATAACCGCTTTGCAGTTGATGCTCGACTATCGAAAATCACTTCGGATGGCTACGTGGATCGGGCATTTTCTGATCTCAAAAGCTTTTACGTGTCAGGTGGATACTATGGAGAGAATAGTGTGATCAAGCTCAATATTTTCTCAGGAGCAGAGCAAACCTATCAATCCTGGTGGGGCCTTCCTGAATCCAAGCTGGAAACCGACCGAACGGATAATTTTTACACCTATGAAAACGAAACGGATAACTATCAGCAGGATCATTACCAGTTGATCTATACTGGAAAAATTGGAACGAATTGGAAAACCAACCTCGCACTTCACTATACTTATGGACGGGGCTACTTTGAGCAATATCGGGAAGATGATGACTTTGCCAGCTATGGACTCCCTGATGTGACTATAGGTGATGAAGTCATCTCAAGTACAGATATCATTCGCAGGAGATGGCTGGACAATGATTTCTATGGTTTCGTCGGTTCGGTGAATTATATCTCTGACAATGGAAAACTGGATTTCATTTTAGGTGGAGGAGCCAATCGATACGATGGAGATCACTTTGGTGAGATCATTTGGGCAAGAGTGGCAGGCGACACCGATATCCGAGAGCGCTATTATGATAATAATGCCGTGAAAGATGATCGTAATATCTATGCTAAGGCCACGTATGAAGTGCTGCCAGGATTTAATGTTTTTGGAGACCTTCAAGTAAGAGGGATCGATTATTCTTTCTTTGGGGTGAATGACGATCAGCGGATCGTGGACGGCCAAGAGAATTACACCTTCTTCAATCCCAAGTTTGGACTGAGCTATGAAAAAGATGGGAAGACCTGGTACGCAAGCTATGCCGTGGCAAATCGTGAGCCGACTCGATCTGACTTCACCGATAATCCGATTACCGAGGTGCCAAGACCTGAGCGATTGAATAATGTAGAGGCAGGAGTTCGAGCACAAAGTGGCAGGTTCACGTATAATGCCAATTTCTACTACATGAAGTATAAAGATCAGCTCATTCTTACTGGTCAGATCAATGATGTGGGGGCTTATATCCGTGAAAATGTACCGAATTCCCACCGAATAGGGATTGAATTAGATGGAGCCTATCAGGTTTCTAAACAGCTGACTCTGGGTGGAAATGTTGCTTTCAGCCGAAATAAGATTCCGTTCTTTATTGAATTTGTGGATGATTACAGTGGAGATGATTTCTCTCAGGAGAGCTTTGCCTATACGGATACCGACATTGCTTTCTCACCCAATACTGTAGCATCGGCAATTATCGAATATAGTCCGGTCGAGAACCTTTCGATCAACTGGCTGAGCAAGTATGTAGGACAGCAGTTTCTGGACAATACTTCAAATGAAAACCGAGCGCTTGATGCCTTTTTCACCAATGATATTCGTGTGAGCTACAAAGTACAGCCTCGCTTTTTCAAAAGTCTAGAAGTGAATTTGTTGGTAAATAATATTTTCAATGAAATGTACGAGCCCAATGGCTATACTTTCAGCTACTTTATCCCTGGTGATACAGGTAGGGAGTTGATCACTGAAAATTTCTACTATCCGCAGGCCGGTACCAATTTCCTGCTAGGAGTCAGCATGCGATTCTAAAAGCAAAAGGCTCGAATGAATTCCATTCGAGCCTTTTTTAGTTTTCTTTTTCCTCTTCTTCTTCCCAAGTGTACACCTCGGGCTCTAAGTAATGTGGATAGATCTTTAGATGTTGTTTTTTCACTTCAGCTGTGAGGCGTTTTCTGAAAAGCTCCACATTATCTCCAGAATTGGCTGCCATAAATACTGGCTCAATACCGGTTTTTTTGGTGTATGCATTTGAAAGCGCATCAAAATCCTTGAAATCTGCTTCTTGGAGTTCTATTTCGGTCATGTGTTGAATCGCTTCTTCCGAAGGCATGGTCTCTACGAGATCAATCTTGTTAAAGACCAAAAGTTCTGGCTTATCTCCTGCCTTGATTTCACGAAGGGTTTGATGAACCACCTGAATGTGATCTTCGAAGTTAGGATGCGAAATATCCACCACATGGACGAGCAAGTCGGCTTCTCTGATTTCGTCTAGAGTACTTTTAAAAGACTCGATCAGGTGAGTGGGGAGCTTCCGGATAAAACCTACCGTATCGGAAAGGAGAAATGGAATTCGATCCAACACCACCTTCCGTACGGTGGAATCCACCGTGGCAAAAAGCTTGTTTTCAGCTAAGATGTCAGATTTGGTGATAAGATTCATCAATGTGCTTTTACCCACATTGGTGTACCCTACCAAGGCGACTCTCACGATTCCTTCTCTTCCCTTTCGCTGGGTATGCCCCTGCTTTTCAATTTGACGAAGTTTAGCTTTGAGCAAGGTGATTTTATTTCGGATGTCTCGCTTATCAGTCTCGATTTCCTTTTCACCAGCACCACCTCGAGTGGAAGTTCCACCACGCTGACGCTCCAAGTGAGTCCACATTCGGGTAAGTCTTGGAAGCAGATATTGAAATCTGGCCAGCTCCACTTGAGTTTTGGCTTGGGCAGTTTGCGCTCGCTGAAGGAAAATATCTAAAATCAAGAGTGACCTATCATAGATTTTGACCTTCAGTTCGTTTTCCAAATTCCGCATTTGCGAAGGAGAAAGATCATCATCGAAAATGAGCATATCTACTTCAAAGTGCTCGATGTATGCTTTGATTTCTTCGAGTTTTCCACTTCCTACGAAGGTGCGGATATCTGGCTTTTCTAGTCTTTGGGTAAAGCGATAGATCGCATTTGCCCCCAAAGTTTCTGTTAAGAAAGCTAATTCATCGAGGTTATCGGAGATTTCACGATCCGATTGTCCTTGAGCGATCAGACTCACTAGCACCGCCGAAGGGACGGTGGGAGCAGTATCGTATAGTTTCTGAAGCTTTCTTGAAAATTTCCCCATAGAGTTCCTAACTAGTTGTTTTGTAGGTTGATAAATCTTTGCCCACACAGGATGCTAACAAGGATTTAGGTTCACAAAGTTCGCCATATTTCTTGGTAATAGATTAGGATACTCAATAAAGGCATGGTTATTTTGTGGATTATTCGAGTAAATCTTCATGACAGAAATAAAAAAGACTTCGATTCCGGGTGTTCTGGAGATTTTGCCAAGAATTTTCGAAGACCCAAGAGGATACTTTTTTGAGTCGTTTCGACAAGATTGGTTCAAAGCAGAAGGAATTGAAGAAAATTGGGTTCAAGATAATCAGTCGAGCTCCAAGAAAGGAACAATCCGCGGTTTGCATTTTCAAAGATCTCCCTATGCTCAAGCGAAACTTGTCCGGGTGATTCAGGGGAGAGTATTGGATGTGGCGGTGGATTTGCGCGAAGGTTCCAGCACTTTTGGGAAGTCTGTCGTGGTAGAACTTAGCGCCGAAAAAAACAATCAACTTTATATTCCAAGGGGATTTGCACATGGGTTTTCCGTGTTGGAAGATTCAATTTTTGCTTACAAGTGTTCCAATTATTACCACAAAGAATCCGAGGGAGGTATACTCTGGCAGGATCCTGATCTAGGAATTAATTGGGAAGTAAGGGAGCCAACGATTTCTGAAAAGGATGAGGTTTGGCCCACATTGCAAGAGTTCATCGATAGGGAGGGTAGTTTAAAATGAATTTCTTTGACATTTTCAGAAGTAAGCCGAGTGAAGTCGAGCCTTTGAGGCTAGACTGGCTAGAGGTGGATATGCATTCGCATTTGATCCCAGGAATAGACGATGGGTCTAAAAGCATGCAGGAATCCCTGGATTTGATTTCCAGACTTTCGGATTTTGGTCTGCGCAAATTGATCACCACTCCACACATCATGTCGGAGTATTATAAAAACACCCCGGAAATCATCCGAATGGGGCTAGAAGACCTTCGGAAAAGCGTAAAGGCCGCTGGGATAAATATCGAAATTGAGGCCGCTGCGGAGTATTACTTGGATGAAATATTCTTGGAGAAAGTCAAAGACGGGGAGGAAATACTGACCTTCGGAGATAATTATATTTTGGTGGAGACAGGATTTATCAACCGACCCCAAATGCTCCTGGAGACGCTTTTTCAATTAGAGATGAGCGGGTATAAACCTATTTTTGCACACCCTGAAAGATACCAGTATTTGTTGGGCGACAAGCAGTTACTTGAAGATCTGGTAGATAGAAGCTTGCTTTTTCAAGTGAATTTACTCTCACTTACTGGATTTTATTCTAAGCCAGTGAAAGACTTTGCAGAGACCCTTTTGGAAAGAGGTTTGGTCCGGCTTTTCGGAACAGATTGCCACAATCCACGTTACCTAGACATGCTTGAAAGCTTACCCAAATCCAAGAATTACCAGAAAATCCAAGAATTAGACCTGATCAATCGGTCACTTTAATCTCAGATGAATATACTCATCACAGGCATCACCGGCCTTTTTGGAAGTTACCTCGCCAAGGTTTTTTCAGAAATAGGCCAAATTCACGGACTTATCCGCGAGGGCTCCTCAAAAAGGCTGCTCGAAAACGCGGATTTTCCGATCCATTGGAGAGAGGGTGATGTTTTGGATCCAGAGTCACTTAGTGTAGCCTTGATTGACATAGATTTGGTCATTCATGCCGCTGGAAAAGTTTCATTTGATCCTAAAGACAAGAACACTCTTTATGCTGTGAATGTCCAAGGCACGGCCAATTTGGTCAATACCATGCTCGCTGACGGAGTCAAACGTCTTATTTACATCAGCTCGGTGGCCGCCATTGGGCGCTCGCCTGAATTAAAATCTGTGGATGAAAAGCATAAATGGACAGAATCACCCTTAAATACAGACTATTCGATCTCCAAATATTGGGGTGAATTAGAAGCGTGGAGAGGGGAACAAGAAGGTCTAGATCTGATGGTGGTCAATCCCTCGATTTTGCTGGCTAAAACTTCTGATGATAGAAGTAGCACAATGATCTATGAATACCTCAAAGAAGGCAGAACCTATTATCCTAAAGGCACGGTCAATTTTATAGATATCCGGGACGCAGCGATCTTGGTGAGAAGACTCTATGAAAAAGAACAATGGGGAGAGCGGTTTATCCTCAATCGAGAAAGTATGGCATACAAAGAGTTCTACGAGTTGATGGGGCAAGTCTTCGGAATGAAAGCGCCGAATAAGCCTTTGGCTGACAGTTTATTGGCTTGGGTACTTCGAGCTCAATGGCTCTTTTCAAAGCTCAGGCTGACCAAAACCATCTTAAATAAACAGACCGCACTGATCGCTCAGCAGCAAATATTTTTTGATAATCAAAAAGTAAATCGTCTGCTTGAATTCAATTACAGAAGTCTAGAGGAGACATTTGAATGGGCAAAGTAAACTAATCCTCCCAGGTATACGTTTTCGAAAGCAACCTAGACCCCACCAAGCCTCAAAAAAAAGTCAAATTTCGATTTTGAAGCACCAATTTAATTGGTAAATTAAAAGAACCTTAACCCTTCCGAATGACAGGAGATCATGACTACGATTGGGAAAATGAAAAAAAGCTCATCGAGCGATTTGAAAATTCCCTCAAATCTAATTTGGATTTGTACTTTGAAGAAGAGGAACTTGAAGACATCATCCGCTTCTACTTTGATCAGCAAAAATTCCTAAAGGCCCTACGTGCTGCCGAATTTTCTCTCGAAAGATTCCCCTATTCCGTTGATATCAAGATGCTCAAAGCGCAGTGCCTGATTTTCAATGACGAACTAGAGGAAGGAATGGAAATCCTAGAGAACATCAATAACCTTTCCCCCAACAATGAGGAGATTATCCTTGCTTTGGCCAATGGGCACATTCTAGCTGGATCGTATGATCAGGGCATAGAACTGCTCGAGAATTATCTTTCCCTTGCAGAGGATAAAGCCGAAGTGAACTACTCCCTCGGGAATCTTTACCGAATCAAAGGAGATAATAAAAAAGCCACGTTCTACTTCAAGGAGGCCGTCAAGTGCCGAATCAATCACGAAGACGCTCTTTTTCAGTTGGCAATGATCACTGAAGAAGAGGGGTCCTTTGATGAAATATTAGAATTCTACCAGCAGTTTATCGATCAGGACCCCTACAGCGCGGGTGCTTGGTACAATCTGGGCGTAGTCTATAATCGTCTCGGCAGGTTTGAAGAAGCCATCAAGGCATATGATTATGCTTTGCTGATCGATGATTCATTTGCCTCTGCGTATTTCAATCTTGGTAATGCCCTGATGAATACACAGCAATACGAGCTTGCTCTGGAAGCCTATCAAAATACCATCAATTGCGAAGGTGCCAATGCGGAGAACTGCTGCTATATGGGGGCTGCATACGAGAAGCTTGGCAAAATCGAGGAGGCATTCAAGTATTTTAAGAAGTCCGCTAAACTAGACGAGGAGTACGATGATGCTTGGTTTGGTCTGGGAATGTGCATGCTTAAGAAAGAGAAGTATTTCGAGGCCATCCATTATTTCAAAAAGGCACTGAATTTTACCAAGGGAAATCCGAATTACTGGGTGGGCTTGGCAGATGCTGAATTCAAACTGGGAAATCTACAAGCTAGTTCTGAGGCCTACGAAGAGGCAATCAATCTCGAGCCTGGAATAATGGAGACCTATGTCAATTTATCGGTAATTTACTTTGATCAAAATAGATTTGAGGAGTCCATAGACGTGATCACCGAGGGAATAGATGAGCTTCCAGAGGAGGCTGAGTTATACTATCGAATGGTTGTTTACCAGATAAAAATGGGTAAATACAAGGAGGCATTCTCATTTTTAGAAAATGCATTAACTTTGGACTTCGAAAAGCACACGATCCTGTTTGAATTAATGCCTGAATTAGAAAAACAAAAGGCTATTTACAAGATCATTGCACAGTACAAAGAAGACAATCCTGATAAAACCTAAAACCTTCTGAATGAATTACGAGCTAAAGAATATACCGGTACGTACTCAAAAACCACGCGCCGAAGGATTTACTATGGCTATGGACAAGGGTCTGAGCCTGAGAGAAGTAGAAGATTTTGTAGATAGCTGCGGAGATTATGTAGATATCGTGAAGTTGGGTTGGGCTACCTCCTATGTCACCAAAAACCTGAAAGAGAAAATAGCGCTGTACAAGGCAGCAGGAATCCCTGTTTATCTCGGAGGAACCCTATTTGAAGCTTTTATTGTCCGCGGACAATTTGATGATTACAGAGGGGTTTTGGATAAGTATGGCTTAGAGTATGCTGAAGTTTCTGATGGATCCATCACTTTGAATCATGACAAGAAGTGTGACTATATCTCTACGCTTGCCAAACAAGTAACCGTACTATCTGAAGTTGGCTCTAAGGATGCTGCAAAGATCATCCCACCATACAAGTGGATCGAGCAAATGCAAACCGAGCTTGATGCCGGTGCATGGAAAGTAATCGGTGAGGCACGAGAAGGAGGAAATGTGGGTCTTTTCAGAGATTCTGGAGAAGTAAGACAAGGATTGGTGGAAGAGATTCTTACCAAAATACCAGGCGACAAGATTATTTGGGAAGCTCCGATCAAAAGTCAGCAGGTCTGGTTTATTAAGCTATTGGGGACCAATGTCAACCTTGGAAATATCAGCCCATCGGAAATCATTCCATTAGAAACTATCAGGCTTGGCTTGAGAGGGGATACATTTGATATGTTCCTCGATGGTATCAGCTTATAATCGTACGAATCTTTAAATTTGGGCTGATTAGGTACTCTAGTCAGCCTTATTTTTTATCCATGGAAATAGTCAAAAGGTATTTGCTCATCTTCTTCAAAGGAATGGGTATGGGCGCAGCAGATATAGTTCCAGGGGTTTCTGGAGGTTCTATAGCCTTGATCACAGGGATTTATCAAAGACTCCTCGACTCCATCACTTCAATTAATGGAGATACGCTGCGCTTGTTGCTAAAGGGTAGATTTGTGGATTTTTACAAAGGAGTAAATGGTACCTTTTTGTTGGCGCTCTTGCTAGGAATCATGACCAGTATTTTCCTGCTATCTGATCTTATCACCTATTTGATGGATGAGGAACCCATTGCACTTTGGTCCTTTTTCTCCGGTCTTATTTTGATCAGTGCTTTTATGATTTTGAAGGATATTTCAAGGTGGCACTTGGGAGTGGTTTTCGCCATTATTGTGGGTATTGTGTCGGCGTATTTCGTGACCGAATTGCCTCCCATCTCCTCTCCAGACAGTCTTTGGTTTACCTTTGTGGCAGGTGCGATTGCCATTTGCGCCATGATTTTGCCGGGAATTAGCGGTAGCTTTTTATTGCTGATTTTGGGTAAATATGAATCTATCCTTACCGCATTGTCTGAGCGAGATTTCTTCACTTTGGCAATCTTTGCCTCTGGATGTTTAGTAGGAATTCTTTCCTTTAGCCGGTTGATTTCCTGGCTTTTGAAAAAATATTATGCCACCACTATAGGCCTACTTTCTGGATTTATGCTGGGTTCGCTGAATAAACTTTGGCCATGGAAACTAGTGACAGCATATCGCACCTCATCAAGTGGTGAAGAAAAGCCTTTTTTGACTGAAAACCTTTCTCCGGGTTCCTATCAAGAGATGCTGGGAGAGGATCCACAATTGTGGATTGCCATTGGAGCTTTTGCTTTTGGGATCTTGTTGGTGTTTTCTATTGATCGTTTGGCAGCTTATTTTTCTAAGAAATGAGAAAATTCGGACTCATCGGCTTTCCTCTTGGACATTCTTTTTCGAAGAAGTATTTCAGCGAAAAGTTTGAAAAAGAAGGCTTGAGCGATTGTGAGTTTGAGTTATTTGAAATTCCGAAAATCGAGAATATTAAGGAGGTACTTTCTTCTCATCCTAACTTAGAAGGCCTGTGCGTCACTATTCCCTATAAGCAGCAAGTCATGGATTTTGTGGATGAAATAGCTCCTGCCTGTCAGCGGATAGGCGCAGTGAATTGCATCCAATTTTCTGACGGCAGCCTTATCGGTCACAACACGGATTATGTTGGGTTTAAAAACTCATTGCAAAACTGGCTTGGTGACGCTCGTCCGAATGCTTTGATCTTAGGAACAGGTGGTGCTTCTAAAGCCGTAAAGGTAGCCTTAATGGATTTAGGAATTGAGTATTTGATGGTTTCTAGGAATCCATCAGAAGGTCAAATAAGCTATGAGGATTTGAAGTCAGATCCGAATTTATTGACCGCTCATCCATTGATTGTTAATACCACACCCCTAGGAACATTTCCTAAAATTGATCAACATCCAGATCTTCCGTTGGAGCAACTTAATTCTTCCATCTTGTACTACGATCTGGTCTATAATCCAGACCAAACGACTATGATGAAGCATGTGGAGGAGAGAGGAGGAAAAGCGATTAATGGACTAGAAATGCTAATAGGACAGGCCGAAGCTGCTTGGACCATCTGGAACACACCCAAGCGGACATGAGAAAAGCTATCCTAATCATCCAATGCCCCGATCAGAAGGGGATTGTGGCAGCGGTCTCTGACTTCCTCTATCATCGCGGAGGTAATATTCTTGAAGTAGACCAGTATGTGGATCATGAAGCCAAGCGCTTTTTTATGCGGGCCTGCTGGGAATTGGATTCATTTGCTTTAGATCGAGATCAGATTTTATCAGAGTTTGAGGAGAAGGTGGCAGGTCGTTTTGAGATGAGTTTTACGCTTCATTTTAATGATCCCAAAATTCGGATGGCGATTTTTGTGAGTAAACTCTCGCACTGCCTTTTTGATATTTTAGCACGGCATCATTCCGGACAATTGGAAGTGGACATTCCTTTGGTGATCTCAAATCATGAGGATATTCGCGGGGTGGTGGAGGCTTTTGGGATTCCTTACTTCCACATTCCTGTGAGCAAAGATTCTAAGAAGAAGGCAGAGCAAAGGCAGCTCGAATTGATGCGAGAGCATGAAATCGATTTTGTGGTTTTGGCTAGGTACATGCAGATTATTTCGCCTGAGTTTATCCAGCATTTTCCCAATCGGATCATCAACATTCATCATTCCTTTTTGCCGGCTTTTGTGGGAGCAAAGCCCTATCATGCAGCTTTTGAACGAGGCGTGAAAATCATTGGAGCTACGGCTCACTATGTGACAGAGGAGCTAGATGCAGGGCCGATTATCGAACAGGAAGTAGCCCGAGTGAGACATCATAATAGCATTTCAGAGCTCGTCAGCATAGGTCAAGACGTGGAAAAAGTGGTGCTCTCAAGAGCCATTAAGTCTCATCTTGACCGAAAAGTCATGGTGTTCAGAAACCGGACAATTATTTTTTATTAAAAGGCTAATTGCATGAAATCTGTTCAACCCACTGATTCTAAAGTTAGATGCCCTTGGTGCCTAGGTTTCGAGGACTATGTGATCTATCATGACACGGAGTGGGGAGTACCAGTTTACGATGACAAAATTCACTTTGAGTTTCTGATTTTGGAAAGTGCACAGGCTGGTTTGAGTTGGGCTACGATCTTAAAAAAGCGCGAAGGTTATCGAAAGGCATTTGCGGACTTTGATTATAAAATTGTCGCTGGTTTTCCTGATAGCTATGTGGAGGAACTCTTGGAGGATAAAAGTATTATTCGAAACCGCCTCAAGATTAAAGCTGCGATCAATAATGCCGAACGATTTATGGAAGTGCAGCAGGAGTTTGGAAGTTTCTCTAACTACATCTGGGGATTTGTGGGAGGTAAGACGAAGGTAAATAAGCTGAAATCTATGTCTGAAGCTCCGGCCACTTCTCCCGAATCGGATGCCTTGGCGAAGGATATGAAAAAGCGTGGGTTTAAATTTTTAGGAACTACCACCCTCTACGCACACATGCAGGCTACGGGTTTGGTCAATGACCATTTGGTGGATTGTTTTCGCTTTAGAGAGGTGCAGAAAGCTTAATGAAAAGCAAAAAAGATTAGCCACACCAAGAATAGTAAGGGTAGGAGAATTGGCAAAGAGAATCGGATGATGTAGCCAAAGAAGGATGGCATTTTGATTCCACTTTGCTCTGCAATAGACTTCACCATAAAGTTTGGACCATTTCCAATGTAGGTCATTGCTCCAAAGAATACGGATGCGATGGCAATTGCCATCAGCTGGAAAGAGGAATCTGGATAGCCATCTGCGGCAAATTGACGTACTTCCTCGATATTATTGATCGAGCCTCCACCAGAAGCCATTGCCGCCGCTAAGAAGTTTAAGTAAGTGGGAGCATTGTCCAAAAAGCCTGACAGCACTCCTGTTCCCCAATACAAGGTATTTGCAGTGATCAGTTGTGCACCCTCTGGAGACTTTGCAAAGTTCCCCACAAGCTCGAGAGCAGGCATCATTGTTCCAAAAATACCGATGAAAATAAATGCTACTTCTCGAATTGGTTCGAAGTTAAATTCATTGCCTTTGATTGCTCGCTGGTCCGCCAATCGATAGGAAAAGAAAGCTACAGAGAGCATGATGATCTCACGGATAAAGGAGAACTTCTGTCCATCGTAATGGATGGCAGGAACCCACTCAATCACATTGGGATCAAGGAATACCGAACAAATTATGATAAAGAGCCAACCAAAATTTTTGACTCCTAAAAGGGTAAATTTATTAGAATAAGTGACCGGCTCAAGTTCGGAGCTATCTGCAGATCTGCCCATCTTTTTGTCGATGAAGTAAAAAATCACCGCCAGCATACTTAGAGCAAATACCCAAGCTGGCCAGTTATGTTCGAGAGTCCAGAAAAATGGAATTCCCTTGAGAAAACCCAAGAACAATGGAGGGTCTCCAATCGGAGTCAGCGAACCTCCAATGTTACTCACCATGAAGATGAAGAAGATAATATGGTAGGCCTGAATATTTCCTTTGTTCAGCCGAATAAAAGGCCGGATCAAAAGCATTGAGGCACCTGTGGTTCCGATGAGATTGGAAATCAAAGCGCCTACCACAAGTAGAGTTACATTGGCAAGAGGAGTTGATTTTTTATCAATTTCTATCAAAATGCCCCCTGAGGCTATGTACAGCGAGGCAAGCAGTGCTATAAATTGCACGTACTCTGCTAAAGCATGCACAGGCCCATGTACATTATCTAGAACAAAGAGATAGTAGAAGACTACCAAGATGGCGAGACCCATCGCAATTTTGGGATAGTTTTTATGCCAAAAATGCTCGTAAAACAGCGGTCCCGTGGCAATCATTAGCAACAGGGCTACAAAAGGAATCACTAGCCAAATCGGAGCGGAGTGACCATGCTCTTCATCGGACCCATGCTCGGCACCCGCCTCAGCGTGCGAGTCTTCTTGATCGACTTGGATTTCATCCAAAGCTAATGTTTCCATGGCCATTGGTTCATTCGAGGCCAATACCTCTTGTGAAGCCAATCCCGTGAAGGCAAGGGCGAAAATGAAAAACAAACGACAAAGAAAAATCTGCATATGTTGGGTGAAGGCTATTTTTTCAAATTAAAATTGGGTATTTCTCAATCCTCCTTTTCAAAAAGTAGGGTGTCTTGTGCTAAACTACTGATTTTGCCTGAGAATCTCCAAGCAGGTTTTGCTAACGGTAAGATTTATTCCAAAATTAATTCAGAGAACTTGCGAGCGGTATGAGGCTACACAAGTTCTTGTAACGCGATTTTAAAGGAGTTCTGGGCGATTTTAGTTTTAGATGGATTAGTTTCATGGGATCTTCTCAAGGCCTTTGCGATAGTTTCACTGACATCGGAGAAAATTGCTTGATCGGTAACCTCAGCACTTTCACTCATTAAATATGCAAATACACGTGCCATACCACAGTTGGCAATAAAGTCCGGAATCAAGGAAACACGCTCATCTGTCCAAAGGCCGATAGGTCCAAAGAATATTTCAGGATCTGCAAAAGGGACATTGGCTCCACAGGAAATTACTTCCAGCCCAGCATTTACCATTCGCTCTGCCTGATCCTTGGTGATCAATCTAGAAGCTGCTGCCGGAATAAATATTTCACTTTCCAAATCCCAGATTTTCTCATCGATTTCTTCAAAAGGAATAAAGTGGTCGGCTACAAGTGTATTTCCCTTTCTATTGATAAACATCTCTCTGACCTCATCTAGGTTAAAACCAGCTTCATTTATCACTCCTCCATCCTTATCGATGATGCCTACAATCTTGACACCTTCTACAGCTAGGAAGCAGGCTGCCGCTGCGCCCACATTTCCCCAGCCTTGGATTACGGCTCGTTTACCGGATATGTTTCCTCCCCAGATTTCATAGTAATGCCGAACAGCCTCAGCAACTCCATATCCGGTGATCATATCGGCTACTGTGTATTTTTTAGGTCCGTTTGGAGTATACTCTGGGTCTTCCAAAACCTTGGATACACCCTGTCTCAATTGACCGATTTTGCGAATTTTTTCTGGCTCGGTAGCATGGAAGTGGCCATTTACGATGCCTTCTTGGGGATGCCAGATTCCATAGGACTCAGTGATAGGAATGACTTCGTGGATTTCGTCTACATTGAGATCGCCTCCAGTGCCATAATAGTTTTTGAGTAAGGGGGTAACGGCCTTGTACCAACGCTTGAGAACATCATTTTTCCTAGGGTCTTTTGGGTCAAAATTGATTCCTGATTTTGCGCCTCCGATGGCTGGTCCCGATACGGTAAACTTTACCTCCATGGTTTTAGCGAGTGATTCTACCTCACGCTTATCGAGGCCCTTTCTCATTCGAGTTCCTCCCCCGGCAGCTCCTCCACGTAGGGAGTTGATCACCACCCAGCCTTCGGCTTCGGTCTCACTATCGCTCCATTCAAATATGACCTCAGGTTTTTTATTCTCAAACTTCTTAAGTAAATCTTGCATTGGGTAATTGGGTTTATAGTCGGGCAAAAATAGAAAAAATCACATTCCTTCCTATCGTCCTTGGGATGGTCGGTAATCGTACCAAGTTCCACCGCTAGAATCCTCTCTAGCACCGGTCACGCTGGCTAGACAATTATTTTCCTCACACATTTTCAAAACTCCCAAAAATCCAAAAATGAGAGCTTCTTTAAACTCAATCAATTCTCGTTTAGGTATGACAATTTCTGTTTGGCTGTGCAGCTCTTTTTTGAGATCTCGGATAAAGGTTTGGTGATAGGCCCCACCTCCTGTGATGAGTACCTTGGAATCAACCGAGGACTGCGAAGTGCGAATGATTTTGGCGATTTGAAAAGCAAAGTGAGCACTCAATGTGGCCAGAAGGTTTTTTGTCGGGATTTTGCTTCGCTCCAAAATAGGTAAGAAATCAGCTTGAAGATCTTCTCGGCCTAAAGATTTTGCGCCAGATTTTTGATAATAAGGGAGTGAATTGAGCTCATCCAATAGGCCTGGATTCACTTGTCCTTCCGCAGCCCATTTGCCATTATCATCGTATGCCGCTCCTAGCTTTTGCGCAAAATGATTGAATAAGCCATTGAATGGCGTGCAGTCGAAGGCTTTTCTTTCACCTTTCACCTCCATACTGATATTTGAGATTCCGCCCAGATTCAGGCAAAAATCATAGTCTGAAAACAGGAGACGATCTCCGATCGGGACCAGTGGTGCCCCTTGCCCTCCAAGAGAAATGTCTTTCATCCGAAAGTCATTCAAAACCGGTATTTCACTTTTTTGCGCAAGCCAGTACCCATTCCCAATTTGAAGGCTCAGGCCTTTTTCTGGCTGATGAAAAACGGTATGACCATGGGAGCAAACAGCCATTGGCTTCTCTGGGAGGTCTGCACAAAATTCCTTTACCGCCATTCCCATCCATTTTCCGAGTCTTACATCAAGTAGTTGAAGCTCGATGCTAGATAGTAAGTGAGCCTTCATTAGGTCCTTTTCAAGGTCTAGGGGAAACGTGATGGTTTGACATTTTAAGAGCTCAAAACTCCAAAAGCTGTCTCTGGTAAATGAACAATGAGCAATGTCTAAACCATCTCCGGAGGTACCGGACATCAAGCCAATGACGGAGAACTTTTCCATGGGAGGGGGTTAAAAGTTGTTAAGCTGACTCGGGATCAGGACTTAATTAAAGTTAAGCAAATCTATGGCTTTTTTTATTTCCTAATTTGCAAGCTGATACTACTGCTTATGCCCAATCTCTGTATCGATATCGGAAATTCACGGATCAAATCTGCTCTTTTTGAAGGGGAAGATTTGCTTGTGGAATCTACGTTCGGAAGCCTCGAAAACGCCATAGAATCGTGGATATTAATGGATTTTGATGCTTGTATCGTAAGTTCTGTCCGATATTCCAGAGAAGTACTCCATGTTCAATTGCCCTTTGAGCATCTATTTCTAGATCATCAAACGCCCACCCCGCTAAAAAATGAGTATCAGAGTCAGTCCACCTTAGGACTGGATCGATTAGCTGGGGCAGTTGGAGCCTGGTCTAGAGCTGGAGGAGGTTCTGTTTTAGCCATTGACTTGGGCACTTGCATCACCTTTGACTGGGTAGATGGCAATGCTACGTACCAAGGTGGTGCGATCAGTCCAGGCCTGAGACTGCGTGCAGAAAGCATGCATTCACTCACGGCAAATTTGCCCTTGGTGGCTCTGGACGCTCCCGTTACCTTTCGAGTGGGAAAGACCACCGTGGATTGTATGAAAACAGGAATTTGGCAGGGTATCGTCTATGAGGTTATGGGTCAAATTGATTCATATCGTCAAGAATTTCCAGAAATCAAGGCCTTTATCAGTGGAGGAGATTCACATTTCTTTGATTCATTGGCAAAAGACCACATATTTGTAGTCCCAAATTTGGTCCTCGTTGGATTGAATTGCATTCTAAACCACAATGTTGAGTAAAATCAGATTGACTTTCTTGGGTGTCCTAAGCGCCCTTTTCTTGTTTTCAGAGGTGCAGGCACAGTCCAGTGCTTCCACTTATAGTGCCTTAGGAATTGGTGAGTTTAATTACTCAGGATTAACACATAATCAAGCCATGGGTGGGCTAGGCATTAGCTTTGGAACTGCCTGGAATCCTAATGTGGTCAATCCTGCACTTTCCACTCGAAATACGGTATTTAACTTTCAGGCAGCGCTGAATTATAAGCGAATAAATGCTCAAACGAATGTCGAAACTTCCCAAGTAGATGGAGGAGGACTTTCGTATATCGCCATGTCCTTTCCATTCAAATCAGGAAAATTTGGTGGAGGAATGGGGCTAAACCAAATCACCAGTGTGAATTATAGATTGGTGGTTGGTAGTGATGTGAGCGGTGCTGCCAATGTGGATGCCAACAATTTCATCGAAGGAGATGGGGGAATCAGTGAAGCCTACTTAAACTTCGGCTATGTGCTGGCTAAAAATCTGAGTATTGGGGTGACTGGTTCGTACTTGTTTGGCTCTACGATTAGATCCAATCAGCTCACTTTGACCAATGACAATGACAACGTAGTGGGTAACCGAACTGAATATTATGAAAGATTAACAGTCAGTGATGTGGGCTTTAAAGCAGGGGCTCATTACTACTTTCCAATCAGTGCCACAGGCAATCTACACCTCGGAGCGATCTATCAATCACTAGGGGATGTAAGAGGTACGGCTTATGCAAAACTTGCAGCCTTTGGTCAAGCCTCTGATCCAGACTCCGACGGAGACCTTATCGCGAACAATGAACCGGGCTCAGTTTATATCCCAAATCGCCTTGGATTCGGCGTCAGTTACGAAAAATCAAATAAATACGTGATTGGATTTGAAGGCCAATATCAGGACTTCAACCAGTACCGATCCTTCCTTGGAGAAGAGACGCTTTTGAAGGAAGCAGTGAAGATTGGTTTGGGCATACAAATTACCCCAAATTATCTTGCCATTGACAATGCTTTGAAGCGAGCGACTTACCGATTCGGATTGGAATATCAGCAGACTCCTTACGCTTTAAACCAGACAAATGTCAATGATGTTGGCATCAACTTTGGAGCTTCTGTTCCAGTGAATCAGCTGTCCCTAGTGAACTTTGCTGTCAAGGTAGGAAGGAGAGGAACTTTGGACAATGGCTTGATCAGAGAAGACTATGTGAACTTCACTCTCGGGTTCAGTTTGAATGATAATAGCTGGTTTTATAAAAGACCATTTGAATAAATTCAAAAAAAAATCCGAAATTGAAGGCCCTTATTTGGAGGAGATAAAGAAATTAGAAGCTTAGAATATTAATCGCCGAATTAAATAATTACGAAAATGAAGATGAAATCATTACTACTCAGCGTAGCAGCATTTTGTGTCATTGGACTGGTCCAAGCGCAGGATGGATGGAATTGGCCCGCTGATCAAGCTGCAGAAGCGAAAGCGAGAGAGCTCAATGCGGCCTATACAGATTACATGAAGTCCGAGCAGTTTCCTCAGGCCACTGGCCCCTTGAACTGGTTGCTAGTAAACGTGCCTGAACTTAATGAATCGCTATACATCAATGGTGTGATGATCTACAAAGAAGTGGCAGATGCTGAAGCAGATGCTGCTAAGAAGCGAGTATATCAAGACTCCGTAATGGCGATCTACGAAAAAAGAGCAGAGTTGTATAACAACGAGCCAAACTGGATTGAGAATAAAGCTTACTACGGATACGACTTCTACAAAGGAAATAAGGAGAAGCTTGCCGAGGTGGTTGAAAACTTTGAGAAGGGAATTGAGATGAATGGTGAGCTTTCTATCCCATCTTTATATGCAGCATATTTCGATGCAGTATATAGACACAATGCGTATAACAAAGCCTACACGGATGATGAGGTTCTAGAAAAGTACAACCAAATCCAAGGATATTTGGACGCTGCAGAAGCTAAAGGAGTAGACGTAGCCGGCACTAGAGCTACTACGGAGCGAGTTTTGGTAGCAATGAAGTTGATTGATTGCGATTTCATTGAAAATAAAATGGGCCCAAAACTATTGGCAGACCCAACAAACGAAAAACTTGCTGATCAGATTTTCAAGTACTCTGTACAGTACAAATGCTTTTCTTCCGACGCATTCTTAACTGCCTTGGAGTTGATTGACTCAAAAAATCCAACCTTCGCAACTTCTCAAGTGAGAGCCATGAGATACTTGCAGACTCAAGATTATGACAAAGCTTTGCCAGTATTGGAAAAAGCTTTTGAGCTAGCTGAAAACGACACCCAAAAGGCAGAAGTTAAGCTTGAGCTAGCGAAGATCTATGCAGAGAAAGGGAATCGTTCTAATGCTAGAACTGCAGCAAGAGAAGCTGCTGACCTAGATGCTGAAAAGGCTAGCGATGCTTGGAAACTAATTGGAGATTTGTATATCGGTTCATTCAATATCTGTAAAGGTGGAGAAAGTCGTGCAAAAGATTACTCGGTATTTATCGCTGCATATAATGCTTACCAAAGAGCAGGTAACAACCAAGGGATGGCCAATGCACGTGCTAGATTCCCATCCAAGGAAGAACTCTTTACGGAAGGTCTTCAGGTAGGTGCTACTATCAATACTGGATGCTGGATCGGAGAGACAGTAACCTTGGCTACAAGAGATTAATTATCTAGCAATATCATAATGAGAGGCAGTTCTTACGAGCTGCCTCTTTTTTATTTCGCATGCTTTAATAGTTATCTTTGGGGTATGAAAGCTTACAGTTTTCTCTTTTATACACTACTTCTTCTGGCTTCTTGCAGGGAGGATGTCAATGTTTCTGCATTGGAAGTCTATGACGGTCCTATCAATTCAGCTACAGATATACACTTAGTGCAAAGCGATTCGGCCATCATTCGATCAGAAATTCGTGCCCCAAAGCAACTCGAATATGCAAATGGCAATCTGGAATTTCCAGAAGGGATAGACATTACTTTTTTTGAAAAGGACGGAACCATCGGTACGACCATGCGCGCAGATCGTGGATATTATCTTAAATCTGATAATATTTATAAAGGAGTGGGGGACGTCAAAGTGAATAATTTGCTCGAAGACCAAAAACTTCAGGCCGAAGAATTATTTTGGAATCCAACGGAAAAGCGAATTTATACAGAGACCTTTGTCACCGTGCAAGACGGGCAAACGCTCTTTAATGGAACTGGGATGGAATCTGACGAAACGTTTACCAATTATCAATTGAAAAATATTACCGACAGTCGTACGGTACTACCAGGAGAAGGCCAATGAAACTAGGAGACGCTTTATTATTATCCCTTTCTTTGGCCCTGATCATTATCGGTATTCATCTTTCGCTGACACAGGGAGTAGGGAGTTCGTATGCCATTTTTATGTTTGCGATTGCCTTGCTATTTTGGTTCCAATATCGCCGCATGAATCAAGCTGAGGCAAAAAAACAATCAGGTAAAAAACCGAATAAACGAAAACGCTAAATGGCTATCCCTTTTCTGATTTATGTAGTCATTACGCTGATGTTTTCGGCATTTTTCTCGGGAATGGAGATTGCATTTATCTCATCCAACAAACTCCAGATCGAACTTCAAAACAAACAAGGAAACTTGAATGGCCGGATTTTGAGTGGCTTTGTTCAGAGACCGGGTCAGTTTATCGGTACCACCCTCATGGGCAATACGATCTCACTGGTGCTGTACGGTATTTTTATGGCATATCTTCTGGAAGGTCCCATTGTAAACGTACTGCCAGAGGTACTAAACAACGAAGCCGTTGTATTGCTTTTGCAGACCTTGATTTCCACAATCATCGTATTGGTGACTGCTGAATTTTTACCAAAAAGTATCTTTCTGCTTAATCCGAATAGTCTGCTAAATGTCTTTGCTATTCCTTTCTTGATCATTTACCTTCTCATGTACCCTGTGGTATGGGCAGTAGTGGGTTTGTCGAGGTTTTTTATTACCAAAGTCCTCAATCTAGAGTATAATGAGGACAAGCCCGTTTTTACGGTCACCGATTTGAATAGCTTTATTCAGGATCACATGACCAAGAGCTCAGAAGATAATGACGTGGATATTGACACCAAGATTTTTGATAATGCGGTGGAGTTTAAGACTGTGCGACTGCGCGAGTGCATGGTGCCACGTACGGATCTGGTGGCCGTGGAGGTGGATGATACGATTGAGGACCTTAAAGCTGTGTTTGCGGAAAGTGGTCATTCTAAAATCATCGTCTATCGAGAGACTATTGACGAAGTAATTGGCTATTGTCATCAGTTGGAGCTATTTAAGAAGCCCAAAAGCATCGAAGATATTCTCACCCCGATTATCATCGCTCCTGAGTCTGCTTTGGCCAATGAGCTGCTGATTCAATTTATCCAAGAGCGAAAAAGTTTGGCCTTGGTAGTCGATGAATTTGGTGGCACAAGTGGCATCGTTTCTATGGAAGATATCATCGAAGAAATTTTTGGCGAGATCGAGGATGAGTACGATAATGATGATTTGATCGAGCAAAAGGTCAGCGACCAGGAATATTTATTGAGTGCAAGACATGAGATTGACTACCTGAATGATAAGTATGGATGGAATTTGCCTATTGGTGATTTCGAAACATTGTCTGGCTTAATCCTATCATTGACGGAGAATCTTCCGAAAAAGGGGGAATCGGTTACCATTGGCCCCTATACTTTTACAGTAGCCTCAAAGCAGGATCATCGAATTGATTCGGTAAAGATGAAAATTAATTCATCTGGCGTCTTTTAGTTAAGGCTTTGATTCATAATATATTTTGAAATTCGTTAGTAATGCAGTTATTTTGCGACTCCTAAAAAAGCGTAGTAACAAGAATGGCGTTAATTAAACAAATTAGACAGAGAACAGGTCTCGCAATCGGTGTTATTGCCGGCGGGTTGATTTTATTCCTTTTGGGTGGCGATCTTTTAAGCCCAAACTCCACATTGCTCAATTCCAGCCAGAATATAGTTGGTGAAATTGCAGGGGAGGAAATCACCTATGAAGAATACATACAGCAGGTTGAAGAATTTAGATTAAGCTTCCAGCAGCGATCAGGAAGAGCACCTTCAGAAGTGGAGATGTTTTCTGTACGTGAGCAAGCTTGGCAAGCCATGATCGTGGAGCGAGTGTTCAGAGAAGAATACGAGAAGCTCGGTTTGGAGATTTCAGATGCCGAACTAGTGGATATGGTTCAGGGTAAGAATATCGTTGCCGAATTACGTCAGCAATTGGTAAACCCACAGACTGGAGAGTTTGACAAATCTCAGTTGATCTCTTTTCTACAATCTCTTGAGACTGCAGATCCTGCACAGCAGGCCTTTTGGGCGCAGCAGGAGCAGCTTTTCGCAGACTCCAGACTTCGTATCAAATATGATAATCTTCTTGCTACCTCTGAATATGCCACTAGTGCAGAAGCCGAGGCAGCGTATAAGGCTGACAATAGTGTAGCGGATGTGACTCACCTTTATGTGCCATTTTATGCAGTAGCAGATTCGGCTATTAAAATCACGGATAGCGAACTGAAATCCTACTTAGACAAAAATCAGAGTAAGTTTCAGACTGGTAATACTGCAAACATGGAGTATGTCAGCTTCAGCATCCTTCCAAGCGGTCGTGATTCTGCAGAGTTGATCTCTACCATCAGCGAATTGACTGAGGAGCTTAGAGCATCAGATAATGATTCTGTTTTTGTGACTCAAAATTCAGAAAATCAATTCCCATTTTTCACTTATAGAGCGGGTGATGCCTTGCCTGTAGGTTTGACTGGGAATGTAGATGAAATCGTTGCAGGTGAGACTTATGGTCCATTTGTAACGCAAAATTCATCTTATGTATCGTACAAGGTAACGGAGCAATTCGATGGAACCCCTCGAATGAGAGCTTCACATATCCTTTTCAGTACTGAAAACATGTCTGATTTGGCCAAAGAAGACGTTCGCACTCAAGCCCAGTCTGTTTTGGAAGATATCCAAGCAAATGGTGGATTTGAGTTAGCCGCCCGCCAGTATGGTCAGGACGCGTCAGCACAGCAAGGTGGAGACCTTGGATGGTTTGCTAAAGATGAGTTCGTAGAGGAATTTGCTAATGCTACCTATGCGGTAAGACAGACTGGTTTGATCAATCGACTAGTGGAGACAGAATATGGCTATCACATCATTAATGTAACAGAGCTTCCCAAAACGCAATACACCAAATTGGCAGTTTTGGAACTTGAGCTAGTAGCTAGCGACGAGACTCGAAATGAGGCCTTCAGAAATGCGGATTCATTCGCTGCTGAAAGTGGCAACAGAAATCAGTTTACTGAAAATGCTCAAGAAAGCGGATATAGAATTATTCAGGCGAATAATGTAGATGCGCAAGGCAGAAACCTAAATAATATTCAGAGTGCTCGTGAAGTAATTCGTTGGGCTTTTTCTGAGGCTTCTGTAGATGAGGTGTCTCCAGTTTTTGAATTGGATAATTTATACCTTGTGGCGTCTTTGGTGAGCAAGAAAGAAGAAGGCGATGCAAAGCTTGAGGATGTAAGAGATCAAGTGACCCTTCAGTTGAGAAACGAAAAGAAGGCAGCCTACATTCAGGAGCAGCTAAAGACAAAGACAACACTTGAGGAAATGCAAGCACTTTTCCCAGATGCTGCATCCATCAATAGCACTCCAGATTTGAAGTTGAGTTCTTCTGTGATTCCAGGGATTGGTTTTGCACCAGCGGCTATTGGTGCTGTATTTGGCTTGAAAAATGCCGGAGACATGACCAAGCCTATCCATGAAGATGTGGGTGTGATCGTGGCGAAATTGAATTCGCTGACTCCAGCAGGTGAGATCGGAGATTATTCCGGTTTCCAAGGTCAATTGACCCAGAGTGCTTCGCAGCGAACCACTTACCAAGTGATGATGTCACTTCAGGATATGGCAGATGTGAAAGACTACAGATACAAGTTCTTCTAAAAGGACTTACAGATTTTGAACCCATGTCTCACAGCATGGGTTCTTTTTTTACAAGCCAAAATTGAGTATCAATGAAAGAGAAGTTTGATAAAGTAAATTTCAGGGAAAAGCTTTTAGCGAGCGGAGAATTCCCTATGCTTTATATGTTTAAATTTATAGTGCCTAAGGGCAAAAAAGACGAGGTATCTGATGTTTTTCCTAAAAATAAGGTGGAGCTGAAGGAAAGCTCCGGAGGAAAGTACATCAGTGCCACCATCAGAATCATGGCAGAGTCTCCGGACCAAATCATCAACTATTACGAGGAGGCGGCCAAAATTGAAGGTGTAATTTCACTTTAACCCAAAAAATCATGTGGAAAGAGGAAAATGATAAGTTAAAAAGAACATTCAAGTTTCAGGATTTCACAGAGGCTTTTGCCTTTATGACCCGTGTGGCATTTTTGGCAGAAGCACACGCTCACCATCCGAATTGGAGCAATGTGTATAATACCGTAGAGATCGAACTCACCACGCATGACGCTGGGAATGTGGTTACAGAAAAAGACAGAAAACTCGCAGCAGCGATAGATGCAATTCTTTGATGACTGAGGCCTTACCACATCTTACACTAGTCCCCACACCAATCGGTAACTTGAAGGATATCACCCTTCGAGCGATTGAAGTACTGCAAGCCGTAGATGTGATTTTGGCAGAAGATACCCGCACCACTGGAAAGCTTTTGAAGCATTTAGAGATCAAAAATTCACTTCAAAGCTACCATATGCATAATGAGCATCGAGCAGTGGAAAAGCTTCTCGATCGAATGAAAGAAGGGGTGAAATTTGCCCTGGTCAGTGATGCTGGCACACCTGCTATTTCAGACCCTGGATTTTTGCTTGTTCGTGAAGTGATCGAGGCGGGTTATGACGTGCAGAGTCTTCCGGGGCCAACCGCGTTTGTTCCAGCTTTGGTAAATAGTGGCTTACCTGTGGATCGTTTCGTTTTTGAGGGCTTTTTGCCACACAAAAAAGGCAGAAAAACCCGTATCGATCTTCTGGCAGAAGAAACCCGAACCATGGTCTTCTACGAATCCATGCACCGTCTGATTAAAACACTGGGTCAGCTAGCAGAAGTATTTGGTCCTGACCGGAAAGCTTCTGTCTCAAGAGAAATTACAAAACTGCACGAAGAAACCGTGCGGGGGACGCTACAGGAGATTGCAGAATATTATGAAACCAACCCCCTCAAAGGTGAACTGGTCTTGGTAGTGGCCGGCAAGCAAACCAAATAAATCATGAGTATCTTTTCAGACGATCGACTCGATCAAATCCTCGCCGAAGTGCAAAGTATTGCCAAAGAGGCGGGAGCATTCATTCGTCAGGAGCGATTGAATTTTAAGCAGTCCAAGGTCGAACATAAGGGATTTAATGATCTCGTGTCCTACGTGGATAAGGAGGCTGAGAAATTGATCGTGCAGCGGCTTGAGAAGCTTTTGCCCGAGGCGGGCTTTATTACTGAGGAAGGCACAAACACCACACAATCCGACTCTTTGAATTGGATCATTGATCCTTTGGATGGCACCACCAACTTCATCCATGCGCTTCCTGTTTTTTCGGTGAGTATTGGCTTGGAGCAAAAGGGAAAAGTGATCCTTGGAGTGGTTTACGAAGTGAACCGATCAGAATGTTTTTCAGCCAGAAAAGCTGGTGGCGCGTTTTGTAATGACGAGCGAATTGAAGTGTCTCCGGCACCCGATTTGTCAGCTTCACTGCTCGCCACAGGATTTCCCTATTATGATTTTGAACAGATCGACAAATACCTCTTTGCCCTGAAAGGGCTGATGCAAAAAACGCATGGCCTACGCCGTATGGGTAGTGCTGCAGTGGATTTGGCCTATGTAGCCTGTGGGAGGTTCGAAGGTTATTTTGAATACAATCTCAATTCCTACGATGTAGCTGCTGGAATTATTCTTGTGCAAGAAGCAGGTGGAAAGGTTACTGATTTTTCAGGAGGAGAAAATTATCTTTTTGGACGAGAAGTGGTGGCCTCGAATGGGCAAATCCATTCTGAGTTTCTTTCAGAGGTAGAATCCATCTGGACTTAAGCGCCAAGGAAGAAATACCACAAGGCTAAACTTAAGACGGCAATTGGCATACCCAAGCCGGCAAGCTGCGAGGCAAGTTTTGGATTCAAATCGTATTGGATCGCTACGATTGATCCTGTAATCATTGGAGCCATGCCGCTTTCCAGGACCATCACCTTGAATTCAAGACCAGTTCGGTCCAGCCAGAATCCATAAATCATCCAAACCAAAAGTGGGGCAAGAATCAATCGATAACTCATTGCCTGCCAAAAAAATCGGGAACGTAATGTGCTGAGATCCAATGACAGCCTTAACCCTATGGCCAAAAGTGCCATAGGAGCCATAGTCATTCCAATCCATTCAAGCGGCGGGATCAATACTTCAGGGAGTTTAATAAGAAGGAGGCTGAGTATGACACTGAGTACGAGAAAAAGAAATGGCGGGAAGCTGATGATTTTTAAAGGGATCCGTCTGAGATCGCCTTCTTTTTCACTGTAAATGGATCCCACCACAATGGAAAGAGACGACACGAGTAAAAAGGAACCTCCTTGGTCCATCAAAAATGCAGTAGGCAAACCTTCCTTACCGTAAACAAATTCGATCACAGGAAAGCCCATGAAAGAGGTGTTGGCTAAACCCGCCACGATGATCAAGCACCCTGTCATATTTCTTCCCCAATTGAGGTACTTGCCCAGCAAGCCGAAGATCAGCCAAGAAAGAAGAAAAGTAAACCAAGCTGCGGAAATGGGAATGAGCAATCCTGAGTGCATTTCCATACTTGGAATGTAGAGCAGGGCTAAGGCGGGTAAGACTAGGTAAAAAAGGTAGTTATTCACCCACTTGGAAGCGGTACCGATAGGAAAGCTTTTTTGGCTTCGGAGGAAAAGCCCAAGGAAAAGAAAAAATACCGCGATTAGAGCTGAAAGCATTGAAGTAAGGTATAAAAGTTACCTTTTATTAACATAATGATAATTGAGTATTTGCTATATCTAGCTGAAAATGAGGCTAGTTTTGAGGTATAAATTTATGACATGACCAAACTTGTACCCATTATTATAGGAGGAAACCGCTGGATTCAGATCAGCCAGCTGAGTGCGGCTCAAGCACGAAGTTTGAAAAGTTGGCTTCCTAGTCACCGTCTTAAAAATTTGAATTTTAATGGTATACTTTTGAAAGATTGCGTGGATTTTTCGTCCTATGAATATTGGTTCAAAACTCATGCTTTGACCTCAAATACTCCTTTGTTTCACGATTTTTAAGGCAGGTCGAAATTTGCCCTTTTTTCATTAAAATAGGCTTGAAGCTCTGGATAAAAATCACTTTCTGCTTCAGGTATTCCATTAAGCACTAGGTCTGCATTGCCTTCCACCGAATCTGAATTGATCTGCATTCCTTCGATCAAATAAATGATATCTTCGAGACTCAAAGGCTCTTCTGCTTTGCTGGGATAAAGCATGTAGTCATTCCCATAAAAATCTACTGCCTCAAACTCAATCGCTCGATCTAAAAGGTGAGCATAAATACTAATCTGCTCCCCCCATTGACTTTCTGGAAAATGTAATTTTACCAAAAGCACGGAATTGGTGCCTTCTTTAAAGTAAGTTTCCGGAGCGAATTTGAAGTTGTACATCCCGTAAAATTAGCAATTCATTTTTTGAGGAGGTTAAACTTTTGTCAATGCCCTGTGAAGATTGGATTATCGGGAGTTTCGGACTATTTTTGGCCGTGCAAGTACCACCTCAGTATTTGCCTATCCAACCTAATCACGCCAAATTCGAGCAAGTATGAAAAGAGACTCAGTAATTTTTGATTTAATCAATCAGGAAGAAAACCGTCAGAGAGTAGGAATTGAATTAATCGCCTCCGAAAATTTTGCGAGTAAGCAAGTAATGGAAGCGGCAGGCAGTGTATTGACAAACAAATATGCGGAGGGCCTTCCAGGCAAACGCTATTATGGTGGTTGTGAGGTGGTGGATCAAATCGAGCAGCTTGCCATCGATCGCGCTAAGGAACTCTTTGGGGCCACTTGGGCCAATGTGCAGCCTCACTCTGGCGCACAGGCTAATGCAGCTGTTTTTTTAGCCTGCTTGCAAGCTGGAGATCCGATTCTTGGATTTGATCTTTCTCATGGAGGACATTTGACTCATGGTTCGCCAGTGAACTTCTCGGGCAAACTTTATGATCCGCATTTTTACGGAGTAGAAGAGGAGACCGGCGTGATTGATTATGATAAGGTAGAAGCCAAAGCCCTTGAAGTGAAGCCAAAGCTATTGATTTGCGGAGCCTCAGCTTATAGCCGTGACTGGGACTACGAACGATTAAGAGATATTGCAGATCAGGTGGGAGCAATCCTACTTGCGGATGTTTCGCACCCATCTGGATTGATCGCTCGTGGCTTGTTAAACGATCCTTTGGAGTATTGTCATATCGTGACGACTACGACCCATAAAACACTTCGCGGACCTCGTGGGGGATTGATTTTGATGCGGGAGGATTTTGATAATCCTTTTGGAATCAAAACCATGAAAGGCGAAATCCGAAAAATGAGCTCCCTATTGGATGGAGGAGTTTTTCCAGGAACTCAGGGTGGACCTTTGGAGCATATCATCGCAGCTAAGGCAGTCGCTTTTCAGGAGTGTCTTTCTGATGAATACATGGATTATATTCTTCAGGTAAAAAAGAATGCATCCATTATGGCTGATGAATTCGTAAGTCTAGGGTATAAGCTTATATCAGGAGGAACTGATAATCACCTTATGCTGATTGATTTGAGAAATAAAGATATCACCGGAAAACTAGCAGAGGAGACTCTAGGCAAGGTGGACATCACCATCAACAAAAACATGGTACCTTTCGATACGAGATCACCTTTCGTGACTTCTGGAATGCGAGTGGGTACTGCAGCGATTACCACCCGCGGCCTCAAAGAAGATCACATGAAAAGAATCGTGGGACTAATTGATGCGGCGCTTCGAAATCACGACAATGAAGCTAAGCTTGCCAAGATTAAAGCTGAGGTGAATGAGTGGATGGTAGGTTTTCCTTTATACTAAGACTTGAATAAAAAGTGGCATTAGATCAATACGTGGAAGAGGAAGAAGAAGGGATGTCCTTCTTAGATCATTTGGAGGCATTACGTTGGCATTTGCTGAGGTCGGTGGCTGCCATTTTGATTTTTACCGTGATTGCTTTCCTTTCCAAAAGCATTGTCTTCGGACAGGTGATTTTGGGGCCTTCTAAGATTGATTTTTTCACCTATCGTTGGCTTTGTGATATAGGGAATTACCTAGGGATTACAGCCCTTTGCATTGAAGAGCTGCCTTTTACCATTCAGAGTAGACAGATGACTGGTCAGTTTTCGATGCACATGACCTCTAGTTTTGTGGTCGGATTTATTGTCTCCTTTCCGTATGTCTTCTGGGAAGTGTGGCGCTTTATTAGCCCTGGGCTTTATGATCAGGAGAAGAATGCAGCTCGAGGCGCTGTGTTTTTTGTGAGCTTACTATTTTTCTTGGGAGCAGGCTTTGGGTATTATATTTTATCCCCTTTGTCTATCAATTTCCTCTCAAATTATCAGCTGGATCCTTCTATTCTCAATGAGTTTGACATTACTTCCTACGTCACCACCTTGACGATGCTGGTATTGGCTTCGGCAATTATGTTTCAGCTTCCGGTAGTGGTTTATTTCCTTGCCATGTCTGGACTGGTGACCTCGGGAATGCTGAGATCGTACCGTAGACATGCCATCGTGGTAATCTTGGTGCTGGCGGCGGTGATTACGCCGCCTGATGTAATTAGCCAGATTTTGATCGCTATGCCGATTTTGGTTCTTTACGAAGCAGGAATTCAGATTGCAAAAAGATTGGAGAAAAAGCGTGAAATCAAGCGAGCTAAGGAAGAAGCAGAAGATGCCTTAAATCCATAAATTCAAAAGATATGAAAGTAGCCATAGGAGGAGATCACGCAGGGTTTGAATACAAAACTAAGCTTATCGATAAGCTCACCTCTTTGGGGCATGAGGTGAAGGATTTTGGTCCTTTTTCGGACGCGTCCGTGGACTATCCTGACTATGTCCATCCATTAAGTGATGCTATCGAAGCTGGGGCCTATGAGCTAGGTCTTGTAATCTGTGGGAGTGGTAATGGAGTGGCCATTACTGCCAACAAGCACCAAGGAATCAGAGCCGCGCTCTGCTGGAATGAGGATTTGGCTGCTCTTGCTCGACAACATAACAATGCCAACGTATTGGCTCTTCCCGCTCGCTTTATCAGTTATGAGTTGGCAGAGAAATTGGTTGAGATTTTTCTTAACACGGATTTTGAAGGGGGTAGACATCTGAACAGGGTAAACAAAATAGCTTGTACCTAATAGCTTAAAATACTTAGGGTTTAAGTCTTTCTTTTTTTCTGAAGACTTGTCGTAAGGCGTTGATAGAGAGGAATAAAAGTGATATCTTAGGAAGAATCATTTTTATTCCTCTTTAATTTTTAATTCCATGGACACGCACGAACTCACGGTATTTATTCAAACTTGGCTCAAAAAAAAGGGCTGGTACACAGGGAAAATTGATGGTGACTTTGGCCCAAAAACCAGAAAGGCGATCGCCCACATTACCGCTATCCCAGAAGATTGGTCTGATCGTAGAAAACTTGTTGGGACGGTGCAATATATCTGCCTTGAGGAAGGGGAGCTTCCTGGAAAGCTAGACGGATACTATGGGCCAAGTACTGATAATGCCTACAAAAGAACCGTTTTCAAACTGGAGAATAATGAGCCAGCACCTCTTTGGAGGCCTGAAGAAATTGTACAAGTTAAGAAATGGCCTAAGGCATATACCCCAGAGTTTGATGCTTTTTACGGACCAAAGGCCACAAATCTAGTGAGAATGGAGGTACCCTATCCTCTCAGGATCGCGTGGAATCCCAATCAGCTTATTCAAAGTTTCAGTATTCATGCTAAGGTCAAAGACAGTGCAGAGCGAGTTTTTGCCGAGGTGTTGAGGCATTATGGTATTGATCAAATTAGAGCGCTGAGATTGGACTATTTTGGAGGTTGTTTCAACGATAGACCGATCCGAGGTGGATCCAAGCCAAGCATGCATAGCTGGGCAGTGGCTATAGATTTTGACCCCATTAATAACCAACTCCGATGGGGCCGTGATCGAGCGACTTTTGCGAAGCAAGAATATGAAGCGTGGTGGAAAATCTGGGAAGCCGAGGGTTGGACTAGCTTAGGCCGTCAGCGGAATTTTGACTGGATGCATGTGCAGGCAGCTGATATTTAAAATATCTTATCGCAATTCAAAAACCCCATTTCCAGCTTTTCTATACTCCTTGGCTAGGACAGGAAATTGTTGAAGTAGTTTTTCAAACTCTCCATCAGGGTCTAGGACACGTCTTGACTTTTGCGTTTCCAGAAGGACGAAGAGTCTTGCCTTTTGTCCATAATCTTTGTCCTTGGCGAGGAAGATTTTTGTCATCTCATAGTTCAAAAATGGTCCGTCAAGAGTGTTTCCACGGAGTGGACTCAAATCATTTTGCAAAACCATCATGCTTTCTGTCTGACCATTTTGATTCTCCTTAACCAAATAGGAGGGGTTTTGCTCAAGATACCCTTGCCAGTATAAAATACTCGCACCAGGAAATCCCAAGATCAGAATAAGAAAAAGGGTATTGGCAATAAATTGTTTCTTTGCAAAGTGAAAGAACTGTGTGATCAGATAACTCAGAGTCGGGATCAGCACAGCAAGTTGAAAGGCGGCTTGGTCCTTAATTAGAAAGAGTTGAAAAGCAGAAAGAAAAAGCCAAAGGATAAGTAATTGCCGCTGTTTTTGCTGATTAATAGTGGATCCGCGAAGCACCGCGCAAAACACATAACCCAAGCTAGCTAGTAAGATGGGAAGGCTGCCCAGAATACCCCATGAGAGCAAGCTTTGATAGGCGACGCGTGGAGTCATAAAACTGATGGGCCAAACCTCGATCAATCCCCAAACCCCATCATTCCAGAAATAATAGGTTCCGATCAATAAAAGTGGGAGAAGGAAGCCCACTAAAGAAAGTAACAGTTCTCGAAAAGAGAATCCGCTGATCACAATCCCCGTGAAGATCAAATAGGGTAAAAATATGATGAAGACAGAATGAAAACCTACGGCAAGACCTGCATAAAGCCCGATTAATAAGGTGGATTCGCTCGTTTCTTTCTGCAAGACAGTCAAAGAAATCAGTTGTCCCAATGCCAAGAGTAAAAATGAGCTTCCCAATAATGCCGGGGATAAGCTGAGCATGTCAAAAGAAAAATGAAAAAGTACCACCAAGATAATGGCTGGGAGATAGGAGGTTTCATCAAAGACTCTATAGCGGATCAAGGTGAGATTCCAGTAAATTGCCTGAGCCAAAATCAGTATCCTGCCCAGAATTTCATAGACTAAAATATCTCTTCCAAAAATTGAATTGAGGATGGCAAAAACCGCAACGGATAAGGGGGCGGTGTCGTCTATGATTTCATAAAATGGTAAATAGCCTTGTGAAGCTCGTTCTCCAACTACGAGCCAGGAAAGCTGAGATTGAGTCAGGGAAAAAGGATTTAAAAGGAAATAGACTGCACTAAGACCCAATAGAAAAATAACTACTGCGATGAGTCTGAATGGGTCATTGACTTTGAAGAAGTTTAACAAAATACAGGGTCTTGAGTAATGTGGCGTAGCGAAATTAAGCCATGCCCAACTATTTCGCTAAATTTGTATCAAATACTTCACATGGAAAGCAAAAGACAACAAAAATACGCAAAGTTGATTCAGAAAGAGCTTGGAGAGATCTTTCAAAAGGAATCAAGATTACTTGTAGGTCGAGGTATGATCACCGTCACTCGTGTAATGGTGAGCCCGGACTTGGGTTTTGCGAAGGCCTATTTGAGTATTTTGATTACGGATCCGGAGCAGACCTTTGATAAAATCGATGGAGCAAAGAAGCAAATCCGTCATCAGTTGGCTAAGCGCATTGGAAAATCCGTCCGGATTATCCCTGAGCTAGCATTTTTTCCTGATGATTCGGCCGCTTATGCCCAGCATATGGATAAGGTCATCAACAAGCTGAATATCCCCAAAGCATCTGAGGAAGACGGGGAAGAGGACGAATCTTAATTTCGGGTGAATTGGACTTTAGCTTCTTTATAGCGGCCAGATATTTCAGGAGTAAGAAAAAAAGGAATTTCATTACCATTCTTTCAAGCATCTCCATGATTGGTGTAGCTGTGGGCACCATGGCTCTGGTGATCGTCATGTCGGTATTCAATGGCTTGGAGGACCTGATTCGTGGTTTGTTTGCGAGCTTTGATGCCGAGTTGAAGATCGAAGTCGCTGAGGGAAAAAGCTTCGAAGTGACCGAGGAATGGCTCGAAGAAATCCGAAATCGACCAGGTGTGGCAGTCCTCACAGAAGTCATCGAGGATAATGCATTATTTGAATACAATGGCAATCAACTCGTTGCTCGAATCAAAGGGGTCTCAGACAATTTCTTAGATCAAGAGAGGTTTTCAAAAGGGTATTTCTGGGGTGATACCACCTTGGGAACAGAGCTTAATCCAGGTGCCATCTTAGGTCGAGGGGTGGGGTTTTTTCTTTCTGTAAATCTTGATAATGTAAATGTTCCGCTCAAAGTTTTTTATCCCAAGGCTCCTAGAAGTGCAGCAACCCTAGATCCAAATCAATTGTATACTTCTGGGTTTCTAGAACCAGTAGCCTATTTCAGCATTGAGCGACAGTTTGATGACGAGTATGTGATTGCCCCGCTTGCCTTTACTCGAGATCTTTTAAATTATGGATCGAAAAGAACCGCACTAGAGGTTAAAGTGGCTAAAGATTATACCATCGATGAGGTGCAAAGTGAACTCCAAGATTTTCTTGGGGCCGAGTTTTTGGTGAAAAATGCCGATGAGCAGCATGCGGGACTTCTGCGCACCGTCCGACTTGAGAAGCTTTTTGTCTTTCTAACCTTGACTTTTATTCTTGGGATCGCATCTTTCAACATCTTTTTCTCTCTCAGTATGTTGGCGATCGAAAAGAAAAAAGACATCGCGATTTTGAAAGCCATGGGAGCCCCTGAAAAGATGGTTCGCAGAATATTCCTAAAGCAAGGTGCATTGATTGCACTCAGCGGAGCAGTGATAGGCCTTGTCCTAGGATATTTGGTCTGTTGGTTACAGGCGACTTTTGGTCTAGTGTCTTTGGGGATTCCCTCGGCAGTAGTGGATTCCTATCCAGTAAAGATGATCTGGACTGATTTTTTCTGGATTTCTATCGCAGTTTTGACCATTACTATTTTGGCGTCTTATCGTCCTGCTTGGATTGCTTCCCAAGTAGAGACTACCAAAGAGCTTTAGTCTCACTTACAGATTTTCTCTAGGACCTCCACTGCCTGGATCATGCCTAATTCATCAGCTTTGATTAGTTCTTTGCAGGCCTGATCAATATTCCCCAAGCGATGATAAGTAATGCCTTTGTGGAAATAACCTGTAGCGCTATCTGGATCTAAGCTGACCACAATAGTAAAATCGGCCAAAGCCTCTTTCAGCTTTTTTGAGCGGTAACGTGCTTGCCCACGAGATAGAAAGTAGTCAAGATTTTGAGGGTCTATGCTGATAGATTTGGTAAAATCTCGCTCAGCATCCTCAAAGTTCTCAAGTATGGAATGTGCCCGGCCTCGATAATAATAAGTTTCTGGGTCTGAATCATCCAGATCTAAGGCTGAATTGAAATCGGTCAGTGCACCTTCTGGGTCTTCATGATTGAGTTTGTAAAACCCTCGTTGTTTGAAGGTTTGAGAGTTTGCATAATTTTCCTCTATGGTTCGATTCAGATCCTCAAGAAGTTCTTCCGAACCCCCGTTTTTCACTTGATTCAGACCTTGTTTAGCCGAAAGATTATTTTCATCCAAAGCAAGCGCCTGATCAAAAGCGAGGATAGCGAGATCATTTTCTCCGATTCTTCCAAGTGCTCTTCCTTTTTCTGAAAAGTAGTTGGGATCGCTGGGTTGGCTTTCGATAGCCATATCAAAATAAAGGACCGCACTTTCAAATTCTTCTAGACCCATACTGCAAAGACCGAGATGATAATACGCTTGTGCCGGATTTTCAGTCTGAGCTGTGAAAATCTCCGAATAGCCAGAATTCCCTGGGGATTTTCGGAAAATGATTTGATTGGTTTCTCCTTTAGGAAGTTCTAAATAGCTGAGAAAATCTTGCATCGCATTTTCATACTGTTCTAGAAGATATCTCGACCTGCCTCGAGCAAAGTAGGCCTCGGCATAAGCAGGCTCCAAATTGATAGCGATGGAAAAGTCCGTGTTGGCTTTCAAGTCATCGCCTAATTGTTCCTGTGTCTGTCCCCGAAGGACATAGGCTTTGGCGTCCCCAGTATGATCTGCGATCCAAAGGTTGAAATATTCGAGGGCATCTTCCCATTTTTCCTGATTAAAAGCACTCATTCCTTTTTCCAGATCGTTCATTCTGGATTCTTGGGCTTGGGTAATTGTACTACTTAAGACAAGAGTAATTAGAAGGAGTGAGATTTGGCGCATTAAATCAGGATTCGCTTTTGCCAAATTTAATACCAGAAAGTCCACGATTCAAAAGTGCATAAAGACTTCCTAGTAATCCAAGGCTTCCGGTGAGGTAGGCATAGGCCTCGTTAAAGAAATTTCGATCAAAAATACCTATCAGTGCAAAGCAAATCAGCACAAAGCTTACGATTGAAATCTGAATTAGGCTCGAGTTACCAAATCGTTTTTCAAACTTCTTAAATTCTTCAGCTTCTTTTTCTGTGATATGAGAAAGGATGAATTTTCGAAACATGGGACTAAATAATTGCCATTCAGTCCAAGTATCCTTGGCCGTATTTTCTTGAGAGCTATCAGCCTTTGGTATTACCACCCCCTTTTGATTTAATGAGGAAAGTGTGTCGGATTGTGCTGGATTGAAGAAACCCTCCATGGCAAAAGAATAGCAAGCCAGGCGCTCGTCAAAGTTTAATTCTGACCAAATATTCGCGTAAAAAGACTTTCGTTTCCGGAGTTTTTGAAGAAGATCTTCATTGCTCAAAGATTCATTTGAGGGAGTATTCTCTGGCTTAAGCGGGATGAAATCAAAATAGAAATCAGCAAAAACTTCAGAAAAGGCAACCTTAGTGCGATTGTCAGGAATCAGGCTAAATAACTCCTTCCAGCTCAAACCAGAGCTAATAACCAGCCGACTGTTTTTTGAAATAAACTCTTGGCGCATCTCCTGAATTAAAGGAAGGCTGGCTCCATAATCCTTTTGAGTATGGAAGTTTTTGATGTGATACGTACTGTTCCACCGGATATTTTTCAGCTGACTAAGTTCTGGATCGAAAAGCATGTCTATCTCAACGGCATCTATGATTTTGCTTTCAATCAAACTGGAATCTAAGCAGGATACAAAGGAAAGGGACTTTTTAAGAAATTGATTTTGGTTTTTGAATCGCGGGCCAAATCGATAAAAAATACTGTTTTGGATGGTGGTGATAAAGTAACTAAAGGCAATTCCCGCACCGAAAATCCCTAGTAATACCCAGAGGGTGTTTCCGGTCAAATTTGGTTTGATGCCCGCCGAAAGGGTCCGGTAGAAATTCATTGTATTGGGTGCTACGAAGGCTTGAATTTTCCCGTCAAAAAGATCAGTCAATTGGTTCATGGATTGGCGGCGGCCTTTTTCAAAGGAAACAAAAGTTGGATTGAGCTTTACGGAATCTGGCGAACCTGAATTTTCCGAAACTTTGGTCTGATTCCAAATGGCGGACTCGAAGAGTTGAGTCTTGGATTGGATCATGTAGCCCGGGAAAAACCCGATAACGATAAACCAGATACATAAAAATGCTGGGAGGATTTCTGTTCCCTTCACCTTATAGCCTTGAAATTTTTTATTGCTCATGCCCCAGACAAAAGCAAGGAGAAATGAAAGCAAGAAAACTAGGGCAAAAGGGATAAAACTTGCTTCAAACATGAAGATGGCGATCGCCCCCAAAATGCATAATATAACACCCATCAAAAGGACTGGTAAATATTCATGGATCAGGCCTTTTAAAAAATTACCTAAGGTGGTGTCGTCATTGATTACATTCACGAGATAGTTGAGGAGTGAAACACATACCGCCATAAAGCAGCAGAAAATCAAAAAGCCTAAGTGATTCATGTCGAATCCATAAAAGATCCCCACAAAAACACCACCCAATATCAACATAGAGCCAAATAAAAAAATCAGTTTAGGCCCATTTTGGTCTGTAGGCTTTAGCCAATTGTAAAGAAAGACCTTGAACCCTTTTTCAGAAAGTGTCTGGCTGCTGAGCCTTTGGACTACCATCAGTAGAATAAGAAAAAGGAAATAAATCACCATCAGACTTATAGATTCCAAACTGGTGAGTGAAGACAATACGTGTGTCAGGTTTTCATTTACCAAAAAGAGCATCCATATTTTTTGATCAAACCCCTCTCGCTCGATCTGACGCAATACCCCTGAGTACTGGTAGCCATTAAGGTAAAGACTAGTCTCGAGTGATTGGCTATCATTTAAGTCAGGGTTACTTTTGATCAAGGAGGAAATTTTGGTCCACATGTCTCCGCTGAGACCTTCGTCAAGGTAGCTAATGGGTATATCGATTTTGTCGCTTTTGTAAAGGATTTTTCCATCCTCCTTAAAAAGTAAAAAACGATAATCGTCACTGATGTAATCTTCGCCAGATTGAGGATTGAGAGCCGGGTCTATATTCTGCAGACCAAAGGTGATGGCATTGAGGTATCCAACTTGCCCTTTTTTGGACATGACCGCTTCTAAATTTCCAGTTCCCCTACTATAATGTGCGCCGAAATAATACTCATCTCCATGATTTGTAGAGGAAAAGTAATTAGCATAAGCACGATCTGAAATATCTATAAATGACTTGGTGCCGTCAGTATCACTGAAATCTACCGGCTCGATAGAAGTTCCAGCAAATACCAGTTTTTCAATTAGATGTACCGGGTTGTCGTTTTGACAACTTGTCACTAAAAGGAATTCATTGATGTTTTCGCCAGGAGGGATCTTGTTGGTGTTTTTGGTCTTAGTGGCCAAGAGATTCTTTTGATTAGAAATTCCTTTTCTAAACAGCGACGCCATCTCATTGATGGTTGGGGTGACAGTTTCCGTAGCATTTGGGAGGTTTCTGAAAAATGAGGAAGCAAAACCCAAAAGCAAAGCCAGACCCAATAGTGAAATACCCACATTGATGACCTTCAATTGACTTAATGAATCCCCTTTGCTGAGATTAAGAATGCTGAGGATGGGAATGATAGCTACCAAAATGATCAAAAAGAAGATTAAGGTGGCAAGCATTAGGAAATTGATTCTTAACCCTACCTTTTGAAAGATATTTTCTTCAAACATCCCCACAGCATAGAGTTCTAATCCTTCAAGATTTAGAGGAGCCACATAGCTTCTATACCGTTGATTGGAAAAATCAATTTGCTCTACATAAACTCCACTTCGGGTACCGGTAGTGTCAGAGATTATAGGTTTGGGCTGGAGAACTTTCACCCCCTTCCATTCCTCAGGATATACTGCGTTTCCCGAAGAGTCAACGAGTAGCAGGGAGCTAAACTGTCTATTGCTTTGCTGCTTTCGAAGAAGTATCTCAAAGGGAATCTCTAGATCCACATAGGGCTGATCATTTGCGGCTGAAGAAAAGGATTTATTGATCTTCAGGCCACTTTGGACAGAATCATTTTGAAAGTCCGATCGTTGGCTTTCCGTTAGCTGAAGGGCATAGCCTTGTTTTCTTAATCCGGTTTTGGTCAAAGTCAGATTACTCTCCTCTCCCTGTCTCGAAAGAGTCAAATTGGAAAAGCTAGGATCACTTCTTTTGAAAACACTAACAATCTTTTTAGCCTCTCTTCGCATCACTTTATCCTCATGATAGTAGGAGTAGCCCAGTCGTAAAAAGTAACTGTCCACTTGAGCATAGTAATCATCCAAAGCCCGAATGGCATCGTTTCTAGTGGCAGTGATGCTTCGGATTAATTGGCCTTCAAGTTCCTTTTGATTATTGGTTGATTGCAGAAAAAGAATCACACCAATCACAGCGATAAGCGGAAGCAGAAATAGCCAGATCTTAAAGGTTTTCAGTTTCATAATAAAAAAATCAGATTAGAATCTAGTTTATAATTCGCTGAAAATCAACAATCAACGAGTCTTATATTCTATCTGGCGGGCATTGGTATCAAAAAAGAGCATATTTTTGCAAAAAGGCATGTTTATTGAAACGTGCTTTGCTTCGCATACAAGAATTACAATCCATTAGATGAAACGTTTATCCGCCCTTATTTTCAGTACCCTAATTCTCCTTTCAAATTCCACACTATTTGCTCAAGAAACCGAAGAAAAGGTAGCTCCTCTAGATGGAGGAACCATTGAAAATCAATTTGACTATATCTATTCTACCTCGAATAATTTCCAAGAGTACAAAGTGGTGAAGCTTACAAACTTGGACAAGCTTAAAGGAAATGTTCTTGATTCTTTAGTAGCAAAACGTGAAGAAGCCGAAGCTCTTAAAGTTGATATTAGAGCTCAAAAAGATTCAATCAGTACGCTAAATGCAGACTTGCAGACAAGTCTAGAGGAAAAGCAAGAAGCCTTAGACGCTAAGGATAATTTTACTTTTTTCGGAATTGGAATTCACAAGGCTGTGTATTCTTCCATCATGTGGTTGCTCGTCGGTGTTCTGGCAGTGGCATTAGGTTTCTTTTCTTTTCAATACTCACGGAGCTTCCGCAAAATCAAAAAAGCGGAAAAAGACCTTCTTGATGTTCAGGAAGAGTTTGATCAGCACCGAAAAAACACGCTGGAGCGCGAGCGAAAAATGAAGCGCGAGCTGATTGATGCCCAAATGGGCAAAAAGTAATTCACTCAATCGAAATTTTCGATACGGAATTTCTTTTTTAGTACATTGAATCAAGACCCTTGATTCACAATGAAAAGCCCTCAGTTATCCACTGCTCAAAATGTATTTGACTTTGCCATTGTAGGACTGGGTGCAGTGGGATCAGCTGCGCTTTATAATCTGAGCAAGTTTACATCATCCGTGGTTGGAATAGATCGCTTCGATCCTCCTCATATTTTGGGGTCTTCTCATGGAGAGACTCGAATCACCCGTTTGGCTGTTGGGGAAGGTGAGGATTATGTGGCTTTGGCAAAAAGATCACATTTGCTTTGGGAAGAAATAGAGCGTCAAACAGGTCAAAAATTGAGAGTTCCATGTGGGGGTTTATTGATGGACTCTGGTATACAAACCTGGGAAAAACATGGCACAGAAGGATTTTTGAATCGGACGATTTCTTTTGCTCAGCGGGGAAATATTCAGCATCAAGTCCTAAAAGCCGATGAGGTAAAAGACAACTATACGTTTTTCAATCTTGAAAACTCCGGAAAGGCATACTTGGAGAAAGAGGCTGGTTATCTTTTTCCCGAAAAGTGTATCCAAGCCCAACTTGACCTTGCTACCCGAAATGGGGCATCGATCCGACGAAATCTACCCATTCTAAAAATCGAAGAAGTTGAAGGAGTTCTAAAGTTGGATACTGCAAATGGTCCAATATTCACCAAAAAGGTATTGATCAGTGTGGGTGGTTGGGTCAAAGATTTTTTGCCCAAAGTGGAGCAAAAGCGCTTCAAAATCTGCCGACAAATCCTTCACTGGCTAGAAATAGAAGATGCAAGTAATTGGAGAGACATGCCGGTTTTCATGTGGGGATTTGGCCCCCGACCTGAGGACTTTGTGTATGGGTTTCCTAGTTTGGATGGAAAGTCCATCAAGGTAGCCACAGAGTCTTTTTTGGAGACCAATCATCCGGATCAGATCGTGAGGGAAGTATCTCAATCGGAGCAAGAAGCTTTTTGGAATGAAATAATAAGTGAAAGGATCAAGGGCTTGACTGGTAAGATCATCCGATCTGAAGTGTGTTTTTACACCGTAACTGAAGATGCTAGATTTGTGATCGAACCGCACTCTACCTTAGATCAGGTGACGATGGTTTCTGCATGTTCTGGACATGGGTTTAAACATTCGGCCGCTTTGGGTGAGTATTTGGCTGACAAAATGATGGGGAATATCCCTTCAGTTCCAGATTTTATGTGATTGGTTCTGGATTACATCCCGCCTTTCTCACAAAAAGCGTACTTTTGTCAGCGAATTAAATTAGCGTATGGCAAAGAGAAGAGGCACTGCTTTGGAAGAGCATGAAAAGCGGAAGTTGAACAAGCAGAATTTCGCCAAAATCAGAGGGATTTTCAGGTTTTTAGTTCCCTACAAATGGGCCTTTATTCTGGGCTTAGTATTTCTTTTACTGTCGTCCCTCACGCTGTTGACATTTCCATTTGTAGCAGGAAAACTTATTGATGCTGCCCAAGGAACCGAATGGATCGTCAATGACATCAACTCGATTGCACTCATGCTATTGGGTATTTTGGCCGTACAAAGCGTATTTTCCTTTTTTCGAGTTTGGTTGTTTGCATTGGTTTCTGAGAAATCCATGCGTGATATTCGGGAATCCCTGTATTTCCGACTTGTACGCCTACCGATGACCTTTTTTGATCAGCGCCGAACAGGGGAACTTATCAGTCGGATTACTTCTGATGTGAGCATGCTTCAAGATACTTTTTCTGTGACCCTGGCTGAGCTATTTAGACAGATCATTACTTTGCTGGCAGGGATCGTGTTTCTTTTGGTGACTACACCAAAACTAACCTTGTTTATGCTCATCACTTTCCCTGCTTTGGTATTGATAGCGATGATTTTTGGACGTTTTATCCGACAACTTTCCAAAAAGACTCAAGATGAACTTGCTGCTGCGAATGTAATCGTGGAGGAGACGCTGCAATCTATTCAGACAGTGAAATCTTTCGTGGGAGAAGTTTACGAAACCACCAGATATAAGCGTGGTTTGGACCGCGTGGTGCATGTGGCTTTGCGAGCAGCTAAATATCGAGGAGCATTTATCTCCTTTATCATTTTTGCCCTTTTCGGTGGGATCGTTGCAGTAATGTGGTATGGGTCTAGCCTCGTGGCAGAAGGCCAAATGAGTGTAGGAGAGCTTGTCTCTTTTGTGCTTTACACTACTTTTATCGGCGGATCCATTGCAGGACTTGGAGACATTTATGGTCAAGTTCAGAAGGCCATTGGCTCATCGGAGCGAGTTTTGGAGATTTTAGAAGAGCCACTTGAGCCAGCTAATGGAGTAAATTCTCCAAGATTAAATGGTGCCATTGAATTTGATCAGGTTAGATTTTTCTATCCAACCCGTCAAGAGGTAGTGGTATTGAAAAGTATTTCATTCCAGGTCCAGCCTGGAGAAAAAGTAGCCTTGGTTGGGCATTCCGGTGCCGGAAAGTCTACCATTATCCAACTGCTACTCAAACTTTATAGCATTGAATCTGGCCAAATCAGACTGGATGATAAGAAAATCGAAGATTGGGACCTGTATCAATTGCGGTCGCAGATTGGTATGGTACCTCAGGAGGTTTTACTTTTTGGAGGGTCGATTCGGGAAAATATCGGCTACGCCAAACCTAATGCAAGTGAAGAAGAAATCATCGAGGCGGCCAAAAAAGCTAACGCTTGGCAGTTTATTTCGAAATTTCCAGAAGGCTTAGACACTCTTGTTGGAGAGCGTGGAGTAAAGCTTTCAGGTGGACAAAGGCAGCGTGTGGCAATCGCCAGGGCGATCTTGAAGGATCCATCCGTCCTTATTTTGGATGAAGCGACCTCTTCTCTAGATGCAGAATCTGAGGCATTGGTTCAGGAGGCTTTGGATGAGTTAATGAAAGGACGAACTTCCATCATTATTGCACATCGATTGGCCACCATACGTAAGGTGGATCGAATCTATGTCATCAAGGATGGTGAGATTGTGGAGCAAGGCTCACATCAGGAATTGCTTTCAGCAAGCGAAGGTTTTTATTCAAACCTTGTACGCCTACAATTTTCCGATGCAGAATAAGGTTTAGAGATTGTGTGCGGCGAAGGACTTGACCAGTCCCAGCACCTTTTCTTTATAGAGCTTTGCCTTTGGAAACAGCTTTTCCATGTCCTGAGCACTCAGGAGTCTGATTTCATCCAAATATTGCCGAGCATCCTTCTGATCCCATTTTTGTAATCTGCTTAATTTAGTTTTCGTCAGTAGAAAATACACCCAAGATTTGGGCATGTACTGGGCAAATGGAAGTGCATAGTGAGCCTCAACGGGAAAAAACTTATTGGGCGTCTGAATGAAATACTTTTGTCCTACACGCTGGATTTCCTTGGCCATTCGTTCTTGATTATCAAAATCGTAGAGATGCTCGATGACTGAATTAGAGAAGACTAAATCGAAAGAACCATCCTCAAACTGACTCATATTGGTGGCATCACCGGTCACAGCCTTTACAGCGGGGTGAGAGGATTGCTCCAAATGTAGATTGAGCAAGGTGATCTCGACTTGTGGCAAATTCAAAATCGAACTCTCCTTCCAGAAATAGTCTGTTCCACCAACGTCTAGAATTCGAATGGCTTGATTTTCAGAAAAATTGTTGAAAAACAGTTTCTCGAAGTCCTTTAGCCTTTTTGACCTGAATTTCGCTCCAAGAGAATTGGGCTGATCCGAAGAGGCAAAAAGCTTAGAGAGGGCTGGCATTTAGTTTTTTGAGGGAAATGAGAGTACAAATAAAATGAAAAGTAATCAGGCATGAGAATTCTTTTCTTAATTTTACTGCTGAAAGCGAAAGCTTTTCTTTTTTGAAAAAGATTTGTGCGATTTTTGTATTGACTTGCACAAGTCGGAATAAAATTTTTATGAAAAGAAGGTTTGATAAGTACTTCCCTTGGCTTTTTCTGGTGGCTGATTTTTTAGCTATCAGTCTGGCGCTTTGGATTTGTACCTCCATTTTGGTGAATTTATCCCTTTTCGATCCAGTCCCCTTCTTTGCTGTTTTACCACTTTCCTTTCTTTGGCTCTTAATTGCCGGGCTGCGAAAGGATTACAAGATTGGTCGAACGGACGACTACGAAGCCACTCTAAAGCATTTGGGCGTAACGGTATTCTGGTTTCTTGGAGCCATGGCCATCCTTTGGGTGCCACTGCATAAGCCACAATTTCAGCTGATTCCTATTGTGGTCTTTGGGCTGGGGCTCATGCTTTTGTTAGGGATCTTCCGTGTGAGCATTCACATGATGCTCAAGAATTACCGAGCTAAAGGGAACAACTACAGAAATGCTGTGATCATCGGAAAGGGTGGTACCAGCCCTAGGCTGGCAGATGTATTTAGAATTCGGAAGGATTTTGGAATCAATTTCTTAGGCTATTTTGACAATGATGCGCAGTGTGATCAAACGCGAGGTGATGTAGCCTCATTTTTCAATCAGGCAGAAGACCTGGATCTTGATTTGATTTATATCCATGAGCAGTTGGAGCCGAATACAGTGCGAAAAATCATCAATTTTGCCGACGAAAATTACATCAAGGTAAAAATGATCCCAGGTGGAAGTTTGCAATTGGAAAAAAACCTTTCCTTTTCTCGATACGGAGATTTCTTTGTTATCAATGTCAATGAAATTCCACTCGATAACGCATTTAATGCTGTATTGAAGCGAGTTTTCGATATTCTGTTTAGCGCATTCATGATTGTTGCCGTGCTTTCATGGCTCATTCCTTTGGTCGGAATCTTGATCAAGTGGGAATCGAAAGGGCCGATCTTTTTTATCCAAAAAAGAAACGGAATTAATAATTCGGTATTTAACTGTCTGAAATTCCGTTCCATGACACCCAATGACTATGCGGATGAAAAGCAGGCAACTAAAAATGATCCACGAGTAACCAAAATCGGAGCTTTTTTGCGTAGAACGTCCTTGGATGAAATGCCACAATTTATAAATGTGCTCTTAGGAGATATGTCTATCGTCGGACCACGCCCTCATACCGTACCGATGAATAAGGATTTCAAGACTCAAATCGAGCGGTATGATTCTCGACATAAGATTAGACCTGGGATTACAGGGCTTGCTCAAGTACGCGGGTATCGGGGCGAAATAGAAAACCCTTATCAAATAAGAAACAGGGTAAGACTAGATAGCTTTTACATCCATAATTGGTCTTTTTTGTTGGACATGGGAATCATGGCCAAAACTTTCCGAGAAGTAGTCTCCAATAAGGACGATGCCTATTAGTCCAGGATCCTGTAAATTTTGTAATTCTTCACACCTGATTGAGTTTACCGCTTTTGAGCGGATGCTCGGCTTGGGGGATGAGTGTACTTACCAGCAATGCGAGCAGTGTGCATCCTTGCAACTGAAAGAAATTCCTCAAGATCTTTCCACATATTATCCAAAGGAATACTACTCTTTTGAACCTCTGGTTCGGTCTAATTCATTGCATATTTTTTTGAAAAAGCTCCGGATGAGAGCACTTTTTGCCGGAGTCCCAATCCCTGAGCCTCCGTATGCCTATTGGCTCAAGAAGCTTCATCCTAGATTTGATGATAAGATCGCGGATGTGGGCTGTGGAAATGGTCAGTTGCTCTACGAGTTGTATGCAGGAGGTTTTAAAGACTTGCATGGCTTTGACCCATTTATTAGCAGGGATCAACAGATTGCCTCCGGACTTCAGCTTTGGAAAAAAGAAATTGGTCAGTCCTCAGAGACCTTTGATTTGATTATGATGCATCATGCTTTTGAGCATATGGCAAATCCAAGGGAGGTTTTGAAAGCTTGCTTTGAAAGACTCAGGCCTGGCGGAAAGCTTCTGATCCGGACGCCTATAGCGGATGCGGCTGTGTTTAAGGCCGAAAAGGAACTTTGGGTACAATTGGATGCTCCGCGGCATTTGGTAATTGGAAGTCAAAAAGGCTTCCGTTTACTAGCGGAGACCGAAGGTTTTTCCTTGGATGAAATCGAATTTGACTCAGAGGCCTTTCAATTTATGGGCACGGAGTTGTATCAGCGCAATTTGCCATTGACACAGGCAAACTTAGCCAATGAGTTCACAGAAGGAGAAAAAGAGGAATTCCAAAAAAAAGCCCTCCAGTACAATCTAGAGGGCAAGGGAGATCAAGTTTGTTTTTATTTATCTCGGCGAGATTAGATTTTGAATAAGGCTTCAAAAAAGCCTATCGTTTCGCCTTTCTTTTTGAAGATCAGCATGGGAATGAGATTGTTTTTGGCGATGAGTTCCTCCGCCGTACTTCCCAACATAATCGCTGCAGACTTGGATTTTCCTCTTGAACCCAGTAAAATCATATCAGCTCCGATTTCTAAGGCGTGATTCAGTAAGATCTCTCCGTCATCACTTTTATCGCGAAGAATGAATTGACAAGCCACTTGTTTTTTGCCTTTCTTCAAAAGGAACTTTTGGTAATCTTTCTGTGCATTTTCCTTCATTATTTCTGCAAACTCCTCAAAGCTCTTTCCGGTCTTGGAGTAGCCATGAGGTACCTCATAAATATTCACTGGAACGATTTCCGCACCTACTTCTTTAGAGATTCTTTCACCAAACTCAAAGATCATATGATTGTGAGAGGAGAAATCCGTAGGAATCATGATCTTTTTTGGCATGTTCACAGGGCGCTTTTCTTGAAGCATCAGAATGGAGCAAGGCGCCTTTTTTGCGACTCCTTTGGCTAGGGAACCACTGCCTTCGAGCGTTTCTTTTCGGCCCATGACGATCAAGTCCACATCTTTAATCCTAGCCCAGCGCAGGAACGTGTCCAGTGGATGACTGCCCTCCTCGGCAAAAACTTCGACCTCCACAGAATCAGGAAAATTAAACTGCTTCAGCTTGTCCGCCATAATAGCTTCTACCGACTCATCTCCCGGCGCTACTAGGTCTGGATAGTTGTCCAAAATCTCCTGAGGGATAGCCAGATCCTTTGCGATATGAATGAAATAGCACTTTTCAATTCCTAAAAATTCGATAAATGTGATGGTTTTTTTGATCAGGATATCATCCATCTCAGTGAGATCAAGGCCTACAAGTGCTTTAGAAAAATTCTTCATGGGTTTTTTATTTGAACCTTAATTTAAGGCATTGCAATTGGAAATAGAATAGTTTTATGTTTTTTGGTAAAAAGCATTTTTACATCAACTGAGGATCAGCAGTGAAAAAGATGGAAAAGTATTTTCTGGCCATTGTGCCAGAAGGAGATATTCAGCAAAAGGCATTGTCTCTAAAGGAAGAAATCTGCGATAAACATGGGGTCAAGTACGCCCTGAAGTCTCCTGCCCATGTCACCCTTAAGATGCCTTTTGTATTTAACGAGGCCAAGGAGCCAGAGCTTATTTCAAAAATTGGAGACTTTTTAAAGGGGTATCCAATTTTTGACATTCGGATCGACGGTGTTCGAACGTTTGGAAATCGAGTGATTTTTTGGGACGTGAAAGCGGATGCTTCACTTTTCAAGCTTCAGTCAGAATTGAACCTTTTCTGTAAGCGGGAACTCAAGCTTGTAGACGAATTGGCGGATAGAAATTACACTCCACACATGACTATTGCTTTCAAGGATTTGAAGCCAGTCAAATTCGACCCAGTTTTTGAGTTGATTAGAGAAAATGCAATTTTCCAGAACTACTCGGTAAGCGATATTTCTGTTTTGAAAAAAGTAGATGGCCGCTGGAAAGAGCTAGAGAGGATTTCATTGGCCGAAATCTAGAGCCTTATAATAAAACAGAATTTGGCTCTAGGGAAGGGTTTCTTTAAGCCAAAAAGGCTAAAATGAGCCTGGAGCTTACTCCTTCTTCACTAATCCCGATTCCTCGCCCTTGCCGAGCAATAGGCTTCTAGGTGTAGAATATCCAGGAAAATAGACGTGAACAATGTTCTGTTGTGTGGAGAAATTTTTGAGTAAAACAGTGTTTTTTACTTCCAAAACAGTCAAGGGAGAAAGTGGCTCAGACTGTATGTAAAACCAGACCGCATCATCGTCTATTTCGTAGCCTAAATATTCCAAGGGGAGGTTCTTTCCGTCGATGCGGAGTTGATTCTGAGCGAGCAAATAGTCTTTAAACTGCTTGTTCAACTTGGTTTTATCCTTTGGATTGAGAATGTCCACGGATTCTCCCAAAAGATCATTCAATTCCACCTCTAGGTCATCCCAAAATATTTTCTGGGCGATTTCCAATCGACCGGACTCCGTGTTTTGGCGGATCTCTGTGAGGCTAATAAAAAATGGGTGAACGGCCCATCCCATCCATCCCCATATTATCAAAACGATATAATTTTGAAGCATTTGGTATATTTTGCTTGTAGTATGTAAGGTTAAACTCCTATACTTGCCGCAATTTACTTCTTTAGAAGTTTAAATAGTACCATTCATCACCCTATGAATTCATTTCAATTGTATTTCAAGCTTGGCGTCCAGCATATTTTGGATTTGCAGGGCTTCGATCATATTCTTTTTGTGCTGGCACTTTGTGCAGTATTTATCCCAAGAGATTGGAAGAAAATACTCTGGCTAGTGACATTTTTCACCGTTGGCCATACAATTACTTTGGCTCTAGCCACATTCAAGCTGATCAATGTCAATGCGGCACTAATCGAGTTTTTGATTCCTGTGACTATCGCTATTACTGCGCTATCTTCGATATTTAAACCAAGACCTACGAATACCAGAGGATTTCAGTTTGCCTATGTGTATGCCTTATTCTTTGGTTTGATTCATGGCTTGGGCTTTTCCAATTACCTACGGCAGCTTTTGGGTGCTGAGGCAAGCATTTGGCAGCCGCTGTTGGCGTTCAACTTGGGCTTGGAGCTTGGGCAAGTAGTGATTGTAGGGATTTATCTGGCTGTGACTTCGGTTGTGGTTGGTTTGGCAGGCGTGAAGAGAAGGGAATGGGCCTTGATAATTTCTGCTTTTGTATTTGGCATTGCATTGATGCTAATGTTGGATGCGAAGTATTGGTGAGAGGGAGTTTGAAGTTTGGGAATAGGGATTAGGGAATAGCGAATGGGGATTGAGGTATAGGGATTAGGTAGATTAGAGTCTAAATACAACTTCAGGACCTCTAATTACTGATTCAGGACCTCGAGATACCCCTTCGAAACCTCGGCAAACAGGTTCGGAACCTTTAAATACCCGTTCAGAACCTCGACAAACAGGTTCGGAACGTCTAAATACCCGTTCAGAACCTCGATAAACAGGTTTGGAACCTCGAGCTAGAGTAGTAGAAGTGATTTTAACTTTGGATAAGAATTAGATTGATTTAAATTATACAGGAAATGAGAAAAATAGGATTACTAGCCTTGCTGATGATTTTGGTCGGTTTTTCCGGCTTTGCGCAGCAATCAGAGCGAAATCATGCGGAGCGATTTGAGCAATTGGGTACCATGCTCCGTTCACCCAACGTATACCGTACGGCATCAGGAGCGCCAGGACATTTGTACTGGCAGCAAAAAGCAGACTATGTGATCGATGTAGAGCTAAATGATGATAATCAGTCCATCAAAGGTGCGGAGACGATTACGTATTACAACAATTCCCCGGATGTGCTCACTTATCTCTGGATTCAGCTGGATCAAAACCAGCGTGGAAAAGATTCCGAAACTCCTAAAGTGACTGAATCTAGTATTTCCAGAGGAATGAGTTTGAGACAATTGCAAGGCATACTTTGGCATTCTGATGATTATGCCTATCAGCTTTTGGATATAAAGGATGAAAATGGGAATGCGCTTCCAGTAGCCTTGAATCAGACCATGATGCGAATCGATTTGCCACAGCCACTGAAGTCAGGCGAGTCCTTCAAGTTTTCCATCGATTGGACTTTTAATATCCACGACCGCATGAGCTTTATCGGAGGTCGTCCCGGTTATGAGTTTTTTGAAGAGGATGGCAACTACCTCTATACTATGGCAGAGTGGTTTCCAAGAATGGCTGTTTACTCTGATTTCGAGGGCTGGCAAAACAAGCAATTCCTCGGTAGAGGGGAGTTTGCCTTAGTTTTCGGAGATTATGAAGTAAATATCACCGTACCTGCAGATCATATGGTAGGAGCTACAGGGGAGCTACAAAATGCCGGCGATGTGCTTTCATCCACTGAGATGGACCGATGGAACAAAGCCAAAGAAACATTTGATGCACCGGTAGTCATCCGGACTCAAGAAGAAGCAGAAAAGCTGGAAAAAGGAAAGTCCAAAGACAAAAAGACCTGGTCTTTTAAAGCTGAAAACGTTCGTGATTTTGCCTGGACATCTTCCAGAAAATTCATTTGGGATGCCATGGCAGTAGAGCAGGGAGGCAAGAACGTAATGGCTATGTCTTACTACGCCAAAGAAGCCAATCCACTTTGGGGTCAATACTCTACCCGAGTGGTAGCACATACGATCAAATCCTACTCAGCTCATACCTTTGATTATCCTTACCCAACCGCAATCTCTGTAGAGGCAAGCAATGGGATGGAGTACCCGATGATTTGCTTCAACTACGGTCGTCCTGACAAAGATGGAACCTATTCGGAGGCCATCAAAAACGGAATGATTGGTGTGATTATCCACGAAGTTGGGCACAATTTCTTCCCAATGATCGTCAATTCGGACGAGCGCCAGTGGACTTGGATGGATGAGGGCTTGAATACATTCATGCAGTTTATGGCTGAGCAGGAATGGGATAGAAACTTCCCTTCTCGAAGAGGACCTGCACATAAGATCGCTGCTTACATGAGAAGTGATCAGAGCGTCCTTGAGCCGATTATGACTAATTCTGAAAACATCATTGGCTTTGGGCCAAACGCCTATGCCAAGCCAGCCACGGCTCTCAATATCCTAAGAGAGACCATCATGGGTCGAGAGCTTTTTGACTTTGCTTTCAAAGAGTACGCAAGAAGATGGATGTTTAAGCATCCTACCCCAGAAGATCTATTTCGCACCATGGAAGATGCTTCAGCAGTGGATCTAGACTGGTTCTGGAGAGGCTGGTTCTATGGCACAGAGCCAGTGGACATTTCTCTAGAGCAGGTCGCTTGGTACAAACTGGATAATCGTACTCCTAAGGATCGCAAGGCAGACGAGGAAAAAGCAGCGAAATTGGACGAAACCAATGTGAGTCGTGAGGCAAACAAGGGAGATGTTCCACAGACTTTTGTAGAGGCTGATCCGGCGACTCGAGATTTTTATGCGACTTACAATCCCTTTACAGTGACTTCAGAAGATCAGAAGACCTATGATGATTTTGTGAAAAGCTTAAGCCCTGAAGAAAAGAAAATCTGGGAAAGCAATTTGAATTTTTATGAATTGAAATTCAAAAATGTGGGGGGTCTGGTGATGCCTATCATTCTAGAATGGCAGTATGCAGATGGTTCTTCTGAGATCGAGCGAATTCCTGTTAACATCTGGAGGCTGAATGAAAAAGAGGTAACCAAGGTGTTTGCCAAGGAAAAAGAAGTCGTACAAGTCGTAGTGGACCCACTTCGTGAGACCGCGGATATAGATGAGTCTAATAATTACTGGCCTAGACAAATGCTTCCCTCTCGTTTTGAATTGTACAAGCGCTCGAACGCAGTACGCGGTGCTTCGACAGGAAGTAACCCCATGAAAAAAGCACAGAATCGAAAGTAATTTCAATTAAAGATTAGAAACGAAGCCGACTTGAAAGAGTCGGCTTTCTTCTTTTCCTAAATTTTAATCTCCTCATTCTCAATTGGAATCATTTTTGTTAAAAATTGTGAAGTCAAAATCCTGAACTTTTCCCGGATGATGATTATTTTAACCATTCACTTTAACCATTAACCATAAATTCATGAGCGAAGTACAATTACAAGAACTGGAGAGTCAGATCGCTGAGCTAAAAGGTCAATTGACTGGAGATATGTTTGCCGATATGGAGGTACGTGATCAAATTCACAACCTTGAAATGAAGTTGAAAGGCGTAAAACCCATGGACTCTAGTATCGATTGCGTAGGTTGCGGTAGCTAATCCAAGCATTTTGGCTAGATATTTTATCGTTTACAAACCTTTTGGGGTGATTACCCAATTTAGTGGAGAGGGGCAGACATTGGCCTCTCTTTTTTCTTTTCCGAAAGAGGTATATCCCGTAGGTCGTCTGGATAAGGACAGCGAAGGATTATTGATCATCACGGATGATAAATTTTTAAACAATCAATTGCTAAATCCCCGATTTGGACACCAAAGAACCTACCTCGCACAAGTGGAGGGTGTTCCCACAGAAGAGGCGATTAAAGCCTTGTCTTCAGGGGTGGACATTACCGTGGATGGCAAAAACTACCGTACCAAACAAGCCATTGCAAAGCTTTTAGACGATAGCCCCACTTTACCTGATCGTGATCCTCCGATTCGCTATCGTAAAAATGTACCAGACTCTTGGGTAGAGCTTACCTTGATCGAGGGGAAAAACAGGCAAGTACGGAAAATGACTGCTGCAGTTGGTTTTCCCACTTTACGTTTGGTACGTTGGTCTATGGAGCGCGTGACGATCGAAGGCTTCGAAGTTGGAGAGGTACGAGAACTGGATGAAAAGACCCTATACCATCAGCTGGGATTGACGGGCTTTAGAAAGACGAAGGGGATGTAGTTGGTAATGGTAAAGCATAGAGGTTAAAGTGATTCCCTATCTGCGGTATTTTCCTGCGTTAATCAGCCGGAAACTTTTACATCTCCCCGCGTCCACTTCATGCAGTTAGTAGAAAATCAATTGCCAGGATTACCCGTGGACTATGGACTGCCGACAGTGGACTTAAATCTTTTCCTCTTAAAAAATCCTAAAATCACCATCCATCCATTTGATTTCGACGCTTATGATTTAAGATTGTCCTTTGGACAAGAATCTTCTAATTTAGCACTCAAATTCAACCTTAAAAGGAAAAGGCATGCATCAGGATAAAATCCAAGAAGTTATTCAGGAAGTAGGTAAGGTCGTGGTGGGACAGAGCCGAATGGTTAATCGTCTGCTGATCGGATTATTCACCAATGGACACATTTTATTGGAGGGTGTTCCGGGTTTGGCGAAAACCCTAACGGTGAATACCCTAGCGAAAGTACTTCACTTGGACTTTAATCGAATTCAGTTTACCCCTGATTTGCTTCCGGCGGATCTGGTGGGAACGATGATCTACAATCAGCAAAGGGCGGATTTTGAGGTAAAAAAGGGCCCGATCTTTTCAAATTTGATCTTGGCAGATGAGGTCAACCGATCTCCGGCTAAGGTACAATCTGCACTTCTTGAGGCCATGCAGGAAAAGCAGGTGACAATTGGAGATACTACTTATCCCTTGGATCGTCCATTTTTGGTTTTGGCTACTCAAAACCCCGTGGATCAGGAAGGAACCTATCCGCTGCCTGAAGCTCAGGTGGATAGATTTATGATGAAAGTTCATATCGACTACCCGTCGAAGGCAGACGAAATGGAAGTGATGCGACGTATGGCCAATATGGAATTCAATTCTGAAGTTAACTCCATGCTTACCAAGCAGGACATTTTCGATATCCGAAATCAAATTAATGCAGTGAAAATGGCTGAGCCATTGGAGCACTATATTATCGAGTTGGTTTTTGCCACAAGATTCCCGGAGCAATACGGACTAAAAGACGAGGCGAAGTATATACAGTTTGGAGTTTCTCCTCGTGCAAGTATCAATCTTAACCTTGCAGCAAAGGCCGTGGCATTTATGGACGGCCGAGACTATGTTCTTCCAGAAGATATCAAAGAGATAGCGGAGGATGTTCTAAATCACCGAATTATCCTTAATTATGAGGCTGAAGCGGATGGAATTAATACCCGTGACATTGTAAAAATATTGATGGAAAAAGTGCCAATAAATAAGTCGGTAACATTCAATTAACATAAAATATGAGTTTAAAGGGCTTTCTGAAAGGAAAGCCTTTTTTTATGCCTTTTCGGTTAATCCAATATTAAATTCGGTATTTAATTTTAAAAAAAGCATAATTCAAAAAATTCTATTGTTGAGTAGAATTGATCCAGTTTTGTATCATCAAATGTGAAACAAACCACTATCAATTTGAAAACAATGAAAAATTTTAAATCTCTTCTACCAATTTTTGCGGCCTTGCTCTTGGGAGTTACGGGCTGTATTGAAGGCAACGATCGTCCAGTTATCGACCCAACACCTGAGCCTGGGAATGAGGTGTTGATAACGACGAATATTACAAGCAACACTACCTGGGAAACAGGTAAAACATATGTTTTGGCTGGACGTATTTCCGTTACTGCCGGGAACACTTTGACCATTCAGCCAGGAGTATTAGTAAAAGGTGAAGTTGGATCTGGATCTAATGCTACTGCACTAATCATCGCAAGGGGAGCAAAGATTGATGCTCAGGGAACTGCTACCTCGCCGATTATTTTCACCACTATCGCAGATGAGATTCAACCAGGACAAATTGCTTCCCCAAATTTGACTCCAGATCTATCTGGACTTTGGGGAGGACTTTTGATTTTGGGTAATGCGCCAGGTTCTTTTGCCGGCGATGTAACAGAAATCCAAATTGAAGGAATTCCACCATCTGATACTAATGGTCTTTACGGCGGAACAGACCCCGCGGACAACTCTGGAGTACTTAGATATGTATCTATTCGTCATGGTGGAGCCAATATTGGAGAAGGTAACGAGATCAATGGATTAACCCTTGGTGGAGTTGGTTCGGGAACTGTGATTGAATATGTGGAAGTAGTAGGTAATCAAGATGATGGAATCGAGTGGTTCGGTGGAACAGTTGATGTTTCCAATGCCTTGGTATGGAATGCTGGTGACGACGGAATGGATACTGATCAAGCTTGGTCTGGTACACTTGATAATTTCGTAGTAGTAGCTGGAACCGAGACCGATCACGCTCTTGAAATTGACGGACCTGAAGGTTCTGCTCTAGGAGGACATACTTTAACCAACGGAACGTTGGTGGGTACAGGCTCCACTGAGCTAGGCGATTTCAGAGATGGAGCTCGTGGTACATTTTCAAACCTTTATTTCTTCAACTTCCCTGCCCCAGCTGATTCTGACGGTAGAGGAGACCTTTCCCTAAGCGGAGACAAGACGGTAGCCAATTTTACAAATGGAGACCTAGTCTTTGCAAATCTTGAAACTACTCTTCCAGCGAATGCAACTTTGACGGATGTTTTTAAAGGAGGAACAGATGCTTTTGCAAGCGATGTTGCTGCAGGTACAAATACAGTGGGTGCTGATCTTACAGCCTTCGCTAGCTGGACTTGGGCTTCTGTTGCGGCAGAGCTGACCAACTTCTAAACCAACAAATTCCGATGGATCAAAAGGAAGGACTTGCAAGGTTCCTTCCTTTTGTGAAATCTGAACTAGATTAAAATTTGCTGTACAAATAAATTAAATTCTAATGTTCAAAAAGAGAACAATTACCCTAGTTTTGATTGTATTGTCCCAGTTTTTGGTGGCTTTTGCAATCGCTCAAACCGGAACCTTGAGAGGAACCATTTTTGAGGAATCTACAGGAGAGCCCTTATTTGGAGTATCCGTATTGGTAAGAGAAACTGCAACAGGTGCTGTGACCGACTTTGATGGAAAGTTTGAGATCAAGGTAGCTCCAGGCACTTATTCACTTCAGATTTCTTATTTGTCTTATGCAACAGTAGAGTTGACTGAGGTCATCGTTACTGATGGTCAGGTGACTTCGCTTGGTGAAATCATGATGGCTGATGAGACATCTGAATTGGAAACTGTTACGGTCTCGGCAGCTGCCATTCGAACAACAGAATCGGCGTTGATGTCGGTTAAAAGAAATGCGGCCCAATTGATGGATGGTATTTCTGCTAGTACGTTCAAACAGATCGGTGACGGTGATGCAGCATCAGCTGTAAAGCGAGTGACAGGTGTTTCCATTGAAGGTGGGAAGTATATCTATGTTCGTGGATTGGGAGACCGTTATACTAAAACAGTACTAAATGGAGTAGATATTCCAGGTCTTGATCCAGATCGTAACTCGATCCAGATGGATATTTTTCCAACTAATGTGATCGATAATATTATCGTATCAAAGTCATTTACAGCGGAGCTTCCTGCTGATTTCACAGGTGGGGTAGTAGATATTGAGACCAAAGACTTTCCTGAAGAAAAAACGGCTAAATTGAACTTGAGCGGAGGAATTAATCCTTCCATGCACTTCAATCCAAACTACGTGAAGTATGAAGGAGGAAGTACAGATTGGTTGGCTTTTGACGATGGAACCAGAGCTATCCCAACAGATGGTAGAACAGATATCCCACAATACGGTGACGTAGTGGGTAACCCAAATAGTCCACAAGGATTGGAGTATCAGGAAATCCTTGGTGATTTCAATAAGACCTTAGGAGGATTCAGAAGCAATAGCTTGATGGATATGGGATTGAGCTTTTCACTGGGAAACCAAATCTCAAGACCAAAAGCTACTTGGGGATATAACTTTGCGCTTACCTATAAGAATGAAACTGAATTTTTTCAGGATGCAGAATTCAACCTATATGCCAAGCCAAGAGAGTCTGCTGATTTTGAGCTAGAAGCTCTGGAAAAGCAAAAAGGTGATTATGGTGTGAATAATGTGTTGCTTGGTGGTCTTGCAGGAATTGCTTTGAAGACAGATAACTCCAAGTATAAATTGAATTTCATGCACCTTCAGAATGGAGAATCCAAAGCAGGTGAGTTCGATTTTTCCAATACCAACCTTGGAGCAAACTTCGAAGCAAAACAGTACAACCTTGAATATAGTGAGCGAGGAATGTCAAGCTTACTTATTGCGGGTACGCATTATTTCAATGCTGGAGAATGGCAAGTAGATTGGAAACTTGCTCCGACTAGATCTACAATTGAAGATCCGGATATCCGATTCACCAGATTCAGACTCCCAAATAATACCATTGGTACTGAAGTGGGTCTACCTACTAGAATTTGGAGAAGCCTTGAGGAATATAGTGCTGTTGGAAAGCTCGATTTGACTAGACAAATGTCTTTATTCCAAAGAGAGGCTAAATTGAAATTTGGAACGAATTACGTCTTCAAATATCGTGACTTCAATATTCAGAGCTTCCAGTTCCCAACAGGAAACACTGAATTCACTGGAAATCCAAACGAGATATTGAATGATGAAAATCTCTTTGCAGCGGACAATAGAAATGGGGTAAGATACAATGCGGATTTTCTTCCAATCAATCCAAATGAATATCAGTCTATTGCTACAAACGTAGCAGGTTATGCTTCTGTAGAAGTAAATCCAGCTGAGAAGTTGAAGGCGATCGTTGGATTGAGAGTTGAGCAATTCAATCAGTACTATACAGGTACAAACCAGACAGGAACCATCGTATTTGACTTGGTAACCATGCTTGATGATCTAGACTTTTTCCCTACGGTGAATTTGATCTATAATTTGAAGGACAATCAAAACTTGAGACTTTCTGCATCAAGAACGATCGCTCGACCATCTTTCAAGGAGTTGTCATACGCAGAGATCTTGGACCCGATTACAGGTAGAACTTTCGTAGGTGGTCTTTATCCTGAGACAACAAATGGCGGAACAGAAGTTCTATGGGATGGAAATTTGACATCTACTCGAATCAATAATTTCGACTTAAGATGGGAAGCTTTCCAAGAAAGAGGTCAAATGTTTTCAGTAAGTGCATTCTTCAAAGCATTTGATAGCCCAATTGAAATCGTACAGTTCCTTTCTGATCCTGGAGCATTCCAGCCAAGAAACGTAGGTAATGGTACAGTAGCTGGACTTGAGTTTGAATTCAGAAAGTCCTTGGCTTTTGTCTCTCCAAAGTTGCAAAACTTCAGCTGGAACACGAACGTGACGGTAACGGAGTCTCAGATTAAAATGTCAGAGTCTGAGTTTAGATCAAGATCGCTTACCGCTAGAGAAGGTGAAGTAGTGAAAGATACGAGAGCGATGGCAGGTCAGGCACCTTATATCATCAACACAGGATTAGGGTATCAAGACTTCATGAAAGGATGGGATGCTGGTCTATTCTATAACGTACAAGGCCCAACCCTTACTTTCGTAGGATTTGGTAACAGAACAGATACTTTCACTGTACCATTCCATAGCTTAAACTTCAATGTGAATAAAACCTTTGGAGCTGACGAGAGAATCTCTGCAGGATTTGGAGTTCAGAACATCTTAAACTCAAAAAGAGAGCAGGTATTTAGTTCTTTCCAAGCTCAAGATCAAATCTTCACAAGTTTGGCACCTGGAACGGAAATGACCTTTAGAGTTGGATTCTCCTTCTAATAAAAATGTATAGTTGATAAAAAAGCTCCGATTTTTTCGGAGCTTTTTTTATGTCAATTTTTCAATAATCTCGGAGTGATCGGGGAAGTCTTTGAGAAGTGTAGAACTATCAAATAATTCAAAATCGTGGAAATCAAAGCCTGGAGAAACCACACAAGACACGAAGCTGTAGCTATCTGGGTTATCTACTGAACTCCCGAAAATAACATTCGCAGGTACAAGCTGATACGGTGAATAGCCCTCTTCCACTGGTCCCAAGGCAAGTTTAGAATGACCCTTTTCCGAAAGTGTGTGCACAGTCAGTGGGCTTCCTTCATGAAAATACCAATGCTCATCACTTTTAATCCGATGAAAGCGACTCACATTTTCTGAAGTGAGCAAAAAGAAAATTGAGGTGGTTAGATTTCTCTTTCCAAAAGGAGTCTCTAACAGATCTTTGCTTCGATAGGTCTCTTTGAAAAATCCACCCTCAGGATGAGGAAGGAGTTGAAGGGATTTGACTAGAAAGTCTATACGTTGAGCACTATCCAAGATTAGCTGTAGTTTTTCATCAAAATATCCACAATTCGGGAGGCAGTTTTTCCGTCCCAACGTGGGATACCTTGATACTGCTTCCAATCCCCGTTCATGATTTTGGCTAAATAGGGCTTGAGTTTTTTTGGATCCGTTCCTACCAATTCATTGGTGCCCAAGTGAATGGTCTCTGCTCGTTCGGTATTGTCGCGAAGTGTAATACAGGGTACATTCATTACAGAGGCTTCCTCAGTAATACCGCCAGAATCAGTAATAACTCCTTTTGCATTTTTCACAAGGTAATTGAACTCAAAATAGCCTAGTGGCTCCGTTATGTGAAGGTTTGGGGCATTGATTCCAATGTTTTGGAGATTTTTGGCAGTTCGAGGATGAACTGGGAAAATGATCGGTAAGCCTTCCGTTCCATCTAAGATCGCATCAATCATGGCCTTGAGGCTTTGCTCCTGGTCCACATTGGCAGGGCGGTGCATGGTCATGACGAAGTAATTCTTGGGTACCAGAGAATCAAAAAGTGCTCCTTCCGGCTTTTGAAATCTAGGCATTTGGGCCATGAGCGTATCGATCATGGTGTTTCCCACATAGTGGATTTTTTCCTCAGGTACACCTGCCTTTCTCAAATTATCATTGGCAATTTCTGAAGTCGTAAAGAAGTGGTCCGTGATGGAGTCAGTCACCATTCTATTGATCTCTTCGGGCATGGTTAGATCACCTGAGCGGATACCGCCTTCCACATGCGCGACATCGATTTGAAGCTTTTTGGCTGCTATCGAGCAAGCAAGCGTGGAGGTCACATCTCCTACGACTAGCACCAAATCAGGCCGATTTTCCATCAATTCACGTTCGAATGCCACCATAATCGATGCAGTCTGTTCTGCCTGGGTGCCACCACCGCCACCTAGGTTTGCATCAGGTTCTGGGATATTCAGCTGCTCAAAAAAATCACCTGACATTTTCTTATCATAGTGCTGTCCGGTATGAACCAGTCGAAAACTCAAAGTGGGATTGGTAGACTGCGCCTTTTGCAATTGGTGGATCATGGGAGCAATCTTCATGAAATTAGGTCTGGCTCCGGCAACTAAGGTGAATTTTGGCATAGTGAATTTTGATTAGGCCAAAAATAGCAATGAATTTGGCTATCACGAAAAAGCAACCAATAGAATGCGCTTAGATGGCTTGTTTTTTGTTTATTTGTGGACAAGATTTTTCAACAAGTATTCATGCGCATTGATCGTTGGCTGTGGCAGCTTAGTGGACTCCTCCTTATTTTCTTAAACTCTTGCTCCGATACTTTGGAATCGTCGGTGACAGTGTATTCGAATGATTTTTCAGAATTGGATCTTTCTGGATTTGAAGGAGCTAGGCTGTTTATTTTCCAAAATGATACGATTTCAGGTTTTTACAATAAGGAAGAGGTAACCCTACGTTTGGAAAACCTTCCAAGTCATAATGTAATGAAAGTGACTGTGGATATTCTTGTTCATGATAGTTGGGATGGAAATCCTGATGATGGGCAGTCAGGTCCGGATTATTGGATCATGGGGATTGATCAGCATGAGGTCTTTCGTACGACTTTTTCAAATTCTCCTTGTGAGTCTACCTTTTGCCTGTATCAGTCCTATCCAGATAATTTTGCCCGACAAAATGTACCCAAGTCCGGAGCAGTGAAAACCAATATTCCTGGGCTTTGTATTTTTGGCGCCTTTTCGAGTTATACAACCCAGTATAGCATTTCCAAATTGGTAAGCCATACAAACGGGGATATTGATATTTCTCTGAGAGACGAATTAAGACAAGATGGGATTCCAGATCAGGCCTGTGATGAGTCATGGTCTATAGCAAGTATTGTGGTGGAGGCTTTGGTAGTGAACTGATGAAAAGTGCAAAATTCATATTGACCCTTGCTGTTTTCTGGACATTTTGTGTTCAGCATCAGGTCTTTGGCCAGACTGTGCCAGTGGGAATGCCGCTTTTGGACGACTACCTGCGACGCGCGCAATTATTGGGTAAGGTAGATTCGCTTTCATCGTTTATGATTCGGCCCTTGTATCCGACAGAAGCATTTGGTGTGGCCAATGGCTTTGATGTAGATAGCTCAGTGGTGGATATGGATTTGAGTCCTTTTCATAGGAAACTTGGAAAAGAAGGGAAAGGAAAGTTTCTGCTCATGCCAGCGGTGTACAAGCTGCAGTTCAATTCGGAGTATGCCTTTGGGGTGAATGATGGGGCTTTTATTCCTAACCGAGGATTTCAAAATATTATTAGTGCAGGAGCTTATGTAGAATATGGCAACTGGAGTTTGCAACTCCAGCCGGAGCTTTTAATGGCTCAAAACAAGGATTATATCGGTTTTCCGATAGAGCACCAGGCCACAATTCTATTCTACTATGAGTACATGAACCGCATCGATATGCCAGAGCAATTTGGTACGGGGGCTTATAATAAACTCTTTTTGGGTCAATCCAGCCTGCGTTATAATTTTGAAGACGTATCAGTTGGGATTTCTACAGAAAATCTGTGGTGGGGACCTGGACGTAGAAACTCTTTAATTCTCGGTAATAACGCCCCTGGTTTTCTTCATTTCACAGCCAATACTAGAAAGCCAATCAGCACGCCAGTTGGCTCAGTGGAGGGGCAGTTTATCGCAGGATTTTTGAAAGAGTCAGGCTTTTTGCCTCCGCTACCAGACTATTCGATTCAGGAAAACCCTGTTTATCTTCCCAAGCCTGAAAATGGAAATCGATATTTGTCCGGCTTAATATTGACCTATCAGCCTAAATGGGTTCCTGGTCTATTTCTAGGTTATAGTACGGTCAATAACCTTTACGGTACCGATGTGCAAACTTTGGGCGATCTCGTTCCCATATTTAATGGACAGAAAGGGATGTATTCGGTCGAGAACCCGACGCGGGATAAGCGGCAGCAGTTTAGCTCAGGATTCTTCCGATGGCTTTCTTCGAGTGGCCACTTTGAGTTTTATGGGGAATATGGCACACGTGGCAATCAGCGCCGGGTCAATGATTTTCTCATTACCCCGGAATCGGGCCGAGCCTTTACTTTTGGTTTTTCGCATTTGATGCAGTTGAAAAAGCCAGGCCACTATTTCCAGATCAGCTCTGAAATGACCCAAACAGGGCAGACGATCCGAGATGATATCAGATCTCTACGTACATGGTACATTCATGATCATGTAAAGCATGGCTACACACATAATGGGCAAGTTCTAGGTGTGGGTAACGGCCCCGGCAGTAACGTCATTTTTGCAGAGTTTGCATGGGTTAATGGGATGAATAGACTTGGGTTTCAGATCGAGCGGATTGTGTACAATAATGACTTTTACTATTACCGCTACGAAGCGTCCAAGGATTTTAGAAACAAATATGTCGATATAGTTCCTTCTTTAGTCGGTGATTGGAGATTTGGAAACCTATTGCTGAGTGCTAGGATGCAGTATGTGAGTACATTGAATTACAAATGGTTTTTAGAGAATCAACCAGACCAGTATTTTGTACCGGGTTTCGATCGCAAGAATTTTGTAGGTCAGGTCGGTTTGGCGTATTTGTTTAGATAAGATTTCCCCAAATAAATCATGGTAGTAGAAAAAGATAAAGTTGTTGGCATCGCTTATCGCTTAAAAGCTGATGATGGAGAAAGCGGTATGCAGCCTTGGGAAGAAGTTCCCGAAAGTGCTCCGTTCCTCTTTTTAGTGGGATCGGATTCTGTTTTTCCAAAATTTGAGGAAGCCCTCCTTGGCAAGTCCGTGGGAGATGAATTCTCCGTTTTTCTTGGTTTTCAAGATGCTTATGGAGACTATTATGAAGAGCGCCGCACCATTATCCCAAAGGCTAACTTTAAGCAGGACGGGAAAAAAAATAAAGACTTGCTCAGAGTTGGAAAAGTAATCCCAATGCAAGACGATAAGGGGGGCCAAATCAAAGGTGAAATCATCAAAATAGACTACATGGGAGTCCACATGGATTTCAATCCACCTTTGGCTGGCTATGATTTATTCTTTGAAGGGAAGATAATGAGTCTTCGCAATGCGGAAAAAGAGGAGATAGAACATGGTCATGTGCATGGGCCGGGAGGACATCAGCACTAACCTGATTCTTGGTTTAATCTTGGCTGGCGATTAGTTTTTTGCCGGAGGCTAAATCTTCTGAAAGCTCCATAAGTCCGGCGATGCGATCTGATTTATACAGCTCATATGCCTTGAGTAATTGATCTGCGGCCGATTTGTACTGCTGGGAGTTGAATTCAAAAATCCCATCGTTGTAATAAAGTAGTCCTGCCAGCTGGGTGAGATTCACTTTTCTAAAAATAGAATTATCTGAAATGTCTGCCTCTGAATTACCAATTCGGGTATTCATGGAGGATAAGGTTGCATTCTCCTTTGGCTTGTATGAATCAAGGTAAGCCTGAACTTCAGAGGTCTTTGAAATCAAACCTCCTATGGGTAGTGTACTTTCAAGGATGATATTTTTCCCATCAAGATTAACCATGATAAACACATGATAATCTGTTTCGATAATATCGAAATCATATCCGAATTCCTTTAAAAGTAATCCTAAAGCAGCTGAACCACTTACACAATCGAAGTCTCCTTCCGTAAGCATGGCATTGAAAGTCGAATGTTGCTTGTAATTCTTTAGAAGCTTTTTGTGAGTCTTTTGAAATAGTGTACGGATGAATTTATAGTCATTGTTTGTTTTAGCCTTTTTGTCTGCCAATACCTTAACTATTTCTTGCCATTCCGCTGAATTGGCATCTGGAATCGGGTCCACTGCCTTGAATAATTGTAAAGGCTCCTGCTGACCTTGAGCCCAGAGCTCCTGCTCCAAGTTGGATTGAAAAGCTAAATGCAAGGCACTACTATCCATCTGCTGCGCCCATGCAGAGCCCAGTGAAAGGATTAAAAAGAGTAGTGTGTGTAAAAATTTTTTCAAACGAATACGCCTTGAATGTTGCCTTTATAAACATAAAGGTAACAATAAGGTAACATTAAACAAATAAAATCTTATCTGCTTAACATTGACGTAACATTAGAATTTACTGATGGTGGTAAGGTTCGTTTCGTAGGATGGTGAAGGCTCGATAGATTTGCTCAATGACAAATGGGCGGATCATTTGATGTGAAAAAGTCATTTTTGAAAAGGAGATTTTTCCCTTGGCTTGCTGATAAACCGACTCTGAGAAGCCATACGGGCCACCAATCACAAAAGTGAGCTGTTTTATCCCACTATTCATTTTCTTTTGGAGATATACCGAAAAATCTAAAGAACTGAATGATTTTCCATTTTCGTCTAGAAGGATCATGTCATCTTGTGCACCTAGTTTATTTAGTATGAGTTCTCCCTCTTTCTCCTTTTGAATGCTTTCGCTCAGAGATTTGGTGTTTTTCAGATCAGGAATTACTTCCAGATTAAACTTTACATAGAAGTTTAGTCTTTTTGAATATTCCTCGCAAAGGGATTGAATGGCAGAATGATCTGTTTTCCCTACTACTAATAGGCGTATTTGCATGGCAAAATCGAATGAGTGAAAAATAATATGTGGTAAAGTTGAAAAAAAACAAAGAGATCCTGACCATTTAAATTTGGATTATCCCGCTCTTCACTAATAAATACGGATTTTTAAATTCATAACACACTGGCAATAAACAAAGAGGGCATGAGTCTGTTCTATCCCTAAAACCAATTATTTAAACGATCATGAAAAAATTTGGAAGTATCCTTTTGGTAGCGTTGGTGCTAGTGGCATCATCATTCACCACGAAAAATGAAAATGTACACGAAATTGAGGCAGACATTGTAGACCTAGCCGTGTCACAAGATTTTCTATCTACACTAGTTGCAGCTGTGAAGGCTGGTGATCTAGTTGATGTATTGAAAAGCGACGGACCATTTACTGTATTTGCTCCAACAAATGAAGCTTTCGCAAAATTGCCAGCTGGCACTGTTGAGAATCTTTTGAAGCCTGAGAACAAGGACAAACTGGTAGCGGTATTGACGTATCACGTTGTTGCTGGAAAAGTACTTTCTTCAGACTTGAAAGACGGAATGAAGGCTACGACTGTTCAGGGTAGTGAAATTACTATCACGCTGAAAGACGGTAAAGCAATGGTGAACAATGCAACAGTAACCGCAGCTGACGTAATGGCTGACAACGGTGTAGTACACGTGATTGATACAGTGATCTTACCTCCAATGTAAGATTTGGTATCATCCCAAAAAAATTAAAGAGGCTGTCTCATTGAATGGGACAGCCTCTTTTTTTATTTGATTAATTCTTTCCGTTTCAGAATGGTTTCCATGAATTTCCGCTCATTGTCCGAATTGAAAATCCTGAAGGGAAGGTGAATGAATTGTGCCTTGGAAAGGTATAAGATAAAGGCATCTTTTTTGACTTCAACCCGCTTGATCATGTTCCATTGAATAGGCATCCCTTGCTTTGGGTTGAGTTTCATGAGAATTTGTCGGCTATCAATTTCATAAGCCAAGCGCTCAAAAATGGTTTTGTTTTGTTCCATTTGAGTAACTCCTGCAAACTGAATCACCCAAAACAGTACATAAAGACCATAGGCGATCAAGGCTCCGATAAACCACCAAATAGATGGAATCCAGAAATAGCCCGCACAAATGGCTAATGCTATCAAAATAACCCACCATTGTTCCTTAATTACATTTACTAATCCCAGTTTTATATAGGTCCCAGTGGGCAATTGATATTTCTTTGTTTTTACTATCATCTCATTTCTTAATTCAGCTCGCAAATATCCAAGTTAACAAGGGATTAAACAAGGTAATTTCAGTCTTATCATTTTGATTTATCCTTAAACAAAAGCCTCATTGCATTGATTTCTTTTTTGTAATTCCTATATTATTACAAATTTTTAGCGATGAGTAGTTTGGTAATTGATTTACTTCTTCTAGGTGTTGCTTATGTCATCATGATTTACTTTGTGGCGACGATGAGCAAAAACTCCTTGAGGCGGAAAAATGACAGCGGGGATGACGGTGATGGAGGAATAGAAACCAACACTCCACCGAAAATAGATTTACCTCCTGGAGTGATTTGGCCCACGGACGGTCCCCGTAAGGATAAGCGGCCCGAACCGGTAGAATTTTAGTGACATTTATCGCAAATCCCCTGGACCAATAGATTCATTTCTCGTTTTTCAAATCCTTTGGGTAAGGTAATCGCTGGCAAGGTGATGGATTCAATACAGGTAGTTTCCTGACATTTTTCACATTTAAAGTGAACATGCTCGTGGCTGTGCTCGCGCTCTTCATGATCATGTGAGCAAAGGGCATATTTTGTTACGCCCTGATCATCCAATACTTTATGCACCACATCTTTGTCCACAAAGGTCTTTAAGGTCCGGTAAATGGTGACTCTATCAAATTGGTTTTTCAGGGTTTCCTCCAGATCGCCGTGAGATAAGGCTATCTTTTTCTGCAGAAATTCTTGAATGATTTCTTTTCGACAGTCGGTTATTCTCAATTTATGATCTTTGAGAATAGCTAAAGGCGTTTGGGTCATAGGTCAAATTTAATCAAAATGTGAGGAACTGAAAGCATAAAAAAAGAGCGCCAGTTGTGGCGCTCTTTTCAAGTGTGATTAAGCCAAGATTATTTTGGCTCTAGGATCATATTTACTCTTTCCAAAGCATCTTCTAAATGAAGCTTTGACATACGATCAGAAGTTCTTGGGATGGCAGCTCTAATTTGTCGCTCAAGAGTCTTCAATTCACCGCGTACCATCGGTCTGATATCAGACTGTGAAGCATTGAGCTGAGGGCCTACAAATCTTCTAAATCTCGCAGGAACTGGCTCCACTTCGCCTGTCATCAATAGCTCAAGACGCTCGACGTGTGCTCTTTGTAAAGCTCTTCTGTGTACGTCAATAGTTTTGCCGCTTGGTAATTCTGTCCAAATCCCTGAGCGAAGATCGTCAAACAACTCAGTGATTTTGTATGCCTGATCACCATTCAATGCTTCATTTTCTATTACCCGACCAAGTCTTCCCCATTCTAGGATTCCATTTAGGGTGTTTACCTGAAGGGAACGGATTCTTTCTAGGGCGCCAAAGTCACCAATTCTAGCGATGATTTCCTCATCCATCATCCAAGTTGGTGTAGCAAATAGATTTTCATTCAAGAATTCTACCGCACCCTCCTGCATTTCTTTTGGGGCATGAGTATAGACAGCTTCCTCTTGTCCGGTGGCCTTGTATACTTCATGTACACCACCCACGTGAGTTCTTACATGACCCATATATCTATTGAACTGACCAATCACTTGACCATACATTTCCTCAAGATCTTCGTAGTCTTTGTAAGGCTTGTCATCCTCTTTGGTCCATTCCATCAGGTTTGGCATGATTCGCTTAAGGTTCTTGATTCCGTACTCGGATGCAAGCATAGAATTGTCGCCCAAATCTTCACTTTGGGTAGTAGGATCATATGAATTGCCCTGACGTCCATAGCGATATACTGGGTCACCATTTTTTTCAGTGATCCACTGATCCAATGTTGAAAGTTCTTCTTCTGGAGTAGAAGCGTCTAAGATAGGTCTATAACCCCAAGCCACTGCATATTTATCATATGGGCCCACATTCGGCATCAAACTCACTCCTTCATCCTCTGGCTGTGCTACATAGTTGAATCGAGCATAATCCATAATAGATGGAGCTGTTCCCATTTCCTTGGTGAATTCAGGATCTCTAAGTTTCTCTACAGGATATGCATGTGATGAGGCAAAGTTGTGTGGAAGACCTAGTGTATGTCCTACTTCGTGTGCAGAAACAAAACGAATCAATCGTCCCATTACTTCGTCTTTGAACTTGACGCTTCTGGCTTCTGGATTGATTGCAGCAGTTTGTACAAAGTACCAGTTTCTAAGAAGGTTCATCACATTGTGGTACCAACCTATGTCTGATTCGATAATCTCACCACTTCTTGGGTCAGATACGTGTGGCCCATAAGCATTTTGAATGTCAGAAGCGAAATAACGGATCACAGAAAAACGTGCGTCCTCTGGGCTCCAAGTTGGATCTTCCTCTTTAGTAGGAGCTTCTTTAGCGATGATGGCATTCTTAAAACCAGCTGCCTCAAAAGCTACCTGCCAGTCCTCTACACCTTGCTTAAGATAAGGCACCCATTTTTTTGGTGTTGCAGGATCGATATAATAAACGATTTGCTTCTTTGGCTCTACTAGTTCGCCTCTTTTGAATTTTTCGATGTCCTCATCCTTCACCTCAAGTCTCCATCTGTCAAGATATCGTCGAGTTGCGGCTTTTTGAGCATCTGAACCATAGTCTACCATGGATCTGCTAAACCAACCCACTCTGCGGTCGCTAAGTCTTTGCATCATTGGCTCCTTAGGTAGCAATACCATCGAGGTATTCATTTCTAAAGTAATGGAACCGGTAGAACTGTTGGAAGGAGGATTACTGGCCAGATATGTATTCACATATCTAGCTTCGATGTTGATCGGGTAGGAACTGATACGCTCGATATAGGATCTGTCTGAATCCATTCGAGTGACTCTGTACTGTGTTCTTCTGCTACTTGGAAGACCAACGGCTTGAACGTCCTTTGCAAACAGATCGGTCACATCAATCACGATTCCGGTAGAATCAGTAGCATTTGCTTCCACAGGAAAACGCTGCAAAATAGGCTCTAAGTTGGAGTTTTCCACAGCCATGGCGATTGGCAAGGAGTCCGCAGCAAAGTTGTCTACAGATTTGATTTTCAATAGGATATTATCCTGATTTCTATCCCAATTCACCATAAGGGTGTTGGTTCTTTCTCCTCCGTATCCTATACCTTCAGCAGTTTTTGCGATGGTCACCACCATCAGCATATCTCTTCCTAAAAGCGAATCCTGAATTTCATAAAAATACTTTCCATCGATTTCATGGACTTTGAAAAGGCCTTCTTGTGTCTTCGCCTCTTTGGTAATTACCTTATCGTATGGCTTCGGACCTTTCTTTGGAGTTGGCTTCTCTGCTGGTTTGGCCGGTGCTTCGGTCTGGCCTTTTTTGTTTTTTTTCTTTTTTTGGGCAAAAGTGTCTCCAGAATAAAGAGACATACTCAAAACCCCAAGTGTCATTACGCTCAATCGTAATAGACGTGGTAGATTTTTTATCATGATTTTTGGTTTTGTTTCAGAAATAAAATAACCTTCAAAAATTCAATCTGGCGCTCACTTAAACCTATTTTTTGATGAGCGGTTTAATCAACTAATCAAAGGCAAGTAATTGGATACTCATTCGGACATTATTGTGGTAGGAGGCGGACTGGCTGGTCTAGTTTCTGCGTATTTGCTGGCCAAAGGAAATCAGTCGGTAATACTTATTGAAAAAAAGCAGTACCCTTTTCACCGAGTTTGTGGAGAATACATTTCTAATGAAGCACGAAATTTTTTAGAGCAGGAGAAGCTTCTTCCATCGGGAATGGATTTGCCCTCCATTTCAAAGTTTGAATTTTCCGATACAGCGGGAAGATCTGCAGAGATTCCTCTCGATTTGGGAGGCTTTGGAATAAGTCGATACGCCTTAGATGAACATATGTATCACCGAGCCCTTGAGGTAGGTGTGGACGTTCGCCAAGGAATCCAAGTTGAAGATGTGGTGTTCGATGAAGTAGCTGATCAATTTCAAATTACTCTTTCGGATCATCAAGAGCTTACCTCGAAACACGTCCTGGGCACATTCGGAAAGCGCTCAAAGTTAGACAAGGCCTTAGATCGAGATTTTATCAAAAAGCGTAGTCCTTTTCTCGGAGTGAAATACCACATCAAGACAGATTTACCTCGTGATTTGGTAGCCTTGCACAATTTCTCCGGAGGGTATTGTGGAGTCAATGCAGTGGAGGATGAACGATTTAACTTATGCTATCTTGGAAGTCGAGATCAGCTTCGGGATGCAGGAAGTATTCCTGCTATGGAGCAACAATTTCTATGGAAAAATCCAAAGCTCAAATGGATATTTCAGGAAAGCGAGTTTCTTTTTGAGAAACCTGAAGTGATCAATGAAATTAATTTTGATCCAAAGGCTCCGGTCGAAGGCCACATCCTTATGGCTGGGGATGCCGCAGGCCTAATCACACCGCTTTGTGGAAATGGAATGGCCATTGCAATCCAAAGCGGCAAATTGGCGGCTGAAGCAATCCTTGAGGGTGGAGGAAGGAAAAAAATTGAAGTAAATTATGCCACACGTTGGACTGAGCTTTTTCGAAGGAGGCTGTGGATTGGACGAAAGGTGCAATGGCTTTTCGGGTCTCCCAAAACCTCTGCTTTTACAAGAAGATTGATCTCTAATGTTCCCCTTGCAGCAGACCAAATCATCCGAAACACCCACGGTCAACCATTTTGAGACTAGACTTGATTGATGACTTGCAGGATCTGTGTGTTTTCGAAGAAATAGTATAAGAAAAACCCATTGAGTGCAAGCGCTGAGATCCAGGTCATTCCCATCGCCCAAGTATAATTGGCGTATTTTTCTGGGTCTTTTCGTACAAAGCTAAACCACACAAAAAAGAATAGAACTACTGGGGCCATGCAGGCTAAATAAACCCATAAAACAGCTTCCTGATTTCGATCCATGAAAAACCATGCAAATCCCGCTGCGGTGATCAAAAACCAAAGTGAAGAAAACAAGAAAGTGCCCAAGACACCAAGTTTCAAACTCAAGGTTCGATCTCCTCGTGAACCGTCCTCTTCATGCTGATACACTTGGGTGAGGGGATAGGAAGCCCAAAGCATCAGGCTGGTAAGTAAGCCAGGAATCAAAATGTGGGGTCTGAACATGGCCATCCAATCCAAGTCGCTGAGTCCAATATAAGCCATACAGAAAGTGAAGTGCCCTTGAAAAAAGCCTGTAATAAACCAGCTAAGCCAGCCATACTTTTTTAATCGGATGGCAGGATGACTATAGACCATACTCACCAATCCATAAATAAGTAGGAGCAAGGCATAAGTCACACTGATTTGTAATCCTATAATCAAAGCAATCAGAAAGAAGGCTTGCGCTAACCAATACAAGTCCTTCGTGACTTTTGGAGGATTTTTAAGTCCTCCGATACTTTTTTCATCTTTGTCAAAATAGCTATTGTAGCCATTGCTCGAGGGATAGAGAAAGAGGTGTAGGCTCAAAAACACCCAAAGCAATCGCATTGGATTTAAGTTGGGGGTCAATGCCAAAGCAAAAAAGAAAATTGGCAAAAGGAAGATCGAAAAGGGAATCCTCAAATGTTTAATACTGGAAATAGAAATCATGGTGAATATGTGGATGTGACGAGAACCTTCTAGGGTTTGAAAGGTTAGATTCCTGCGCTCAATTTAGAAATTATCCCTTAACTTGATTAAATGAAGTCCACAATCTTAGGCATTGGCCTAGCTAATCCCGGAAAGGCTATTTCTCAACAAGCCATCGGTAAATTTATGGAAGTAGCTCATGGGCTCGATGGAGTGGACGCAAGAAAACTTGGATTTTTGTACCGCAAATCAGGGATCAATGCACGTTACAGCGTGCTAAATGATTTTGAAAAATCCGATCCTGTGGATTTTCAGTTTTTTCCAAAAAATAAAACACTCGACCCCTTCCCTGGGACTAAAGCTCGGATGGAGGTTTTTGCGCAGCATGCTCCTGGTTTAGCTGAGCAAGCCACATTGGATGCTTTAAAGAAGGCGGAAATAAAAAAAGAAGGCATTACCCATCTGGTGATGGTGTCATGCACGGGAATGCTCGCGCCGGGCGTTGAACTCAGCTTGATGCAATCTTTGGGATTGGATCATTCTGTGGAGCGGTATTGCATTCATTTTATGGGTTGCTATGCGGCATTTACTGGGCTTAAGCTAGCAGACAAAATCGTCAGAGCTGAACCTTCAGCCAAGGTGCTTGTAGTCTGCGTAGAGCTTTGTACCCTGCATTTTCAAAAGGACTATTCCGAAGACAATCTCCTTTCCAATTCGCTTTTTGGGGATGGAGCGGCGGCTGCAGTTGTGGCAAATTCTGAAAATGGGTCTGGTCTAGAAATCGATCAATACATGAGTCACGTGTTGCTGGAGGGCGAAAACGATATGGCTTGGGGGATTGGTGATTTTGGTTTTGAAATGCGGTTGAGTAAATATATCCCGGCTCTTTTGGACAAAGGAATAGGTAACTTGCTGTCTTCTTTTGAGCGACTGTTTTCACTTTCTACGATTCAAAACTTTGCCATTCACCCTGGGGGAAAGCAAATCGTGGAAAAGGTGCAATCAGCCTTTGGCTTTGACGAAGACAAAAATGAGCATGCTTTGGAAGTATTGAGGAATTTTGGAAATATGTCCTCGGCCACCATCCTATATGTCTTGGAGCGAATGCTTCGAGACCCCAAAATCGACGGCAAAATACTTGCTATGGGATTCGGCCCTGGATTGACTTTAGAGGCGATGACTTTAACCAAGACGCCGTGAGCAAATTTGCAAAAAGAAGCACGCAAAAGGAGCTCATGGATGACCTCGAATGCTCTGGTGAAGTTCTTGATGAGACCCTTCGCGAACTCAAGACTGTGAACAAATGGCTTGGGGGGAATTATGTGACGACTTCAGGTCTGGATAAATTCTTGGAAGAAAAACCTCAAAAGCAGTATACTATCGCTGATATAGGCTGTGGAGGTGGTGATATGATTCGCTTGATGAATTCATGGGCTGAAAATAAAGAAGCCTCCTTTGAATTCATCGGTCTAGATGCCAATCCTAATGTGATTGCTTTTGCAGAAAAGCGAAATCCAGGAGCCAATATTCGCTATCAGGTTCAGAATGTCTTTGATGAACAATTTAAATCTGAGAAAGTAGATATCGTGACATGTACCCTTTTTACTCATCACTTTACGGATGATGAATTAGTTCAACTTTTTCAAGCTATTCGCATGAAAGCCAGGATAGGTTTTTTGATCAATGATCTGCATCGACATCCTTTGGCTTACTACAGTATCCAGGCGATCGTGAATATGTTTAGCAAATCTCCCATGGTCCAGAATGATGCCCCCCTATCGGTTTGGAGATCCTTTCGAAAGGCGGATTGGGTGCGAATTTTATCAACAGCAGGAATCCACAATTACCAAATTACTTGGCATTGGGCTTTCCGTTGGCGTGTATTTGTTTTAATTTCGGATCATTAACCAACCAACTCTTGTACACATTATGGAAATTACACCAGAAATGATGGATTCGTTTTGGGCTGAAGCTATGGCCCTTATATGGTCTGTCATCCCAAAACTAATTTATGCGCTACTTTTTTACCTCATTGGTAAATTTATAATCAACAAACTTGTAGCAGGGGTTAAAAGAATTCTTGAAAAGCGAGAGAATAACCCATCACTCAACGAGTTTTTGTACACGTTTGCCAAAGCCTTAGGAACTTTCGTAATTGTTATTGGCGTCGCCACTATTCTTGGTGTTCCCCTTTCCTCCTTCATAGCCATTTTTGGTGCAGCGGGTTTGGCCATTGGTCTGGCTTTGCAAGGTTCCCTTTCCAATTTTGCAGGGGGTCTTTTGATTCTAGCCTTCAAGCCATTTAAGGTAGGGGATGTTATCGAGGCTCAAGGTCATTTGGGTACAGTAGAAAAAATTCAAGTACTCTATACTCGGATGCACACCTTTGACAAAAAGGAAATCGTCATTCCGAATGGTAACCTGGCAAACTCGGATGTAGTGAATATGAGCACTCAGCCAGTCCGAAGAGTTGATCTATCAGTTGGGGTGGCTTATGGATCAGATATTCAAAAGGTGCGTGAAGTCGTCCTAGGTATTTTTGCAAAGGATGAACGAGTGCATAAGGATCCAGCACCAGTGATGTTCTTAAGTAATTTTGGCGATAGTTCTTTGGATCTATCTATACGAGTATGGACTAATGCGGAGAATCTCTGGCCGGTCTTCTTCGATAGTATGGAAAAAATCAATATAGAATTTGAGAAAAATAATATTGAGATTCCTTTCCCACAGCGAGTGGTTCACAAAGGAGCATAAAAAAAAGAGGCTGATAATCAGCCTCTTTTTTTTTGCCATTTATTTAGAATTTGTCAACCAAATTTAGTCAAAACTCTTCCAAAAAATCATTGATCTTTTTTCGCTCTATGTCAGGTACATAGGTTCCTTTTTTGGCATAGCCTACGGGTAAAAGCAAGAAGGGTTTTTCATGACTCGGACGGCCTAAAATTTTGCTCAAAAAATTCATAGGGCTCGGAGTATGTGTGACCGTAGCAAGACCCGCTTGATGAATTGCCGCAATCAAAAACCCGCAAGCGATTCCTACCGATTCATTGACATAGTAGTGCTGGATCTTTTCTCCATTTTCCATTCCATAGGATTGTTTGAATACGACAATCAAATAAGGTGCGTCTTCCAAAAAGGGCTTTTCCCAGTCCGTTCCGAGCGGTTTGAGATCATTTTTCCAAGTGTCGGACATTCGTGAGCCATAGCTGATTTTTTCCTCTTCCTCAGCTGCTTCACGAATTTTCTTTTTGATTTTTGGATCAGAAATCAAGCAAAAAGTCCAAGGCTGCTTATGGGCTCCCGAGGGAGCTGTACTAGCAGTTTTGAGAATATTGTCTATCACCTCTCTAGGTATGGGCGTGGTTTCAAACTCTCGAATGGTTCTCCGCTGATCCATTAATTGGTAAAAATTTTTTGATCGCTCCAAAACCTGTTCTGGCGAGAGCTGCTCTCTGACATATTCCATATGGGGATGTCCGTTGATATTTTTGTACTGGGTCATAAATGAAAAAGGCTATCTGTGAAAGATAGCCTTTTGTAAGAATGTTGGCAAAAATTAATCTAAAGTGATTTCCTTGGCGCCGCCTGGATAGGTGATAGTCACTGTCTTATCGCAAGTGCCAAATCCGTAATCAAGCGAAACGGCAATTCCTCGATATTGAAAATCAATGACCCCTGAGCTCGGAGTGAGGTTGCCAGTTTCGAGACAATCTCCTGTAAGAACTACCGTAGTCGAAATATTGGCGGTGTAGTCAAATCCCTCACGGCTTTCGCCAGACGCAGACCCAGAAATGAAGACTTCTCGAGCCCCAGCCGTCAATACAATCTCCCGAACCTGATCACTTCTGTAGGTCACAAAAGTATTATCTGGCCATGTAATCTTTCCATCCCGAACCGTCACTGCTACTCGTGCAGTAAAATTGGCCAAATCAACGTTTTGGGTCGTGATAGTTCTCGTTCCTTCAACCTTGAGGCCGTTCACCTCATAGTTCTCGAAAGTGGTAACCACACTAAAGCCTGGGAAAATTAAAGAAGCCAATTCAAGACTTCTTGAGGAAGTCAAAATCACTTTTCCTTTCCTTGTGATGCCATTGGTGGTGCAACCATCCCCAAAATCAATAACAACAATTCCTTCCGCCTCATTGACGGTAATGACGGCTTCATCACAAATGGGACCATCAAAAGTTTGGGCTAGTCTAGAATCTAGGCTTCCCTCTTCGAGGATCAGGCTAAAAGTTAAATTGTCTAGGTCTTCAAAAGCACGATTGACCGCCACGTCATCGTAGACGATTTCGAGGTCCGGCTCAGGTACGATGGGGTCTTGGTCGGTATCACATGATGAAGCAAAAAGCAATCCTGCTACTGCCATTAATGCGGTGAATGATTTGCTTAAGTTTTTCATAATCTGGATGGTTTGAATGTAAAAAAGTATTTAAAGGTACTATTTTTCTGTCGCGTGAGATTTAGTCGATTTTCTTTTTTGACTTTTTCCCAACACAACCAATGTTTTGAGTAAGCTCACGATTCTCTGGTAGGACTCCTTTGAGCTCCGAGGGATCAAATTCAATTTCTTCGATTTCCTTCAGTCGCTCAGCTATTGTTTTCTTCTTTTTCATAACGTGGATAATCTTAGATTACTATCTAGTTACGTATTTTTTTGTTAGTGGAAATAAAAATGCAAGGAGACGCCGAGATAAGCGGGTCAATAACTATGCCGTGGTGAAGTCTTGTTTATCTTTGGGAATGTCAAAATTTGATTTTTCAGTAGACCGCCTAGACGATAAACTTAAAGCCCTCAAGAGTAAAAATACCAATATTTCCCTACTCAGAATTGTTGTTTTTTTCGGGTTGATTGGGACAGGAGTATTATTTCTATCTGAGCATGCTGTTTGGGGATTGGTTTTGGCCTTTTTGGCTTGGGCATTTGTGAGATTGATCAATGTGTACAATTTCCACAAGGATCAAGAGGCCATCTACCTTGGCCTTCGAAAGCTCAATGACGAGATCCAAGCTCAAAAACTACGGCAGCTGCAGGATCTGGACCCGGGAGTAGAATTTTTAGATAAAAAGCATCCCTTCGCAAATGATCTAGATCTTTTTGGCGAGCATTCCCTTTTTCAGCTCATCAATCATACTGTCTCAGAGGAAGGAAAAGGTAAGCTTGCAGAACAATTGAAGTCTGATTTTGATCTGGAAGAGGCGGCTAAAAAAAGAGAAGCCATAGACGAACTTGCTCAGAAAAATGACTTCTTAGCTGCCATGGGCTCCATTGGCAAGGCGTTCTATAAAGAGGGGAATCCATCCGGCTGGCAAGGCTGGCTTGGGACTGAAGAGAAAATTAAATCCTGGATTTGGCCTTTTGCTATACTTGGCCCTGTTGGGGGATTAGGACTTTCGGTTGCAGTTTACCTTGGATTTCTTCCTGCGAGCTTTTTGGGGATTTGGATCCTCTTGGGTTTAGGGTTTTTGGGTGCGGTCTTTTCCGCCTTGAAAAAGGCTGGGGATGAAATTCCTTCTCGGGAAGAGCTCAAAACCTATCGATATTGGATGGAAGTTCTAGATGGCCAAACTTTCCAAAGTGAAACCTTGCGGGCTGCAATTGAACCGCTTCAAGTGGAGTCGGAGAAGGCCTATAAGTTATTGGCTCAACTGGATTCCTTTGGGCTATGGGTTCAAAACAGGATCAACATCTTGTACATTCCTGTCAATCTCCTGTTTTGGACAGATCTGCTCCTCTATTTGAGGCTGATCGCTTGGAAAAATCGATTTGGGAAGCAGCTTGCTTCCTTCCCAGATGCCTTGTCTTCTTGGGAAGTATGGTATTCGCTAGGGATTTTTCAGTCCGAATTGGGAGCTCAAGGTGAAGTCTCGGCGGTGGAAAAGGGAATTTCTGGAACAGCCATCAGCCATCCTTTGCTTTCACCGGAGGTGGCAATTCCCAATGACTTCCTGCAATCCAAAGATGACCAAGTAATCTTGCTCACAGGTGCAAATATGAGCGGCAAGACGACCTTTATGCGTACCCTCGGAGTCAATTGTGTTTTGACGAATCTAGGCTTGAGGCCATTTGCCAAGGCTTTCGGATTTGCAAACTTTCAGCTTTATACCAGCATGCGAAATTCGGATAATCTCGGAGAAAGTGTCAGTTCCTTTTATGCCGAACTCAGCCGGATCAAACAATTGATAGACCGCGCGGAAAAGGGTGAGGAGATTTTCTTTCTTTTGGATGAAATCCTCAAAGGCACGAATACTGAAGATAGAATCGCAGGATCGGAGGCTTTGATCCGACAAGTGCTCGAAACCGAAGCCATGGGAATCATCAGTACGCATGATATTGAGTTGGCCGAACTGGAAAAACGAATTCCTGCTGTCCGAAATTATAGTTTTCATTCGGAGGTGTTGGATCAAACGATCAATTTTGACTATAAAATAAAAAATGGGCCTTGTCCAAGCTTCAATGCACACAAACTGATGGAGCTGATGGGGATCCGATTTCGTGGATAAGTTTTGCGCGAGCATATAAACTTGTATTTTTGACCTTTCTCTAGTTCATGACACAATCATCACAAGCTAAAGTGCTCGGCGTCCTAGGTGGCGGTCAGCTGGGGCGTATGCTCATTCAATCTGCCATCAATTACAATCAGGATATCCACATTTTGGACCCTGATCCTAATGCTCCATGTAAGGATATTGCTCAAAAGTTTACGGTGGGTTCGTTGAAGGATTTTGATACGGTGATGGCATTCGGCCAAGATTGTGACGTGATCACCGTTGAAATCGAAAATGTCAATACCGATGCGCTTCAGGCTTTAGCGGATCAGGGAAAGAAGGTTTATCCCCAGCCTCACATCCTTAAGCTAATCCAAGATAAGCGGGAGCAGAAGCAGTTTTATAAGGAAAACGGTATCCCCACCGCCGAATTTATCCTCACGGAAAATAAGTCAGAGGTTCTTTCCAATGCGGACTTTTTACCGGCGGTAAATAAGTTGGGTAAAGAAGGCTATGATGGTAGAGGGGTACAAATCCTTCGATCTGAGTCGGATTTGGACCAAGCATTCGATGCTCCTGGATTATTGGAAAAGCTGATTGACTTTGACCGGGAGATCGCTGTGACTGTGGCCAGAAATGAAAATGGAGATATGATTGCCTATCCAGCGGTAGAATGCGCTTTTCATCCTACAGCAAACTTGGTCGAATTTCTTTTTGCGCCAGCAGAAATAACTCCAGAGATCGAGGAGCAAGCGAAGGAGATAGCCAAGGCGGTAATCCTTAAATTGGATATGGTTGGAATTTTGGCGGTAGAGCTTTTTGTGACGAAGTCAGGTGAGGTTTTGGTGAATGAAATTGCTCCTAGACCCCACAATAGCGGGCATCATACTATCGAGGCAAACTACACTTCCCAATTTGAGCAGCATTTACGATCTGTGATGAATTGGCCCCTTGGCGATCCGGACTTGAGATGTCCTGCGGCTATGGTCAATCTGCTTGGTGAGGAAGGATTTACGGGTCCAGTAATTATTGAAGGGAAAGAAGAGGCGCTTAGCGAAAAAGGAGTCTATATCCACATGTACGGGAAAAAATTGACTAAACCTTTTCGAAAAATGGGACATGTGACGGTTTTGGACGAAAATGTGGATAACTTGAAAAAACGCGCACAGCGCATCAAAGAACTAATTAAAATTAAAGCAGAATCATGAATCCAGTGGTAGGAATAATTATGGGGAGTCAGTCGGACTTACCCATCATGTCAGAAGCAGCACAATTTTTAGATTCACTCGGTATCAAATATGAGCTGACCGTTGTATCGGCACACCGGACCCCGGAGCGGATGCTGAGCTATGCACGGTCTGCACGTGAGCGAGGTCTTCAGGTGATCGTGGCCGGAGCAGGAGGAGCAGCACATCTGCCAGGGATGGTTGCCTCATTGACCAGTTTGCCTGTAGTCGGAGTCCCCATTAAAAGTTCCAACAGCATTGATGGTTGGGATAGTATCTTATCTATTTTGCAAATGCCAGCAGGAATCCCGGTAGCCACAGTGGCATTGAATGGGGGGAGAAACGCAGGTATTTTGGCAGCTTCCATCGTTGGGGCTTCTGATGCTGAGGTAGGGAAAAAATTGGATGATTTTAAAAAATCCCTTAAAGAGACCGTAGAGGAATCTGCGAAGAACCTGGAAGAAAAAGGCTGGAAATCTATTCTAGACAAGGAATAAAGCTGGTACTGTTTTGAAAAAGGAAAGGCGAGTAAGATTTACCTTAGGGGGCGAAAAATGGGATTTCCCTTTGACTACTTTCATTTTGTTACTCCTGATTACCGTGATTTTGATGATTGGTGGAGCTTGGATGGGATTTCGTTTTGGATCGGGTCAGCTTTGAATTGTAAAAATGCCCCAACCATCGTCTGTGGCTTCAGAAGGATCAAAGCTTTGGATCCACTCCTTATATATAGGTCTCAATTCAAGGATAGCATCTTGTAGCAATTTTTCATGTTCCTTGGCAAGTGAACCTTGGCCACTGAGTTGACTGGAAATGGTGCTAAGTGATCTGGCATGGACCTTTACAAGCACAGCATTTTCCATTTTGAGAATGTAGTCTTTTTCAGATTGTGCCTGATCAAAAAATACTCCAATCTTTTTGGCATCCTCTAACATGGTGTCACCATAGAGCTTTGAGTGAGCCTCATCTAGGTTACCAGCCAATGCATAAGAAAGGCGAACGATAGCGTTCGCCTTTTCTTTGATAGGATGTACATATAAGCCTGATGCCTCCTCTTCATTCCATTCTTCCTCAAATCCGTCCCACATCATTTTTTAAAATGGAAGATCGTTTTCGCCAGAGTCATCATTGAAGGTGCTCACATCTGGCATTTGGTTGGGGGCAGGAGGAGTAGATCTTTGACCCTTTTCCACTTTGTATGCTTTGACATCGGTATACCATCTGCCATTGTACTCTCTACTTTCCACGTCCACACCTAGTGTGACCTCATCACCAACAGCCAGTGCAAACTGATCGATTTTGTCACCCCATAAGGCTACACATACCTTTTTCGGGTATTGACCTCCTGTCTCGATGATAAATTCTTGCTTTCGCCAGGCATTTCCGCTTTTAGACTGGCCTCCGACTTCGCTGAGTTTTTGTATTACTTTACCGCTTAAATCCATAATTCACTTTTTTACTTTGAAGAAAACGAAGATAAGTAAAGCCATGGAAAAGAGTTCTTTCTAATGGCTCTAAAAAACATCCTAAAACTATTTCATTTAACATTTTTTGGCATAATGCTTGATTCTTTGGGAAGCCCAACCTAAGGATCACCAAAGTTGTAGGACTTATTTTAGTTGTTTTGCCAAAGATTATTTGGAAATTTTTTTCCAGACAAATTTTGTGAAAATATGCCCTTCAGCCTTTGTTTGAGACTTTGGTTCTTCTATTTTTGATTACTTAATTCATCTTTAAACACTGACCGAATACTATGGCCTAGACTTTTACGTTGATTATTAACCAACTTAATATGAGTAAGCGAATAGGTCCTAAGGACAGCGTATTGATCAGACAATATCGCAACGGTCATGATGAAGCTTTTGATGTACTGGTAGACCGGTACCAAAGTAAATTATTCACGACTATTTTCTTGATTGTCAAAGACCAGGGTTTGGCAGAGGATATCTTGCAAGATGTCTTTACCAAAGTGGTAAAAACCCTGAATTCTGACAAATACAATGAGGAAGGCAAATTCCAGCCTTGGGTAATGCGCATAGCGCATAACCTAGCCATTGATCATTTTCGGAAAGCCAAGCGCTATCCTATGATCGTCATGGAGGATGGAAGTAGCATTTTCAACTCATTGCAGTTTGCAGAAGAAACCTTTGAAGACAAGCAGGTGCGAGAAGAAACCATAGAATTGGTCAAAAAACTGATCGAAGAACTTCCGCCTGCTCAAAAGGAGGTACTGGTCATGCGGCATTATATGGATATGAGTTTCCAGGAAATCGCGGACCAGACAGGAGTGAGTATTAATACTGCCCTAGGGCGGATGCGCTATGCGCTGATACATTTACGTAAAAAAATGAAACAATTAAACGTTGCCTATGACAAAACAATTTACCCCAAATGACCTGATACGATATATCTATCAGGAAATGTCGGAGGTAGAGCAAGATCTCTTAATGCAAGCCTTGCACAGCGATGAATCGCTTATGCAAGATTATGTGGAAATGCTGAGCACGATAGAGCAAATGGATCAAATCCAGCTTCAACCTTCGGATAAAGTAGTACAGTCCATCAAAGCGATGGCTCAATCTACGGGACTTCAAAAAGTCTGATAAAGGTACCCCTGCAGATCGCAGGGGTTTTTTTACGGGATAAAGTTACTTGTGAACGCCGCGGCTTGCTCGAAAGCTTGCCCATAGGTCACAGCATCAAATCCATGACCCTGTCCGGGATAAATCACATATTCATGAATTACCCCGCTGGCTTCCAGCCTGTCTGCGAGGAGTTCACTTTGAGAAATGGGAACCACATCGTCAGCTGTGCCATGGAAAAAAATAGTGGGTGTACTGCCGCTATCGATAAAGTTTACTGGACTTGATTGGAAATAAATGTCTGGGGTAGTTACGGGAGTGCCTCCCATGATACTCGTAAGTCCGAGTTGTGTAATCAGATTAAAATCAGCTAAAGAAACCAATTCGGTGGGTGGAAACAGGGCTATCACACTATTGATGTCCCCAATATCTGTATGCTTATAGGCATGTAAGAGTGCTAAGTGTGCACCAGCGCTCGCTCCCGCTAGGATGATTTCATCCGATACATTCCAAGCAGCTGTCTGACTGGTAATATATTCTAGAGCGGAAATGATGTCATTTTCTTGAGAGGGGAAGGTATTGGTCATAGTGCCCACGCCATGGAGCCTGTAGCCAATGGATATATAGGCATAATCGGGAAAATAAATTTCCACCAAGGAGCGGAAGGCATCAAACTCTGACTTGTCTCCTTGGATCCAAGCGCCACCATGTATATATATAAGGAGTGGCGTATCTGAAGTTCTGCCCGCTGGCAAATACACATTCATGGATTGAATAGGTTCTGGACCATAGGAATCATCCAAAATATCTATTGCTGGGAGTTCACCAGAAATAGGGCCATCGGGATCATTGCCGCAGCTAAATAGGAATACGGGCAGGACAACTACTAGCCAATAATATTTTTTTAGAATCTTCATTTTAGAACCATTTGATTAAGGTTGAAAGAATTTGTTTTGTCCGAGTGCCATATGGCGGATTTAAAAGTGTGGAGGATGTGGTGCCAACCCGTTGGGTGAGAATTCCCTTTTCATTGCTGAAAGCCAAAAACCCGTAGTACCCATGAGCTTTACCAATTCCACTATTATTCACTCCTCCGAATGGGAGGTCATTATGCAAGAAATGCAATACACAGTCGTTGATTACGGCATTGCCAGAACTCGTTTCGCTCAGCACTTGATTTTTGGCGGCACCATCTTCCCCGAAGAAATAAAGAGCCAATGGTTTAGGAAGGGAATTGACCAAAGCTATGGCCTCGTCAAGATTTTCATAAGTCATTATTGGTAAAATAGGACCAAAAATCTCCTCTTCCATTACTTTCATATCCATGGTCACATCATTTAAAATGCAGGGCTCGATGTATCGGGTATGGGGATCGTAGTTTCCACCAAATGCCAAGATAGCTCCTTTATCCTGCGCATCAGTCATTAAGGAGATAAGTCTTTCGTAATGCTTATCATTCACGATGCGCGCATAATCTGGAGTGGCTTCAATACCCTTAAAGTCAGGATCATAGGCTTTTTGAATAAAAACCTTCATTTCGTCTAGCAAAGTATCTCTATCCTCCTGATGTACCAGGATATAGTCTGGGGCAACGCAAGTTTGCCCACAATTCAAATATTTTCCCACCACAAGTTTCCCTGCAGCATCTTTGAGTGAGGCGCCTTTTTGGATGATGGCGGGAGATTTTCCTCCCAATTCCAAGGTCACTGATGTCAGATGCTCGGCAGCGGCTTTCATTACGATTTTCCCCACTTGAGGGCTTCCTGTGAAAAAAATATGATCAAAGGGCAGCTCCAGCAATGCTTGCGAAACGCTTGCATCCCCTTGGAAAACAGCCACCTCATCTTCTTTGAATACTTCCTGGATCAGTTTTTCGATCAGTTTGGAGGTATGTGGAGTCATCTCAGATGGCTTGATGATCGCTGTACAGCCTGCGGCCAAAGCGGAAACCAGAGGACCTATAGCCAAATTAAATGGGTAATTCCAAGGAGCGATGATCAGCGAAACCCCTTTGGCCTCAGGGATCACTCGCCCTTGTGTGCCCAGCATAGGAAGTGGAGTGGAGACTGATTTGCCCTTCATCCAGGATTTGAGGTGAGCAAGTGTATGCTTGATTTCCGAAGTGACAGGAAAGATTTCGCTTAAGTCTACTTCGGCAACTGGTTTTTTGAAATCAGCAGCGACGGCGGTTCTGATATCAGCTTTATGGTTGAGGATCCAGGTTCTGAGTTTCTTCAGCCGGTCACTGCGCTCGGCATGGCTGGATTTGCGCCAAGCGAGTGCTGTAGCTTTTTGTTTTTTGAATACCTGATTGATCTCCTCACGATCTAGATGGGTGGAAGAAAGAGAAAGCATGGTCTAGTCAAATTAGATAAGTACTCCTGAATATACGAGGGCAGGGAATGAATACTGCTCAGATCTAAAGAAAAAATGGAAGAGATGATTCAAAGGCCAACTCAAATTGATTCATATCAAAAAATGCGATTTTGTTTAACTAAAAGCATTTTTTATTAAACAAAATAGGCTTTCAAATACCAAAAAAATTATTTCGTACAAAAAAAAATGCATTACATATCAAAAATAATTGCAAAAGGTTTGGATATGAAAAACATAAAAGTGTATTTTTACAGCAGATATTTAGTGTCGAGTGGTCTCTTCGGAAGAATTTACCAATGAAAACGGAAAGAAAATCGATCTAATAAATGGAATTGCACTTCAACTGAGTACTGAAAAGAGGATGGTAAACATCAAAAAATCAGGGGGTTGAAAAAAAAGATAAGTATAGAAACAAGTTTACGAACTCGAAAATTTTAAATAAACGCGATATGGACACTTTATCCAATTGTCAATTCAACCGCCAGCCTAGTCAGGGTGGATTTTTATCGAAAAAAGGCTTACTTCCTGATTTTCGAATTCTTTTATTTTTTCCTCTGATCTTTCTACTAGGGTTTTTCGGTGGATCTGAGGCCTTGGGGCAAACTGGGGTGGTTACGCCGACAACGGCTTTTGACATTGATCCCAACAATCCTCCAGCATGTCCGCAAAACAACTTGAGAATTAGTGCTGTTGATTTTAGGGATCCAAATACTGGTGATCGTTTTGATCCCAATGATCTTGCTGGTACTGTAATTGGGACTCCAATTGTTGGTGAGGTTTGGGCTACTTTCATAGTAAGTGGAAATGGCTATAATTTTCATGCTCAGTACGATCTTATTATTGATGGGATTTCCCAAGGCCAGCAGGCTCTTTGTATAGTAGTTGAAGACGCTAATGGAAACACCATCAATATTACCGATGGTTTACAGATAAAAATATCTGACTTCACATGGAATTATGGGTCAAAGGTAGAAATCAAAAACGTCTATCAGACCTGGATAACTGGTAATGCTAAAGCGGATGTTAAAACCTGTCCTTCCACAGCTGGTAATTCTCAGTGTGACTATGTCGGAGAGGGTTTCGTAGTAGAGACCCCTGTTGTTGCAAATTTTGAGTTTAATACTTTTTGTGAAAATTTTGATGTCTCGTTCACAAACCTCTCTAATGGTGGTGACGAGAATGTTGCTTTTTCATATTTATGGGATTTTGGTGATGGGAATACTTCTACAGCTGAAAATCCTACGCACACTTATGCGAATGCAGGTACTTACTCTGTAACTTTAACTTCTACTAAAGGAGTTGATTCTGATGATATTGTACTTGATGTAACAGTAAATGATCCTATTGTACTTACCATTAACTCTCCACCTGCCGTTTGTGAGCCTCTTACTGTAGATATTACTGCGGCGGCTGTAACTAATGGGTCTTCTGCAGGGTTGGAATTTACGTATTGGGAGGATGAATTTGCGCAAAATACTCTGTCAAATCCTAGTGCAATATCGGTTTCAGGAGATTATTGGATTAAAGGCACGGACCCAGCAACCAATTGTGAGCTTATAAAGAAAGTTACAGTGGTTATAAATGACGCTCCAGATGCGCCAGTTTCTGGAGGGGATCAATTTGAATGTTTTGACGAAGGAGTATCATTGATTCCTACAGCCACAGCACCAAATGGATCAAGTGTTGTCTGGTATGAAGTCCCCGCGAACGGGAATCCAGTTCTGAGCCCTTCTTGGAGTACGGTAGGTCAAAAAACTTTTTATGCAGCTTCTGTGGATGATATTACCGGGTGTGAAAGCTTGACCAGAACTCCAGTGACTTTAACCATTGGAACTTGCTCTTTGACGATTAGCAAGGACGTGGATCAGGCGAGCATCGATGCACCAACGACGTTGAACTACACGATCGTGGTAGACAACACTGGTAACACAGACTTGACCGGCGTAGTGGTAACGGACCCATTTGCAGGCGGCGCGACGTTGACTAGCGGAGACGCGAATAACAAC